>NZ_QWET01000003.1 GCF_003573545.1 Mariniphaga sediminis | reverse complement strand
AAATCTCGTCAGGGAGCACTAGTTTTAAAAGCTCACCATAGGTATCAATCTGTTCCAATTCTCTGTATTTTTTTACCCCACAAAGTTGAAAATTTAAACCTTACCCCACAAGAATTTAAATTGATCCAATTTATTTCTCCTTGAACAGAATCCGAAATTCAGTAATAATTTTTAACGCATCAGTAGTATTTTGGAATATTAATTAATTTATTTTGATTTAGTCTATGTTTACTTTTTATAAAGTGAATTCAAGGTCTATGTTAATTGGAAAAAGTAATAGTTGGAATCACTCTAATTTTTCTCTGACGCTGGTTTAATCGGCTTTCATAGTCCGGTTTTGACTTCTGCCTGACCTTATTTCCCTTCTGCCAGCCCTAATAACTCTGAAGCAAAATTCAGAAAGCAAATAAAAATGTAGAAATTTTTGGCTTTTTTCTTTGCACTATTTTTGAAAAATAGTGCAAAGAAAATTGGGTTAAGACATTCTGTACCTTGTATTAAAGACTAAACTCAACCCAGAATCGTCCAGGTTTTTGTCCAGGATTCTTATAAAAACTTACCATTTATTGATAAACAATGGAATTTCAAAAATCGCAATGACAAGTATAACAAACTATTACAAACTAACAGGACGTATCATCTAGGACTCATAATCAGGGGGTCTCTGGTTCAAGCCCAGGTGGGCCCACAACAAGAAATAAGGCACTTTCAGCGATGAAGGTGCCTTTTGTTTTTTGGAGGACCAGTATACAAGCTCACTTCATTTTTATTTTATGCCGGAATCTGTATTTTTGATTAAAAATTCGGAAAGCTAATTTTAATGAAAAAAACAATGAGTAAAAAATCAGGAACAAAGAAAGCAATACAAATTGCCAATAAAGTCATACTTCTTTTAGTCATCGTATTAATGGTACCTTCATGTGCTGTTAACCCGGTAACCGGCAAGAGGCAGTTGATGCTCATGTCGGAAGCGCAGGAGGTGGAAATGGGAAAACAATACGATCCCCAGGTGGTGGCGAGTTTCGGTCTATACGAAAACGACCGGTTACTCAATTTTATTCAGCAAAAGGGAGTTGAAATGGGAAAGCTTTCCCATCGGCCTAACCTGGAATATCACTTCCGGATTTTGGATACCCCGGTAATAAATGCCTTTGCAGTACCGGGTGGTTATATTTATTTCACCCGGGGAATTTTGGCACAGTTTAATAACGAGGCTGAACTCATTGGCGTTCTGGGCCATGAAATGGGACACATCACTGCACGCCACTCTGCCAGTCAGCAAAGCAAGCAGCAATTGGGCCAACTTTTATTAGTAGGTGGCATGATTGCTTCGGAAGATTTCCGTGACTTTGCAGGGTACGCCATGCAGGGAATGCAACTACTCTTCCTTAAATTCAGTCGCGACAATGAGCGTGAAGCCGATCGCCTCGGCGTGGAGTATGCCTCACGCGTTCACTACGATGCCGAAAAGATGGCAGACTTTTTTAATGTGCTGAACAAAATGAATATGGCAAGTGATCATGGCGGAGTCCCTACTTTTCTTTCAACCCATCCCAACCCCTCCGATCGTTACAATTCAGTAAAACGATATACCGGACATTGGCAGGACAGCCTGGGATATTCCGACTGGAAAGTAAATGAAAACAACTACCTGCAAATGCTGGATGGTTTGGTTTACGGCGAAGATCCGCGCCAGGGTTTTGTAGATGGGAACGTTTTTTACCATCCCGAAATGAAGTTCAAATTTCCCATACCTTCCGGATGGAAACTGCAAAACTCACCCTTGCAGGTGCAAATGGCCCCGGAAGATGGCAAGGCGATGATGGTTTTTATGCTGTCGAAACAAAAATCGCCTGGAGAAGCAGCTGAAACCACGTTAAAGGATCTGAACCTGACCCTTCTCGATTCAAAACAAACCACTGTTAACGGATTGCCGGCAGTGGCAACAGTATCGGAACAGGTATCGCAAGACCAGCAGACAGGACAACAGAATGCAATAAAAGTATTGTCCTATTTTATTCAGTACGAAGGAGCGGTTTATGTTTTTCACGGAGTAGCGGCCGAAGCCGATTTCAATTCCTATTTCCGGACCATTGAATCAACCATGTCCAATTTCAGTCGTCTTTCCGAAGCATCAAAACTGAATGTAAAACCGCAACGGATCAAAGTTAAAAAGGTTCAGCGAAACGGAACCCTGGCCGAGGCATTTCGCTATTTTGGTGTTCCGCAAAGCCGCATGGACGAGCTGGCGCTGCTCAACAATCTCGAACTTTCTGACCGGGTGCAGACAGGAAAGTTGATAAAAATTATCGGGGAATAGTAGTCCGCCTCCATTTTCTTTTTCAATTTTTATGGTTCCTTTGAATAAAAGATGAGCAGTGCGTTTTTGGGAAAGACCACTGCATTTCTTTATCTTAGCGAACTGGAAAAAAATAAATTGAATGCTTAAAATACTACTCTACCCATTTGCTTTTCTTTACGGAATTATTGTGGCATTCCGCAATCGCCTTTACGATTTAAACATTCTAAAATCGAAAGAATTTGCCGTACCGGTTATCTCCATTGGCAACATTACTGTAGGCGGCACGGGCAAAACACCTCATGTGGAATACCTGGTAAAACTGCTCAAAGATACATTCAACGTGGCAACCCTTAGCCGGGGATACAAACGCAAAACGAGTGGTTTTAGATGGGTAGAGACAGGGTCAGGCGTTTGGGAAGTTGGCGACGAGCCGCTTCAGATTAAAAAGAAGTTCCCCGGAATTTCTGTTTCCGTTTGCGAAAACAGAGTAAAAGGTGTAGAGAAATTACTGGACCAGTCAGATGAAAAAACACCGGATGTTGTGTTACTCGATGATGCTTTTCAGCACCGGCGAATAACTCCCGGCATCAACATTCTGCTGATCGACTACAACCGTCCGTTGAATGAAGACCACCTGTTGCCCGTTGGCCGCCTCCGGGAAAGAGCAACCCAAATGCGCCGGGCAAGCATCATCATCTTCACTAAATGCCCCGGGGAGGTAACACCCATTATGCGGCGAATCCTGCAAAAGGAAGTACGGCTAAAACCTTACCAGGCGCTCTTTTTTACGACTTATTCCTATGGAAATATACGCCATGTTTTTTCAGGGAATGAACTGGAAAAAGATCTAAATACGAAACAATCCTACGCCATACTCATCGTAACCGGGATTGCCTATCCCAAACTCATTCCTGAACACCTGAAGCAGTTTTCGGGAGAGACAGAGATGATTACATTTTCGGATCACCATAACTATTCACAAGAAGATATCCGCCTGATAATGCGTAAATTTGAATCATTGAAAAATGAGCAAAAAATAATCGTTACCACGGAAAAGGATGCCGTACGTTTCGCCGGTATAGAGGAGTTGGATGAGCAATTCAAAAGCGTACTTTATTACCTGCCGGTGCAGGTTAAATTCCTCGACGAAGAGGGCAAGCTCTTTAATAAAAAGATTTTAAACTATGTTGGAAAAAATAAAAGCAACCGCGCACTTCATACAAAAAAGAATCAACGCCCGTCCTGAAACAGGAATCATTCTTGGGACCGGCTTGGGCGGCCTGGTGAACGATCTTGAAATCATTGATTCTATTCCTTATTCAGAAATCCCCCACTTCCCGGTTTCTACAGTGGACGGACATGCGGGAAGGTTGATTTACGGAAAACTGGGAAGCAAGGAAGTGATGGCCATGCAAGGCCGTTTTCATTATTACGAAGGGTATTCTATGCAGGAGGTCGTTTTTCCTGTAAGGGTAATGAAATATACAGGAGTCAGTCGCCTGTTCGTATCCAACGCTTCGGGCGGATTGAATCCGGATTGGCACGTAGGAGATATTGTACTGATAAACGACCACATCAATTTCTTCCCGGAGCACCCTCTGCGCGGAAAAAATGAAAAGGAGTTGGGGCCACGTTTCCCTGACATGAGCAGAATTTACGACGAAAGACTGCGAAACAAAGCCAAACTGATTGCACTGGAGCATAACATCCAGGTAAAAGAAGGAGTTTATGTCGGGGTGCAGGGACCCACATTTGAGACTCCTGCCGAGTACAAAATGTTTCGTATTCTGGGAGCCGACATTGTTGGAATGTCAACCGTACCCGAGGTAATTGCAGCCCAACACGCGGGCATGAAAGTTTTCGGCATTTCCATTATCACGGACAGTGGTGTTCCGGGTGAAATTGTCGAAATATCGCACGAAGAAGTACAGCAGGTCGCTATGAAAGCAGAACCCAAAATGACGCTGATTTTAAAAAAACTCATTGAAAGTATCTAAGAATGTGAAACTGATGATTTTTAATTTCAGATATTGCTCTCACAGCTCCTGCAAAAGCCGGAATCTTTAATACTAAAACAAAAAAAATGAAACCTATTTTATTGATACTTGTGGCTTCCGTTCTTCTTGTTTATTGTTCCACCCCCAAAAAGGACAAAACGGAACTGGTGCTCGACACACAATCTGATTTGGGCGAAGGAGCCATCTGGAACCATAAAACCGGTGAATTAATGTGGGTAAATATCACCGGAAAAATCCTCAATTTCTACAACCCGAAACTGAAATACAACAAGGAGATGTTTACCGGGCAAATGATTGGAACCGTGGTGCCTTCAGAATCAGGAAAAGCAATGATTGCGCTGGAAAACGGATTTTACCAGTTCGACCCGGAAACAGGTTCCAAACACTTTATTATTGATCCGGAAAAAGAAATCAGCGGCAATCGTTTCAACGACGGCAAATGCGACCCGGCGGGACGTTTCTGGGCAGGCACTATGAGCTTGGAAGGAAAAAAGAAGGCCGGCGCACTCTATCGACTTGATCCCGACAGTACTGTCCATAAAATGATTGAAGGGGTAACAACTTCCAACGGGATTGTCTGGTCGCGGGATCATACAAAAATGTATTACATCGATACCCCAACCCGAAAGGTAATGGCCTGGAACTACAACAACGAAACTGGAGAAATCAGTAATCCGCAAACAGCAATCGAAGTGCCCGAAGATATGGGATTTCCTGACGGAATGACTATTGATTCCGAAGGAAACGTATGGATTGCCCTGTGGGGCGGTGCGGCGGTAGGGTGCTGGAATCCCGAAACAGGGGAACTGCTCCGTACCATTGATGTGCCGGCCAAAAATGTTACTTCGTGCGCCTTTGGCGACGACGACCTTGGCACGTTGTACATTACTACTGCCAGGCAAAACACAAACGAAAAGGAACTTAAAAAATTCCCGCATGCCGGGGGCGTTTTTAAAATCCGTCCGGGAGTGAAAGGTGTCGAAGCCTGTTTTTTCAAAGATGAATTCTGATCAATAGAAAGATAAACGATTGCATCAGTCAAAGACGCTGAACAAACAAGGCGTTATTTATTTTAGGGGTACTCTGCAACCCGGTGTTTTTGTGTGAAATAAACTATTAACTCAAAAAGTATGAAATCTGTTCCCGATTTTTCCGATATCGAAAAAGCGCATTTAATCATTCACGAATACATCCACCGTACGCCCGCTTTAACATCAGCCAGTATAAACAGCATAACAGGTGCCGATGTGTATTTTAAATGCGAAAACTTTCAAAAAGTAGGTGCATTTAAGTTCCGGGGAGCCTGCAACGCGGTATTCTCATTGCCTCAGGAAGAGATGGAGCTGGGAGTGGCAACCCACTCCTCGGGAAACCATGCAGCAGCATTGGCCCTGGCTGCAAAAATACGCGGTATCGACGCTCACATTGTTATGCCCCGTACATCATCCGAAATTAAAAAGAAAGCTGTGGCCGGTTACGGCGCCAAAATCACTTTTTGCGAACCGACCCTGGAGGCAAGGGAAAATACCCTTGAAAAGGTAACCGGAAAAACCGGCGCCATTGAAGTGCATCCTTACGACAATTTTTTTGTGATTGCCGGACAAGGCACGGCAGCCAAAGAACTGATTGAAGATGCAGGCACATTTGATATTTTACTGGCGCCCGTGGGGGGCGGAGGGTTGCTCAGCGGAACAGCCATTTCAACCAAACACCTGCTGCCTGACTGCAAAGTGATTGCTACCGAACCAGCCGGCGCCGATGATGCTTTTCGGTCGTTCCGGGCAAAAAAACTGATTCCTTCAGTAAATCCAAAAACCATTGCCGACGGCCTGCTTACCTCCCTGAGCGATCGCACGTTTTCCGTTATTCTCGACAAAGTGGACGACATTGTCACTGTCTCGGAAGAGAAAATTGTGGAAGCCATGCGTCTTATCTGGGAACGGATGAAAATTATCGTAGAACCATCGTCTGCTGTTCCGCTGGCCGCCATCCTCGGAAATAAAGTGGAAGTAAAAAACAAAAAAGTGGGAATCATTCTTTCTGGCGGGAACGTGGATTTGGAGAGGCTGCCGTTTTAGGTATCACCTTGAAAAGTAGGTGAAGTAAAAAAGTAATCACGCTTAACTCTCAATATTCATTTAACTTTTTCCCTAACTTAAAATTTTCTCAAAACTAACTTTGAGGAAGTAATTAAATTTCAGGAAACAACGTAAATGTGATGTAGGATATTTTACTTACAAAACCTTATTCATGACAACTAACTGGTTATCCACTTGTTTGGGGCTTTGCCCCAATCCCCACTTTATTTTTCTCCCAGATGAGAAAAACGAAGCACGAGGAAGGCATTTCCGAGCATCATGTCAAAATTAACCTTGGCGTTTTTTCAATGTATCGAATTAGCCCGACTGACGGAATTTTGACACAGCCCGCATCAGGTATAGCTCACTTATAACCCGAAGTCAGGAATTGACAAAGCAGACCATTCTACATATGGACGTTTAGCACATCGGAGCGATGGCCTCGGTCGGTGAGCCGGAAAACAAGTGAAGACGGCGTTAAAAAATTACTGCTGTTTGAGGAGGTACGACGAGTTTCAGTAATTTTAGCCGGCAATACGTAGCTTTTCCGAGTGAAGCGAACGCAGCCTTGGGTTTTCTGTTTATCTCTTTGGGCTAAACCAAAGAGTAAAATCGGCCTGATAAGGCATAAAATATTGATGGAAAATGTATCTGAAAACTGACTAATCCACTGGATTTTTCAGCTGAGCCCGTTTTAGGTTCAGAACAAAACTACGAATAAAAAAAGCCTTTCCAAAAAGATGAAAAGGCTTTTACATTATCTGAAAATCTTGTTTATTCTGAAAATCTGGCCAGCAAGTATTCCCTGTTCAAACGGGCAATATTGGTAATGGAAATACTTTTGGGGCATTCTACTTCGCAGGCACCGGTATTGGTACAACCGCCAAAACCAAGCTCGTCCATTTTTGCCACCATCCTCCGGGCACGTTTTTTAGCTTCCACTTTCCCCTGGGGTAGTTTGGCAAGGTGCGAAACCTTGGCCGAAACAAAAAGCATTGCCGAAGAGTTTTTACATGCTGCCACACAAGCGCCACAACCAATACAAGCCGCAGCATCCATTGATTCCTCGGCATCTTCGTAAGGCACCGGAATGGCATTGGCATCAGGTACTCCGCCGGTATTTACTGAAATAAAACCACCGGCCCGAAGAATCTTTTCGAAAGCCGTGCGGTCAACCACCAGGTCTTTTATCACCGGGAAGGCCTTTGCCCGCCAGGGTTCAATGGTAATGGTTTCGCCATCATTAAACTTACGCATGTGCAGCTGACAGGTGGTCACCTCTGTATCCGGCCCGTGTGGGCGACCATTAATGTAAAGACTGCACGTACCGCAAATACCTTCACGACAATCGTGGTCAAAAGCAATGGGATCTTGCCCATCAATAATCAGTTTGTCATTCAGGATATCCAGCATCTCGAGAAAAGACGACCCGGTAGAGATATTTTCGATGGTGTAAGTTTCGAATCTTCCTTTGTCGGCAGCATTCTTTTGCCGCCACACTTTTATATTGAGTTTTTTAAGAATTTTATCTGCCATATCGATAGTATTTATTTTTCAATGTCACTACTCAAACCTTTATCCCACTACTTATAACTTCTTTGAGTTAGCTCCACATTCTCAAATACCAGGTCTTCTTTATGAAGCACCGGTTCTTGTCCTTCGCCTTTATACTCCCAACTGGAAACATAGGTAAATGACTTATCATTTCGTTTAGCTTCACCGTCTTCGGTAACCGATTCTTCCCGGAAATGGCCGCCGCATGATTCGTTGCGGTTGAGCGCATCCAGTGCCATCAGCTCACCAATATCAAAGAAATCAGCTACACGGCCAGCTTTTTCCAGCTCCGGATTCAGGTTATCCAGTTCTCCCGGCACCTTCACGTCCTTCCAAAACTCATCCCTTATTTCCCGAATAAGTTGAACCGCTTTTTTCAGCCCTTCTTCGTTGCGCGACATACCAACGTAGTCCCACATTACCTGTCCCAGCTTTTTATGGAAATAATCCACCGGTTTGGAACCTTTAATATTGTATAATTTTTCAATTCTTGACGTAACGGCTTTTTCTGCTTCTTCAAACTCCGGTGTATTTGTATCCGCTTTCGGAGTCATAATTTCATTGGCAAGGTAATCCCCTATTGTATAAGGAAGCACAAAATACCCGTCGGCCAGTCCCTGCATAAGCGCCGAGGCTCCCAGCCTGTTGGCCCCATGGTCAGAGAAGTTAGCCTCACCAATAGAGTAGAGCCCCGAAACAGTTGTCATCAGGTTGTAATCAACCCATGATCCACCCATGGAGTAGTGGATAGCCGGATAAATCATCATTGGCTCTTTATACGGATCCACATCGGTAATTTTTTCGTACATCTGGAAAAGGTTACCGTAGCGTGCTTTAATCACATCTTTTCCGAGTCGTTCAATCGCATATTTAAAATCGAGGTACACTGCTTTTCCTTCCGCGTTCACGCCAAAACCTTCATCGCAACGCTCTTTAGCAGCCCGTGAAGCCACATCGCGGGGCACCAGGTTTCCATAAGAAGGGTAACGGCGCTCCAGATAAAAGTCACGATCATCTTCTGCAATATCATTTGGACCGATTTCCCCTTTACGAAGTTTTTCAGCATCTTCTTTTTTCTTCGGAACCCAAACACGACCGTCGTTACGCAGCGATTCCGACATGAGGGTCAGTTTCGACTGCTGGTCTCCATGCACCGGAATACATGTGGGGTGAATCTGAACAAAGCACGGGTTGGCAAAGAAAGCACCTTTTTTGTAACACTGCCAGGCTGCCGATCCGTTACTTCCCATAGCATTGGTAGAAAGGAAGAATACGTTTCCGTATCCGCCGGTAGCCACAACCACGGCGTGGGCGCCAAAACGTTTGATTTCGCCGGTAACAAGGTCACGGGCAATAATTCCCCGGGCCTTTCCGTCGACGATAACCACGTCGAGCATCTCATGGCGACTGTACATTTCCACATTTCCTTTGTCAATCTGACGGTTCATGGCCTGGTAAGCCCCCAGAAGTAACTGCTGACCGGTTTGCCCACGGGCATAAAATGTACGGCTAACCAACACTCCTCCAAATGAACGGTTGGCAAGTAACCCTCCGTATTCACGTCCGAAAGGAACACCTTGCGCCACACACTGATCAATAATATTAGGAGAGACCTCAGCCAAACGGTAAACATTGGCTTCGCGCGAGCGATAATCGCCTCCTTTAATCGTATCGTAAAACAACCGGAAAACCGAGTCGTTATCGTTTTGATAATTCTTAGCTGCGTTGATACCGCCCTGTGCCGCAATAGAGTGGGCACGACGCGGGCTATCCTGGTAACAAAAAGCTTTTACATTGTATCCCAATTCGGCCAATGAAGCTGCGGCAGAGGCTCCCCCCAAACCTGTTCCAACGACAATAATATCAAGTTTTCGCTTATTTGCCGGACTCACTACTTTAATACCGGCTTTGTGCCTGCTCCATTTTTCAGCTAAAGGCCCTTCAGGTATTTTGGAATTTAATATGCTCATAATCAAACGAATTTCAAAAAAAATTAAAACTTAATGAGGAAGTACAACGGGATGATAGAAAAACCGATAGCAACAATAACAGAGAATATTTTTCCCAGAACTTGCAACCTGCTAATCCAATGCTTATTGCTCAAACCCAAGGTCTGAAAACCAGACCAAAATCCATGAGAAAGATGAAACCCAAGTAAAATACCTCCTACAATATAAAACAGATCGTAGGCCACACTGCTCCTAAACAAACCTGCAACAAGGGAATAGGTATCCTCCATCTCCTCTCCTCCAATAATCACCGAATTCATTGACTCCGGGTTAAATTTAATGACCCAGAAAAACTGGAGAACATGGACAATCAAGAAGACAAGAACCAATGCTCCAAGAACAAGCATATTCCGCGATGTCCATGTGCTGGAAACACCGGAACTTTTTCTGTCGTATTTTACCGGACGGGCCTTCCAGTTTTGGTACTCCAGAAAAAAGGACCAAAGGATGTGAACAAGGAATCCAATGCCCAACAATGGCTCCATGATTTTAACAACAGGGTTGGTCCCCATAAAATGGGCTGCCTGGTTAAAGAGCTCACCGCTGTCATCAAAAATCAATAATATATTCACAGTCAGGTGCACAGCAATGAACACAACCAGGAACAGTCCTGAAACACCCATAATAAATTTTCTGCCAATTGATGCAGTCAAAAACTTGCTCATAAATTTTTTATTTAATCTTGTTGACAATAATATTTGGGCACAAAAGTAGCTGAACCGCCTGTTATCCCCAAAAAGTTCGGTCTAAAATAGCTAATTTAAATTGTTTCTAAGAAGGTCTGACAAGGATATTTATACCGACCAGCCTACACCCCACTAAAATATAAAGCGAATGCTTGTTTCAATGAAGTTCCCTAAATGCCTGATTCCATTCACGCAGAGCGAATTGGTCGGATAAAGCTACCAACTCCGTCGGGTGAAAATTAGCTGAGATTTCCTTAAATTCAATTTTTTCGAAAACACATTGAACGGCAACGGTTTTTCCATCCTTAAGATTTACGTAACCTTTAATCCGGTATGATTTAGGAGCCCATTCATTAAAAAAACCAACCATGGATTCCCGGGAAATTTTTTTCCCGCTTTTGATAACCATAGAATTCACATCCGGACGGGCAAGCGGTTGCCCCATATCAGGATAAAATTTGGAAACAGAAACGCCGCCTAACGTAAAATCCACATCACAGAAAGTAGTCCTTTTGATTTCAGCAAAAGGATTCAGGTCCCTGACGGTTTCTTCAACATGTGAAACGCTATCATTTTCAACCACATCCGTTTTATTGATGAGGACTACATCGGCCATACGAATCTGTTGACTCACACGTTGCTTCATTAAACCTGTTTTTCTAAAACTGCAGGCATCCACAATACACCAGTTAGAGGCAAGGTAAATCCGTTCGGAAAGACTGCCGGCCGATACAACCTCGGCAACCGACGTAGTATCAGAAAGACCCGATGCCTCAATGATTAAAACATCAGGATTGTATTCTTTGGTAAATTTTTCCAGAGAACGGGTAAAATCACCCAGCAAACAGACGCAAAAAACCGATCCTTTATTCATTTCCAGTAAATGAAAATCTTTACCAGACCCTTTCAGTTCTGCACCGTCGATATTGGAAGGGGCAAACTCATTCTGAATAATTCCCAGTGTGTATTCTTCAGCATACGTGTCAATAATCCGCTTCAGAAAAGTGGTTTTACCGCTTCCAAGAAAACCGGAGATTATATGAAAAGGTATTTTTTGCATCGCCGTTTTCTTAACTCTTATCTATGGCATCCCTGACTTTACAAATATGCTCCGGGGTGGTACCGCAGCAACCTCCAATCACATTGGCTCCGGCCTTAATAATTTTCGGCACCAGTGTGGCCATCTCGTCCGGTTTTTCCGGGAAAACCGTTTCTCCGTCACTGTAAACCGGCATGCCGGCATTGGCATGAACAAGAATTGGAATTTCAGCATTTGCTTTACGAATCTCTTCCACAATAGCAACCATTCCAACCATACCATTACCACAATTGGCCCCAATTAACTCTGCACCTGCCCCAACCAGAGTCTGCACCATTTCGGTGGGCGAAACCCCCATCATAGATCGGAATTCACCGGTAACCGTTTTTTCAAAGGTCATGGTGCAAAATACTTCCAGCCGGGTATGTTGTTTTGCAGCCTGAATAGCAATTCGCGCCTCATCGAGGTCGCTCATGGTCTCGATCATAATAGCGTCAGCCCCTCCGCTTTCCAGTCCTTTTGCCTGCTCTTTGAAAGCCTCGAAAAGTTCTTCTTCCGTCACATCGCCCATCATCAGTATTTTTCCGGTTGGCCCCACCGAACCGAGGACAAACTTGTCTCCGGCCGCCTTCCGGCTGATTTCGGCTGCAGCTTTGTTCAGCTCGAAAACTTTATCTTCCAGACCATATTTTTCCAGCTTAAAGCGTGTTCCGCCAAAACTGTTGGTTTCAACCATGTCGGCACCGGCCTCGATGTAACTCCGGGCAATATCCAGGACTTCATCCGGATGGGTAATATTCCACTCTTCGGGGCACTCCCCGGTTTTTAGTCCTTTTTGTTGCAAAAAAGTGCCCCAGGCGCCGTCAGAAACCAGCACTTTCCCCAGCTTTATTTTATCAAGTATTTTGCCCATTCTTATTGTTTCCCGCTAAATTACTAAAAATGTCACAACTCCTTGAGCCACTCCCGAATTACCTCAACAGAAGGAAGCGAACCTTCGGATTTTATTTTGTAGCTGACAGCCACCGCCGCCGGGGTTTGGGTTACACCGTAAGAAGCGAGTTTCTCTCTTCCGGCAACAACTTTTATTTCCACATCTTTACCCAACTCGGTGAGGGCCCGCATCGCCCGTTCCTGCAGCTCCCGGCATTGACTTTCCTCTTCTCCCAGCAAAATGAACTCGCTGCGTTTCGATCGTATTTTTAATTTTAGTTTTTCATTGATACGTTTCTGAATGGCTGCCACCAATTCCTTCTCCGGCGGTATTTGGGAAACAAAAGCAATCTTTCCGTCGATGCAGATAGTAGGAATGTTTTTTACCATCAATGACGACATAAAACTTACGGCCTCCATTTTTTTTATGGCATGTTCACGCCACTCCACCACCCCATCGAAATGGGGTGCCACCCTTTTTACAGCCTCCACCATGTATTGGCAGGGTGCGCAGGATTCAGAATCAAGTGTAATAATATCTACAATCACTTTTTCGGCCTGCCCGTAATCTTTCATATTGAAAATCTCCAACGTACTTTCCTTTTTTTCAAGCGTACGCACCACATCCTGCTGGTAGGGATCGTGTATCAGGGCAGTAACAGCCTTCAGGTTTTTAAGCGGTGTTTCACGTGGCAGATCGCAACCGGGCGCTAAAATAAATCCGGTTTTCCCTCCCAGATCGAGGCATTCAAGTGTATGCTCCCGGCAATCGTCAGCGCTTCCCATCAACAACACCACCGTCAGTTTCAGGTTACCGCCAAAACTGATCCCTTTTTCAAGGGTTATCTCTTTCACAAAATCGAGCGGTATGTTTTCATCGATAGAAACATTGTCTGGCCGGCAGTTGCACATAGCTTCAATATTTTGCTGGGCATGACCGCAAACAAAAAACGAACTGAGTTTTCCTTTTATCCGGATATCCTCAAAAATACGGGAGACAAAAGGGGTAACAAAGTTTTCGAATGTGACCGGATCAATTTGGCTGGTCATTGGGTCGACCACTGCGATAACGTCGCATCCGGCATCCATATAGTATTCTGCCATTT
The DNA here is from genome assembly GCF_003573545.1 of Mariniphaga sediminis. Classification (GTDB taxonomy): domain Bacteria; phylum Bacteroidota; class Bacteroidia; order Bacteroidales; family Prolixibacteraceae; genus Mariniphaga; species Mariniphaga sediminis. The sequence goes on along the minus strand of NZ_QWET01000003.1, from coordinate 386,980 downwards.
TCTGCCCCACCTGCGTACAAAATTCCATCACCTCGTTCACTTCCTCCGGTGCTTCAAACAGCTTCATAAAAATATCCGTCCCCAATAAATGCAATGCCAGGGTGAACGGACCGGTAATCAGGCCATAAAGTGCGATATCCGGGTATTTCTCCCGGAGAATTTTAGTGGCTTCCAGGCAAACGGGAATACGCCCGTCACCTGCTCCGGGAATTTTCAAATCACTTCTTTTTTTCCCTTCTGCAAGCGGATGTGAAACTACCGCCGGCGGGCCCGATTCCGACCAACGCAACTTGCAATCCAATACTTCGGCTTCCACCTGTAAATCAAACACAACAGGAATCCCATCCGGATTGTATTCTTCCACAGCTTTACTGATTCCTTTTACAATTTCGCCGGAAGATTTCAAATACGTTTCCGCATCGGTGCCGGTTAAAAAGCCACCGTGCACTCCTACAAAAGGAACCCATGGTACACGTTCCACCGGTTGCAGGGCAAAAGCCTTTTTAATTAATTCAAGTCCTTTCATTTTCTTTGTATTATTTCATCAAGTTGCAAGTAAAAAGACAGCTTCTCCCCTTTAATAACAGACATAATCTTTCCTCTTCGAGAAATTTCGCATTTCTCAAATTCATACAACTTCTAAACAAAATCTGATTTAATTTACGCGAATAGCTTAGTCTGTGCCGCTACCCACATTTTGCTATCATTTATCTGGTTCAGGCCACCTGTGCATTCAAATATTCTACCAGCCCCTGTGGATCGGGAGAATAAACATCGGCGCCTATTTTTTTGCGGAAGTCATCCGTTACGGGCGCACCCCCCACCGCAACTTTGGCTTCGGGAATGGCTTCCTTGATTGCTTTGGTAATTTTTTCCATACTTACCATAGTGGTGGTTAGCAACGCCGATAATCCCACAAATGCATTTTGGTGTTCTTTAATGGCAGACACAAACTGTTCGGCTTTCACATCGGTACCCAAATCCACTACTTTCCAGCCATTGCCTTCGACCATCATCGAAACCAGGTTTTTTCCAATGTCGTGCAAATCACCTTCTACCGTACCAATAATAAATGTGCCCTTTTCCTTCACTTCTCCCGAAAGGAAAAATGGTTTCAAATGAATCATCGCTGTACTCATTGCTTTGGCCGACATGAGCACTTGCGGAACAAACACTTTGTTTTCGCGGAATTTAATCCCCACCTTCTCCATCCCGACCATCAACCCTTCTGTAAGAATTCGTTGAGCAGAAATACCTTCGTCCAGGGCCTGCCTGGTAAGTTCATCGGCACCGTCCTGCCCTTTCATTTGCGGGGGAAACGGCGCAACTTTGTTGATTTTTCCGAATTCAATACACTCGGCAATATTTGACAATAGTTCACTCATAATTTTTCTGTAGATTTTTGGTTTTCACAAAAGTATGAGCAGTTAAATTGGGAAAAAATAGTATTTTCTTTGAAAAAGATGGACAATATTACTTTATTTGCTTATGATTAAAGAAATCCGGTATTTCAGGCTGCCAACCTCCCCGGGAAATGAACAAAAAATGAATCCGCTTACCCGTGATTTGTATCTTGTCAACACAGGTGAAATAGAAGTGGAAAAGGGTTCTGCATGGGATTCGGAAGGAAAAACAGAAAATTACCTGCTGGCTTTTTGCACTAAGGGAGAAGGGGTTGTAATGCTGGGTGGTGAGCAGGTTCCGGTTTCATCTGATCAATTTTTTATTGTACCCCGGGGTGAAGTTTTCCGGTTTTATTCAGTATTAAAGTCCCCCACCCGCTTCCTTACAGCCGGATTTGACGGACGAAATGTCAAACATCTGGAGCGTGAATTTTCGGTGGTTCGCAACCTGGTGCCCTCCGTAAATAATATGGTAGCCAACCGGGAAATGCTCTTCGATGAAATTTTCAATAACCTCTCAAAAGGCTTTCACGATCAGAATCTGGAGTATGTAAATTTTTGTTTTGGCCACCTGCTTGCCACATTTATTTATGCCAATCGCACCAGCGATGATCTGGCTGACGAATCTAACCCAGGTGTGCGCCGGGCTATCCATTTCCTGGACAAAAACCTGCACAAAAAGCTGTCACTTCAGCAAATTGCCCACGAGGCAGGTTACTCTCCCACATACTTTACCACTCTTTTCAGGGAAGAGACCAACTATGCCCCTTTAAGTTATTTCTCGCATTTAAAAACACTGAAAGCCTGCGAGTTTCTGGACTACACCAGAATGAAAGTAAAAGAAATTTCATATAATCTGGGATATTCCGATCCCTATTATTTCACACGTGATTTCAAAAAGAAAATGGGAATGTCGCCAAGGCAATACCGAAACCGAATCCGGTAACCTGTTCATTCTTTATAAAAGAAAATGGACAAATCATTACTTGTTATAATCTGATAAATTCAGATTCATTGGTTTTTAATACCCATTCAACCAACTCTGGTTTTGATGCCTGAATATTCAACTAATCTTTTCTCACTCACATAAATTCAATCTATAATCTTATTTTTATGGCTAAATAGCTATATCCATATTATTATGTCAACACCTTTTCTGGTATTTATTGTTATTTCAGCCGTAGCATTACTGCTGTTTATGGTACTGAAATTCAAAATCAGTGCATTTATTTCACTCTTAATCACAGCCATCTACGTAGGAATAGTTGCCGGCATGCCCCTGGACGGAATTATCCGGTCTATTCAGGATGGTATGGCAGGAACACTCGGTTTTGTAGCCACCGTAGTAGGGTTAGGCGCCATTTTCGGACAGATGCTGGAAAGTTCGGGAGGAGCAGAATCACTGGCTCATTACCTGGTAAAAAAATTTGGCAAAGACCGTGCCTCGTGGGCCATGGTCATTACTGGTTTTGTGGTGGCCATCCCGGTTTTCCTCGATGTAGGTTTTATCATCCTCGTTCCCATCATATACGCATTGGCCAGGGATACCAAACGTTCACTCCTTTATTATGCTATTCCGTTACTGGCCGGACTAGCGGTAACACACAGCTTTATTCCTCCCACACCTGGTCCGGTAGCTGTGGCTGATATCATTAACGCACAATTGGGATGGGTTATCCTGTTTGGTATTATTCTGGGCTTTCCAACTGCAGTAATTGCCGGCCCTGTTTGGGGGAAATACATTTCAAAAAAAATTCACCTGGAGCCACCGTTCGATTTCGATAAAGAACCCAAAGAAGTTGATCCCAAAAATTTGCCCCCTTTCCGGATGATTGCCATTATCATTTCCATCCCGCTGCTCCTGATTCTTGTCAATACTTTTACAGGGTTGGCCGTGTCAAAAGAATTCATTTCAAAATCGGTCACTACCGATATTCTGGAGTTTCTCGGGCATCCTTTCTCCGCACTGATTATTGCCACACTGATCGCCATCTATTTCTTGTGCATCAAACGGGGAATGGACAAACAAAAGATTCTCGAACTAAGCACCAAAGCTCTTGGTCCGGCAGGAATCATCATTCTGATTACCGGTGCCGGCGGTGTATTGAAACAGATACTGGTTGACAGCGGCATTGGAAAAATCATGGCTGAATCCATGGCAAATTCAGCTTTGCCTCCCATTCTGCTGGCCTGGCTGCTTGCTGCCATTGTCCGGGTTACCCAGGGTTCAGCAACAGTGGCTATGATTACTGCTGCGGGAATCATAGCCCCGGTTTTAAGTGAGTTCGGATTAAATGATCCGCAACGTGCATTGGTGGTTATTGCCATTGCTTCTGGTGCCACATTGCTTTCGCATGTAAACGACAGCGGTTTCTGGTTGGTAGGAAAATACCTCGGCATGAATGAAAAACAAACCCTCCAAAGCTGGACGGTGATGGAAACAATTATAGCTCTTTGCGGGCTAGTTTTTACCCTGCTTGCAAGTTTACTGTTTTAGAATACTAAACTTATTCCCGCTTGAAATTGTTTCCATAATAAAAATTTGAAACATATTTCAAATACGCGATTTTTAAAAACCCTCGTTATCGGGGCCATCATCACAGGAGTACTTACCTGGATGGTAACATCTTCGCTTTTTATTACTCCTCTGTATCGTTCGGAAGCACTTATTTATGTGCCTCTCACCATCCCATCAAAACAAATTGAGCAACAAGGCATTGGGTTTGCCAGCGACATTGAAATTGACGGCCACATCCAGATTTTTCAGTCCGGAAGAATGCGAGACAGCCTCATCAGCCGCTATAACCTTGCGGAAAAGTTTGGGATAGACCTCAGTGAAACAGGAGGATTGAGCAGGCTTTACAAGGCCATTGATAGCCGCATAAAATATGAAAAAACCCGATTCAGCTCAGTATCTGTTACCGTATTGGATCCTGATCCTGAAAAGGCGGCAGAGATGGCAAATACGATTGTAGAACTTGGCGACATTATCAAAGAAGACATTCTGTACGAAAACCGGATGAATGCCTTGATGCAGGCTCAACTACATTATGAAAATAAACTTCACGGCGTGGAAAAACTGGAAAACAAAATTGATAACCTGGAAAACACAATCGATGATAACACAAAAAGCAATGAACTTTTCAGATTAAAAAATCAATATCCCATTGAACTACAAGAGCTGGGTTCCCGAAAGAACCATCTGGAGACTGTAGAACGTGATTTTAAAACAGAACTTCCCCGGGCTTATGTCATTTCAGAAGCTATTCCTGCAGCAGAGCCCACATGGCCGCGTCGAAAACTAATTGCCCTGGCTTCAGTTTTTGCCTATATTTTTCTCTTGATCGTTTTTAAAATAATAAAGCAGGATGTTACATCAACCGGATAGATATGTAAAAGGAATATTTCCTTTTTTTATTCTTCCGGCACTTGTGGCAGGTGTATTCTGGCTTTGCATCAAAAATACAACCTACTTTATTCCGCTTGCAGCAGTTTTTATGCTCGCAACATCCTTTCTGATCGTTCAATTAAAATTACAAACTTATCTTTTAAAACTGTTGGCCCTGTTTCTGCCCTTTTCCTTTGAATTATCTGTTTACTCCCATGCAAAAATCCTGTTCCCGGGTGAATTGCTGATTGGAATTGCCGCACTCACCCTGGTAATTGAAATTATTCTTGAACCGCAGGCTTTTTATAGATTTTTCGGTGGAGAGTTACGATTTGCAATCCCCCTAATGCTAATCTATCCTGCCAGTACATTATTTTCTACGATGCCCTCTGTTTCTGCAAAATTTGCATTAATCAACATAACATATATTCTTGTTTTCCTCTTCATACTGAAAAATATTTTCAGTACTTATCCGAAGCTTTTCCATCAAATGATAATTCTCTACAGTCTCGGCTTTTCACTGGTAATTTTATACGCCACTTTCCGTTTTTGGCAATACGGACTAAACCCGGTAACTACCAAGGGTATTTTTCAGCCTTTTTACAAAGACCATACTATTACCGGTGCATCTGCTTCTATACTCAGCGCTTTCTGGTTTGCCAGTTCCGTTTCGGCAAAAAAACCGGTTAACCGTTTACGAATGGCAATGGCCGGCGTATTTTTCTTGTATGCTGTATTTCTCGCACACAGCCGGGCGGCCATTTTAAGTATGGTAGCTTTTGGGTTTGTGTGGTTGTTATTACGGATGAAAATTCATTTTAAATACCTGGCGATACTGAGCCTCGTTGCCCTGATTTTTTCGGGTATATTTCACCGGCAACTTTATGACAAGTTATACTACAACAAATATATTTCGCGGAAACAAAATGTGGAATGGTCGGAATTTATAAAATCAGCAGGAAATGTGACAACCGACGATTCGAATGTCGAACGCCTCAACCGGTGGTATGCGGGAATAAAAATGTTTACGGAACGCCCTCTGACAGGCTTTGGTCCCGGAACCTACCAATTTGCCTATATTCCGTTTCAAAAAAAGGAACTAACCAACAGGCTCACCGTAACAAATCCCCATAAAATACCGGAAAATTCGGGAGGAACTGCTCACTCTGAATACATCCTCGTTTTAAGTGAAACAGGAGTTCCCGGGTTGGCTGCCTTACTTCTTCTTCTCGGCCACTGGCTCTGGGTGGTTTTTGTTAAATCACCGCATCATCCGCAAAGGGGGAAAATAATCATCTCTTTTGCAGCTTTATCAACTTATCTTTTCCATGCTTTTTTCAATAACTTTCTGAACACCGATAAGTTTGCTTTCCTTTTTTGGGGAATGGCAGCCTATTTATTATCCGTTTACGAAACAAATTATGACAAACGACTATTACAAAACAGTTAAAACTTATTACGATGAGGATGCCGACGATTTCGACAAGCGATACTGGCAGAATCCGGTGTTACAAACAATCCGTCAGTCATTCAGAGAAGAAGTCAAAAAACATCCTTTTAAAAACATGCTGGAAATCGGTTACGGAACAGGGCTTGACATGGTGCATTTCGCAGTAACCCATCCGGAAGTAACAGTTTATGGAATCGATATCTCCGGCGAAATGCACCGCATAGCAACAAACAGAGCCAAAAAAAAGGAACTTGAAAGGGTTGTTGCGGCAGAGGGCAGTGTGGAAGATCTCGAACGGTTATTTCCCGGGAAACGGTTTGACATAATTTACGTATTCTTTGGCGCACTGAATACAGTATCCAACCTTGATGAAACAGCACGTATTTTAAAAAAAATACTAAATAAGGATGGGATAATGGTGCTGACCTTCGTAAACAAATATTACATTTTGGGCATGCTAATAGAATTCATTAAACTCAGATTTTCCAATGCTTTTGCCCGCTTACGGCCTGTATGGGGAGGTTATTCCCCGGTAAAATACCTGCCGAGCCGATGTTACAGTCCGAAAGAAATTATCAACACCTTTTCCGGACTGGACTTACAAAAGAAACAAGGATACAGTATTCTTCATCCTGCCTGGTATTACCATGGGCTAAACCGACGACTGGGCAGGTTTCGAAAGTGGCTTTGGAAAGCAGACATACTTTTGAACAATACTTTTTTATGGAAATTCGGCGAATACACTCTATTTGTTTTTAAGATGCGCTAACACATCGTCAAAAACAGTATCCAAATCCGGCGTTAAAGGCTGAAAATCCTCATACCATTCAGGATACAGAGTAGCAAGCGGAGTGGAAGAAGTAAGGGCTGAAGCCACCGTTTTTCCATACCGACGGAATAAATCCTGTTTAGGGATTCTGACAGTTGCGGCGTTCAATTTCCCGGCAAGCATTTCGCTAAACATTTTTTGTGACAGAGGAGCCATACTAAAAATATTCAGGTTCTGTCGTTGAGCCCCTTTCGCAGCCAACCGGGCAATCAGCCGGGCACAATCCGGTAAACTTACCACCGACATGAGCTGGCTGCCATCGCCATAGTAAGGAACGTTACCTGTTTTTAAGTAATAGTTCCAAAAAAACTCCCTGAACCATGAAGAAGATCCTACAATCCAACCAGGACGGGCAAAACGGATATCAAGAGTTCCCTTTTCCTGCGCCTGAATCCAGGGCAACTCGCCCCTGATGTAATATTCTGCATAAGCCGTAGGGGTCAGCGGAAAATCTTCCGTAGCGAAAGTGCTTTCTTTTTGCGAACCATACATCAACGAACCGGAAACATATACAACAACAGGCGGCTTATCAAGTCCTTTCAATACCTCCACGAGTCGTTGGTTCGCTTTGGCCCCTTTAAGGGAAGCCAATCTACGGGTAAGGGTATTGCTGCCGGAAAAACGCGCCAGATGAAAAATCACATCCGGGGGATACCTTTCAAACAAGCTGTCATCAAAATCCGACAAGCTGCCCATAAATGTATTGTATCCTTCATACTTTCTGAACAAAGTTTTACGATGCAGAAGCAGGAACAAACGATGTGGTGTATTTGCGGCAAGGTGTTCAAAAAGCGCCTGCCCGATGAAGCCGGTGGCGCCAAAAATCCAGATATTCCTTTGCAGGTTATTCATTATCCAGTCTGAATTTAATATTCACTGACAACAAACCCGTATTGGGCTTCAAAGTCATCCAACTTTTTACGAAACCGCTTTAACACATTCATCCTGAAATGCCCGGGATTGTATTGCGAAACATGTTTATTCCAGAACAATTCGGAATCCGGTTTGGAAACTTCATTCTTCCCGTGTTTATTTTGCCAAAATTTCGTAGTAACTCTGAAAAAGTAATTGTCCAGAAAATCGCCCAGCCGATTGTCAAGTATTATTTCGAGTACCTTTTTAACAAAAGGAAATCCTTTTACTGGTTGTCCTTCACCCTGACTAAGACGAGGATAATAATCTTTTACCCAGCTATTTGCATTCAGAAACTCACTGAACAACCTGTAATTATGCATGGGTAAAAGTAACGCCACCTCAGTAGCAGTATAAATATTACGCTCTTTAATTTCCAGGTTATTGGTATCTACAAGATAATTGATGCAAAAATTTTTGTGCGAGTTTAGCAGGAATACTTTTTTGAACATCACAAGCATTGTGCGGCATAGCCAGAGCCTGCCCGGACTGGTTAAAATAAAATAGTCGATGTCGCTTTCGTTATCCATGTATCCCTTTGAAAGCGATCCGGAAATATACACTCCACGGGTAAACGGGAAACTGGCAATAATACCTGAAAAGAAACGCGCCTGTTTCATCCGCTTAACAGCCAATTTATTCCCGGCCACCCTTTGGCTCACCTTTTGGGAATCCTCTCCCAAAAAATAAAATCCCATGTGCGTATTGATAAATTGGTTTTCCAAAAGATTTTCAAGCGTTTTTATCCCTTCATTTTTATCAAGATTTTGCCACGAAGAATAATTAAAAATTTCATCGCAGGTAAGTGGATAAGAAAAAACATCGAAATAAAGCAGCGTTCGGAGAAATGAGGCGGCAAGGGCTTTGTTCGTCAAGCCGCCCTCTCCTGCTTTCAGAACAATTCCCTGGTGGTTGCATTTTCCCTTTTGTAAAGCACTGACCATAATGAGAATAATTTCGTAACGCTACAAAATGCATATTCCTTATGCATGGTACAATTAAATGTTCCTGTTTGTTCAAAATCAGCAAGGATGTTTTTATTGAACTTCAGACAGGTAGGGCTATCTTATCCCGGAGATCGAATGCCAGACAACATATACACTAAATTTCCTTGTGCTTTTCATAATACTATATATATTTTTTATATACTTTTACCTTTTCTAAAAAATTTTACTAATTGATTAATCGCATTTATTATGAAAAAATTTATCCTCAAAAGTGTGAGCATCATTTTAGCCATTTCGTTGCTCTCAGCTCAGAATTTTAACATTTATGCAGCAAACAAGACTAGTCCTGTTGAGTTTGATGAATCAGTTTTTTCGTTTGACGAGGAATTGCTCAATGCTGAGTTAAGTGAACTGGATGACCTGGACGCTTTCGTTGAAAGTAACACAAACGTTACTTTCTCAACGCTTGAAGAAGAAGCCAGTCTACTGATTGCCAACATAGAGAGCCAGGCCACCCCTATGGGAATGCCTGATGGCGCAGGTGAGCCACCTCTTGGAATCCCTTCCTTCCTTTGGGGTTGTGTATTTGGTGTTCTTGGGCTTTTGCTCGTTTACATTGCTACCGACAACAATAAGGAAGAAGCCAAGAAAGCTATGTGGGGTTGCTTAGCCGGAACTGCCGTTTCTGTCATTATTTATGTTGTAGCTATTGCAGCAGTTGAGTCTTCATCGAATTAGTTTTTAGGCTGAAAAATTTATTTTTACAAAGTGTATCAAAATGGAAAGCAAAATTTTCCATTTTGATACACTCTTTTTATTTTTTACATGCGCGTTATTTTTGTATTCATATTTCTAATTTACCTGTTTGTCCCTGATGTAGCAGCACAGGAATATTTCAGAATGAGCGCGGAGTTTACAACCAAAACAAAGCGTACATCGGGAAAATCGAACCTGACAAAGGGTAAAGTTTTTTACGACAAATACAGTAAAGAATTAATATATGATATCTCTTTCCCCGAAAAAGAAAAATGGGTTATTCAGGATTCCCAAATTTACAAACTGATTGATGACTCCGTTTATTATACCGAAACAATCCCATCCTTAAATGAATTTACTGTTTTTCACCTTTCACTCAATTCGAATTTAGCCTACTTCGGCTTAAACCAGGCAATGTATTCAATCGGCAAAGTTGACAAAATGGGCGATCTGGTTATTTCATACTGGAACATTCCCCCTCAGATTCAGCAAATGATTACTACCATTGCTGTAGCCCAAAAGGATAACAGGTTACACAGCGTAGTTATTGCAGGCGAAGATAAAATGGTACACAGCAAACAATTTTTTAAAGATTATATCCAGGTAGGAGGCTTTGAATTTCCCGGAACAATCGTTCAGATTGTATACGATGATAACCGGAAAGAAAATTACCAGGTGATAGAATTTGAAAATGTAATTTTAAATGACACAAAAAACGAAAACAATTACCATTATCAGTGGGAGCAACACTGATTTAAGGAGAATTATTCCACTCCTTATTATTTTTTTTGTGGCAGGTTGCTTTTCAATGCAAGCCCAGGTGTCATCCAATGATTATAAAATGGATGAACTCCGTGGATTGTTCGAAGCACACCAACACAAACCTGTAACATATACATCCGACACAAACAAACCCAAAAATGAATTCGAATTTTTAATGGCTTCAAGCTTTAACGTATACAAAGCCTTTTTTTCGTCACAAGACAATCCAAGCTGTGTTTTTCATCCATCCTGCTCAGAATATTCGGTTCAGGCCTTACAACAAAAAAATTTATTGTTAGGAACACTTTACACTTTCGACCGTTTATCAAGATGTCACCGTTTAATTAAACCCGGGCAATATTATTTTGATCCCATGAAACAACGATTTTATGATCCTGTCAGGTAAAATTCAACTATTCTTTTTGTGTTTACTGCTTTTAGGAAACGCAGGCCACGCCCAAAATCTGTTCAATACAGAAAACTCAAAAAAATTTGCACACTACCTTCTCAACACCCGTCAGTACAACCTGGCGGCCATTGAATATGAACGTATTTTAAACATTTCGCCCCCTGATGCTGAAATCACATCCAACCTGATAAAAACATACCGGTTGGGTAAAATTTGCGAAGGTTCTTTTCAGAATATAAAATTATTGGGCGCAGAAAACTTTTTTTCAAACGACACTGTTGCCAGTGAATTCCTGAACCTGTCCCTTACCTGCAATTGTTGCTATCAAAAGTCTGATTTTGAAAAGGCAATTTTTTCACTCCCTGAAACTAAGCAGGCATTTTACAGGTTGGGCTATTACTTTTTTAACCATGAAGAAGATTCGCTTTTCACCTTTTCAAAAAACAACCAAAACCTTTTGTCGGCATCCTATCCTTCGGTATTTAACAACATCGGGGCAATGGAGAATTACAAAGGAAAAAGCCCGGCACTTGCAATGGCCCTGTCGGCAATAGTTCCGGGTAGCGGGAAAGCATACTCCGGCCTGTGGGGCGATGCCCTTATGTCATTCATCTTCGTTTCGTCCAATGCATGGCTCTCTTACAGAGGCTTTAACAAGAAAGGGACAAAAAGTGCCAGCGGATGGATTTTCGGCGGCCTGTCGGCAGGCTTTTACATCGGGAATATCTGGGGTTCGGGAAAGGCAGCCAGAACATACAATCAAATTGAATACGATAAGTTATACCATGAAGCTCAAAACAGCATATACAATCATTTTTAGTTTCTATGCCCTTTTCGCTTGTGCACAAACCATTGAAGAAACGTATCACTTTGCCAACAGGCAGTTTGAAACGGGAAATTACCAAGCAGCACTCACTGAATTCCAACGTGTTGCTTTCTTTGATTCCAGCAATCAATTTCCCGATATTTATCAAAAAATAGGTGATTCTTTCTTTTCAACGGGTGAATACAATTCTGCCGTCAGAAGCTATGGTATTGCTTCCAGAATTGCGTTAAACGACAGTTTAAAAAGCGAAATCATCCTTAAAAAAGCAATGTGCCACTTTAAGCAGGAAAACTATTTTTTTGCATTGAATGATTTGCTGACTTTGCCTCCCTCCAAAAACAACTATCTGACAAATAAAATAAGCCTGTTTACCGCTGTTGCATGGTTTGGGGTGGAAGATTACGAACAGGCTCTTTCTGAGTTTAAAAAAATATTTTCAGCGGATTCTGCACACAAATTAGATGATCTTTTTAAACAGTTTGAAAAGACCAGAAAACGTTTTCGACCGGAAAAAATTGAAACCCTAAGCATTATTTTCCCTGGCCTGGGACAAATATACTGCGGCGATTTAGTGAGCGGCATCAATTCCATTGCCCTGGTTGGCAGCATTGCAGTGGTAGCCATTGTTATCTGGCAAAGCTATGGACTACTGGACGCATTCTTATCTGTTAGCTCCTGGTATTACCGCTATTACACCGGAGGAATAAAAAATGCAAAAGCGACAGCCATTGAAAAAATTTCAGTGGAAAAAGAAAAAACATATAATGAGATTATCCGGTTGGTAGAATACACCCTTAGCCAGCAACCACAATGATTCGCTTTCTGACCATATTAATCCTTTTATCATTCATTTACAAAGCAGCTTATCCCAAACAAAGCGAAACATTAGTCTTTGAAGTATTTAAACACATTTACAACCAGCAGTTTCATCAGGCCGAATCTTTACTTGAATCCGAAAAAAATCAAATAGACCCTTTTTATTTCGATGTTTTACGAATCGACCTGAGTTGGTGGAAGTCTGTTTTTTCTGAATCGAATGATGATTCCAAATATTTTCAATCCGTACTGAAAGATGTTGCTGAAAATAACCAGGGCGTTAATCAGGAATATAAAATTACAAAGCTGATATTGCTCTCGTACCGACTACGTTTCGAGCTAAAAAGATATAATATTATCAGAGCTGCACTTTTACGGTCAGAAATTAAAAACCTGCTTTTAGAAATCAACCCCACTGATTTAAATTACGGCCCCGACAGGTTGAAGCTTTTTCATCTTTACCGCTCCCTCTTCGACTATTTTGACAGTTTGATCAACCCTTTCTTTCTAAATAAAAAAAGAACGGCACGTACAAAGGCTCTTTCTGAAATTGAACACTTTACCCACGATGGCGATCTGGTTGTTTCAACCCTTTCCTCCTACTTTTTAGGAAAAATTTATTTTAACATTGAGGAGAAGCACCAAAAGGGAATCACACTTTTTAAAAACCTTTCCACCACGTTTCCTCAAAACACTCTGTTTCGGGAACTTTCAACGCAGTCCGAATCAAAAAGCTAGTGTCAAGTCATGTGTGAAATTTCGGGTAAGTCGCCGTCGCTTTTTGAATTTTTCGAAATTAGAAAAAGTAAGCATAGCCGTAGCTACGTGAGTCTTTTTATAATGAGAAAAAACAAAAATGAACAAGACTTGGCGCGTAAGAGCACGCTTGACTTGACACTAATCCCACAAAACCATTTTTCGCTGATCAATGCGAAATGTATTCTTTTTACAAACCGGACATACTGCCTTCTTCAGTCTGTGAATATTTGTAAGCTTCAAGCGGGATCTACAGTGTGTACAACGAAATTCACTTCGGTGCAATACCTTTCCATCATTGTAAACCGTTACATCCACCTTGTCGTAAAGAACGCCGCAGTGGGAGCATTTATAAATTTTAAAGCCGGCATCCACAAATAAATTACGGTGTTCCCTGGCCAGTTCTTTTAAAACCCGGTGGGTTTGGTAATGAAAAAGTTTTTCCCTGCTTTTCAAATAGGAATCCAGTGGCTGCGGATGGATCAGGAAGCCGTGCCCTTCATTGAACCGGTCTTCGAAACCACAACGGTCGCAACGATATGTATACGCTCGCCCCATACTTTTTGAACATGGCTTAAATTTACATAAAAAACCATTGATTTTCAACACACTGAAATCTCTTATAAAAAAATTTTATCAACCGTTTTGAACACTCCGTGCTTTATGTTTTACAGTTCCCCTTTAAAAATAAATTCAGGCTAAAACTTTTTTGCCTGTTATCTGTATTAATTACTGTTTAATGATTCATTTTTTCATTGAGGAATGAGACTTTTCAAACAGTTCTGACTCAAGTAAGAATCATTATAATGGAGCGTAATTTTGAGTACAATTTAAAATAGCATAAGATGAAAACAATACTATTCTTTCTGATGATAGCTTTTTCTTTTGGATCATTTGCACAAAGTGGTCTGGACGTGGGCGATAAAGTCCCCGGTTTTACTGCTACTGCCGACAACGGGAGTACATGGGATCTTAAAAAACATGTAGGTAAAAAATACCTTGTTGTTTATTTTTATCCGGCTGCCATGACGGGTGGTTGCACGGCCCAGGCCTGTGCATACCGCGACATGAGCAGTGATCTACAGAATGCTGATGCCCTGGTAGTAGGTGTAAGTGGCGATACCCCGGAAGGCTTAAAGTTTTTCAAGGAAGCGCACGACCTTAACTTTACGCTGCTTTCGGATGAATCGGGTGATATTGCCCGGCTTTTTGGGGTTCCCTCCCGCGACGGAGGCTCATTTAAAAGCGAATTTAACGGCAAACCGTTTGAACTGGAAAGGGGTATCACTACCAGCCGCTGGACTTTCATTATCGATAAAAAGGGAAAAATTGTTTATAAAAACGACGAGGTAAACGCGCGCCAGGATACGGAAGAAGTGCTCCGTTTTTTAAAAAACAACACCTAATCTTCCAGCAATTTTTTCGGAAGCTCCTTTGATGCTTTAGCCCCCATCTCTTTCAGCCTCTCCGTGGAACGTATTAGGTTTCCCCGTCCTTCCGAGAGCTTGTTCATGGCATCTTTGTAACTGTTTTGGGTAAGCCGGAGGTTGTTCCCTATTTTGTCCATGTCGGAAATAAACCCTACAAACTTGTCGTAAAGCGCACCTCCCTGCCGGGCAATTTCCAGTGCATTTCGCGTCTGGTTTTCCTGTTGCCAGATAGAGGCAATGGTACGTAGCGTTGCCAGCAGAGTTGAAGGACTGACAATTACCACTTTCTGATCCCACGCATAGGAAAACAACTCCTGATCTTCCTGAACAGCCAGGCTGAACGATGCCTCAATGGGAATAAACAACAACACAAAATCGGGCGAATTTAATTTGCGCGCCGACTGGTAATGTTTTTCGCTCAACCCTTTGATATGTGTTCTCAAACTAAGCAGATGGCTCTTTACATGAATCGCCCGATCTTCATCGGTTGTTGCATTTACCGCCCTTTCGTAGGCAATCAGCGAAACTTTGGAATCGATAATAATGTGTTTATCATCGGGAAGGTTAATAACCACGTCAGGTTGAATACGCTTTCCCTCGTCGGAAATGTCGCTAAACTGTTTCAGGTAGCCCTGCTCCCCTTCATTCAGTCCGGAGCGCTCCAGAATACGATCCAACACCACCTCGCCCCAATTCCCCTGCTTTTTCACATCACCTTTCAAGGCTTTGGTCAGGTTCCCGGCCTCCTCGCTGATGCGGTTATTCAGCTCGTACAGTTTTTTCAGTTCAGCCCGCAAATCGGTCTGGTCTTTTAACCCCTTCTGGTAAGTATCTTCCACTTTCTTTTCAAAAAGATGGATTTTTTCTTTCAGGGGAGCCAGTACATCTCCAATATTTTTCTGATTGGCCAGGGTAAATTCTTCACTGTTCTTTTTGAGAATTTTCCCGGCAATGTTTTCAAACTCAACCGTAAATTTCTTTTGAATTTCTTCCAGTTCGGCTTTTTGTGTTTGTAGCTTTTCCTGCAGGTTCAGGTACTCCGACTTTGCTTTTTCAAGCCGGCCTACCAGATG
This sequence comes from Mariniphaga sediminis, assembly GCF_003573545.1. Taxonomy (GTDB): domain Bacteria; phylum Bacteroidota; class Bacteroidia; order Bacteroidales; family Prolixibacteraceae; genus Mariniphaga; species Mariniphaga sediminis. Next base: position 371,223 of record NZ_QWET01000003.1, on the reverse strand, counting down.
AGTATTTTCTTCTCGGGTCTTTTGCAGTTCCAGTTTCCAACTATCTGCTTCCGTTTTTAGAGAGTGGAAACGTTCCTCCCACACCAATGATTGTTTCTCAGCTTCAATCCGCCGGTTCTCAAATTGTTTTTCTTTTTCCTGAAATTCATTTTTCAGAAAAGAAGTTTTCTTTTGATTTTTTAAATTCAGATAAAAGATGACAGCCAACGCCCCCAGTAAAACAAGGCCAACAATCAGAAAAACAATCTCAATGCCCATTTTGGAAAATATTGTACAGTTAAAAACGGCTCAAGTTAACCAAAATGGAGCAATTTTTTACCATTTGTAAACGATGGAATTGATATTCATTCCGGCTCCTACAGAACAAATTATCACATGGTCTCCTTTGTTGATCTCCTGTCCATCCATCTTTCCTTTCAGCACCAAATCAAGTAAAACGGGAACCGTCGCCGTCGATGAATTTCCGAGATACCGGATGCTCATCGGCATAATTCCTTCAGGGATATTCTTTTCACCATATAATCTGAACACACCGCTCAGAATGGCTTCATCCATTTTTTCGTTGGCCTGGTGAATAAAAACCTTTTTGATATCGTTCAATTCAATTCCGGCTTTTTCAATGCTCTCCTTCACCACACCGGGAACATGCTTGATGGCGTAAATGTAAAGCTTATGACCAATCATTTTGATCCAGAGGTCATTTCCTTCAACATCAGGGTTATTGGAATCTCCAAGCGTTAACAGGTTGGCATAGCTCACTGAATCGGAACGGCTTGAGTGAGAAAGAATACCGGTGGGTTCTTCGCTTTCCACAGCTTCTACAATGGTAGCTCCGGCGCCGTCGGCATAAATCATGGAATCACGATCATGCGGATCGGAAATACGCGAAAGGACATCTGCGCCGACCACAACGCCACGCTTCATAAAACCGCTTTTAATGTATGCGTCGGCCGTAATCATTGCCTGGGTCCATCCCGGACATCCTGAAATCACATCATGGCAAATGCAGTTAGGATTCTTGATGTGCAGCTTCATTTTTACCTTGTTGGCCAGGCCGGGTAACATGTCACTACGAACATTCCCCTCCTGGATATCTCCAAAATTATGGCCGATAATAATAAAGTCAAGGCTTTCCTTCGAAATCTCAGCTGTTTTGCAGGCTTCTTTTATTGCCAGCGCAGCCAAATCTGAAGTAACCTGGTCACTGGCCACATAACGACGCTCTTCAATACCTGTTATCTCACGAAATTTCTGAATAATCTCCTCATTGGGTTTATCAAACAACTCCATTGTAGAGGCATCATAAAACTGATAATTCAGAAAATGACTGTTTTTAACCACATTGGGTGGCAGATAACTTCCGGTTCCAATAATCCGTGTATATATTTTTTTCGCCATAATTCTTAATCTCTCTTCAAACCGTTATTCGGTAAATTTGTTCAACACAAACTTTTCGCCGTTAAAAACACCGTAGGAAAAATTTTTAATCCAATCACCGAGAAGAATTAGCCTGGATGTATCTTTTATTTCCATATTGACCATACGATGACGGTGGCCAAAGATAAAATAATCTATCCACTCCTTCTCCAAAAAATTTTCTGCAAATTTATACATGCTTTCATTCTTAACATTAAATTCTTCCTCTTCTCCCATTTTAGACAATCGGCTCGACTTTGACCATTGATGGGCCAAATGAAAAGCAAAATTGGGATGAAGGCGTGAAAACAGCCATTGCAGTTTTTTGCTGGTAAATATCTTTTTCAAAAGCAGGTAGCCTTTGTCGTTGGGATCTAGTCCGTCTCCATGGGCAAGGCAGAATTTTTTGCCATAAATTTCGGTAACAAACGTATCGCGGTGAACGGTGAGCCCGATTTCCTTCGGAAGATAGTCGAATACCCACACATCGTGATTACCGGTAAAAAAATGGATGGGAACTCCCCTGTCCGACATATCGGCAAGGCGCCCCAACACCCGTGTAAACCCACGGGGCACTACTTTTCTGTATTCAAACCAGAAATCAAAAATATCGCCCATGAGATACAATCCGGCCACATCGTCACGGATAAAATCGAGCCATTTGGTAAAAAAAATTTCGCGTTCACTGTTATCTTTCAGCGCGGGTGCACCGAGGTGAACATCAGACACAAAATATATTTTCCCTTTTTCAGCCAATTTATTATGAATGAAGCATTTTACTCCGGGAAGCACTAATTGAGTATCCTGGAAAGCGCCTTATCCAAAGCAGGTCCTTTCAGGTCGCGGGCAATAATTGCCCCTTCTTTGTTCAAAAGGTAATTGTATGGAATAGACTGAATATTATATACCTGGGCGGCATAGTTGCTTCCTTCCATATCTCCCACATTAATCCATTTCAATCCATCCTGGTCGATGGCATCTACCCATTCAATGCGATTTTCGTCCACACTTACCTGGTAAATCTCGAATCCTTTGTTTTTGTATTTCCGGTATGCATCTACCAAGGCCTCATTCTGTATACGTGAATTACGATCTACTGCCGACCAGAACTGTAGCAACACAATCTTTCCGCGCAATGAAGAAAGGGCTATTTCTTTTCCTTCGGAATTAGGCAAAACAATATCAGGGCTGTTTTCCCCCTTTTCCTGAATAAACTGGCGAAGCTTTGCGCTTTGTTCTTCCTGTAAAATTTGCAGTGTATTTTGATAAAGCGCTTTCACATGAGCCGAATTCGGATAAATGGAATGAAGGGCCGATGCAGCGACACGCATCGTCTGCAAATCTTTTACAACGTATTCCTTATTGTCGAACTGTTGATACAGCGCCAAAACACCAGCCATCGAAAAAGGATTGCTCATTATAAACTTCTTCGAAAACTCAGTTTGCTCCTCCCTAATGGAATCATAGGCAGCGTCCCACTCTTTTTTCATCTGCGGATAATCCGGATTTCCTGCATACAAATTGTTCAGCGACTGCAATGAGTCGAGTTGCTTACGGGTCCTGGCAAGATGATCATTCAATATTTTTACCTGCAGGGATCCCAACGATCCTTCTACCCGGTAGCTCCGCCCGAAATTGGCAGCGTCTGCCTCTACAAAAACCTGTTCAACCGAATCAACCAAAAGGGTAATTAATTTAACTTCGGAGAGTTTCAATAAGTAGTAGGTAGGAATACTTGTCTCCCCGGTAAATTTAAACTCCCCGTTTTTATTGATTTTCACCGAGTCGAGAACTTTTGACGATGACACGCCCAATTCTTCGAAATAGATTGTTTGCCCTTCGGCATGGGTGATTTTTCCGCTAACAGAAAAATGCCCCTTGTCTCTGTTGCATCCAATTGCCACCAATGCAGTAATGATTCCCGCAAATAATAACTTGCTGATGTTCATCTCGATTTTTTAATTAAAGGCCGTAAAATTAACAATTTCCACAGTTCTGGAAATAACAATCCCCGAAAATAATAATATTTAAAGATTATGTGGGCAATTCCATTTTTCAGTAATATATTGTCTGATATCTCAGGAAAAAATTCTATGTTCGCTGACCGGCAATAAAACAAGTGAAAATACATCACGACATAAACAGTTTTAAAGCACACAAACCTGTGGTTACCATCGGTACTTTCGACGGGGTACATTTAGGGCACCGGAAAGTAATTGCCCGCCTGAAAGAAATTGCCGGGGAGCATGGAGGTGAGTCGGTTATCTTTACTTTTTACCCTCACCCCCGACTTGTTACTGCACCCGATGAAACCAATTTACGACTCTTAACAACCCTGAACGAAAAAAAAGAACTGTTTGCGCAATCGGGTATCGATCACCTGATTGTTTTTCCTTTCACCAAGGCATTTTCTGAGCTTTCCTACACTGAATTTGTAGAAGAAATTCTGGTAAAGAAAATGCATACCCACTGCCTGGTTGTTGGTTACGATCATCGTTTCGGAAAAAATCGTGAAGGTGGGTTCGAATATTTACAGAAGTGTGCCAAACGTTTTGGTTTTGAAATTGAAAAGCTGGACGCCCTCTCGGTCGAAAAGGATCATGTAAGTTCCACCCGGATACGTAAAGCCCTGGAAGAAGGAAGTATTGAAAAGGCCAACCATCTTCTGGGATACCGGTTTACCCTCCACGGAACGGTGGTAGAAGGAAAACGCATGGGCAGGATAATCGGATTCCCCACGGCAAATATTGAAGCTTCCGATCCACATAAACTTATTCCAGGTTATGGAGTGTATGCGGTGGAGGTACTTATTTCAAACAAACGATATGGCGGAATGCTGAACATTGGCTCCCGCCCTACTTTCAACAAAAATGCCGATAACCGTAGCATAGAGGTGCATATTTTCGACTTCTCCGGTGATCTTTACCACAAGGAAATCACGCTGGTTTTTACGAAAAAAATCAGGGATGAACAAAAATTCAGTGGGATAGAAACGCTGGCCGAACAGTTGAAAAAAGATAAAGTAGCGGCGATAAAAACACTTTCTGAGAACTAATGCTCTTTTTTTATCAGTTCTGTTGAAACCGGTAAGTGATCGGAATGACGGAAATCATGAGTCTGAAAATTGAACGATCCAAAACCGGGGCTGTGAAAAATATAGTCGATACGTAAAGATAAAAGCTTATTCACATACGTACGCCCAATTCCTTTTCCCGATGACACAAAAGCATCTTTCAATCCCTTTTTCAGTTGCTGATAAGAATAGGATACCGGGGCGTCGTTCAAATCGCCGCAAACAATCACAGGGTAAGGCGACTCATCAATCATTGCCCGGATAGTTTCCACCTGACTGGCCCGCATTTGAAACCCGGCTTTCAGCTTCGAGCCCACCTCACGGGCTTCCTTCAAATCTTCTTCGGAAGAAACTCCCGAATCAATAATACTGTAATCCTTTGGGTCGATGCCGTACGAGTGCAAGTGAACATTAAAGACCCGGACAGTATCTGTTCCGATTAAGATATCAGTATAAATGGTTATGTTTCTGGAATTTTCAAAGCGCACTTCATCCATATTCACAATGGGGTAGCGGGTTAAGGTAACCGAACCGAATGTACTGCTCGTTCGCGCAAACTGATAATGGTTTATAAAGTCCAGTCCTTCCACTGTTTGAGCAAGGTTGAATATGCTGTTCTTCCTGAGACGCACCTCTTGCAGGCAAATGATGTCCGGGCGCTGTTCTTTTAAAAAACGCGTAATTTCAATGGCTGTCTGCTTTTGCGAAAGCTTCCCTTTCCCCCTGAAATGATGAACGTTGTACGACATTATTTTTATGCCGTCATCTTCGGATGTTTTCGCCTGAAACTGTACAAAACGGGCCACAAAACTCCATCCTGCCAGAATGGCTACCAATGAAAGCAAAAGATAACGCGGACGAATGATTAACCACAAAACCACAAAAAAGAGGTTGGCACCTAAAACCAAAGGGTAGGCCAATCCGAAAAAGGAAGGAATCCACCACTTATCTGGTGAAATGTATCCGGACAGGCAGGCAACAAAAAGCGCCAGTACCACTAGCAGGTTCAGGCCTAACAATATGAATTTTAAAAGCTTCCTCACTCCCTTATCTATAATTCATTCTTTCCAACCCTGTAAAAATGCCAATTTTTAAGAAAATTACTGAATCTTACGTGCAAATTTTTTATCTCTGACAACGTAACATCCGTTCTTTTCCAAACAAATCTTTTTTTATCCCGATTCCGGTAAAACCGTGCACGCTCAGCATTTTTTTCATCTCCCCTCCCATATTTTCATTGATTTCAAAAAATAGCCTGCCGTTTTTCTGCAAATACCTTTGGGCAAATTCAGCTATCCGGCGGTAAAAAAGCAGCGGGTTATTATCATGAACAAACAAAGCGCTCTCCGGCTCATATTTCAACACATTGGGAAACATGGCTTCTTTTTCAGATTCCCGCACATAAGGAGGATTACTCACAATTACATCGAACATCTTCCATGTAAAGTCTTCCCAGCGTAAAATATCGGCCTGAAAAAAACCGACGTCAATTCCGTTAAGCGCCGCATTCTCCCCGGCCGTTTCCAATGCTGCATCCGAAATGTCGGTTGCATCTACCGTAGCTTGCGGCAACTGATTTTTCAGGGCCAGGGCAATACAACCGCTCCCTGTTCCAATATCGAGGATTGCAGGAGAAGCCGGAAGTTCCGTTTGCGTAATCCATTGCACCAGTTCTTCGGTTTCGGGACGCGGAATTAATACCGCCGGGGTTACCTTCAGTTTTAGTCCGAAAAATTCTGTGTGACCCAAAATATACTGGATGGGCTCGTACGTTTTCAAACGCGCCACAATTTCCGTAACGGGCTTTCCGAAACGACTGTCCAGCTTTTCTTTTCGCAAAAGTACCTGCTCCGTATAATTTAGTCCGCAAACGTTTTCAAGGATGAGGCGCACAAAAGCCGTCACCTCATTTTTCGGATACAAACCATGTAATTCTTGTTCGATATATTGAATTGTCGCCTCCATTGTGTTACATTTGGCGATGTAAAGATACTTTTTCCCGGCAAATGGATACGAATGAAAAATATATGTTTCGCTGCATTGAGCTGGCCCGGTTGGGGGCTGGGAATGTGGCTCCCAACCCGATGGTGGGAAGTGTAATCGTTCATCGCGGAAAAATTATCGGAGAGGGGTTCCACCAGAAGTACGGCGAAGCTCATGCTGAAGTTAATGCGATACATTCTGTTTCCGAGCCCGGTTTACTGAAAGAAAGTACGCTTTACGTAACCCTGGAACCTTGCGCCCATCATGGCCTTACGCCTCCCTGTTCAGATTTGATCGTTGAAAAACAAATTCCCCGGGTAGTTATCGGTACCATCGACTCCTTTTCCGAAGTGGCAGGCAAAGGCATCGAAAAGCTCCGCAAAGCCGGTGTTGCAGTGGAAGAAGGCATTTTAGAAAAGGAATGCCGCGCGTTGAACAAACGCTTTTTTACGTTTCATGAAAAAAAGAGGCCTTTTGTCATTTTGAAATGGGCGCAAACGCTCGACGGTTTTATCGACATTGACCGCAGTAGGGAACATTTTGGAGAGCCTACCTGGATTACGGGTGACCTTGCTCTCAGACTCGTACACAAGGTCCGTTCGGAAGAAGGTGCTATTTTAGTGGGCACCAACACCGCAGAAAAAGACAACCCATCGCTTACCGTCCGTCGTTGGGCGGGTAAAAACCCGTTGCGGGCAGTCATCGACAAAAACCTACGATTGCCCCCGAACCTGAAACTATTCGACGGTTCTGCAAAAACACTGGTCTTTAATTCAATAAAGAATATGGAGACGGAAACGATCGATTTTGTAAAAATCGATTTTAACGAAAAAATGATTCTTCAGATTCTGGCAGAATTTCAGCGAAGAAACATACTATCAGTCATTGTGGAAGGAGGCCGGCAACTTCTGGAAAGTTTTATTCGCGCAGATTTATGGGACGAAGCCCATGTTTTTATTGGGAACAAATTCTTTTACAAGGGGGTATCATCACCCCAAATACCTGGTAACCTGATATCGGATGAAAGGCTGGATTCTGACTGGTTGAAAATTTTCCACAAGCAGAGTTAGCACCTGTTTCTTATAAAATATCTCTTCCATACCCGGAATACCCCAGCATCCTCGTTCCCTTAAAGAGTAAGGCTTTTCGGCCCGCCAGACATAATTTCTATTTTCAAAACCCGCTCTACATACTGAAAATAGTAGAACAATTTGTGGTTAAGTTCAAACCCGTAGTCAACAGTAGGATCCCAACCCACAATTGGCTCAAAAAACGAACTTCTGCCAGGCCGGGTGGCGTTATAATTCCAGGCCGCCACATATTGACGGTTCCAGCTTTCATAATATTCCTGGGATCGGTATTGCGACGGACTATTGTGTAAAGCATACCAGGTATCAAACTTGGTATCAAAAGTCTCCAAAGCATATTCCGTTGAGTCTTCCGCCACCATCTCCTGATCGTTCGGCTCAATCTTAACAACTCTTTTCTGGGTGGAACAGGCTATTATAAAAAGCAATGCTCCTGTAAAATAAAATAACTGTTTCATAGTCTCACTCTATTTATTTCTGAACAATTTTTGCTACGAATTTTATTCCAAAATTGTTTTTGAATTTAATTTTTATGATTTTTAACACGACAACATCAAAAAATAATCTTTATTATGCACTTCGGTATGGATTTTTGGTCGGTTTTCTCCATGGTGTTTTTAGTGACCGCCATTCCGGTAGCTATCATGATCATTCTGGAAAAAAGGTCGCCTTATAAAACGGCGGCCTGGGTCCTGGCATTAATTCTTCTTCCTGTATTCGGGGTGTTTTTCTACCTGTTCTTCGGCCAGGAATACCGCAAACAAAAACTTTTTTCACGCAAAGGATTGAAAAGCCTGACACGTTACCGGCGCCTCTCATTCAGGCAATTGCGTCAGTTCGAGCAGTCACTGCAAAATATCGACCCCAAGGTAAGAGAAAAAGAAAACATTATCCGGCTGCTTCTGAAAAACTCCAATGCGTTACTAACCACCGGCAACAAAGTTAAAATTCTGAACAACGCCGATGAAACCTTTTCCTCTATTTTTGAAGCCATTGAAACAGCCGTTCACCATATTCATTTAGAATATTACATTCTTTCCAATGACAAAACCGGTAACCGGTTAAAAAATTTGCTGATAAAAAAAAGCCGGCAGGGGGTAGAGGTGCGCATCATTATCGATGATGTGGGAAGTTGGAGCCTGGGAAACAAATTCATGTCAGAACTTCGCGATAATGGCATTGAAATATACTCATTCATGGAAGTGCGCTTCCCCCGTCTCACTTCACGTGTGAATTACCGGAACCACAGAAAGATTGTGGTCGTTGACGGGAGAACCGGATTTACAGGAGGCATAAACTTTGCCGACAGGTATCTGGAAGGAGCCAAAGGCATTGGCCCGTGGCGCGATACACACCTCCGTATTGAAGGCGATGCAGTAAGTTGCTTACAGGTGGTTTTTGCTGCCGATTGGTTTTTTGTTATCCATGAAAACCTGACAGGTCAAAAATATTTCCCGCTTCTAAGCGAAGAGAAAGGCGTTCCCATGCAAATCTCTGCCAGTGGTCCCGACTCCGACTGGGCAAGCATCGATCAGGCTTTTTTCAAAGCCATTGCCGGTGCAAAAAGCAAAATTTATATCGCCTCTCCCTACCTGATGCCTCCGCCCGAAATTATTTTTGCCCTGAAAACTGCTGCCCTTGGAAATGTAGATGTACGTATTTTAATCCCCGAAAAATCGGATGCAGCCATTCCCATGTGGAGTTCGTTTTCATACATCGAAGAATTGCTTGAAGCAGGAGTGCGGATTTTCTTTTACCAAGCAGGATTTATCCACAGTAAATACCTCATTGTAGACGATATTTTCTGCTCGGTGGGCACCACCAATCTCGATTTTAGGAGTTTAGAAACAAACTTCGAGGTGAATGCTTTTATCTACGATGAAGAGTTTACTGCCGGACTTAAAAAGTATTTTTTATCCGACCTGCAAAACAGCCGCGAAATAAAGCTTCCTGAATGGAAACAGCGTTCCTGGATTTTCAAACTCCGTGAATCGCTGGCACATATCGTCAGCCCTATGTTGTAAAAGCAATCCTGAAAACCGGATCACTTAACTTCCGAGCCGTTCTTCACTTTCTGATCGGGTGAAACAATTGACAATGTTCCGTCTGCATTTTCAGCACACAGAATCATACCCTGCGATTCGATCCCACGTAGTTTTTTGGGCGCTAAATTTACCAGGATAGAAACCTGCCTGCCAATCAAATTCTCCGGCTTATAATATTCTGCAATACCTGAAATCACCGTACGCTTATCTATTCCGGTATCAATTTTCAGTTTCAGCAGCTTTTTGGTTTTGGCTACTTTCTCCGCTTCAATCACGGTTCCCACACGAATATCCATTTTCCCAAAATCGTCAAACTCAATGTTTTTCTTTACCGGATTGGCTTTAGCTTCCAGCATCTCATTCGCCTTCCTGGTATCGAACAGTTTTTGCAGTTGTTGTTCAATGGCACTGTCGTCAATTTTCTCAAAGAGTAATTCCGGCACGTTCACCTGATGACTTGCTGCCAACAGGTCGCTGTCGCCCAGTTTACCCCACTCCTGTTTCCCAAAATTCAGGAACCCGCGCAGTTTTTCCATACTGAAAGGCAAAAATGGTTCCAGTGCAATGGTGAGGTTTGCTGTAATCTGCAGGCAAATATTCAAAATAGTTTCGACCCGTTTGGGATCGGTTTTAAATACTTTCCAGGGCTCTTCGTCGGCCAGGTATTTGTTTCCAAGGCGCGCGAGATCCATCGCATTTTTCAGCGCCTCGCGAAAGCGAAAACTGTCAATACTTTTTTCCACTTCCGCTTTTATCGTTGAAATAGCAGTCAGCGTTTCCCTGTCGTAGCTGGTAAGTTCGCCTCTTGCCGGCACTTTCCCGTCGAAATATTTGTTGGTAAGCACCAGTGCCCGGTTCACAAAGTTACCCAGTATTGCCACCAGTTCGTTATTATTTCTTGCCTGAAAATCTTTCCAGGTAAAATCATTGTCTTTCGTTTCCGGAGCGTTGGCTGTCAACACATATTTCAGCACATCTTCTTTCCCCGGAAATTCTTCGAGGTACTCGTGCAACCATACTGCCCAGTTTCGTGATGTGGAAATTTTATCGTTTTCAAGATTCAAAAATTCGTTGGCTGGGACATTGTCCGGAAGGTTAAAAGTCCCCTCTGCTTTAAGCATACTCGGGAAAATAATACAATGGAAAACGATATTATCTTTTCCAATAAAATGAAGAAGCCTCGTTTCAGGGTCTTTCCAGTATTTTTCCCAGTCGGGCGTTAGTTCGCGGGTTGCAGAAATATAGCCGATGGGCGCATCAAACCACACATACAACACTTTTCCTTTTGCGTCTTCTACGGGAACCGGCACACCCCATTCAAGATCGCGTGTAACGGCACGGGGCTGCAGCCCGCTGTCAATCCACGATTTACACTGCCCATACACATTGGATTTCCATTCTTTGTGTCCTTCCAGAATCCATTCCCGCAACCACGGTTCGTATTGATCAAGAGGCAAATACCAATGTTTGGTTTTCTTTAAAACCGGCTGATTACCGCTAATCATCGAAGTAGGATTAATCAGTTCAGTGGGGCTGAGCGAGGTTCCGCAACTTTCGCATTGGTCGCCATACGCTTTTTCAAACCCACATTTAGGACAGGTTCCGATAATGTAACGATCGGCCAGAAACTGCTGGTTTTCTTCATCAAAATATTGTTCCGAGGTTTTTTCCACAAACTGCCCCTGGTCGTACATTTTTTTAAAAAACTCCGAAGCCGTTTTATGATGGATTTCAGCACTGGTGCGCGAATATACATCAAACGAAATTCCAAAATCTTTAAATGACTTTTTTATAATCCGATGGAACTTATCAACTACATCCTGCGGCGTAATACCTTCGTTTTTAGCTTTCAGGGTAATGGGCACCCCGTGTTCGTCAGATCCACCAATCAGCAACACATCTTCATTCTTCAGGCGAAGGTAGCGCGCATAAATATCGGCAGGTACATATACCCCTGCCAGATGTCCGATATGAATCGGACCATTTGCATACGGAAGTGCAGTAGTTATAAGTGTCCGTTTAAAGTCTGTCATTTTTGAAAAAGCTTTTGAAAATTTCTTTTGGGCAACAAAGATAGTGGATTTTTTTTGTGGTTATCGGTACAGAAGTTATTGATTCAACGAATTGATTTAATAGCTGTTTATATCCGGCAATGCGTTTTTTTCGGCCGTTGGTTCTTCTTGTGGTTGAATAATATAAAACTCATCTGTTGTTCCCCTGAATACTTCTCCATCCCAACCATCGGGAGCCCATCCCATTGGAGCGTACCCACTACTTCCGTTGTATCCGGAAGGTCCGTTTGGTTCTCCATCTCCCCCCGGACCGCCGCTTCCGCCAGAACCTCCGTTCCCGTTAAGTCCCCCGGTTCCGCCTGTTGTTCGGGCCGTAAAAATATTTTCATGTATCCTGCTGTCCTCTGTAAAATACAGAAAAATATTACCGCCATTACCTCCCTGCCCGGCAAAACCTCCGTTTCCACCGTTTCCGCCATCACCACCTCGTTCCCCCGGCTCCTGATGTTTTATTGAAATAACCTCTCTCTCAATAACATCAACATAATAGGTTTCTTCCTCCCAAACAGTCTCCACTACTTCCTTTTCCTTTCCTTCTGCATCAACCACCTTTTTTGTAATTTTCTTTTCCACCCTCCGGGTACGAGGCTTTTTAACCACTTTCTCTATCACCTTCTGTTCATACCAGATTCTTCCATCATAACCTTTTCCGCCATTCCCGCCGAAGCCTCCATCTCCGCCATTTCCCCCGTTTCCACCAACCGAAGAGATGTAAAAAGAGCCACCAGCCGGATTGACAAGATATCTGGACTCTTTACCGGTGAATAAATTTTCAGCAAAAACATATAACAAATTGCAGTTTAGTAACGAATCAAAATAGAGGTCAATCCAAACGCCTACATCAGGTGCATCTCCACCGGGTCCTCCGTTTTGTCCTGGCTGCCCGTCTCCCCCACGACAACCGGTGCTTCCGGAAATTCCGTTACTTCCGGAGAAACCAAAAAAACCACCAGTCCCCGAAAAATTTAAACGATAAGCATGTTTGTAATCCATTTTTACATTAAATGTATCTGCAACGGCATAATTCCTTAAGGATTGAACCACCAGGCTTGCCGTGTGATTTTCGATATTCAGAAAATCCGGATCGATGTAAAAACGACCTTTATCGAAATTCCCCCCAAAAGCAGTAACCCTGTACTTTTCCACTTCTGCATTCCTATGTAACTTTTTCAAAACCCTAATTTGACCGTTATCAAATTTTGAAACAATTTCTCCTTTTACCACACTACCGGGAGCTTTATCAAAATGATTTAAAGGACGAAAAAGTACCTCAGTTTCGTAATTGAGCGGAATCAAAACCCGGGTCATAAGCTTCGGGCGCTTTTTAGGAAACACCTTTATTTCTATAAATTTTCCTTTAGACGGCATCAGTTGTTCGTTTACAAAAACTTTCCCTGATGCAAAAGTTCCCCCGACAACTTCCACTTTATAGCGCCACCAAAGCACAAAACCACCTTTCAGTCCCAGTGTTTTTCTCACCTTCCCTCTTTTATGGTAAGAAATGACTCCCATGTGGAATGACTCGCCGGGAAGAATTAGCTGTTCAGGGTCAATTTCAATTCGGATGGAATCGGGCTTAAAAGAAAAGAAAATTCCAAAAGCCCTATTTGCAAAACCGGTTATAAGCAGAAAGGTAAAAAATGATATTGCAAATTTAGTTTTCATCCTGTTTTGTTTACATAGCTTATGGTTGAAATACCAAAAACCATTCCGGTGTTTCCCGATTTTCCATTTTTATGCTGTACCTTCGCATTTTTTAAAACATATGACACACTTTTCTCATATCATTTTTGATCTTGACGGAACGCTTACAGACAATACCCGTGGAATTGCAGCGTCCTTAAAATATGCGTTGGAAGAAATGCAAATCGACAACTACGATGGTAAGTTACCCGATGGTTTTATAGGGCCGCCTTTACAACAGGGATTTAAAACATTTTTCGGTCTGAACGAGCGAAATACTGAACTGGCTGTAGAGTACTTCCGGGAGTATTATTCCCAATTCGGATTATTGGAAAACGACCCGTACCCCGGAGTTTCTGAACTGATGGAAGAGCTGTACTTTACCGGGAAGCAACTTTTTATTGCCACGGCAAAGCTGGAAAAATTTGCGCTGCAGATTTGCGAACATTTCGGATTCGATAAATACGTAGTACAGCTAAAAGGTGCTGATTATGGAGGAGAATACGGCACCAAGAGTAACCTTATTTCCGGTCTGTTGAAATCCCGTCAACTTGAGGCGTCAAAGAATATCGTGATGATTGGCGACACCGTACACGACATCAAAGGAGGAAAAGAAAATGGTCTGTCTACCATAGCTGTCACCTACGGTTTCGGAAAGAAAGAAGACCTGCAAAAAGAAGCACCGGATTTTTGGGCAGAAAGCGTAGATGAGCTTTTCCAGATTCTGACCTGAGCCTGCTTTTAACCTTAAGGGAAGGCAGACTTCCCTTTTTCAGGCTACACCAAAAACATAAATAACTGAGCTGCATTTTTTGGGATTTACCAGGCTGTTCAGCCAGGAAATCTTTCCGTGAAACACTCCTTTTATAAAGGCCAGCTTCGATTTTTTATATTTTTCACTAAGCATGGAAACATAAAACGAGTCAAATGGCATAGTGCGAATCTGCTCAAGCCTAAAACCATATTTTTTACCCAGGCGTTCCATTTGTTCCGGTCCAAAGTGCCAAAGGTGACGGGGTACGTCCCAGGCAGCCCAGTATTCTTTGTAGTGCCCGGCATCGTATGAAGTGTGATTGGGTACAGCAATAATCAGTTTTCCATTCGGTTTCAAAAGGCGGGCAAAAGCTTCCATGTTTTCCTTCAGCCTGTGAATGTGTTCCAGTACGTGCCACAAACTAATAACATCGAAACTTTTTTCATCAAACTGAAAAAGATCTTCAGGAGGGCTTACCTGCAACCCGAATTCATTTTGTGCAAATTCCCGCGCTTCCGGATTTTTTTCAGTCCCGGTAACCTTCCATCCGCAACGGTTCATTTCATTTAAAAAGAAGGCAGTTCCTGTTCCAACATCCAACAGACGGCCTTCTGGTATACCACTTGCATTTTTAACAAGCCGCCTTTTGCTTCCCAGCATATAATTTCGAACCCGATGGTAAACATTATTTACCAATCCTTTAGATGTATTGGAATGTGAGATATACTCTTCAGATTGATAATATTTCCCTATGTTTTCTTCATCTTCAGCATTAGCAGTTATTTTAAGCCCACAATCACTGCATTCCTTTATTTCAAAATGCTCTCCGGAAACGAAAAAATCAGTACATGCCAGAAAGGTGGTAAAACTTTCACCACCGCAAACAGGACAATCCCGGACATCGATTTTTGCCATCTGCACCTATTTAATCCGGAATTTGACCATCACCTGGTACGACACAGTTATATCCTGAACCTGATTGATACTCTCTGTGGAAGCTTCCATCGCCATCATGCGCCCTTTCGCCATATAAGGCTGAATATAACCGTCATTTATTTCTGAAATGGAAAGTACCTCGCCCAACTCTTCCCCTAAACTTTCTACCATAAGAGAAGCTTTCTCCCTGGCATCTTTCAGGGCATTGGCCCTTACCTGTGTTTTAAAGGTTTCAATATCAGAATGGCTCATTTGCCCGACATTCATATACTTTATCCCCCTGGAATCGAGCAGGCCGGAAAGCTTATTTACCTTCGGGAAATCCGTAATTTTAACTTCAAACTGTTTGCTGAATAAAAATTCTTTCCCACGCTGGCGCCAATAATTCCCCATGCCTCTTACCTTCACATTTTCCTTCTTAATTCCAGCTTCACGCAGGCTTTTTATAAGGGAGTCCTCGATTCTGGCCAGCGGAACCTTCGTTTTATAATCTTCAGGTTCCTTCTTCTTTTCAAACTCTTCTTCCCAGTATTCTTCAATACCGATATGAAGCACCATCTCATCGGGTTCCACTTCCATTTCAGCGTTGCCCTTCAATTCTATGTACCGAATCCCTTCCTTATCCTGAGCGTGAAGAGATAGGGTAAAAACCGATATTACTAAAAGGAGTAAATACTTCATTGTATATAAATTTTAATGTGAAAGAAAAGTGTTATCAAAAACCGATCCGGCAAATGTCACAACACAAAATTTAATCTTCGGTAAAGAAGACTAAATTATCAACATTGCATCGCCATAAGTCCCGAAACGGTAATCTTCTTTCAAGGCCACATTATATGCTTCCATTACAAAGTCGTACCCACCAAAAGCGGCTACCATCATAAGTAGCGTAGAATATGGAAGATGGAAATTGGTAATCATACGGTTGGCCACACTAAAATCATAAGGAGGGAAAATAAACTTATTCGTCCAGCCTTCAAAAGGTTTTACAAAGCCCTGTGTGGAAACAGAACTTTCGAGTGTGCGCATAACGGTGGTACCCACAGCACAGACATTTTTACGCTTCGTTTTGGCATCGTTTATTTTTTCGCAGGACTCTTCCCTTATCCAGATTTGCTCCGAATCCATTTTATGTTTTGTAAGATCCTCCACATCCACGCTACGGAAATTTCCCAATCCTACATGTAATGTAACAAAAGAAAACTCGGCACCTTTTATTTCAAGCCGTTTTAACAATTCACGGCTAAAATGCAGTCCTGCTGTAGGAGCTGCCACCGCACCCTCGTGTTTGGCAAAAATGGTTTGGTAGCGCTCTTTGTCTTCCGGCACCACCGCACGTTTAATAAACTTGGGCAGTGGAGTTTCACCCAAACTGTAAAGAGTGCTTTTAAATTCGTCGTAAGGCCCGTCAAACAAAAAGCGCAGGGTACGTCCACGAGAGGTGGTGTTGTCAATTACCTCAGCTACCAACATATCATCATCGCCAAAATAAAGCTTGTTACCAATACGGATTTTCCGTGCCGGGTCTACCAAAACATCCCAAAGCCGCATCTCACGGTTCAGCTCACGCAGCAAAAACACTTCGATTTCGGCACCGGTCTTTTCCTTGTTGCCATATAACCTGGCAGGAAACACCTTCGTATCATTGAATACAAAAACATCCCCATCATCAAAATAGTCAACAATATCCTTAAACGCTTTATGTTCTATTTTTCGCGATGCTCTGTCCAATACCATCAACTTCGATTCATCCCTGTTGTATGCCGGGTGCAACGCAATCTTTTTCTCATCTAAATCGTACTTGAATTTCGATAATTTCATGGGCAGCTACTTTTATTTTTTGATTAACAACTTCATTATTTTTTTCTAACCTTTTTTGTAGAAATCCTAATTTTTGAGTCCCGTTTTACGTAAGATTAGTCAGTTTGTTACAAAAGAGTCAAGATTTTTCAAGAAAAAATCAATGGAAAGGGCCTCTTCCACATTGAACTCCCCGATACGCGTACGGCGCAATCCGGTAAGGTACGCCCCGCATCCCAGTTCTTCCCCGATGTCGCGGGCCAAAGCACGAATGTATGTTCCCTTACTGCAAACCACCCGAATGGTTACATAAGGCAATTCAAACGATTCGACATCAATCTTTTGTATAACAATTTTTTTAGGTTGAAGTTTCAGTTCTTCTCCGTTCCTTGCATAATCGAATGCACGTTTCCCCTTCACCTTTACCGCTGAAAACAATGGAGGAACCTGTTCTATGTTTCCAACGAACTTTTGCAACACAGACATAAAAGATTCTCTGGTTACAGAACTCGCATCTGTCTGATTGTCCTCTTCTGTTTCCCTGTCAAAAGAAGGTGTGGTTGCTCCCAGTTTCAGAGTAGCCACATATTCTTTTTCCTTTTCCTGAAATGATTCAATGAGTTTTGTAGCCCGGCCTGTACAGATAATCATCAGCCCGGTAGCAAGCGGGTCAAGCGTGCCGGCATGCCCTACTTTCATTTTTTTTATCCCCATCTCCCGGCAAAGAGTATTTCTCACCCGTTGAACAAGATCAAACGAAGTCCAATCAAGGTTTTTGTCGAACAGCAAAACCTCTCCTCCTAAAAAATCATACGTTTTTCCCAGGCCAGACATTCTCAAACAATTAATTTTCAGACTTTTAACGGATTCACCAATCAGGCTGCAAAGATAGCAATTAACCCGATAACAGAACAGTAAATGGCAAAATAAATGAGTTTTCCCCTTTTTACTACTTTTATCATTAACGAACAGGCCAGTAATCCGGAGATAAAAGCCGCTAAAAAGCCTATAATGAGCGGACCTGTTCCAATGGCCGTCTGATCAGAAAAGTCACCGCTCAAAATATCGAGAAATGCCGCACCCAAAATAGGCACTAAAACCATCAGAAAGGAGAAGCGGGCCACTTCGTCTTTTTTGGTTTTCAAGAGTAGCCCGGCAGCAATGGTAGATCCGCTACGCGAAATCCCGGGCATTACGGCAAGGGCCTGGGCAATGCCAATAATAAACGATTTACCCCACGTGATTGAGCCATCTCCTTTTTTCGCAAAATGGGCAAAAGTGAGCAGTCCGGCTGTTATCAGCAACATGCCACCCACCAAAACAAGGTTTCCGGTAAAAAACTGTTCGATCTCTTCCGCAAAAAAAAGGCCCAGAAAAAGAACCGGCACAGAAGAAAAAAGTAATTTGAAAACATACTGGGTCGATTCGTTCCACCGGAATGCAAACAGATCGATCAATAATTTGCTAATATCTTTCCGGAAAACAACAAGAGTACTTAAAACCGTAGCTACATGAACTGTAACTGCAAAAAGAAGGTTGTTGCCTGTATGGACACCCAAAATAGCATGTCCGATCTCAAGATGTCCGCTGGAACTAACGGGTAAAAATTCGGTAAGGCCCTGTAGCAACCCAAGAATAAGCGCCTGTATTTCGTTCATTTCTGAAAGGAGTTAATTCTTTTCCCTGGGCTTTTTGAGAATAGCGTAGATTTCAAAAAGGAAACCAAAAAGTAATAACAGGGGGGCCAATGTTATACGCCTAAAACTAAAAATCTCATAATTGAATACGTTGGGGTCGTCGCTACCGCCCCCAATCATCAGAATAAATCCAATAACAATTACAACAAAACCGATAGCCATGAGCCGGTAATTTTCTTTGCCCAGTGCAAAACCGGTTTCTTCAGCCGTTTTGTTTTTTATTGTTCCTTTTTTCTTCTTCATAATGGCCAAAGATAGTTAATAAAATAATTCATCAAATTTCATTTTCAGGAATTTGTTTACAGCGAACCAGGTTGATATGTAGGAGATAGCCACTCCCAGCAAAATGACCAGCAAAAATACCGGCCCCAGAATCTTGAGGTCTGCAACATCAACAATGCCTCCCAGTTCATTCCTGAAAACAAAAACTGTGGATATAAGAAGGGTGTTGGCGGCCAGTGCCCCGTAAATTCCCAGCAACAATCCACGGCGCAAAAAGGGTTTACGTACAAATGAACGTGCAGCCCCTACCAGTTGCATTGTATTGATTGTAAAGCGCTCTGAATAAATAGAGATGCGAATAGTATTATTAATGAGTGACATAAAAATAAACCCGGTCAGCCCACTCGCAATAAGCAGAAAGATGCTGATTTTACTAACATTCTCGTTGATTACAGCCAACAGGTCTTTTTGATAGTAAACCTCTTTCACCTGTGGAAATTCCAAAAATTCTTTTTCAATCAAAAGCAGGCTGTCGGCGCTGGTATAAGGAGCAAAAAGCTTAACATCGAAAGAAGCAAAAAGTGGATTATAACCAAGGAATCCGGAAAAATCTTCTCCCAGCTCATCGGTGAGTTCGCGGGCTGCCGTTTCTTTATCAATGTAGCGTGTAGACTTCACATAATCAGTAGCTGCGAGTACCTTCTCCAACCGAATGACATCCACTTCTCTGACATCTTCATGGAGCACCAGCGTAAAACCGATCTGTTCCCTCACATAATCAGACAACCTTCCGGCATTAACCAGGATCAACAACAACGCCCCCAACATAACCAGCACCAGCGAAATACTCACCGTGGAGGTTATCCATGAACGGAATACTCTCTTTTTCAGTTTCCTGGGTTTTGGCGTTTTCATATTTTTACTTTGAACAAAATGGTTCCGGCAAATTTATAAAAATAACGGGGTGCGGAAATTTTAAGTATCAATTATTTAATAAAAGCATGCTGCTGGCCGACCCAGTTGTTTTATTTCCTGGATCACAATCGTCAGGCCAGAGTCCGGACCCTTCGGTTCATACATTTGGGTTAATAAAAACAGCGAGTTTTTCTTTTCAAATCACCACTATTTTTGGTGTACCGGCAACTGGCTCTACTTTTTCCAGTCTTAATTTACCTTTCTTGTAAATTGATTGATTTTGCCTCTCAAAGCTTTCAGGGAAACGGGTTTGGCAAGGTAATCGTCGCAGCCGGCCTGAAACGCTTTCTCCCTGTCACTTCGCATGGTATAAGCAGTTTGAATGATGACAGGAAGATTGGGAAATTCCGATTTTATGATTCGGGTTGCCTCCAATCCGTTCATTCCCGGAAGCCTGACATCCATTAAAATCAGATCTGCCGGATTCTCCCGGAGGTATTCAAGACCGCGGATAGGGTGTTCAAAGTTGATAATCTCGTGCCCCATCAGATTTACAACACTTTTCAAGTATTCAATACTTCCGGGATCGTCTTCAAAAGAAACAATCTTTTTGCGAACTGGGTTTTCTTCCTTTTTGTTCTCTAACTGGGTTGCCCGGTCATTTTCGCTCAGAATCTCCTCTTCATTTCGGGGAATGGAAACATAAAACACCGATCCCTTCCCTGCTTCTGATTCCACCCACACTTTACCGCCAAGCCGTTTTATAATACCCGACACAATAGGCAATCCTAAACCGGTCCCTTCATATTGCCGAGAAAACCCTTCCTGAGCCTGACGGAAAGCTTCAAAAACCATATTGATTTTTTCATCTTCAATCCCAATACCTGAATCTTCCACAAACAATACCATTTCATTCTCTGAGAAACTGAAACAACCGAACCGGATAAATCCCTCTCCGGTAAACTTAAAAGCATTATCTAACAGGTTTTTCAACACCTGAATTAATCTCTTCTTATCTGTATGCAGAACACGGAAGCTACTATTGCCGCATAAACTTACTTTAAATTCAATTTTTTGAAGTTTTACCGTTTCCTGAGCTCGGTAAAAAACGAACAACTCTTCCAGTAATTCATCGATATCGAATGTATTAAAATCCACTTTCAACTGATTTGATTGAATAAGCGAGATATCAACAATATCATCAATTACATTCGTAAGGCGCTGACCACAGCTTTGAATAATTTTCCCAAAATAAGCTAATTGTTCCGGATCCGCATCTCCGGAGCAAATGATATTGGAAAAACCTAAAATCCCATTGAGTGGGGTTCGGATTTCATGACTCGTATTAGCCAGAAAAAGTGATTTAAGGCGATCACTCTCTTCTGCTTTTTGCTTGGCGCTTTTCAGTTCCTCTTCAATTCTTTTTGTAACGGTAATATCCTGAATAGTACCCCGAAGAAAATAACCCGACTGGCCTCGTTTTTTATCAGGTTTGCAAATGATTTCAATCCACTTTTCCGTTTTATCACTAAGTTTGATTATAAACTGATGCTCAAAGGCTTTCCCTTTATGTAAAGCCCTGTTAACAAAATTTTCAAACACAGCAAAATGCTCTTCGGCAATCAGTTTTTTGAAATACTGAATATCAGGATGAACAGGAATCTCATTATCATTTAATATGAAGGGTATCTGCTTTGACCAGCGCAGGGTATTGTTTTCCGGATCATATTTCCAATTGCCTATGCGGGCAATTTCCTGTGTCAGACAAAAATCTTCCTGACTTTCATGCCACATTTTTTCAGTGGTTAATTTATCAGTAATGTCAATAAACATGGCAACGGCCAAATCTTCCGTTACCTGTTTAACATTCACCTTAAGAAAAACTCTCCGCCTGCCCTCTTCGTTCTCAATAACAAGTTCATCATCACAACCCGTTTCAACCAACTGCTCACACAAACAATGACCGTTTTCAACCCCGCAAGGTCCCTTTTTATTAAACAGTTGCTTAAAACAAGGTTCTTCTCCTGTTTTAACATTCACGTCATTGGTACGAACAATCTTCTTTTGTTTTAAATCAATGACATAAAAGTTTACAGGGAACGCGTCCAAAAGATCATCCGCTCTCATCTGTTTCTTTTGCTTTTCAGGTTTGTAAATCTTCATGTTGCCCCCAAAAGCCGAAGGCCTTGGCACAAATATAATTTTTCTCCTGAAAAAACCAACATTTACAAAACATTTATTAAATGCCGAACCTCCCAAAAATGAGGAATTCCCTTGAATCCTATTTACCGATAGAGTCCATAGAAATATCTAACCATTGTTCAAATAAACTCGAAGACAGAGTAACTTCTTCATAGATTTCTGAAATGATTTGGCAATCGACTGACAAAAAATCCTTATATCTCGGAAGGACTAAGACTCCGCCCAACTCGACTGTCGCAGGACCAACAATAACCTGTTTATCACCCGTTTGATAAAAATGTGACGAACGTGTCCTTTCGCGAGGAAAAACAATAACGCGCCACCTCCCTCTCTCATAATTACACAAAATGTTTAACATCGGTTCATTGCCCCTGCGGGCAGGCAGGATTGAATAAAAACACTGAAAAAAACGAACAATCTCACTTTCATCTGAAGAAGACAGGACAATAAACCGACGCAGATAATTTTCAGCCGCTATTATTGTTGTCTTTTCATTTTGAAAAAGAACATTTGCTTCATTCCTGTTTTCAAGAATTTTAACTTCGGTTTCAACAGGCAAAAAACCTTTGTTCCCAGCCTGAAAATGAAAATGATCCGGAGCCGAAGCGCCACTTTGCGGACCATTGTAAAGCAACGAAAAACCAGCTAATTCCCTGCTAAGGTCAAGCATGTCCGGGAAAAATATCCCGATTCGTTGCGGAGTATGCTTCAACATCGAAATAGTAAGATGAAACGGAAAAATGGGATACGGGTTGGTTAAAATCAGGTATTTATTCCGAAACATAATTCCCTTTTGCTCGGGAGGAAGGTTTTCCAGGCACAAAAAACAGGCCCTGCCGGCAATTGACTTTGCATCTGTTTTGGCTGCCGACGACCGGATTCGTTCCGGATTGTGCTGCACCTTAATCTCAAAATGGCCAAATTTGAATGTTTTGGTTTGGGCATTTAAAAGCATTGCATAATTCTTCTGTGCAACTTCCCAGGTTTTCTGCTGCTGCCTCACGAGCGCAACGGCCTGGTCATTCAGTCCGGAAACAGAACCAAAGTTTGAAAGCTCCCTTAACGTAATAATTCTTTCTTTCAACATAGCCTGAACTCCTCCTGCTAAACACTTCCAACAAATTGATAAGCCTAATTTTAATGAAGTAATCAGGTATGGCATAACCTTCCCTACCGATTACACCAGGCACTCTGATTTTTTTGATTGAATAACAATAATTCTTCTCGGGGTTTGTCGGCTTGCAGGGGCTCGAACCCTGGACCCGCTGATTAAGAGTCAGCTGCTCTGCCAACTGAGCTACAAGCCGTTTTCCTTTACAAAAGTAAGAATCATCAACGATTATTAAAAGAAAATAAAAACTAAAGTCGCAAAATCACCGGTTCACTCAACCAACTTTCGTTATTCAGGCGATCAAGTACCGAAACACGCACTTCATATTTTTGTCGTTTCTGATTTATCCGTTCAAACCGGAACTTGGTTTCATCTTTCCCCAAAATAACATGAATAAATTCCGTATCAACAGGATTCAACGGTTGGCCTTTCCGGTTCAGGTAAAGAATAAAATGTTTGGGTTTATCCAACTCTAAATCTGCTTCCTTTGTTTTCCATTTCACTGTTTTTCCTCTCTTCTTAATTTTATCTACCGGAAATGGAGGCTGGTGATCGAGCCAGGGCATGGGCGGAACCAACGCTTTGTTTTTATACAGACTCATTCTCAACGTGTCTTGAAAACCCATAAGATCACGGTTGAAATGTTTACTGCTGTAAAAAGCAGAGCCTGTAATCTCTGGAATTTCCCTCAGCAACCTGATTTGTTTCGGCAACTCACCGGGCCGCGCCCACTCTTTTATCTCTGAAACCGAATCACTTTTATACACCCCGTGGCCAACATACATGCCTCGTCCGTATGCATGCGATTTCCACCAGTGAGCAAGCTTTTCAAAATCGGCAGCAGGATGGCCAACCTGCCAGTAAAGCTGAGGCAGCGTGTAATCAATCCATCCTTCTTCCTGCCACCGAATAATATTGGCGTACAGATGATCATAATTGGTCGCGCCCGCCCGGGTGTCGGAGCCCCGAGGGTCGTCGGCCTTGTTGCGCCAAACGCCAAACGGACTAATGCCAAACTTTACCCATGGCTTGACTGACTTTATTGTATCGTTCAGCGTTTTTATAATGTTGTCCACATTTTCCCGGCGCCAATCGGCTTTATTCTCCCAAGAAAAACCCCGGTGATGTAAAGCAAATGAGGTAGTATCAGGAAAATCTTCTTTTAACGGATAAGGATAAAAGTAGTCGTCGAAGTGAATGGCATCCACGTCGTAGCGCGAAACAATATCTTTTACCACCCGAACCACAAACTCTCCCGTTTCCGGCAGGCCCGGATCGAAATAAAGACTGTTTCCGTATTTCAAAATCCATTCAGGATGTTCAAAAGCTACATGATTGCCTGCCAACGGTTGCCGATGGTTCAATGCTACCCGGAAAGGATTTAGCCACGCATGCAGTTCCATCCCTCGCCGGTGGCATTCTTCAATCCAAAACTGCAACGGATCGTAAAAAGGTTCAGGTGCTTTTCCGGAAATACCACTCAGATAACGTGACCATGGTTCAAGCGCCGACGGATAAAAAGCATCAGCAGCAGGACGAACCTGCAGAATGACAGCATTCATACCAAGCTGTTGCTGCCTATTCAAAATATCCAGAACCTCTTGTTTTTGCTGTTCTGTTGTCAGGCCGGTTTGAGAAGGCCAGTCAATATTGGCAACAGTAGCAACCCATACTGCACGAAATTCAAACTTTGGAGAATCTGATTGGGCATTAACTGGTAATAAAATATGTAAAATAAACAGGAAGGAAAGAATATACTTCATTTCGAAATGTAACCTAACTATTCGCATGTACAAGTTTCAAGGCAGTCCACAATCTGACTCAGAATATCATACTTTAAATAATAAAACGTATTCTTCCCTTCGCGCTTTGAGCAAAGCACACCCTTATCCCTGAGTATTCCCAAATGATGCGAAGTAGTCGATTGTTCAATTCCGAGTAATTCATGTATTTCTGTTACTGTCAACCGTTTGCCTCCTTCGAGGTGTTTTAAAATGGCAATACGCATCGGATGGGCAATCGCTTTCAGCATACTTGCCGCTGTATCTAACCGCGTGATATCCAACTCCTTGATTTCTACCATTTTTTATATTATTTGAATCATGCAAATATATAAATATTTAGGAATAAAACTATGCAGGTTATTCAATTTATAGCCTTTTTGAATAATTCGCTTTTTGACTGTACTTTTTTAATGTAAATTTACTTTTTTCAACCAAATTATTCTATGTTCGTTAATGAATAGATAAAATTAAGGGGTTGCCGAATGTCAAAAATAAAAACGATACGATTACCAATTGAACAGGAGCTGAAAGATTTTGAACCATATTTCAAAAAGTCACTCAAAAGCGATGTCCCTCTCTTGTCCACGATATTGAATTATATGTATCGTACCAAAGGGAAGCAACTACGTCCCATGTTTGTATTTTTGTCAGCCAAATTGCACGGTGAAACCAACGGTTCTTCACAACTGGCAGCCTGTTCGGTAGAATTGCTCCATTCCGCTACGCTTGTACACGACGATGTGGTGGACGAATCCTACGAACGACGCGGCACCTTTTCCATCAATGCCTTGTGGAAGAACAAGCTGGCAGTTCTTGTAGGTGACTACATTCTTGCCAAAGGATTATTGCTGCAACTGGAGGACAAAAAATACAACTTTCTCCATCTCATTTCGCGGGCGGTACAAGATATGAGCGAAGGCGAAATCTTACAGATAAAAAAAAGCCGCAAACTGGACATCGACGAAGAAACTTACTTTGAAATTATTCGCAAAAAAACGGCCTCGCTCATTGCCACCAGCATGGCTATTGGAGCGGCCTCGGTAACAGACGATCCTGACATTCCTGAAAAAATGTACCGCATCGGACAGGATGCAGGCATTGCCTTCCAGATTAAAGACGACATTTTTGACTACCAGGCCAAAGGACTTATTGGAAAACCAACCGGGAACGACATTAAGGAACAAAAAATTACGCTTCCCATGTTGCATGTCCTGAAAAAATCAGATGCTTCTGAACGAAACCGGATTTTAAGGCTTATTAAACGAAAAAATAAAAACAAAGCAGTGGTGGAGGAACTCATTCAACTGGTTGTAGAAAACGGAGGGATTGAATATGCCACGGAGAAGATGAACGAGTTTAAAGAAAAAGCAATCAACTCTTTAATGGAATTTCCCGACGGCGACGCGCGTACCTCGCTGGTAGAACTGGTGAATTACATTACAACGCGCAAAAAATGAAGAATACGTACCCTATCCGCTGCAAAAACGCTAAACGTTGTTAATCATGTAATTTTTTATTCTGAACATGTCTCGTTTTATCACGGGCACTCTTTTTCTCCAGATTTTTAACGAATGCTTCGTTTAAATCCACACCGGTTTGGTTGGCGAGACACACCAACACCCAAAGTACGTCGGCCATCTCATCTGCAAGATCATATTTTTCATCTGATTTTTTAAATGACTGATCCCCGTACTTTCGTGCCATGATGCGGGCCAGCTCGCCTACTTCTTCCGTCAGAACAGCCATGTTGGTCAGTTCACTGAAATAACGTACCCCCACTGTTTTTATCCACTGGTCAACCATTTCCTGGGCCTTATTCAGTGTAATCTCGTTTTTGCTCATAATCTGAAAATTGAAATGTGTATTAAAAATCTTTCATTTTCGAATCGATAATAATCGTTACCGGTCCGTCATTCACCAGCGAAACCTCCATCATAGCACCAAAAACTCCCGTTCCTACTTTTCTATTTAAAACCGCTTCGGTTCGGGCAATAAACTTTTCATACAGTGGTACGGCAAAGTCAGGTTTGGCAGCCCGGATGTAAGAAGGCCGGTTCCCCTTTTTGGTACTGGCATGCAATGTAAACTGGCTCACTACAATAATATCTCCACCTGCATCTTGTACCGATTTGTTCATGACCCCGTTCTCATCATTAAAAATTCGAAGTTGTACTATTTTTTTCACCAGCCAGTCGATATCTTCTTCCGTATCAGCGTCCTCTATTCCCAATAAAATCAGTAAGCCATTGCCCATGGAAGAAACGACTTCATCTTTTACATTCACTTTAGCTTCCGAAACCTTTTGAACAACTACCCTCATTGTATTTGTATTTTTTGCTAAAATAAAAATAATAGCGAGACAAAACATTTCTGCACATTTTTTGTTCATCTTTCTAAATAAAAGGTAAAACAAAAGTTAAAAAAATAGCTTATAACCAAGTACGAAAAAACAATGAAAACAATCTACATTATATTTTTTATCACTATTTTATCATTTGTTGCTTCAGCACAGCAGGCATCACTAAAAGGGCGGGTGCTGGATGCTGTAAATAATGAGCCACTCCCTTTTGTAAACGTACTTATTTCCGGAACTTCCATTGGCACCAGCACTGATATGGATGGCCATTTCATTTTAACCGGGCTGAAACCCGGCTTTGTCAGAGTGGAAGCTTCCTTTGTCGGATATAAAAGAGCTGTTTCTTCTGAAGTGGAAATAAGTGTAGTCCGAACCAATACCATTGAAATCCTGCTAGAAAAGCAAAACGAACAGATTGAGGAAATAACGGTTACCGCATCGCCTTTTCGAAAAACAGAAGAAAGCCCGGTTTCATTGCGGAGTATTGGTATTGGCGAGATAGAGAAAAGCCCCGGCGCCAACCGCGACATTTCAAAAGTAATTCAGTCCTTTCCCGGTGTTCAGTCAACGCCTGCCTACCGGAACGATGTAATCATCAGGGGAGGAGGGCCTTCAGAAAGCCGGTTTTACCTGGACGGCGTGGAGGTTCCCTTCATCAACCACTTTTCCACTCAGGGAGCATCCGGCGGTCCGGTTGGCATTATTAATGCTGATTTTTTGCGCGAAGTAAACTACTATTCCGGAGCATTCCCAGCCAACCGAGGAAATGCCCTCAGCGGGGTGCTTGAGTTTTTCCAGGTAGATGGGAACAAGGAAAAACTCAAGTTTCAGGGAACATTGGGAGCATCAGAAGTTGCAGCCACACTGGACGGCCCTCTCGGGGAGAAAACAACCTTTGTTTTTTCAGCCCGCCGATCATACCTTCAACTCCTTTTTAGTGTGCTCGAACTCCCTTTTCTACCCAACTTCACTGACATGCAGTTTAAAGTACGTTCCCGTCTCGACAAAAAAAACGAACTAACTTTCATCGGCCTGGGGGCAGTTGATGTATTTGATTTAAATCTGGAAATTGAAGATCCGGATGAGCAACAAAGTTTTATACTGAGTCAGATTCCGGTAAATGAGCAGTGGAATTACACACTGGGAGCCGTCTATAAACATTTCAGGGACAACAGTTTTCAAACAGTGGTATTAAGCCGAAGCCACCTGAACAACGGAGCCTACAAGTATTTTGAAAATGACGACAGTTCAGAAGAAAACAAGATACTGGATTATTCTTCCGAAGAAATTGAAAATAAACTACGCATAGAAAATATGTCCAGGATAGATGGTTACAAATTGAATGTCGGAGTAAATTTTGATGCAGTAACCTATAAAAATTCAACGCTTCAAAAACGATTTTATGAAGATGAAATCCTGAATGTGAATTATAACACATCGATGAACCTGGTAAAGTGGGGATTATTCGCGCAAGTCAGCAAAAAAATTTTTAACGAACGTTTAGCGCTTTCTTTGGGAGTGCGGGCAGATGCCAATAATTATTCGGAAAGTATGTCCAACTTGTTAAAGCAGGTTTCGCCAAGGTTTTCGGCATCGTACAATGTAACCAGCAAATGGAGCCTGAACTTTAACACCGGCAGGTACTACCAATTACCGCCGTACACTTCGCTGGGTTTTCAGCAAAACAGCGTGCTGGTGAACAAGGAAAACAACCTGAAATACATCTCGGCAGACCATATTATCGGAGGACTGGAATTCCGCCCGAAACAAACTGTTTTGTTTACGCTGGAAGGTTTCTGGAAAGGATATGATGATTACCCGCTTTCAGTGAAAGACGGGATTAGCCTGGCAAACAAAGGAGCCGATTATGGTGTGGTGGGCGACGAGGAAGTCGTTTCACAATCGGAAGGCCGGGCTTACGGAGCCGAGTTTCAGGCACGGGTGAATGCTACCGGCGGTTTTAACCTGAACCTCTCCTACACTTTGGTACGCAGTGAATTCTTCAACGGAACAGGTAAGTATATTCCTACCGGTTGGGATTCCAAACACCTGCTGAATGTGACATCAACAACTGAGTTAAAAAAAGGATGGCGCGTTGGGGCCCGGTGGCGCTTTGTGGGAGGACTGCCCTACACCCCGTATGATTTGGAGCGCAGCGCGCTCGTGGAGGCATGGAACCTTTCGGGAGGCCCGTATTACGATTTTGACAGATTAAATTCAAAACGTTTTTCACCTTTCCACCAACTGGATGTGCGGGTAGACAAATCATTCTACCTCGAAAAAATAACCGCAAAATTTTACCTCGACATTCAAAATCTATACAATTTTCAGGCGGAACAACAGGATATTATCGTAAGGGCTAAAGATGAAAACGGAAATTTTATTCTTACCGATAACGGGACGCGTTACCAGTTGAAAAGGGTGGTAAACACCTCTGGCACCGTTTTGCCCACCATCGGAATAATACTGGAGTTCTAATTCACCTTCAGAAAAACACCAATCAAAAGCCGGATAAACCCAGAGTCTCTGCAATGCGCGAGTTTGGAAGAACAAAAAAAATTCTGATTTTTACAACAAATGTAATTTACAATGTGTAAATCGTATCTTGTAAGAATAAAACCATGATTTGTATTCACCAAAAAAATAACGACCCTTATTTTTGTTTGGCTACCGAAGAGTATTTGCTGAAAAATTTTTCGGAAGATATTTTTATGATTTGGCAAAGCCACAACACGGTGGTAGTGGGCAAACACCAGAATGCTTTGGCTGAAATAAACTACCCTTTTGTACACAGGAAAAAAATACATGTGGCACGGCGTATTTCTGGCGGCGGCACAGTTTTTCACGACGAGGGGAATGTAAATTTTGCTTATATCAAAAACGTAAAAAGCACGACAGATATCAGTTTTAAACTCTTTACAACGCCCATTGTGGAAGCACTGGCAAAACTTGGCATTACAGCCTCTTCCTCCGGTCGTAACGACCTGCTGGTAGCAGGTAAAAAAATTTCGGGAAACGCAGAGCATGTTTTTAAAAACCGGGTACTACATCACGGAACGGTACTTTTTAATTCGAACCTGGAACAACTTGGGCAGGCCATTAAGGCAGTACCTGGAAAATATAACGGGAAGGCTGTACAATCGAACCGCAGCGAGGTTACCAATATCCTTCCCTTTATGAAAGGGAACTGGACAACAGATGATTTCAGTTCATTTCTGATAGACGTTCAACTAAAAAATCCGGACAATTCATTTTATGAACTGAACGAAAAAGATGTCCTGTCTATTCAAAAGCTGACAGCTGAAAAATTTAATACATGGGACTGGAACTTCGGATACTCACCCAAGTACTCTTTCAGTAACCACTTCTCAGATGCCGGGAAAAAGCTAAAAATTGAATTGCAGGTGGAAAAAGGAAAGATTAAAGAGGCACATATTGAGGGGGATTATTTTTCCGGGATGCAGGCGACAACACTAAACAAAACTCTTATTGGGGCAAGGCATTTCCACACAGGAATCCGGCAAAAACTGGCAGATATTTTTCCCGAAGTTTCTGACGAATTGGTTTTTGCCTTTTTCTAAAAAAAGTGCCGCTACTTTCTTGTAACGGCACGCATATTTTTTATATGTCTGCGAAAATTGAGTAGACTTCTACTTCGGCATTGGATAACCTTCCAGCTCTTTCAGGTTATTGGCAATTTCAGATTCCGGATATTCGTAATCACTCAGTTGGCCCGAGAGGTATTTATCGTATCCTACCAAATCCATCAGCCCGTGGCCGCTAAAGTTGAAAAGAATAACTTTCTCTTTTCCTTCTTCTTTCGCCTTTTTGGCTTCGCGAATAGCAGAGGCAATGGCGTGGGTGGTTTCCGGTGCAGGAATAATCCCTTCGGTTTTGGCAAAGAGTAATCCGGCTTCAAAACATTCGCTTTGATGAACAGCCTGCGCTTCCATCAACCCGTCTTTCAGAGCGGCACTCACCAGCGGAGCCATCCCGTGGTAACGCAATCCGCCGGCATGGATGGGCGCCGGGATAAATGAATGCCCCAAGCTGTACATTGGCAGAAGCGGGGTCATTTTAGCCACATCACCATGGTCGTAGATAAACGGCGCCTTCGTGAGGGTTGGACAACTAAATGGCTCAACACCAATCACCTGTATGTCAGCTCCATTAATTTTATCGTACATAAACGGAAATGCAATACCGGCAAAATTACTTCCACCACCGCAGCAGCCAATAACCACGTCTGGTTTTTCAATACCCACTTTAGCCAATTGCTTTTTTGCCTCCAGGCCAATAACCGTTTGGTGCAACATAACGTGGTTAAGTACCGACCCCAGCGAATAGCGGGTTTCCCCTTTGGGATCTGAAACAGCTGCTTCAATGGCCTCTGAAATAGCAATCCCCAGGCTTCCTGGTGTATCCGGATATTTTTCCAGGATATTGCGACCAGCCTGTGTTTCGGTACTCGGGCTTGCAATACAGGTTCCACCCCATGTTTGCATCATCATTTTACGGAAAGGCTTTTGGTCGAAACTTACGCGAACCATAAAAACCTTACATTCAATTCCACCCAACTGCGCACAGGCAAAAGAAAGGGCAGACCCCCATTGACCGGCACCGGTTTCAGTGGTTAATTTTTTAATGCCAAACTGTTTGTTGTACCAGGCTTGCGCAACAGCAGTATTTGGCTTATGGCTCCCAGCCGGCGAAACGCCTTCATTTTTATAGTATATTTTTGCCGGAGTTCCCAATGCTTCTTCCAATTCATAAGCACGAATTAACGGGCTTGGCCTCCACTGCACCAGAATTTCGCGGATGCCTTCAGGAATATCAATCCAACGTTCCTGGCTCACCTCCTGTTCAATCAGGTTCATTGGGAACACAGGTGCCAGCTTATCCGGCGATAATGGATTTCCGTCGGGACCCAGTGGCGGATTCATTGGAGTGGGAAGGTCGGGTGCCAGGTTGTACCATTGTTTAGGCATTTCTGACTCTTCAAGAAAAATTTTCTTTTGTCTGGTCATGATTTTATTTTTTTTAATGATTATATATTCAATAAAAAAGGGATTTGCTGCAATACAACAAATCCCTTTTCAGATTATCCGGGTTTATTAATATTTTGTTCTAGCGCTTCCATTTTCACGTTGCGCCAGTGCCATTCTTTACCGTATGATGCTGATTGATACATATTTTATTTTTCGGACGCTAAAATTACATATTTATTTTTTAAAATGGATTGGCGTTTACAAATAATCTGTCTCTAAAGATTACATCCGTGATGTTTTTCCTGCAAATTGCAACATTTTTAACCGATTTTCTTTTGTAACAATTGTTGAACTTGAACAAACCAGATTGCAAAACGTGTGGTTTACCAGGAGTGGCAATGTTGTTTTAAATTCGGTTTCTTCCATTCTTTCAATGAAAACAGCAAAATGCAGCAATATTATTTAAATGATTTGTAGGGGAAACTGTTTTTAGCTACTTTTGCACACCATAAAAATGGAAGGTCCCATAGTTCAACGGATAGAATAGCAGTTTCCTAAACTGTAGATCCAGGTTCGATTCCTGGTGGGACTACTTGGTCAATTTGGCTATACAGGGATACGATTTGTCTTCGTACTCCTGTTTTTTTTAAAGCTAGTAATAAATGACCTCCCTTTAAGATTTGTTACAGTATGCCTTCCTCTGCTTCTATAAAATGGACAAAGACATCATAATCTTTCCATAAAAAGGTTGACACAGTTCAGGTCGGATTCACAAAAGTGTCAGCTTTCCCCGCAACATATCCAATCTGCTTTAGCTAATATTTTAGCTATTCTGCTTTCTTTTCTTTATATTTAGCTAATATTTTAACTATATGCAAGATGTATTCTTTAGAATCAACTCCACTAGAGGTATGTAAAGCACTAGCTGAAAGACATAAATTGTTGCGCAAAAAACTTCGCCTTTCACAGAAAGAAATGGCTGAACGCTCAGGTATTTCGTTGGGTAGTCTGAAGCGTTTTGAAAATACTGGTAAAATATCACTGGAAGCTCTTCTTAAACTTGCTCATTTAATGGGAAGACTTAACGATTTTGAGTCAATCTTTCAATCCGGTGATGATTTAAATGAAGTTGAAAAGCTTTTCAGCAATAAATAAAAGCCATGAAAACGATAAACAAACTAGTGGTTTCACTTAATATTGAGGGTCAGAAGTATGAAGTTGGTGAACTGGTGCTCTCCGAACAAAAGATATACTTCCGGTACAACACGAATTTTATATCTTCAAACTTGAACCTCTCACCTATAAAACTGCCTTTTAATAATGAAATTAGTACGTGTCAAAAAGAACCTTTTGATGGACTGTTTGGAGTTTTCAATGATTCGCTGCCTGATGGCTGGGGTCGTTTATTACTTGACAGAACTTTGAGTTCTAAAGGAATAAATATTTCGAAAATTACTCCCCTTGACCGACTAGCCTTTGTTGGCTCAGGAGGAATGGGAGCACTTATATACCAGCCCGAGTTTGAAGGCGCCACGAAGCTCTCCTCCCAAATTGAATTGGATGTAGTTGCAAAGGAAATGAATCAAATTTTGCAGGGGAACAGTTCTGAAATTATTGAGGAGCTATTTGAACTTGGAGGTTCATCAGGTGGTGCCAGGCCTAAAATATTTGCTGCTTACAATCCAGGTAATGAAAAAATAATTCATGGAAAAGAAGAGCTCCCCAGCGGATTTGAGCATTGGATAATCAAATTTCCGTCATCATCTGACAACCCTGAAATTGCCAAAATTGAATACGCTTACCACAAAATGGCAACAAAAGCGGGAATCGAAATGAGTGTTTGTAAACTCTTTGAAGGAAAATCCGGCAAATTATATTTCGGTACCAAAAGATTTGACAGGATAGGCAATATGAGATTACACGTTCATTCTGCTTCCGGCCTGATGCATGACAATTTTAGAGCTAGTACAATGGATTATGGACATTTAATGGATTGTGCATTTCGCTTGGAAAGACACGTAAATGCTTATAAAAAGGTATTACGTTTAGCTGCATTTAATGTATTTAGTCATAATTGTGATGACCATAGCAAAAACTTTTCTTTTCTAATGAATTCAAGCGGAGAATGGCAACTTGCACCTGCTTATGACCTTACTTTTTCCTACTCTTCATTCGGATTTCACAGCACAATGGTTGCAGGAGAGAGTCAAACCCCAGGCAAGAAACATCTTCTAAAATTAGCCAACCACTTTGGATTAAAAGATGGTGAAATAATAATTGACGAAGTAAGAAGTGCGGTTGCAGAATGGAGTAGCATTGCAAAAAAATATGATATCAATTCAGAAACTATTAAAAATATACAGTTATCTCTAAACAACATTGAAAAGTCTAACTGATTATACGTTAAAACTTCAATGTCTTCTTTTGCTTCTTTTATAGTTGTCCCAACATTGCAAAATAATCCGAAAAGACTCAAGCAACCTCACTCTTGTTGCTCCTTCCCTTCAAATATACTAACACTAACTCCATTTTTATCTCTGAAGTCAATCTGTTTTTTCTTTCTTCAGTACATCAGCAATCTGCTGATATTTTTATTTATTTTCTTACAGAAACAATTTTTTTTTCGCATTGACAGATACCTTTTATTAATTTTGCACCGCCAAATATGAATGATATGAAAGTTATTGACATTATAAAAAATTCAGACAAAACTGTTTTTTCCTTCGAGTTACTTCCGCCACTAAAAGGCAACAATGCCGGTCGGATTTACAAAACAATTGAAAGCCTGGTAGATTACGACCCCAAGTACATTAACATTACAACCCATCGCGACGAGGTGGAATTCAGGGAACTAGCTGATGGCTCTATCAAAAAACGCACCATCAGGAAAAGACCAGGAACTGTGGCCATTGCGGCTTCCATACAACACAAGTACGGGATACCGGTAGTCCCGCACATTCTCTGTGGCGGCTTTAACAAAAGTGAAACCGAATATGTACTTATCGATTTAAATTTCCTCGGAATACAAAATGTGTTGGCTCTAAGGGGTGATGGACTGAAAGACCAGCACACTTTCAAACCTGAAGAGAATGGACATGCCCATGCCAACGAACTGGTAGAGCAGATTGTGAACCTTGGAAAAGGGCAATACATGGAACAGGACCTGAAAAATAATACACCGCTTGATTTTTGCATTGGAGTGGCCGGTTACCCGGAGAAGCATTTTGAAGCGCCCAATCTGGAACAGGATCTTTCCTACCTCAAACAAAAGGTAGATGCCGGTGCCGACTACATTGTCACACAAATGTTTTTTGACAACCAGGCTTATTTCGATTTTGTAAAAAAATGTCGTGAAATAGGTATTAATGTGCCCATTATCCCGGGAATTAAGCCTATTAACATGAAGAACCAATTGACTGTTTTACCAAAAATATTCAGCATCGACCTACCTCAGGATCTTTCAAAGGAACTGGCTAAATGTAAAAATAATGAAGAAGCCCGGGAGGTAGGTACCGAATGGGCCATTTACCAGTCGAAAGATCTGGTTGCCCACAATGCCCCGTCGCTTCATATTTATACTTATGGAATTTCAGACAATGTAAAAGAAATTGTAAAAGCTGTATTCTAAAACAAATTTTAGTTCCCGCTTAGTTTCCCATTTTTACCTGGCTGTTTATCTTGTCATTTTCAGCCTGATTATTCAGTCTAAGCGAATATATCATTGCTTCTACCTGGCGCAGCAAATTTCGTTTGTCCTTGCTGGGGGCATACACATAACCAAAAGCAACAATAATACGTTGATTGGCCGCATCAAGCTCTGCCAATGAAACATAGGGGCCGCCCATAAAATCGTTCATAACACGCCAGAGACCACGCATTTCGGAAGCATAATTTCCATTGTGCTCGAGAATATTATATATCTGTTCAACTCTTCTTTCCGTAGCCATGTAACTACCCGCTGTTGGTCCGGGAACATTTACACGCAAGGTACTGTCTCTCATCTTTAACTGGTACCCAACCGTAAAAGCGCTGTCAGAAACATAAGGGAATGTATAAAGCACAATTCCCTGGGAAATCTCAGGAGTTTCATAGCGAAACCATATAAAGTCCTCTTTTTGTTCGGCAATCTGGAAACCCGGCGCCACTTTCATGGTTACCCCATAATTTTCATTCAGCACATTATATATTCCCCTCTCAAAAAATTTATTGTAATTTCCTGTAAGTCTTTTCCTTTCGGCATTAACAAAATAGGACAGAATGCGCTCTTTGTTCTCATTAAACAGCTTTTCAAACTCTTCCTTGTTTTTTGCCTGAATAATGACTGTTGCCTGCGGACGTGCCCACACATCATCCCGGAAAGAAACTCCTATAGAATCGACATTAGGGGAAATACGGGTTTGAATAATATTTCGAGTAGTTTTAAAAATGCTTTTAAATCCTTCCGGCGGCACTTTTACCAGGTCGAACAGCGGTTCATCCTGCGGCAGGGCAATATGTTCCTGCGCCAGGGTCTTACGAATAAGCTCTCCCGGAGCTCCCTCCCAGGATTCATTTGTAATAACAACAATCAGTTCTCCCGCCTTCCCGGTAACATTTTTTGAAAGACCGCTGCCTTCATTGTTTTTACATGATACCAATGCAATGAATGCAAATAGCAAAAAAATCTGGTTTATTCTTTTTGGTTTCATCATTTGTCATTTTTTGGTTCGCCAATTTTGCTACAAAAATCTTACCAGTTTGGGAATGTGTAAATTAAATTGGTATAACACAAAAATCCCGCTGCTGCAAAATACAACAACGGGATTTTCGGGATATACCGAATCAAATTATTTTTCAATTTTCTCCGGCTCAGCCTTTTCGCTTTCGTCTTCGCCCTCTTTTGTAGCCTTCTTGAACTCTTTCATTCCTTTACCGAGGCCTTTCATCAATTCGGGAATTTTACGTCCGCCAAAAAGGAGAAGTACTATAATTAAAATGATAATTATTTCCTGTGGTCCGATAAATCCTGCAATTACAAATAAATTCATGATGCAAAGTTAAAAATGGTTTGATGCAAAAATAGAATTTTTTTAGTTAAAATGTTCCATTAATCATTTTTATTATATCATTGGCGTTAGCATAAAGTACAAGAGCCAATAGCAACACCATTCCGGCAATTTGTGCATACTCGAGAAATTTTTCACCTGGTTTTCTTCCGGTTACCATTTCAAAGAAGAGGAACATCACGTGGCCCCCATCCAGTGCCGGAATAGGCAAAAGGTTCATAATGGCAAGAATGATGGAGATAAAAGCCGTCATATTCCAGAACGAAAACCAATCCCATGTAGCTGGGAAAATATTTCCGATTGTAGCAAAACCACCCAACGATTCATATGCTTTTGTTTCGGGCTTAAAAAACAGCTTAAACTGTTTCAGGTAATCTTTGGTAGTTTGAACTCCCCGTTGTATCCCTGCCGGAATGGAAGCAAAAAAACCGTAATTGATGGTTTTAAACTCAAAAAAATCTTCGAGAAACTGATTGATTTTAATACCAATCATTCCATCCTCGCCAAGTACCATCGGCATATCCAGGTTCTTCCCATTGCGTTCTACAGTCAGTAAAATAGATTTCCCCTGGTATTTTTTAAGCTCTTTATTCCATTCGTCATAAAAGCCGAAGTTCTGTCCGTTCAAACCTTTTATCTCATCCCCAATCTGCAGTCCGGCCTCTTTTCCCGGAGATTCCGGAGTAAAACCTTCCACTTTCATCCTGAAAGGGACACGCGGCGACATCACCGTTTTACTTTTCAGCAACAATGCAAGATCCTCATCGGAAATTTCCACATCCACTACCTTCCCGTTACGCTCCACCTGTATGGCTTCTGCATCGTCGAGAACAACGGTAGGAATAATTTTATTAAAATTTTCGATGTGCTGGTTGTCCACTGTTAAAATTTTGTCGCCAGTCTGCAACCCAATTTCTTCGCCCACCTCATTTACGACAATTCCGTATTTCACACTGTCGGTAGGCAGGTATTCCTCTCCCCAGGCGTACAAAACACCGATGTATATAACAAAAGCAAAAAGAAAATTCATCATTACCCCACCCAGCATAATCAGCAATCTTTGCCATGCGGGTTTTGAACGAAATTCCCAGGATTTGGGAGGTAATTTCATCGCTTCCTTATCCATCGATTCATCAATCATCCCTGAAATTTTGACGTACCCTCCAAGCGGCAACCATCCAACACCGTACTCTGTCTCACCGCGTTTTACTTTGAACAGTGAAAACCAGGGATCAAAAAACAGATAAAACTTTTCTACCCGAGTTTTAAAAAGACGTGCAAACATAAAATGCCCGAACTCATGCAAAACTACCAGTATGGAAAGGCTTAAAATGAGTTGGGCCGTTTTAACTAATATTGTTTCCATTCAATTTTTTTCTCTTAAATTTTGTTTTCTGTTAACAATTGTGCCACTCTTCTTGTTTCGGCATTCGTTTGAATGAGATCTTCCATGCTAGGTTTCTCAATAAAACTTACTTTCTCCATCGTTTCTTCGATAATTTCCGGCATCTGCAAAAACGTGATTTTCCCTTCAAGAAATGCCTGTACAACCACTTCATTAGCTGCATTTAAGACGCAGGGAACATTTCCACCGGCATCCAATGCTTCGAAAGCGAGTGCAAGGTTACGAAAAATTTTTGTATTTGGCTGTTCAAATTGAAGTGTGGGGTAATCGAGAAAGCTGAACCGGGGAAAATCATTTTTTATCCGGTAAGGAAAACCGAGAGCATACTGAATGGGCAGTCGCATATCGGGAAGCCCGAGTTGTGCTTTTATCGAACCGTCTTCAAACTGCACCATGGAATGAACAATGGATTGCGGATGAACGATAACCTCAATTTTTGAAGAAGGAAGGCCAAACAACCAATGCGCCTCAATGGCTTCAAAACCTTTATTGATAAGGGTTGCTGAATCGATGGTTATTTTAGCGCCCATGTCCCAGTTCGGATGTGCCAGGGCATCGGCAACCGTTACTTTTCCCAGGTCTTCTTTTGATTTTTCGCGGAAAGGCCCCCCGGAACAGGTAAGATATATTTTTTCCACTGGGTTGGCAATCTCTCCCGTCAAACACTGAAAAATAGCCGAATGTTCCGAGTCAACCGGCAGGATATCCACCTGTTTCTCTATTGCCAGCTTCGTAATAATTTCACCTGCCACAACCAGCGTTTCTTTGTTAGCCAGGGCAATGTTTTTCCCCGCTTTCACAGCATGCCAGGTGGGAATAAGCCCGGAATAACCAACCATACCAGTAATTACCAAATCAATGGAATCCATTTGCACAACCTGGTTTAGCGCCTCTGCTCCGGCAAATACTTTAACCGGTTCATTCTGTAAAGCATCTGCTACGGTTTTATAATTGTCTTTATTGGCAATAACAACGGCATTGGGCTGATACTTTTTAGCCTGATCGACAAGTAACTCCACATTATTATTGGCAGTCAACACCTCTACCTCAAACATATCGGGGTTTTGGTCGATCACATCGAGCGACTGGGTACCTATTGAACCGGTTGAACCGAGGATGGCAATTCGTTTCTTCATAAAAAATTAAAAATCAATGTATTCTTCCGGGTCGAGTGCGGTCCCGTTGTGCCACAATTCAAAGTGCAGGTGCGGCCCGGTTGACAATTCACCTGTGCTCCCGATAATGGCGATAGCTTCTCCGGCCCGGACCCTGTCTCCTTTGTTTTTAAGTAATTCCGAATTGTGTTTATACGCCGAAATCAAATCGGCATCATGCTGAATATAAATAACGTAACCGGTTTCAATAGTCCAACCCGAAAAAACAACTGTTCCGTCCAAAATGGCATAAATCCGGGCACTTGGTTCGCTCACGAGATCCGTTCCGAAATGATTGACTGCCGCGTTGAACTTGTCAGATACAACCCCTTTTACAGGCACAAAAAAATGAATCTGGCTAAGGCTAAGCTTTCTGCTGTTATCTGTCCCCAAAGAAAGGCTGGTTTGCTCTGCCAGCAACTTGTCCTGAAATACTGAATCGTGGTTAAATTCAGTGAACTCTACCTGGTTGGATTGCACCGTGGTATCCACAAACAAATTATCTTCCGGAACTTCGCCCGAAACAATGGCCTGTATGCTGTTAAAAAACTGATCACGCTGGCGTAGTTCGTTCTCAAGCGAGTCAACTTTCAGGGCCGAAAGCACCAGCATTTGCCGGTATTCTGCTTTAGGATAACCGGGAATATATTCGCGTAAACCCGTTGTGGCAATCAGTAAAATAACAAGAAAAACAATAATTGCGGACAGAAGGCTCGTAATGGTAAAAACCCTCAGCCGACTGAGTTTCATACTCCAAACCGACTGAAATGTAGTATCGTTGTATATAATTAAACGGTAGCGATCGTTTAGCTTCTTTAATATCTTTTTCTTCACTTTCTCTCTGCCTTTCATTTGAGAGCTACAAATTTAACAAGAATTGAGAAATCGCCGCCCGGTTTAGATTTTTTTAACCAAATACTGTCTTTAAACACGATACAAATCACAGAGCTATGAAAACTGAAATATTATCTTTGCACTTTCTAAATAATTGTAAAATTGAATTGAGGACATGAGAAGATTGAGTATTTTGCTGCTCCTGGTTTTTGCATTTTGGGGGAGAGCAATAGCTGACGAAGGGATGTGGTTACCCTCCCTGGTGCATAGGTTGAATATTTCTGAAATGCAGCAAATGGGGTTACGGCTGAGTGCCGAAGAAATATACAGTATCAATAAAGCCAGCCTTAAAGATGCAGTAGTTGCTCTCGACCGTGGCTCCTGCACAGGAGAATTAATATCGAATGACGGTTTATTGCTTACCAATCACCACTGCGGATATGACGAAATCCAAAGCCATTCGAGCGTAATGAATGATTACCTGCAGGATGGATTCTGGGCCATGACCCGTGAAGAAGAATTGCCAAATCCGGGAAAATCGGTTTCCTTCCTTATAAAAATTGAAGAGGTAACCGATAAAGTGATGGCTAACTTGTCTGAAGATATGAGCCTAGAAGAAAGGAATAAAGAAATTTACTCCACTACGAGAGAACTGGAAAAAGAGGCCAAAGGCGATACACATTATGAAACTTACGTGCGTAGTTTCTTCAATGAAAACCAGTATCATCTTTTTGTCGTTGAGACATTTAAAGACATCCGGCTTGTAGGAGCTCCTCCTCAGGCGCTTGGCAAATTCGGAGGCGATACAGACAACTGGATGTGGCCGCGCCATACCAGCGACTTTGCACTTTTCCGCGTTTATTCGGGCCCTGACGGAAAACCTGCCGAGTTTTCGGAGGACAATATTCCATACAACCCAAAACATTTTTTCCCTATTTCCCTGAAAGGAGTGGATGAGGGCGATTTTGCCATGGTATTGGGCTACCCCGGAAGCACGAACCGGTATAAAACTTCTTACGGCGTACAATATACGATGGACGTTACCAATCCCGTACGCGTAAACGTGAGGGAAGAGAAACTGCGCATCATTGATGAATACATGAGTAGCAGCCAAAAGGCACGCATCCAGTACGCATCAAAATATGCACGGAGTTCCAATTATTACAAATACAGTATCGGACAAAACCGCGGGCTCGGGAATCTGAATGTAATAGAAAAAAAGAAGGCGCTGGAAGATGACTTTACCCAATGGATAAGTACAGACAATACGCGCAAAAAGAAATATGGGAAAGCGCTGGAATATATTGAAAAAGCATACAGCGAAAAGGAAATCAGTGAAGCGCAGGAATACATGGCAGAAGCTATGGTACGTGGCCCTGAAATATTCATGTTTGCCTACCGGGCTTTACCGGTCTACCGCTTGTTAAGTGAAGGCGAAAGCCGTCCGGATTTTATCGAAATGATTAAAACACGGGTAACAAGCGGAATGGATGCCCATTTTAAAGATTATGATGCCCGTACCGATCAAAAAGTGGCAGCTGCCCTGCTTAAATTATATTCCGATAATATTGCCCCGCAATACCATCCGGATTTTTTCAAAGAAGTACAAAAGAAATACAAAGGTGATTTCGAAAAGTACACCGAAAAAATGTTTAAGAATTCCGTATTTGATAACGAGGATGAGTTAAGTGAGTTTTTGCAGGACCCCAATGCCAAAACACTGGAAAAGGATATGGCTTTTCAGGCTGCACGCGATATTTTTGATAAATTCAGAGAGCTGAACGATCTGGCAGGAGAGAACAATGATTTACTGGATACCGGCAACAGGTTATTTATGGCCGGGCTGATGGAAATGCAACAGGATAAAAACTTTTACCCTGATGCAAATTCTACCATGCGCCTCACTTACGGACAGGTAAGCGACTACGAACCACGCGATGGTGTCGTTTACAAATTCTACACTACCTCCGATGGTTATGTGGAAAAAGAAATTCCGGGAGATGATGAGTTTCACGTTCCCGAAAGAATGAAAAACCTGCTGCAGGCAAAAGATTTCGGACGATATGCCAGTAAAGAAGGGGAACTCCACACCTGTTTTATCTCGAACAACGACATCACAGGGGGTAACTCCGGGAGTCCGGTACTCAATGCCGACGGCGAATTAATAGGTGTAGCTTTCGACGGAAACTGGGAAGCGATGAGTGGCGACATTGCCTTCGAACCCGACCTGCAAAGATGTATCAACGTAGACATTCGCTTTGTGCTGTGGGTTATCGATAAATATGCCGGCGCTACCCATCTCATCGACGAAATGGTAATAATGGAATAATATTTAAAATAAAGACCAAAGCATGAACCTCGTCTTTTCAGGCGGGGTTTTTTGTTGTTTTTTAAAATCTTTGTTTCATTTTTGCATAAAAGAATTAAAATGACTCAACCCAAAATAACAATTTATACTGACGGCGCAGCCCGCGGCAACCCCGGTCCGGGAGGTTACGGAATAGTGCTTCTTTCCGGACAGTACCGCAAAGAGCTCTCAGAAGGCTACCGGCTCACCACCAACAACAGGATGGAACTCCTGGCTGTGATTGTGGCACTTGAAACGTTAAAAATACCGGGAAGCAAAGTCACCATTTATACTGACTCAAAATATGTAGCTGACGCAGTGACAAAAGGCTGGGTTTTTAACTGGGTAAAAAAACGCTTTAAAGGGAAAAAAAATCCCGACCTGTGGTTACGTTTTCTCGAAATATATAAAAACCATGATGTGAGTTTTGTATGGGTTAAAGGCCACGCCAACAATCCATTGAACGAACGCTGCGACCAACTGGCCGTAGAAGCGTCACTGGGTGCAGGACTAAAAGAAGATACAGGATACCAGCCAAATGAATCAGCAACATAAAAGTGCCAAAGCATTTCCCCGGCTATCTCCCAAAATACCTTTTCAACACATACTCCGGCTGATGCCGGTCAGGAATCTGTTGCAACTTTTTGTAATCATATTCCAGCGGTAAATTAGTCGCAGGGAATAAAGTAGCTGTATCGTTAGTTTCGGCATACCACTTTTCCAGCAATGCCATCATTTCCTCTGCTTTTGACTGACTGCCGGGATGTGTTACCAGGTTCAAAAGTTCCAGTGGATCGTTTTTTAGATTAAAAAGCTGTTTATAATTTCTTTGTGGGTACCATATC
Organism: Mariniphaga sediminis; assembly: GCF_003573545.1. GTDB lineage: Bacteria > Bacteroidota > Bacteroidia > Bacteroidales > Prolixibacteraceae > Mariniphaga > Mariniphaga sediminis. Next base: position 327,468 of record NZ_QWET01000003.1, on the reverse strand, counting down.
AATTTCCATGTATCGTCGCGGACTGCCCTTGCCGTGTTTCGGTAAACGGTATATATTGTATTTCGAACACTTTCTGTTTCCCCCCGGATCACCCGGCTCAAATCTTTGCCGTCAACCCCTTCCGGTTCCGGTAATCCACACAATGTGGCAAGGGTTGGATAAATGTCAAACAGGTAAACCAGCGCATCGGTCGTTTCGTTATGCGGAATTCCCGGACCGGAAATGATTAAAGGAACTTTGGTGCTGTGTTCGTACAAATTCTGTTTTCCGAGCAATCCATGACTTCCAATGGCCAGCCCGTTGTCTGCAGCATAAACAATAATCGTATTTTCAAAAAGTTCCAATTTTTTGAGCTGCTCTATGATACCGCCTACTCGCTCGTCCAAATGGGTAATCAATGCATAGTAATCGGCCAATGAAGCCCGGATAATTTGGGGAGAACGCGGCCACGGGGCAAGGGTCTCATCCCTGATATTCAGATCATCAAATTCAAAAGGGTGCAGTCCCTTAAAATTTCCCGGCAGCGGTAGGTTTTCATCCGGGTACATGCCTATATAATCATCCCGGGGAGAACGCGGATCGTGGGGAGCGGTAAAAGAGACATAACAAAAAAACGGGGCCTCCCTGCTACCGGCTGCATATTTTTGCAAAAAGTCCAGAGCGGCTTCGGCAAAAAGATCAGTTGAGTATCCTTTTTCAACAGGTTCGGTCAGTATGCCATCTTTCCCAAGGCTACGCAACGGCACCTGAAAGTGATCGCTCATGCCGCCAATAAAAACATTCTCCCCTTTCTGAAAAGAGGCCTCGAAACTACTGCTTCCATTGTGCCATTTACCGGTTCCAAACGTTTCATACCCTTGTTCAGCAAAATGTATGGGCATGGTTTTTATTCCTTCCAGAACATCGTAAACATGAAATAAACTCTTCCCACTCATGAGCATGGCCCGGCTGGGTGCACAAATAGCGCCATGGTGACCGCCCATTACATATGCATTCGAAAAACGAACACCTGTTTCAGCCAGCCGGTCAATGTTAGGTGTTTTAATGTATGGATTCCCGGAGCAACCCAAAGCATCGGCTCGCTGGTCGTCGGCAAAAAAGAACAGTACATTGGGATATGGCTTCCTTTCATCTGATCGCTCGGCAGGAGAACATCCCGAAAGCATTCCGATTAAAATCAGTACAGAAAAAATAATTGGCTTCATCGTTTTATTTTTTTAGGTCGATAATATTTCAATGCCGCCCGGAGAAAATGAACCGTCTTAACACAAAAATTGGAGTACCCAATTTTAGTTTGTCTGAACGTGCGGTTGCACCCAGGCTCTTTGTTTCCCCAACAATTTTCCTGTATTTGGATCGATATGATCTGCCGAAGAAGTGATCCGGATCCGCACATACAACTCATCTCCGGTAAACCGATACGAAGGGGTTAATGACTGACTGGATGCAAGTACTTTTCCAATTTCTCCGGAATAGGTCATCGTGGTATTTTCAATTTCATTGCCTTCCGCATCCAATGTAGGTTTACCAGTTGTATCCACACCCTTCTGTGTACCGATAAATTCCGTTGTAAATTCAATGCCTTCCTGTGGCTCGATTTTAATTTTCAGGTTTTTCCCATTAAACTGAATATCTTTTAGTTTAACACCGGTTGAAGCATAAAAGTCGCCTTTGTCTATGGCATCAAGAATGGCCTCCGGAGAAAGTTCTTCTGAACGCACCATTACCCACCCTCTACCAGGACCGGCCCCACCTCCGTGATAATTGTGGGCATCGTCTGTAGCCAGTCCATAAAGAAGTTCTCCATCACCGGATATCAGTCGGTTGGCTAACACAATATCCCAAATTCTATCGGTACTTGCCCGGCTTTCATCCCCCGTATTATTTACCATCGGGTGACCGTTGAAAACTTCGAAAAAACGAAGTTCAGGAACATTCAGCATCATTTCAGCCGTAATGGCCCACCTGAAATTAGGATGAGCCAGCGCCGGATGAGCATTTATTCCGGTTTCTTCCCGGTAAGCTTTCATATTCTCAACCGTTCTCCGAATCATCTCCTCCCGCTCGTTCACGGTACCCTGAATGGCTGGAATCACCCTATCCTGATGGAATCCAAGTAAATGAACTGAATGTGGATTGGAAATTTCATTGCCCATAACAAGCAGAAATTTTCCCGGTTCTTCATACATCGACTGAAACTCTTCCAGGGTTTTCAAACGTACACGCTGGGTTCCCTCTTCTTCATGAGAATGCATTTCTACCCACTCCGTCCCATATTCCTCCACATATTTATGAAGTGTTGCATGGTCCTCAGGGAAATTTTTCCAACGCTCTCCTGCTAATATTGTATTGTGATCTGTCATAGCAAGAAAATCATATCCGTTTTCTTTGTACCAACGAGCCACACTCTCCGGAAATTCATCTCCGTCGCTCCAAAAAGTGTGGGTGTGCATATTTCCGCGCAACCAGTTGGGCTCAGAATTCTTACAGGAACCTGCTGCCAATCCAATAATTATCACAGAAAGGAAGACCAGATAAAAATATCCACGGTTTTTTTTATTGGCCGGCACACTGTTTCTACCGGAACTAACGGAACGTACAACTTTCTTATCCATTTTTCAATTAATTTTAATTGTATTTACCTGCAATTTACGAAAATGCAATGAATTCAGGGCAACCATCAAAACATTCGAAATACTGACTACCAACAAGTTAAAAATAGCACCTCTGATTTTGTAAAAAATATTGTTCTCCTTCATAACTAAAAGCTTTTGTTTGTTCTGAAGTTATTGAACTTTTCTGCGATTATCGGCGCAATCAGCGGGAACTTTCTTTTTGTTTTCCCGCAGAACACGCAAATTTCCGCAGAGTATAATGGCCGACTAAATTATTTCTTCCCTCTAATTTACAAGCTGACTCCTATAAATCCGGTACCAGTAAATTTTAAACATTAAAAATAGCACCTTTGACTTTGTAAAAAATATTGTTCTCCTTCATAACTAAAAACTTTTGTTTGTTCTGAAGTTATTGAGTCTTTCTGCGATTATCGGCGTAATCAGTGGGAACTTCCTCCTTATTCTCCCGCAGAACACGCAGATTCGCGCAGAGTAAAATGGCCGGCTAAATTATTTCTTCCCTCTAATTTACAAGCTGACTCCCGTAAATCCGATCCCTGGACATTGTAATCATTAAAAATAGCACCTCTGATTTTGTAAAAAATATTGTTCTCCTTCATAACTAAAAGCTTTTGTTTGTTCTGAAGTTATTGAATTTTTCTGCGATTATCGGCGCAATCTACGGGAACCTTCTTCCTATTCTCCCGCAGAACACGCAGATTCGCGCAGAGTAAAATGGCCGGCTAAATTATTTCTTCCCTCTAATTTACAAGCTGACTCCCGTAAATCCGATCCCTAGACATTGTAAACATTAAAAATAGCACCTCCGATTTTGTAAAAAATATTGTTCTCCTTCATAACTAAAAGCTTTTGTTTGTTCTGAAGTTATTGAACTTTTCTGCGATTATCGGCGCAATCTACGGGAACCTTCGTCCTATTCTCCCGCAGAACACGCAGATTCGCGCAGAGTAAATTGGTAAACCAAAATTTATTTAGTTTCCTATAATTTGCAAGCTGATTCCCGTAAATCCGATCCCTGTACATTGTAAACATTAAAAATAACGTATCTGATTTTGCAAAAAATATCATTCCCCTTCATATCTAAAACTTCTGGTTTGTCCCAAATTACTGAGTTTTTCTGCGATTATCGGCGCAATCTGCGGGAACCTTCTTCCTATTCTCCCGCAAAACACACAGATTCGCGCAGAGTAAAACGGCCGGCTAAAGTTTATTTACTTTCCTGTATATTGATTTTTGAATGTCATTGCAATTAAAATTGACTAGCAACCCTAATTTTAAGTCTGATAATTTCAAATAAGTAATCACTTGTTTGTGATGCACTTCAGAAATAGCTTCAACAGATTTTATTTCAATAATAACTTTATTTTCAACAAGAATATCAAGCCGGTAACCCACATCGAGCCTGACCTCTTCATAAATCAATGGCAAAGGCACTTGTGTTTTAACATCCAGTCCCTGTTTGTTCAGTTCATAAGCTAAAACAGCCTCATAAGCTGATTCCAACAAACCCGGCCCCAATGCATTGTATACGTTAAAAATAGCACCCCTGATTTTATAAGAAATTTCATTCTCTGTCATATCTGAAAGTTTTAGTTTAACTCGAATTATTGAATCTTTCTGCGATTATCGGCGCAATCAGCGGGAACTTTCTTTTTGTTTTCCCGCAGAACACGCAGATTCGCGCAGAGTAAAACGGCCGGCTAAATTATTTCTTCCCTCTAATTTACAAGCTGACTCCTATAAATCCGGTACCAGTAAATTTTAAACATTAAAAATAGCACCTTTGACTTTGTAAAAAATATTGTTCTCCTTCATAACTAAAAACTTTTGTTTGTTCTGAAGTTATTGAGTCTTTCTGCGATTATCGGCGTAATCAGTGGGAACTTCCTCCTTATTCTCCCGCAGAACACGCAGATTTTCGCAGAGTACAATGGTAAACCAAAATTTATTTACTTTCCTATAATTTACTACTAATTCCTAAACCTCCTGTCCCAGTGTATCTTTGACACAAAAAAATAACGTGTTTGATTTTGCAAAAAATATCATTCTCCTTCATATCTAAAACTTCTGGTTTGTCCCAAATTACTGAGTTTTTCTGCGATTATCGGCGCAATCTGCGGGAACTATCTCCTTATTCTCCCACAGAACACACTGATTTCCGCAGATTCTTATTTCATTAAAGTTCCACCAGAACCTCTTTTGGATTTTCTCCTTTTAGGGTTTTCAGTCCTGCAATCTCTTTTTGGTTCCCATCTTCACCGATAATAACCCTGAACGTTCCGCTTGAATGTAATTTAGGTTGAATGATGTTGCCTTTCAAACGATAAATTTGTGCCAGTTCGCCGGTCTTCTCATTTCGAATCTGCATTAACTGGTTCGGTTTGGTAATGGTAATTTCGGGCAGGACATTTTCAGCCCCCAATCCCAGATTGTCGAATTGCGAAATTTCCAAAGGCCACCCCGGAAATTGGTCGCGCATAGGATTGGGATTCTCCACATCGGCTTTGAAACGCCAGGCGTCAGCAACAATGGTTCGTTCCTTTTGGTCAAAAGTCACAAACCCAAAACCTGATGAACGGATTTGGGCGTGATTGTAACGACTATCCCTATCCACTGTGTTTTTCCCGGGATTTCCAATGGCATACACATAGTTTTTGTTGCCAAAAGCGTCTTCATATTTCCCGGTGTTGGGATAGCCATGTTCAGGCCGGTCAACAACCGATATACCTAGTTCATCCGGTAAAAACCAGCGAAGGTATATAACAGCAATAGCAGGCGTACAAAAACTCCAACCGCCACTACGGTAGTTTTCAAGCCCATATTGCAGCAAAGAAGGAACGTGCTGGTCGCCATTAATGTGGAAAACGGCCCCTTTACGCATTAAACGAATGGCCTTATCTCTGTCTGCTTTTGGCCAGCCCCCTGAGTCGAGGTCACCATACAGGTAATTACTCAACGAACCGTGATGGGTAGCGACATTGGCAAAAACCGTTTGCGAAAGCAATACTTTCATATCGGCTTGTTCCCAGTCCATTATCCAGTCATTAAGAAATTCAGTCTGCCGTTTACCGATTAATTCTACTCCCGGCTTATCCAAAAATGACAAATCTTCCCGGGGCTCTTTCATATGGTCGTGGCGCCCCTCCCAATCCGAAACTGCCTCCGGGCCGGTTTTAAAAATGCGATCGCTGATAATGGCAAAACTCACCCTCCCATAAGTAAGACCAGTGTACCAAACGCTCATTCCCTGTTCAATAGGTGATGCATCATAAGGATCTGGCAATTGCCCACATTGGGTACGATTCACAACATTAACCATTTTTACCGATTGCATAAACCCACGTGTATCTGAACTACCTGCTCCTCCCGGTTTGGAAATTCCACTTTCACCCCATAAGTTACCATGAAAAACATCGTGATCATCAGGTGTACAAATGGTAGGCCTGTCGCGCATCAGGTCGCCAAATGCCCACCCAAACATATAATATTTACCAAGGTAATTGACGATGGAAACATCAGCCGGTTCGCGTTTTATTGGATAACCACCGTTGCCTTCATAAATCTGGTCTCCTGAAAAATAAAGGATATCGGGATCAAGCTTTGTTACGTTTTCTACCAACGGCGAATACGGGAATCCGAAATGAAACTGGCAGGTAAGCCCGCCAAATTTTAAAGGACGATCTACGGGATCTTTCCGAATGGTTCCCGCATAATATTCCGGCGTTTCGGCTCCGCCTTTTTCCCGCTCGATATACTCAATACGATAATTCACACCTTTTGTAGCATCCCAGTTTTGCAGTTTGAAAACGGCCGTTCGGGAATCGGGATCAATATTTTCTGTCGCAACCGTTTTCCACTCTTCACTTACTTTTAACTGAAGACTTACTTCCTGATTGTCATCCTTTCCGACTGGCGGCAATAAAGCCATCATTTTTACCGTCTCTTTACTCAGAGTGTACATGGTCCAAAGAACGGGGCCAAAAGCTTCGTCAGGTTGAGCAACCACTTTAGAACCCGACAATTTCAGATCATCGAAGCAAAACGTGGAGTTTCCAGATTTTTCTTTTCCTTCAGGCCTCAGGTTACTGACAACCGCAACAAGACCCTGTATTTCTTCTTCCACAGGAAGGGAAAGTTCTTTTATATGGTTTCCTGCTTTGTCAATAACCTTCATTTTTAGGTTGTTGCCACTTCCGGCAACAGAGATATTAAATTCGCTGAAATCGAACCCCTCGGGTAACTCAACTTTTTCCGTTTGTAAAAAGGCATAACCTTCCAGGTTGACCCCGGCTTTTATTCCTTCTCCAAAATAGCATGCCGCCCTGATATCAGGATCTTCTTTGTCGACTATCCCAACGAGAAATCCGGCAGACCCCCCAGCACTACCTTCCTTTGTGAGGCCAATCGTTACCGACAGGTTGAAATTTCCTTCTTCCGGCGATAGTACATGGGTAAGCAGGTTTACCCGCGACTCCGGAACAGTACCAATACAGTGCAGTTTGCCTTCTTCTACTTTCCAGTCTTCCAATGGAACAGACCAGAAGTTTTTACCTATCCAAATACGGTTGTGCGTATTATCGAAGTTAGCCGAAAACTCGGTTTTTTGGGAGCAGGAGGTTATTAGAAAGAATATAACAGGGAGGAATAATGCTGAAAGTTTCATGTTCTTATAATTATTCATTTTTAAAATTCTAAACATGCCAGCCCAGCTTGTACAGTCAGACAGGGAACCAGTCACAAAAAAATCCCGCTAAAACCGAATTTTTCCAATGGTCCGACTTATATTGAAACTTTCTAATTTTAATAGATTAAATACAACCTCTAATCTCCCAACTGCTTTATTTTAAACCGTTCCAATTCAGCCGGTGTATGTTCCTGAACAAAAATGGCTTCCATTTTTTGAACGATCTCCGGGTGCAAGTCAGAAACATCGTTCAACTCCTGCATGTCTTCTTCCAGATTGTAAAGACGAACCCGCAGGCTGTCTCGGAAAATATTTTTCCGGATGCCTTTCCATTTTCCCATTCGGATTGCCTGCTGCCCGCCCGACGCCGGAAATTCCCAGTATAAAAATCCGTGTTCTTCCTGGTTGCCTTGTCCCAAAAGGGTTGGCAAGAAACTGATACCATCCACATTACCGGCAGGTTCAATTCCTGCTATTTCACAAAGGGTAGGCAGCACATCATATTGAGCAGAAATAAGATCTGTTTGGGAACCCGGTTCAATTTCCCCGGGCCAGTTGGCAATCATCGGGATGCGTATCCCTCCCTCCATCAGATTGGCTTTCCCCCACCCTTGCTCACTTTTAAAGGGTTTGGCACTGTCAAACCAGGGTGAATCGGTTCCACCATTAAAAGTAGGGCCATTGTCGGAAGAAAACATGATAATTGTATTTTCATACAATCCCAGCTCTTTCAGCGTCGCTAGAATTTCTCCCACCTGCTCGTCGAAATAGGAAACCATGGCGGCATAACAAGCACGCGGATAACGATGAGGGAAGTATCCCTGATCACCGGTGTAAGGCTCCTCATCACCAAACTTTTCCATGTAGTAGTCCACCCAGCGTTTGGGCGCCTGTAATGGAACATGGGGAATCGGATTGGCATAATACATAAAAAACGGATGGTTTTTGTTCTCTTTTATAAACTGAATCAATTCCTTTTGCATCAACTCAGGAGAATACTCCTCAAGCCAAAAATCACTGTATGATGCAGGATTATGGGGATCAGCCCCCTCCGGAAGTCCGGTACTCGGCGGCACCATTCTATTATTGAGTGGCACCTTTTCAGTATTTTTCCACAGGTGAACCGGAAAATAAGTATGTGCCTGCCGCTGACAATTAAACCCATAAAAGAAGTCGAATCCCTGCTTGTTGGGGATGCCTTCGGTGAGTGGTCCGCCGAGGCCCCATTTGCCCACAACACCGGTTCTGTAACCTGCCTGTTGCAGTAAGGTGCCGATGGTTTGCGTTCCTGGTTTCAGCGGACGCTGCCCTTCCAGGTTCGGATCGTTTGCCATCGCTTCAAAATCCCATACGTCGCCCCGTTCGGCCCATTCGTCGTTCCCTCTGATTTGGGCATGCCCGGCATGCAAACCGGTAAGTAACATACAACGCGCAGGAGCACATACAGGTGCGCTTGAATAATGTTGTGTAAAACGCATTCCCTCCGAAGCCAGCGCATCAATATGAGGCGTTTCAATCTTTTCCTGTCCGTAACAACCCAATTCGGCATATCCCAAGTCATCAGCCAGAATGTATATAATGTTTGGTTTTTGCCGCACCGTTTCCTTCCCTGGTTGATTTTGACACGCGGCAAAAAACAGAATGAGGGCAGGTAACAGACAGGTTGTTTTAATCATGACATATTATTTTCTCTAGGTTGACTGTACGGATTTTCGTAAATCTTTATCTTCCCTGAACAGCAGTACAAATCCCAGCAGCAATGCTGCCGACACCAGCGTGGTAATGCCCCATATAGCATTCCAGTTATAACCTGATGCGGTTTTGTAATGATCGATAAGGTTGGCGCACAAAAAATTGCCCACCAGCAAACCCGCCCCGAATGTTACCAGGAAAATGAATCCCTGTGCCTGTGATTTCAGCTCTTTAGGCGCTTTTTTATCTATATAAATCTGACCGCCCACATAGAAAAAGCCAAAAATCAACCCGTGAAATAAAATCCCGATGTAGTACATCCAGGGCTGTGTAATGACCCCTCCTGCATAAAAAGAGAGATAACGGATAGTGAGTGCCACCAGTCCAAGCACCATGGTTTTTCGTAGCCCGAATTTTCGAATTGCCAGAGGTACCAGCAACATAAAACCCATTTCAGCCAGCACACCCCAGTTGATGGTTACTGAAATATATTTCGTATTGATATTCAGCAAAAACTCCGAGAAAAAGGAGTAGTACATGGCAAAAGGGATAAGGGAAAGAAAGGACAAAACGATAAAAATGGCAAAGTTACGATCTTTCATCAGTTGTACCGACCGAAGCCCAAAAGCATCTATGAGAGTGGCCTTTTGCCCTTTGGCCAGCGGAGGTGTATCCGGGAGGGCCAGGTTGATAAATGTAGCCAGAAAACTTACTCCGGCGCCACAATAAAAAGGGATGTGTGTCCCGTCAAAATCAATATTCAAAAATTTGATGAAGATGATGCTGAATATACCGGATGCCACCCAGCCGATGGATCCAAATACCCGCACTTTGGGAAAATCTTCTGAAGGCAGATGTGCCATGGCAATGGCGCTGGTAAGGCCCCATGAAGGCATATAAGCCAGCATAGCCAGCAAAAGACAAATGAATAAAACATCCGGATTACTTGTTGTAGCTGCCCAAAGTAACATACCTGCATGGACGAAATTTAACCCAGCCAGCACCTTTTGTGCAGAAAAAAACCGGTCGGCTAACATTCCAATTAAAGGTGAAAACATACAGCCGATAGCCATTGAACTTAAAATTAATGCCTTTTGAGTACTCCCCACTTCAAGGTTCGTAAGATAAGCGGCCAGCGGAACCCACCAGACAGCATACATCATGTATTGAAGGAGCATCATTAAAGAGAGCTTGAATTTTGCCATAGATTTAGGATAATACGTTTTTATTTTAGATTTATAATTATGCCACAGAGGTTGCCCGCTGCGTTTTTTTCAGATAGACTCTGAACAATATGATCGACAAAACAGTTACGCCACCTCCAATCAGATAAGCTATTTCCTTCGGTAAGTGAAAACCTTCCGGAGCCAGAAAGAGGTAGGTTGTTATTACTGAGGTCATAAACAATGCAGGAATCAACGTTATCCAGTAATTTTTCCGGTAATTGACAAGGTAAACTGTAATAGTCCATAGCACCACAGTAGCCAGTGTCTGGTTTGACCAGGCAAAATAGCGCCATATTACATCAAAATTTATTTGCGTCAGAAAAAAGCCGATGGCAAACAGCGGAACGCTGATAAGCAGCCGGTTTTTTATCGGTCCCTGCTTTAGTTTGAGAAAATCAGCCACAATAAGCCGGGCACTGCGAAAGGCAGTATCTCCCGACGTGATGGGAGCAGCGACCACACCGAGAATAGCCAGGAAAGCTCCGAATTTACCCAGCAACACATTGGCTGTTTCATTCACTACCCAGGCGGCATTCCCCTGCTGTTCGGTCATAATATCGTTCAATTCCCGAATTCCTCCAAAAAAACTCATGCTGATGGTAGCCCAAATCATAGCTACTACCGCTTCTGTAATCATGGCTCCGTAAAAAACCCTGCGCCCCAGCTTTTCATTTTTCATACAGCGGGCCATAAGCGGCGACTGTGTGGCATGAAAACCCGAAATAGCACCACAGGCAATGGTTATAAACAACATCGGGAAAATGGGAAACTGTTCAGCCTGACTGTGAAAGTTTTTAAAATTATCCAATGTAAGTTCAGGAATATGATAGCCCTTTACAAAGAGTGCCACAATGAGCCCAACAGCCATAAAAAGCAAGGCAAATCCAAAAACAGGATAAATCCGCCCAATAACTTTATTGATGGGTAGTAGGGTGGAGAGAATATAATAGCCAAACACAATCCATACCCAGAAGGTCATCGTGGCATAATTGGGTGTCAGGCCTGCCAGTATTTTCGCCGGGCCCAAAATAAAAACGGCCCCCACAATCACCATCAGCATCACGGTAAATCCGCGCATAACCTGTTTGGTGGCTGTCCCCAGGTATATACCCACAATCTCAGTAATACTTAATCCATTATGTTTGATAGAAAGCATTCCCGAAAAATAATCGTGTACCGCCCCGGCAAATACAGAACCCAAAATAATCCAGATATAAGCCACCGGTCCCCACATAGCACCTGCTACAGCGCCGAAAATGGGGCCTAACCCGGCAATATTTAAAAACTGAATGAGAAAAATCTTCCACCACGGCATGGGAATATAGTCCACCCCGTCAGCCATCGTAATGGCAGGGGTAGCTCGGTTGCCATCGGCACCAAAAACCCGCTCAATGTATTTAGAATAAACCAGGTAGCCAACAAGTAATACCAACAGGGAAATTATAAGTGAAATCATCAATAAAAAATTAAAATATAATCATCAGATAAATATAAAAACGAGGTCCTAAACTACAATTTTAATTTGAAACAGGCACATTCTTTTTATCTCAATATTCTTTGCATTCCTCAAGGGAATCAATGTAAATCGCCCTTAAAATATGTCAATACAGAATAAAATTATTTGACCTGACTTGTTATATTTAATAAACGTTGCGTCAGATTTCGAACATACCCATTTTCATGTTTAGTGAGATTATTCAGCACTTCCGCAATTTCCGGATTATTGTTCAGGTGCTCTGTAGAAATGAGACGATAAATCAGGTTCAGCGCGCCCACTCCCAGGGTTTCTTCTTCAAACATATTTAAAAGTTTCAGCACTACTTTTTCATCCACCTTTTGTAATCCGATAAGTTTCCAAAGAATCCCATATTTTAAATTCATATCAACCCCGGACATCATATCGACCAATTCATTTTGAATGAGAGTATCTTCTAACAGAGAGGGATTAAAATAATCCAGCGCCTGTTTGGCAAGTGGCTGATTTTCGGAGCGAACACAATCAAGTACCCTGGGATAAAAAGTTTCATTGTATTCCGGAAACTTCTCCATACTGCGAATGGCAAAAGAAATATAGGCCGGATTTTTACTGCGGAACATCAAAGCAAGAAACTCTTCATTTACCTGCTTTTCCAAAATTTCAAAAATGGCATTCTGAACAGGACCGTAAACCGTATGCCACAGGGTATGGCAGGAGTAAACGGCATCTTTTACCACCACCTCGGCAAGCGCAGGGCGGGTGGCTGCTGTATATCCGTCCACTTCGTAAGCTTTGTAGGGGTCGATTGTGTCGGGCACAACAATCAAATCTTCCTGCTTTAAATCTTTCAGGATAGAGGCTGTATCGCTGAGAATGCCATCCAGTTTTTTGTAATCTTCCTGTTCAAAAGGAGTATGGTCTGATTTAGTGAGGGGTTTCCCCTCCGGAATTTGCATCCCCAGGTAATTTCCTGCGCCATCCCAAAACAACCAAAGACGAATCATTTTACATTCACCGGATATGCATACATCTTTAAATACATGCCTGCCAAACCAGATGGGCAGCCCGTTTTCATCCTGCAGCTCAAAAATCTCAGGGCCTGAAAGTGAATCGGTTTTTTCTTCGAAATAATGCGTAACCAGCGTACCCTCCATGGCCCAGAAGCCGGTTTCCGGCCTGTCGGGAAAAGCCCCGGAAAAACCGGTAAGCATCAGGATTCCCAATACAACAGGAAACAAGAGGAAATATTTTATTACAGATGTTATCATATACAACTTCGATTATATAAACCTTGAAGGTTTCGGAAACCTTCAAGGTTTGTACCTGATGAAACTTTAACAAGCTTATTACCTGATTGTTTTTTTATTCCTTTGGCCCCAACGTTGACCCCTCATTGTAATTTTGCATGTTTTCCGCATTGTATTTACCCACCCCTTTTTCCATAAGGGCCTTTAGTTCCCCAAGATGTTCTTCATACACCCCGCGCGGAGTAGTGCTGTGCTTCGCAGCAACTGAAGCGGCCATGCCCACTACTTCTCCCATCATTCCGGTCGTTCGCATCACACGAATAGTCCCCAAAGCCACGTGGGTTACGCTGATATTTCTTCCGGCCATAAACAGATTGTCCACATTCCTTGAGTATAAACAGCGGTAAGGTATAGGGTAAGGATGGATCTTTTTATGCACTGCAATAGATTTAAACTCCATTCCGGGAAAGTGTTCCGTATTTTTAGGGTCGGGATAGTGCAGGTCAATAGTCCATGTAGTGGGCGCCGAAGCATCAAGATAAACCATATAGTCGGTAACGTCCTGTTCCGTAAGAATGTGGTCGCCCATTAACCGGCGCGACTCGCGCTTACCTGCTATGTAAGCTACCCATTCCAGCTTCCTGTTTTTGTATTCATTTTTTACCGGGCTGAAGTTTTTCAGAAACGACCAGTTGGAATAAACCACCAGCAACCCATAATCGCGGATGCGTTCGAAATCATAAATCTGGTCGAAGTTCATTCCCGTTTCCCAAGTCCACTCACCCATGGTTACCTGCTCGGTATTCTTTTCGTTGAATTCCACTCCATATTGAAAAACAGGAAAAAAAACAGGATCATTTTCCTCCACGGAATACCATTGTACCGAAGAGCCCATTGTCAACTTATCAGCCTTTTTCGGCGCTGTGGTTTCGCCAAATTCATCCCTGCTTTCACGCCCCATAGCAAAGTCGGCACCTGCAAGAAAACCGATGGTTCCGTCTCCGGTGCAGTCAGCAAACAACGGCGCTAAAAAAGCGATTTCTTCCGAGGTTTCAATGTGCCGGGCATACACCCTTGTAACGCGAGAACCTTTTGTTTTTACTTCGAAGGCCCGGTAGTTTGTAAAGAGAGAGATATTCTCTTCTGCCAGCACCATATCCATTTTCTTTTCATCTTCGTAATATTCGGCAGGTTGCGCATTCCCTCCGCGGGAAGGACCGATCTCTTTTACCACATCGCCCAGGGCAGGAAACGGTTCCACCTTTATTCTGCCTCCCAGATGAACACGAACTTCTGAGCTGTTGTTCCCTCCCAGAACAGGCCGATCCTGAATCAGTGCCACCTGTAAACCCAGTCTGGCAGCAGAAATGGCAGCCGTTGTACCAGCAACACCACCGCCTACGACCACCAGGCCGAACTTTCTGGTTTTTTCTGGTTTTGTCGGGATACCGAGCTGCTTTTTCCGGAATTTGCCCAATGCTTTTAATTCGTTGGGAGGTGGTGTATTTTCTGTTGTAAAATAAATGGCATCTACCCGGCCGTTAAAACCGGAAAGATCGTGCAAACTGACCGTTGTTTTCTTATTGAGGATACGAACCTTTCCAACCTGTTGCCACATCCATTGGGTGCCGGTAGTCCCCAATACCGGACCTGTATTTTTCCCGTCAACCATCAACTGAAAACGACCCGGCCCCTGTCCTTCGAACCAGGGAGAGGTCCAGTTAAAAGTACGAACATAAACATTGTATTCTCCCGTGGAAGGAAATTCCACCGTTGTTTTGGCATCTTCCACCGGAACGCCCATTCCATGTGCCATAAGGTACGACGATCCCATTAAATCCATAAACTGCTGATCGACCACCCAGCCGCCTTTATTTTGGAAGTTCTCGGCTTCAAGAAGTACTGCATTATCTGTTTGTGAAAAAACGGACAAACAAATTGCAAGATTTACAACCAATACGGATAGTGTTTTCATAATGTGGGCTAAAATAATAATTTTCACTTTCAATTATGATAAAGCAATGCTATAAATCAGCGGGAGAATCCTTCCTATGTCCCCGCAGATGTATCTGATTTTCGCAGACTCCTGTCTTCAAGGAAAACACTTAGGATCGAGCTTAATGAGTTAGAAAAAAACAGTTACCTGATAAGTAACTACCTTTTGATGGCGCTACATCAATTTATAATCTTCGAATAACAAAAACATAAAAAATGACAGATTTAAGTTTGTATACTAAAATATCATCATTGCCTGATTCTTAAAAAAACGGATGTAATTGATTTTGTTGACTTCCTCCATTCTAAGAGGGAAAAAGAAAAATAAAGAAAGACAGGGTATTTGGTTATGCAAAAGGAAAAATTACTTTAAAGCCTGGTTTTGATGATCCTATTGATGATTTTAAAGAATACATGTAATGGACCTTTTGTTAGACACACATGTTTTTCTATGGTATGTTGATGGAAATAAGGAATTACCTGAAAAAATTGTAAAAATAATCAATTCCACCAACTATTTCTGGCACCATTACCTTAAAAATAAAGAGGTTGTTCTGCGCATTTTAACACGCAGAACAACCTCTTTTATTCGATCTTAACACTAATAGGGTTTTCCGGTCCCCTGCAATAACCAGGTTTTTGAGTAACTATGGTCATTTGATTGATTGGAAGGGACAAAACTGGTTTTTTCCAGTTTACTCACTGCCTCTTCATACTTTTCTACATATTGAGGATCAGCAAATGGTTCTGGATAGGCAAGTCTTAAAGGCAATGCCGGGCCATAAGCAGGATTTGCTGCCGGTTCAAAATCCGGGTATCCAGTCCTTCGCCAGTCAAACCATGGTTCTGCCTGCAACCAAAGGGCAATCCATTTTTGTGTCATAATAAGTTCATGCTTATTGGTTATAGAAGAACTACTGTAGCTAACTGTCGGTTGACTGTAGAATGCATCAAAATCAAAACCTTGTGCTTCCGACAATATTTTATACTGTTCCATCGAAGCTCTAATCCCGGCTTTGTAATGGTCCTCGGCATTCGATACGCCATAATCTCCTAATAAGGCTGCTTCAGCCAATATAAACTCAACTTCTGCATAGGTAATTAATGACGGATTAACAAAATCATTACTATTTTCAAAATAGATGGGTGTCAAATAAGAAATATAAGTGCTTCTTTCATCAGGGTAATCCCTAATGCCATCGCCTCTGTTGTAATTTCCTAAAAATTCCAGGTCATCATATCCTATAGGCAATCCTACATACACAGAAGTATCAAGGCTTGTATCATCTGTTGGCAAAATTGTCATTTGATAACTATTCCCAAAAATATCGATGTAATCTATCGTAGTTTCTTCTGAAGCATTAAAATCCCATTTCCTTTCTACCGGATTTACCCAACGCTGAAGCCTTGGATCATTTCTTTCTTTCAGGTATTCAACCAATGGTTTTCCGGGTTTAAATGCATATGGTTTATTAGAAGATCTGACGGGGCCGCCAACAGCTGAATTTTCGCCTGCCAGGCCTAAAAGCACTAACGTAGCATTATCAGCATTACTTCCAAAAACCTTATTTGCCGCATCCTGAAACTCGCTTACCGTGTTAATACCCAATTGGTCTTTTTTATTGTGCAGTCGTAAACAATATCTCAACCTAAGAGAATTAGCAAACTTTATCCATTTATCTCTGTCTCCTTTATAAAGAAGGTCAGAAGATGGCAAGACGCTCAGTTTGGAATCTAACCCTTCGAGGAGTTCTGACGCCGTTTTTAAATCGGTTAAAACTCCTTCATATACGTCTTTTTGTGCATCAAACTTTGGAAACAGTAAGCTAGTACCAGCTTGTAGGGCTTCAGAATAAGGGCAATCTCCAAACAGGTCGGCCAGCAAACCAAAAGTGAATGATTTCATTATCAATGATGCCGCCATAAAGAATTGGTTATTTTCTTTTTCTCCTAATTCGTACATCAGTTGATTGGTCCTCAAAATGTCATAATACCCACTCCACGAACCTTTTCCCCACTGATAACAGTTTTGGTTTGCTGCATTAAATTCTGTCCCTCTTTGTGTATATTGCATTGCACCTGCTATATCAGTATGTTCATTAATTAGACCATAAAATTGCATTGTCGTCGTTGAAATAACATAAGATAGCAGGTAATTTGGCGAAACTTCTTCTGCATTATTAGGACTCACATTCATATCATCAAAATTATCATGACATGATTGAATAATTTGTCCCAAAAATATAATGATTAAAATCAAACCTATTTTTTTCATGATTACAAGAATTAGAATTCAACATTAAGTTTAACACCAAAAGATCGGGACCAAGGCGTAACATTATAATATTCAGCGCCCTGAATCCAAGAGCTCCCACTTGATTTAAAAGCAAGCTCCGGATCAACTGGTATTTTGGCCTTTGTCCAGGTAAACACGTTTTGTGCAATTAAGGATAATGCCACGTTGCTAAGGTTTGCTTTTCTTACTAACTGCTGAGGAAATTTGTATGTTACTGACAACTCCCTTAGTTTTACATAAGTGGCGCTATAAATATTATTTCCCCCATAATATCTTGTGGAATATTTATTTGCATCAAAGGGTGTCAACCAAACTGTTCCCTGGCCTCCCAGGTTTTCGATGTATCCCCCTGCACCATCTTCACGAACACCAGGGATAAAACTGGCATCGTTAATATATACTGTTTCCCCTGAAATTTTATCGATATATGATCTTGAATTCTGTGTAGCTCCATCGGGCCAGGGAAATCCGCCATAATCACCCGTCCGGCCTCCTACCCACAGGTTAAAATATGCATCCGGATTATCCTTAATTTGTTGTACAATGTCCTTATCCATATCGTAATTTACGCCGGAGAATGTCTCCTCCAACCAACCATTATTTTTGAAAAATTCCATAGATCTGGAATAGAATTCACCACCTGATCTCCAATCAAAATTTGCAAAAACACTGAAATTTTTATATTTGATTACAGGTTGAATACCGACTAAAAAGTTATGATTGAAGTTGCCAACTTTTTCTATGCTCTCCTCCCTGTTATCTAATTGTGTCCTGCCATTGGCTGCAATAATCGGATAACCATAATACTGAGAGCTTTCATCTTCAACTTTCAGGTAGGGGTATGCATATATATCCCCGATGTCATCGCCAACATAACTTCTAAGCCTTACCTGACCTACTGAGCCAAATTGATAGTATGATATACCTTCGGCCAGTTCAACAATTTTAGTCCTGTTTCGGGTTAACGTTAGGCCCAGACTGGCAGAAAAATCACGTTTCCGTATTAAATCTGTATTTAAAGATATATCCCATCCCCTGCCCCGGACAAGCCCTGCATTGATTTGTTTTGCAGTTGCTCCCGATTCATTAGGGATTGAAATACTAAGTACCTGGTTTTTATTATCCACCATATAATAGGTTGCATCCAGATAAACTCTGCCATCAAACAATGAAAGGTCCAAACCAATTTCCTTTGAGGTTGCTATCTCAGGCTTCAACTCCGGATTCCTCAGGGTTCCGGGCATAAACATTCGTTTAGCATCCCCCCAATCGCTGGTAGTCGCATAATACTGAGCTAAAGCGTAAGCTCCAACATCATTACCAACCTGCGCATATCCTGACCTTATTTTTGCCAGGTTAATCCATGAAGGAAGTTGCAATATCTCATTGGCCAGAAGGCTTAAAGATGCAGAAGGATAAAAATAAGACCTGTTATCTTTTGGCAAAGTGCTGGACCAATCATTTCTTGCTGTCAGGTCCAGATAAATCATATTCTGATATCCAACAGAAACAGCACCAAAGACACTGTTAACAGCTTTTTCGCCCCAGTAACTGCTATAGGAAACTGTACCCGGAACCCCGTTCGAAATGGTAAACAATCCTGGTAATACCAATTGGGATGCTTCGTTTGAGATGGCATCGTTGTAATCGTAGCGAAGATTTCCCCCCAAATTTGCAGTCAGATTCAATCCTTCAACAATATTTTTATCGTATGTAAACATGGCCTCCCAGTTCTCCTCCTTCGCAAAAGTTCTTTGAATAGAATAGGCGCCTCTGTTATTATCATAGTCACTCCAGGCGACTTTTGCCTCATTTCTTTGGTTATACACATTTGTG
The DNA here is from genome assembly GCF_003573545.1 of Mariniphaga sediminis. Lineage (GTDB taxonomy): Bacteria > Bacteroidota > Bacteroidia > Bacteroidales > Prolixibacteraceae > Mariniphaga > Mariniphaga sediminis. Next base: position 308,379 of record NZ_QWET01000003.1, on the reverse strand, counting down.
AGATACCGGACCATAAAATTGAGATCTTTAAAAATTTCCCAGTCAAGTTGGAGTTTTGCCATGGTCTGATTCCGTTTAAAACCTGTCAGGTTTTCGTAAACATTGAAGTACGGGTTGTTTTGTTTCGGTTTACTCTTTCTCTGCTGAATGTTTTCCTGACCTTCAAGCCAGTAATCCTTCAAATCAAGAATGTTAACCTGTACTCCCATCTCAAGAGCCGATCTGGAAGGGTCCCTGCGGCCGGTACTGATATTTTGCCTGTTATCTGAACCTGCTTCAGAAATATTAATAGCAGCACTGACTTTCAAATTATCAGCAAGATTATAACTCCCGTTAACCCCGATTGTTTTTCTGGAATAATCTGTATTGGGCAATATCCCTTCGTTAATCAGGTTACCGATAGAAACACGGAAGTTTGCTTTATCATAATTCCCCTCGAATGCAACATTGTTTGATTGACTAAACCCGTTCTGATAAAAATCCTGCTGCCTGTTTGGATAGGCAACCAAAGGTTGTAGAGATGTACCGTTGTTATTTAACAGTGATTTGTCCCATTGATAAGAATCAGGGAAGGTTCCATCAAGAATGGCACCCCATGATTCATTTTCCTGTTCTCCTAAATTATGAGCTCCTGCTTTACCGGAAGCAAATGTTGATTGAAAGGGAACAAAGTGATACGGATTATCAAGAATATACGATGAGTTAAAAGAAACTCCAATACCTTTTTTTGCACCTCTGCCAGATTTTGTTGTAATAAGTACGACCCCGTTTCCTGCCCTGGAACCATATAGCGCTGCGGCACTGGGGCCTTTCAGTATTGACATGGATTCAATATCCTCCGTGTTTAGGTCAGAAATGGCATTACCCATGTCTACATCTTTATAGTTATTATTAATCCCGTTAGTAACCGGCACACCGTCAATAACAAAAAGAGGCTGGTTTTTGGTGTTTAAAGAACTGGCCCCCCTTATAATCATATTTACAGAGGAACCTGCGAGACCGTACATTTGCGATACCTGAACACCGGCTGCTTTTCCGGCAACGGCATTTAACAAATTCCCCTGAGGAGTTTCATTCAGTTCGTTTCCACTAACCTCTCCTACAGAATATCCAAGAGATTTTTTTTCTCTTGTTATACCCAGGGCCGTCACAACAACATCTTCCAAGCCTATTACATCCTCAATCATTGTTACATTAACAGTGCTCCTGTTTGCAACTTCAATTTCCTGTGTCCTCATCCCTACAAATGAAAAAACCAGGATAGCATCCCTCGGAACATTTGTTATTGAATATTCTCCATCCCCATTGGTAACCGTTCCTTGCGGTGTTCCCTTTACAACAACAGTTACACCGGGAAGTGGCTGCCCAGACTCATCGGTTACAGTTCCGGAAACAACGCGCTGCTGCTGTTGTACAAAGCCGGAATCATAAATGGGGGCATCTGTGGAAAAAAGAACCACCTGTCGGTCGACAATCCGGTATTCTACATTTACGCCATCAAAAAGTTTGTCCAGCGCTTTATCGATTGTGATATTTCTGAAATCCACACTGACATCCCGCTCCACATCAACCATCTTACTGTTATAAAGGAAGCGGAATTTCGACATGTTTTCAATTTCCAGTAGTACCTGTTTTATGGTTGTGTTTTCCATATTCAGGTTCAGCCTGGTTGCCTGCGCATAACCACTGAGGGCATAGCTCTGGACAACTGCGAGTAATACGGCATACAATGTTAACCTCATACTACGAAACATTTTTGCGGCCCACAGTTTTTTCAGCACGGGCCAGTTACTACATAAAATTTTCATAAATTTACATGCTTTTAAATTAATAAATTGGTTATTAATGCTATCCCTTTCTGGCAAGGAAATGGATAGGTAAAAAGTACACGGGGGATGCTGGTTCAGAGCATCCTCTTTTTTTAGTTCATATTATTTCTGTTTGATTTCTATTTCCATTTTGCTAAAAGTTTTATCCGTTTTAATTTCTCTTTGTTTGATAGTATAGTCGATGGGTGCCGATATTTTTAACAGATCCAAAACCTGTATCAGTGATTCATCTTCGAATGTAGCCGTGTAGACATAGTTCTTCAAAGCAGATCCGGTAAGTTGTATATCTACATTAAACCAGCGGTTTAGCCTGCGGACCACCTCGGGCATGGAATCGTCGCGGAACATCAGAATACCATCTTTCCATGCCAGGTATTTTTCCACATCCACATGGGAGGTAACCATTCTTTTATCCCCCTCTTTCAATAGTGCTTTTTGTCCGGGTTTCAACTGAACAATATCCCTTCTCCCCGCAGAGTAATTACCCTGAAACAGATTGATATTCCCTTCAACCAATACAATTTCTGTTACATTCTCATGGAGATAATTGGTAGCAAGAAATTCAGTGCCGGTCACTTCAATGTTGACTCTCCCTGTATTGACTATAAACGGCACTTTCTTATTCTCTGCAACTTCAAAGTAAGCTTCTCCGGTCAACTCCACTTCACGGATATTGTTGCTGAAAACAAGTGGATAACGAAGCCTGGTTTTCGAGTTAAGATATACCCTGGTACTGTCGGGTAAAATAAACTCCGAACGCATACCGGCAGGCGTTTCCAACGTATGCCAGGTCAATGGAAGTTCTTTCTGTGAAGTTTTTTGAGTAGCAAAATAAAGGGTTGCCACCAATAAAGGGAGCAACAATATGGCCGCCACTTTCTGAAATACCACCAGTATCCGTAATTTGCTTCGGGATTCTATTCGGGAGTTTACCTGTCCGATGGCTTTCCCAGGATCGTATTTTCGCATGAGTCGCAGTTGTTCTATCCCTTCCCAGGCAGTGAGGGAATCGGCAAACACCTGCCGATTCTCCTCAGAAACTGCCTTCCACTGTTCTACCCTTTCTCTTTCCTCCAGGTCTAATGTGCCTTCGAAAAAGGCCGGCAACAACTTTTCTATTTCATGATGTTCCATTATAATCGTCCCTTAAAAAAGTACTTATCGCAATGAAACTTGCATTATGATAATATGCCTGTATGCTAAATTTCTCCATGCCTGTTCCATTTGTTATTTCGCGTTTTACATTAAGGACGACAGGGAAACAAAATACACATATCCGATTTAGAATTTTTTAAAAAAAAATTTTTAGATCGCCCCTCCTATGACCTCAAAAGAAAGGATTACTTGATTTTAATTCATTAATACATAAAACCATTGGCTGTATTTCGGGTGGAGCATCAAGCGACAACAAAACCTCAGGATGAGAATAAAATATAACTCAAATTAATTACCGGACTTTACTTTACCCTACCCTGCTGATACAGTGCATGGGATTGCCCCATTTATAATTTACTTCTTTCTTTATTGAACAGGTAAATCTTCTTCAATTAACCCATCAACCAACTTCACAATCCGGGTTCCGTACTGTGCAAAATCTTCGTTATGTGTTACCTGAATAATAGTCATTCCTTCTTCATTCAGCTTTTTCAGCAACCTCATTATCATCTCACCTTGTTCAGAGTGCAGGTTTCCGGTAGGTTCGTCGGCAAGCAGTAATTTTGGGTTACCAATGATGGCACGGGCAATGCCCACCAGTTGTTGCTGCCCACCGGAAAGCTGATTGGGAAACAAATCTTTTTTGGCCACCATATTAAAACGGTCGAGTAAATCAGCTACCATGGCTTTACGCTCTTTCCCCTTAACTCCCCGGTACACCAAAGGTGTCTCTATATTTTCATACACATTCAACTCGTCAATAAGATGAAAAGCCTGAAAAATAAACCCGATGTGACTGCGGTGGTACTGCACTTTCTGTTTTTCTTTGATTTTATGAGCCGGTTCATCCAGGAAATAATAATCTCCTGCATTGGGTTCATCCAGTAACCCAATGATGTTGAGCAATGTGGATTTCCCGGCACCGCTGGGTCCCATAATTGTTACAAACTCGCCTTGTTTTACGTCAAGATCAACCCCTTTTAAAATAAATGTCCGCTGAAATTTTGCATCGTAGTACTTGTCAATGTTTTTTAGTTTGATCATTATTCAAAGTTTTTATTTATTATTCTCTAATTATTTACTAAGTGCCAAGGGCATAGAGATGGCGGTTTCGCCCACTCATTCCTCCCGGCCCTATACTTTTATTCATATTTCAATGCCTCAACCGGATTAATCCGGGAAGCCCGGTATGAATGGTATACGACAGTAGGTAAAACTACAAATGCTGCAACGATAAATGCGAATGCAAAAATCCACCATTCAATATTGGTTTTAAAAGAAAAGTTACTGAGCCAACGATTCATAATAAAAATTGTGGGCGGAACGGAAAGAATACTTGCAATAATTACCATAACAAAGTTTTTACGCAGAAAAAACAATACAATCCCTCTTTCTGTACTTCCCAGCACTTTTTTTACTCCAATTTCTTTGGTTTGGGTTTTGACCATAAACAGGGTTAATCCGAATAAACCAAATGATGCAACCAACAGAGAAAACAATGACGAAATGGAGATTATAACACTAAGATTTCTCTCTTCGGAATAAATTTCTTTCTTAAATTCATCAATGGTTTTATACTTGAACGGTTGGTCAGGGGCGATTTTTTCCCATTCTGCCTTAATTAGAGGCAGAATATTTACAAGTGTCCCAGGTTTGTAATGAACAGCTACCTGCATAACAAATCCATCAGATGCGACTATTAGCAAAGGAGGGATATCCCTGTGAAAAGAGTGTAAGTTAAAATCTTTTACCACGCCGATTACTGTTCCTTCCACTACATCTATTTTTTTCCCAATCGGGTTGGTTAATCCGAGTAGTTCTACCGCTTTTTCGTTTAGCAAATATGAATTTTCTTCATCACTGCCAAACTCACGAGAAAAACTCCGCCCTTCAAGTATTTGTATGCCCATGGTTTCAACAAAATCATAGTCAACTGCCAAAAGCTCAATAGGTACCTTTTTCGTTTTGTCACCAGGAAATTCCATAGGATAAGGCCAAAAACCGGTCATTGGCAAAGCATCGATGGCCCCTCCGGCGGAAATGATATTCGGATAAGCTTTAATGTTGTTTATAAATACTTTTGAGTCCGGGGAATTCTTCCCCATATCAACAAACAAAACATTCTCATTGTTATACCCCGGATTTTTGCTGAGGGCAAATTTATACTGCGAACGAATAATTAAAGTACTCGATACAAAAGAGCAAAAAATGATAAGTTGAACTACAATCAGAGCAAAACGAATTCGCGATTTACGTTTTCCGGTCCGTACTGAATTGTTTAAAATACAGATAACATTTAACTTCGATAAAAATGAAGAAGTGTAAAGCCCTGACACTACCCCAATAAACATTGTAAGCACCACATAAACAGTTACGTAAATAGCAATATTTGATTTAAAAATGAGCAGTTTGGTTTGAAACAGATCTTCGGCATAAGGTTTTCCAAGCCAGGCTAAAAACAGAGCAACGGGTAAAACCAAAACAGACAGAATTACTGACTCAGTCAGCATTTGTTTTCGAATGGATTGCCTATTTGCACCATTTGTCTTCCGGATCCCAATCTCTTTTGACCTGCCTGTTGATACGGCTGTTGAAAGAATGATATAGTTTAGCGATGCAATAATTATTATGAGTACTGCAATAGCCGAAAAAATCCGAATATTTTTTCGGTTTCCCTTTGGTAATCCGCTGTTAACTTCCCGCGAGCCGAGGTACACATCAGATAAATTCTGAAGAAAAAAATCATATTTCTCTTCTTCACCATAAACCTTTTTTTCCAGTGCCCTGAACTGCTCATTGAGCAATGCGATATCAGGATTTTTGTCGAGGAACAACCAGGTTTGCCAATAAAAGGAACGCCAGTTTGTTTCGGCATTCCTATCTTTTATTCTCCCGTTAATCCATTCAAGAGGCCACTTTGAATGGATAAAACAATCGGCCTGAAAAGTAGAGTTAACAGGGATGTTCTTAAAAACTCCTTTTACTACAAAAACTTCTTCTTTATCATTTACCTGAACAACCAAATCCTTTCCAACCGGGTCTTTATCCGGGAAAAACTTTTGTGCCTGTTCCTGTGAAAGAACAATCGAATTGGGTTCATCAAGAATATATCCCTGTTGCCCTACCACAACTATATCAAACACATTAAAAATCTCAGAATCAGTACCAATAACTTTGTCTATGGGAATAAACTCTTCATTTAACTTTATACTAAATCCCCTCATCAATTTGGTTGACGTCGCATATTTAACCTGCGGAAATTCGTCTTTCAAATTCTCAGCAAGGATATAGGGCGTGCCTTCGTCAGTTACCTTTACCTCATCATTATAATTTAACACCCGATAAACCTGTTTACGGTCCTTAAAACAGGTGTTGTAACTTAGTTCGTTAATAACAAACAGCAGAATTATAAACGATGCAGCCAGGGCAAACGAAAGCCCCATAATATTGATTCCGGCAAATAGTTTGTTTCGCTGTAAAAATCGGAGTGCGGAAGCAAGATAGTTTTTAAACATGGTGGTCCTTGGTTTTAGTTTTTATTCATGCGAAATATTTCTTTTATCACTCTGCTAATATTACTTTCTCGGCTCCTCCCTTCAGGAAGCCAAAGGGTGAAAAAGCGGATTTTTTATTCATACCTGAGTGCTTCCACTGGATTTTTTGTTGCGGCTCGCTATCTTCTGCCGGCATCTTTACCCCTAAACCCCCTGAAGGGGATTTGAAGAAAGCTCCGATTGACGTTCTTTGCATACTTCTTCTATCTCTTTTATAACTTGTGTAATATTATTTTCAATTTCCTCATTAGTAAATCTAATTACTTTAATTTCCCAGCTTTTTAATTCTCCTTCGCGCCCAATATCATAATCTTTTTGTTCCTTACTTTTATGGATGCCTCCGTCAACTTCAATAACCAATCTTAACGGGTGACAATAAAAGTCAGCTATAAAAATGTCAATCGGGTGTTGCGGACGAAACCGTAATCCGAACAATTTCTTCCCTCTCAGCTGTTCCCACAATATTTTTTCTGCCACTGTCATATTTTTTCTCAGCATTTTTGCTCTTTCAAAAATATAAGGTTTGGCATTATAAAACATCGAAACATTATCACCAATACTCATTCTGTTCTTTCTTTAAGACCCCTGAAGAGGTCTGGAATGAAATAACTATTTACCTCAACAACACAACCGGGTTCCGTGTAGTTATTTCTCAGCTTTGCCAGCTCACAATTCACCCCTAAATCCCCTGAAAGGGGACTTTCGGGCCTGTATTTCAAAATGCTTTCGTTCATTTTATTATCATTCGTAGCTTTTTCAGGTTCTCCCTTCAGGGAGTCAGAGGGTGAAAAAGCGGATTTTTATTCATACCGCAACGCTTCAACCGGATTCCTCGTAGCCGCCCGCCAGCTTTGCCAACTCACAGTAAGCAACGCAATTCCCAGGGCCAGCAATCCGGCCAACGCAAAAATCCACCAGCTCAGGCTGGTTTTGTAGGCAAAGTTTTCAAGCCAGCGGTGCATCGCATACCAGGCCACCGGGGTTGCAATAGCAAAGGCAATTACGACCCATTTCACAAAATCTTTATTGAGCATGATTAAAACTTCAGATATTTTTGCCCCGTTTACTTTGCGTATCCCTACTTCTTTAATTCGCAACTCGGCAACAAAAATTGCGGTGCTTAACAATCCCAAGCATCCGATAAAAACAGAAAGAATAGTTGCCAGTAAAAATATTTTACTAAACATTAAATCTTCCTTGTAAAGACTGTCAAGTGTTTGGTCGAGAAAATAGTATTCAAAAGGCCAGTCGTTTGCAAATTTTTTCCAAACCGTTTCAATTTCGGCAAGTGTTTTTTGTATTTGTTTCCCGTTATTAGCCTGAAGGTTCAGGTAGATGATATCCAGATTCTCTGGTTTTCTGCAAATAAAACCAATGGGACTTATAGCATGATGTAATGATTCGAAATTAAAATCTTTAACCACACCTATTATCTCACCAGTGGCTCCATCGTAAGAACTTATCCGGGCATTTTTTATGTTCTCTATTCCATACGTTTTTATGGCCGTTTCATTAAAAATATGCTCTTTTTCACGTATAGACGAAGGCCTGAAATTTTCTCCTTCAATAATTCTAATTCCAAAAAAATCGAAAAAGTCCTTGTCAACAAGCATCGCTTCATATGCAATTCGTTTCTCTTCACCGTTGTTATTTAATGACATACCCCAGCCCATATCTGCTTTGCCCAACGGGTGAGAAGCCATTGTTGTGGCACTAACTTCTGCGATGTCCAATAATGCCTGTTTTAATGCTTCCTTTTGCAGGCTCATTTCATCAGTTAGAGGCAGATAAACAATGTTGTCATTTTTAAAACCTACGGAATGGTGTTGCAGGAAATTATTTTGTTTGTAAATGAACAGTGCGGAAATAATTAGTCCAATTGACAGAGAGAATTGCACCACGAGAAGTACGTTTCGCAGATTTTCTTTTTTACTTATGGAGTTATTTTTTAAAACCAAAAGCAAGTTGTAGCGATGAAAATAAACTGCGATAAATAGTGTTGAAATAACCAGGGTTAATAAAACCATACTTAAACCAGTCAGCACACTTTTTTCGCTTAAAAAATTGGATATACTAAATTTCGAGCTAAACAATTCATTCAATAATGGAAGTGCAGTTAGCACCATTGCCATCGCTATAAGGAAGGCGATAAGCAGAACTGGAAAGATTTCTGCAATAATCCGGTTAAAGGAATTCCAGATACTCGCTCCCATTGCTTTATGAATCCCAATGTTTCGAGCTTGTTTTATTTTTTGAGCGGTATTTAGGTTGATAAAATTAATAAGAGCCAGTAAAAAAATAACAACCATAACGGCTCCCAGAGTTTTTACTCTTTTTAGGTTGCTGTGTGACAACACACTATTTGCTGAGCCTGAAAAATATAAGTTGCTGTATGCTTTTAGATAAATATCTCCTTTATCTTTTATTGCCCAGTCGGGTGCAGAAGCCTTAAATGTGGCGTTTAACTCTTCTTCCAAATGCGCCGTTGAACTGTTTGGATGGAGTAAAGCAAAAGCTTCAAAGTTGGATTGCCCCCAATGATCTGATTTGTACCAGGCAACATTACTCTCGATGACAAGAACAGGAACAATGGCATCAAAATTTAGCATCGCCTCAAGAGACTGATCTTCGATTACAGCAGCAACAGTCAAATCCATTTTCCCAAAACTGGTTGTCATAAATTGCAGTTTTCTTCCAACTACATCAATGTTCCCAAATATTTTCAATGCCTCCTTTTTAGTCAAGACAATATTTTCTTTTAACATCAGTGCTTGTTTGAGATCACCAACCAAAACCCGGTACTGAAACACCTCAAAAAAATGTTCGTCAGCGATAATAATCTTTCCCGCTTTTACGCTGCGTTTGTCAACTTCATAATAACTTTTATCCGACCAATTGTTATGGAGTTTAGTTATACTCCTTACTTCAGGAAATTTATTTTCAAATTCCTTTAAACTTCTCGATGACCAGTAATCTCCTTCTTTTGCAGTGATTCGATAAATGTTTTCATAATCTTCTAACGATTTGCCTTTATTGAGCTCCGTTATGAAAAACGTGCTTAAAAAAAGAACAGCGGCGAAAGCCACGCTTAGTCCTAAAAGATTTAGTAGCAATTGCCGGTCCCCTTTTGCAATTTGCCGAAGTATAAGTTTTACTGAATATTTAAACATTGTATAGAGATTTTTAGTTAGTCATTCCTTAATATGTCCATCCAAAGTCAGCTCCGAGTATTCGGGTGCACTCATATCTGGACGTTTCTATCCCAAAAAATCGGGATCTTCGCACTTCTCACTATTCATATCTCAATGCCTCTAACGGATTTCTTGTAGCTGCTTTCCAACTTTGATGCAGTTTGGATTATCCCAATGCTTCGTGACCAAGGTGCCCCCCCCTCTTCCATTAAACGTCGAATCTACCCGATAAACACTTTCATACCCCGCGAAATGTTTATCAAAGCTCTTTTCGTTTGAAACGTGAACGAACAGAATCAGGAATGATGAAACTCCGATCACCAACCCAAAATATTAATGAACAAAAAGGCCTTGTCTTTAAACAGGCGTCTTATGATAATTTTTAGGTCGTACATTCTAAAGTTATTAGCGGATAGCCATGAGCCACCAGCATTATTTACTATCAAACAAATATAGTACAATCAACTCTTGTGCCTTTTATCATTCAGCCTGAATGACAAATGTTTAGCAAAGATACGATTTATTAAAGTGTAAATTTTTTTGACAAAAGGTGTCTAATTTTTTACCACAATTAATTTCTTCAAAGAAGTATGATACTATAAAAAATGAGATGGTTTCTGCTATCATAACTTATGTAGATCTGATAATTTGACTTAAATTAGCGTCGAAAAAATCAGAACCTTATTAATCAGAGCTCTTCGATATGAAAAAAATAACCGTCTCATTTCTTTTTATTGCAGTAATTATATTTTCGGGTTACGCGCAGCAAATAACTCTCCAAAATTCGCAATGGAAAGGCAAAAAGGTAGCTTTCTTGGGAGATTCGATGACTCAGAAATGGCAAAGAGATAACATTCCACGGACTGTTTACTGGGAATACCTGACAGAAATGCTGGGAATTGAACCTTATGTTTATGGAATTAGCGGACATCAATGGTCAGACATTTATGGTCAGGCTTTGAAACTAAAAGAAGAGTATGGTACCCAAGTTGATGCGATATTGATTTTTGCCGGAACCAACGATTATAACCATAACATCCCAATGGGAAATTTTTATCGCGAAACAGCGAAAGAAACCAATTTTAACGGAACGAATGTGATCCGAAAATACCGGATACACGAAAACAACGACTCTACGTTTTGCGGACGAATTAATAAGGTAATGGCTTTTCTAAAAGCGAATTATCCCGACCAGCAAATTATTATAATGACACCAATCCACAGGGGATTTGCAGCCTTTAGTGAAAAGAATGTTCAACCTGAAGAGAGTTTTTCAAATGATTTAGGACTCTATATTGAAGATTACGTGAATACGCTGAAAAAAGCCGCATCCGTTTGGGCTACTCCGCTTATCGATCTCTATTCTATCAGTGGCCTTTATCCTATTGAAGACTCAAATGTCAAATATTTTATGAATGAAAAGACCGATCGTCTGCACCCGAATTCATTGGGGAATTACCGGTTGGCTAAAACAATCCAGTATCAATTATTGAGCTTGCCTTCCACTTTTGTTGGTGAATAGGCTGAACTTTAGGCTGGTTCTTAAAACATACAGGATTGGCAATTTATTATACCGGATAGCTTCCCCTGGATTCCTGCCGGCATCTTTACCCCTAAATCCACTGAAAGGGGACTTTTGGGTCTGTATTTCAAAATACTTTTGTTCATTTTATTATCATTCGTAGCTTTTTTGGGTTCTCCCTCCAGAGAGTCAGAGAGTGAAAAAGCAGATTGTTTATTCATATCGCAGCGCCTCCACCGGGTTCCGCGTTGCTGCTCTCCAACTTTGCCAACTCACAGTTAGCAACGCAATTCCCAATGCCAGCAATCCGGCCAGCGCAAAAATCCACCAGCTTAAAGTGGTTTTGTAGGCAAAGTTTTCAAGCCAGCGGTGCATCGCATACCAGGCCACCGGGGTTGCCATAGCAAATGATACAATTACCCACTTCATAAAATCCCTGTTTAGCATTGCTAAAATTTCGGTTATCCGGGCACCGTTCACCTTCCGGATACCAATTTCTTTTGTCCGCTGTTGACTGATTAAAAGCGAAAGACCGAGCAATCCCATTGAACAAATAAACACTGAAAACAGGGTAAAAATCGTCAATAACCGGGCCTGTAATATTTCAGTTTTATACAACTGCCGGTACATGGTACTAACATGTTCGTGACGAAATGGATATGCCGGGAACAGTTCATTCCATACGGTTTGAATGTCGTCAATTGCTTCATGTCGCATCCCCTCTTTATAGGCAACTACAAAATTTATCATCCACAGGTTTTTCCGTTTGAACAGGACCAGTGGCCGCACCTTCTTTTTAATACTCGAAAGGTGAAAATCTTTTACCACTCCAATCACCTTCCCTTTCGGAAGCTCAATTCCCTGAACCGGCGAAATGAGTTGAAACTGCTTGCCTACAATTGAATCCGGATCGGTATAATTCAGTTGATGCAAAGCTGCCTCGTTGATGATGTATTCACCTGATCCTTCGTTATCCTCGTTCTTTTCCGAGAAATTGATCCCGCTTAAAAATTGCAGGTTAAACAATTCAGCAAATGAATAGTCGCAAGGGAATACCCCCAACCGTTCTTCCGATAATTCTCCCTGCTGATATCCTTCAAGTTGGAACGGGAACATATCGTTTGCCTCACCTCCGGGAGGTTCCAGCATGGCCGATACCGATTGGACAGTCGGATATTTGAGCAGCTCCGATTTGAAAACATCAAACTTTTGCTGAATGTTGGCATGTACCAATTCAAAACAAATAACATTGTCTTCCCTGACTCCCATTGAATTGTTTAACGCATAGTTAGTTTGGCGAGATATGACGAGTACTGCGGCAATTAGAACAATGGTAAACGTATACTGAAATATAATGATGCCTTTGTTTACCGAAACACTATTCAATTTCAGCGCTTCGTATTTTCCAGCACCCGCATTTAATCCGTTAAGCTTCTGCCTGATAACGGGTTGAATACCTGAGAAGATTCCCAGTAAACTAAAAACTGAGACAGCTACTACTACAAGTAATAAATTGCCTCTCAGCAGATTCATATTAAAACTACTTTTTATGATGGATTGTACCGGTATAGAAATAATTGCAAATAAAAAAATGGAAAGTACAACCACAATCAGACTTTCAGTGAGAAAATACTGCAGGTTCGTATTTTTTGAAGATCCCAAAACCCTGTTAACTGCCATAAATTTGCCGCTGAAACCTGCCATTCCGAGGTTCAGACTCGCATAGTTACTCATTGAAATCAGCAATAAAATGAGTGCTGCAATTGACAGCACATAAATATTCGTGAGGCTTCCGTTGGGTTCAATTTCGCGCAGCTTATCAGAGTGTAAATGGATATCAGTGAGCTTTTGCAACCAGGCTTTTGTCTGAATTTCTTCGATGGTTTGCTCCGAGTTGTCTGCCAAAAACCGGGGATATTGTTTGGCAATATTTTCAGGTTGGGCATTTTCAGACAAAAGCAGGTAACTCCACGCCCAACCCTGAATCTCCTGCTGAACCGGAGTGACAATAAAATCGGGATGAAAATGACTAATTTGCGGAAAATCTTTCATCACGCCTTTAATGGTGAAATCCGATTTCTCGCCGTAAAACTGACCGGGTGGAAGCGACATTATTTGGCCAACTGGATTAGAATTGCCAAATACTTTTTCTGCAAACGACTCTGATACGACCATAATAGCAGGATCATCGAGAATTGTTTCCCGGTTGCCAACCTCTAGTTCCGCATCAAAAACATCAAAGAAAGTACTGTCGCACACAAAAGCCTGATTCACATCGTAGTACCTTTCATTATACAACATTACACCTTCGCGCACGGGTGCCAGTCGGGTATAATTCTCAATTTCAGAAAAATACTCCGCCATTTGCGGAATCTGCCCCGAATCGTAAAAACGGGCAAAATGGCCGTCGTTCAAAAAAGAAGGATTCGTAATGGAAAACCGGTAAATCCGATCCGCTTTTTTATGCCATGTATCGTAAGTCAGTTCATTTTTCAAAAAGAGCGAAATGAATACGATCCCGGTCAGTCCCAGTCCCAGTCCCAAAACTTTTATAAAATTCAGGAAAGGATGTTTTTTTAGATTTCTGATTACAAAACGAAGTATCATTATTAATATGGTTAAATATTCATGATAAATTTTCCCCGGGGTTGCCAGTCGATGCCTCCATTTGCCAACTTATCTTTCACGCCTAAATCCCTTGAAAGGGGACTTTCGGACCTGTATTTCAAAATACTTTTGTTCATTTTATTGTCATTAGCCGCTTTTTCAGATTCTCCTGTCAGGAAATCAGAGGCCGAAAAAGCAGATTTTTCACTCATACCGCAACGCCTCCACCGGATTCCGCGTAGCCGCCCGCCAGCTTTGCCAACTCACAGTTAGCAACGCAATTCCCAATGCCAGTAACCCGGCCAGCGCAAAAATCCACCAACTCAAAGTGGTTTTGTAGGCAAAGTTTTCGAGCCATTTATTCATGGCATAGTACGCAATGGGAGTAGCGATAACAAAAGCAATAGCTACCCACTTTACAAAGTCTTTATTGAGCATTGCCAAGATCTCATGGACTTTGGCGCCATTAACTTTGCGGATGCCGATTTCTTTGGTACGTTGTTGCGAAATAAAAAGGGAAAGTGCACTTATTCCGATTACACTTATTAATAGTCCAATGCCGGAGAATGTGAATAGAATCCGGCTCAAAACTGTTTCGGCTTTGTATTGCTTCGCGATTTTCTCATCCATAAAAAAGAAATTAAATTCCTGTCCGGGATAAAATTCGCTCCAGGTTTCGTTTATTCTTTTTAAGCTTGAATGCAGATTCCCCGGATTTAGCCGGACATGAATAAACCTGGCCCTGTTGCGCGATTCCCCCAGCCAAAAAGCAAATTCGCCAATAGGTTCATGTGCCGAGCTGTAATTAAAGTCATTCGTAACCCCGATAATATTAATCCTGGTTTGATCGGGCGCCAGCGGTTGACTTTCCTGAAATATTTTTAACGCTTCCATACTGCCATGGCGTTCCATCAGCCTTTTGTACAAATGATTATTGATTACCATTCCGTCAATGGTATCAGCAGCTAGATTGAGCCAATTCTCAACAAGCTCAATATTCATGGTTTTCAGGTAATTGTAATTGGCAAATACAAATTCGGCTGTTCCTTCAAGACCTAAACCTTCAAGTGAAAAGCCTTGTGCCGGATACCCAAAATGTTGGGCGGCAAATCCTACCGAATTTATATGGCTTTGGGTTTCCAGTTCACTGGCAAAAATGGCCGGGTCTTTCGAAAAATCTTTCAGCTGTAAAACCACCAAATTTTCCTTGTCAAAGCCCAGTGACTGGTTAAATATGAAATTGATTTGTTTATTCACCAAAAAGGCATTTGAAAGGATAATAATTACAATGGTGATTTGCAAAACCAGCAGCAATTTTAAAACAGGATTTCCTGAATATTTTATTCTTTCGGAAAGAATATCAATGGTGGACGTTTTTTCAAAAAGAAAAAATCCGGCAAAAACAGCAGTCAGTCCAAGACAAAATACCAACACTAAAATTACACTCAGGTAAACAACTGGCTCGGAATAATATATGTTAAAGTCGATTTCAAAAAAACCGTTGATAAAAGGTTTTAAAATTTCAATGGCACCAAATGCAAGAATAACCGAAACCAAACAAAACAGAAAAACTTCAGATAAAACCTGGCTGATTAATTGCCCGTGAGTTGCGCCAATTGATTTTTTTAACCACAGTTCTTTCGACCGTTTTATAAGTTTGGCCACAGTGAGATTCACGAAATTGAGCAGTGAAAGTAGCAAAATAACAAACGAAATAATTATAAATAATTCGATGTTTATTTTACTGGAATTCTCTTTTAGCTCAAACCGAAAATTCGATTTTAAATGAATTTCATCCATTGGAACCAAATGAAACTGATATTCTTTTGGACCACGTGTTTTTTTTAGATTGCTTGCATCGAAGAAATTCAAAAACTTTTTTTCAAGATCGCCAGGCAAAGCGCTCTTTTTTAATTTTATATAGTTGTAAACCCAATGTGTTTTCTGGTTGGACTGTGCTTCGTATCTTTCCTGCAAACCGCCTTTTTGCGAAAGCAGCAGTTCGTAGTTAAAATGGGTTTTGGGATGCGTATTTTGTACAATCCCGCGAATTTCGTAATCGCCCACATTTCGTGCATATTGCAAGGCATCCACGGTAATCATTTTTCCAACCGGGTTTTCGTTTTTAAAGTATTTATTGGCAAAACCCTCGGAAACAAACACGGTGTTGGGTTTCGAGATTTCTGATAAATCGCCCAGTTTTGCTTTTACCGAAAACATTTCAATAAACGCCTCATCGACTGACATGATATCGTTTTGCTGAAACGACTGGTTGTTCATTTTTATAGTTCCCACCGCGCAATGCGAAAATTGTGTGGCTAGTTCAATTTCAGGAATTGAAGTAGCAATTGTATAAATCATTCCAAGGCTCCGCGCCCATGGAGTTTCTTCCTGACCCCCGGGAACAGAAGTTACCCGGTAAATTTGTTCGTGGTCGTTAAAATGTTTATCAAAACTTTTTTCGTTTGCAACGTAAAGGAACAGAATTAGAAATGACACAATTCCAACAACCAAACCAATTACGTTGAAGGACGAAAAAACTTTGTCATCAATAATCCTGCGGGCGATTAATTTCATGTTGTACCAAGTCATGTTTCGATGCTTTAAAATTTTAATTAAACTTCAACACCTTCCACCCTTGCAATCGATATTTCCTCCCTTTCCTATTCATAACGGAGAGCCTCCACTGGATTCCGCGTAGCTGCCCGCCAGCTTTGCCAGCTTACCGTTAGTAATGCAATTGCCAGCGCTAATACTCCCGACAGGACAAAAATCCACCAGCTTAAACTGGTTTTGTAAGCAAAATTTTCGAGCCATTTATTCATGGCGTAGTACACAATTGGAGTAGCGATAACAAAAGCAATTGCCACCCACTTTACAAAATCTTTATTGAGCATAGTAAGGATCTCTGATACTTTGGCGCCATTAACTTTGCGGATGCCGATTTCTTTTATTTTTTGACTGGCGATAAACGAGATTAGACCATATAATCCAAGAGAACCGATAAATATTGCAATAAGTGCAAAAAGACGAACCAGTTTTAAGGTATTAACCTGGCTGTTATAAAAACCTGCAATCTTCTGATCAAGGAATTCATATTCAAAAACATCCTCCGGGAAAGTAGTTTCCCATTCTTTTTTAATCTTATCAATAGAACTGTTATATCCTGTTAAACTGGCAGTAACAGGATTAATTTTTACGGCAATTTCTTTAATATTAAAACCTACATTGCTCAGAATTATGTGGTCCATTTCTTGTTGAAGCGACATAGCATGAAAATCTTCAACTACGCCAACAATAGTGAATTTCATATTTTCTCTACCATAACTGAAAATTTCACCAATAGCACTATTGGGATCTTTGAAACCAAGTAATTGTATCAACTTCCGGTTAACAATGGCTTCTCCTGAATTCTTTCTTTCGCTGCAATTTCTTCCGGCAATTAATGGGATTTCATAAAGTTCAAGATAATTTTCGTCGATAGTTTTTAAATTTCCCAGGTACAGGTTTGGCTCAATAGTTGGATAATTAATGCTGTTACTAACTTTCCAATCAGCCATAGGGCTGGTTGATTCGAAGCTGACCTGCTTTATATCCGGATATTTTAACAGGTTGGCTCTTAATAACTCCAGCTTACTTTTTTCCACTTCAGGAATTTTAGTTATCAGGATTGCCTCTTTATTAAATCCAATATCGGCGGAGAAAAAATATTTAATCTGTTTCTGCATTACCAAGGTCCCGGTCATTAATACCAGTGAGACCACAAATTGGGCAATAACAAGCACGCGCCTGACGGATACCGAGCCAGAATTACCTTTTACCGAAAGGAAATTTTTCAGGCTCCCCACAGGTTTCATTCCCGACATAATAATTGAAGGATAAATACCTGAAATAATTCCTATTAAAAAGGTTGAGATAATCAAAAAAATCAGGGTTCCGCCATTTTTTAACAAATCCAGGGTTAGTCGGTAGCCAAGTATATCGGTAAGATAAATAAACATGACATGGGCAACGCCTAACCCAATCACCGCAGCGATATACGAAACCAGAATTGTTTCTCCCATAAACTGCCAAATCAATTGAAATCTACTGACGCCTGAGATTTTTCTTACACCAATTTCCTTAAATCTTCTGGAGGATTGTGCAGTGGATAAATTGACAAAATTGATTGAAGCCAAAAGTATAATGAACAGCCCCACAAAGCCAAGCAAGTACAGCGCTTTTTCGGGTACTTGCCGGTGGCTGTAATTACCAACTTCCCATGAATGAAGTTTGGATAAAGGTTGCAAAACATATTTTTGTTTAACAGGAGACTCGGTTCCCATATATTTTGCGGAAAAAGAAACAAGCTGGCTTTCAAAATTGATTGCTGAGATTTCATCAGGTAAAAGCAAGTAACAATTGGTATTTGAATTATACTCTTGCCAGTCGGTGCCGTTATTGAAATACGGGTTTGATGCAGGTTGGCTTTTGTAGTCGCCGATAAGTTTAAATGGGAGATCGGTAGTTTCAGGCAAATCAGCAAATACACCAGTTACACTAAACGTGCCTTTGTTATTGATGTTTATAGGCTTTCCCAAAGCGTCACTTTCATTTCCTTGACTTAATTTGAAATACTTTTGTGCCAGTGAAGAATTAATAACAATACTCCCGGAATTTGAAAGCGCATTTTGAGGATTCCCTGCCAAAAATTTGAAGTCAAATATCTGAAAAACCTGTGGCTCTGCGTACACCAAACCATCGGCCTCCAGATACCGATCGAAAGCTCCATTTTCGTTTTCAATCGAAATCTGGCCTTTTTCGGCATAAAAAGTCATTGCTGCAACGACTCCGGGAAAATCATTTCGAATAGCTGCCCCAAGCGGATGAACCTGCCCTTCTGCAAGCACTGTCCCAATCCCGGAAGGTTCTAACTGATTAATTACCCGATAAATATTTGGGTAGTTTTTGTTAAATTTATTAAACCCCGATTCGTAGCTAATAATTTCATAGATTACCAATCCGCAGGCAATTCCAATGGCCAGTCCAACAATACTTATTGCGGAAAATACTTTGTTACGGGCTAACTGCCGAACTACCATTTTAAACGAATTTAGTCCCATGTATTCAATTTTGTTTCCTGTTAACTCTCATTTTACAGTCACCACAGGCGGTTACTCATACCGCAACGCCTCCATCGGGTTCCGCGTAGCTGCCCGCCAGCTTTGCCAGCTTACCGTTAGTAATGCAATTGCCAGCGCCAATACTCCCGACAGGGCAAAAATCCACCAGCTTAAACTGGTTTTGTAAGCAAAATTTTCGAGCCATTTATTCATGGCATAGTACGCAATGGGAGTAGCAATAACAAAAGCAATCACTACCCTTTTTACAAAGTCTTTGTTAAGCATCGATAATATTTCAGTAATCCTGGCTCCGTTGACTTTCCGTACACCTATTTCTTTCACCCTGTTGCCAATGGTAAATTTTGCCAACGCATACAGGCCAATACTGGAAATCAGAATAATCAGCAATGAAAAAGTAGTAACCAGGCGACTAAAAAGACGATACTTACTGTATTGCGACGCATAATATTGATCATTAAAACTAAAATCGAAGGGCTGCGAAGAACAATTTTTTTCCCAGGCATTTGTGCATAAATGGATAATTTTACTCTCCAGTGTTGGGCTGTATTTTATGGAAATATAATTGCCATATTCAAAAAAATGATACATGGTTGGCTGGACAGGCTCTTCCAGCGAATGATGATTAAAGTCTTCCACCACCCCAACAATCAGGCGTTTTTGACCACTGTATTCCCTTAATATCAGCTCCTGGTTGATGCTTTCCGAGGGCGTTTCAAATCCAAACATCTCGGCAGCCTTTCTGTTGATTAATACCGATTGAGGCGGATTTGCACCTTTCGCATAAAAATTTCTGCCTGCCAGTATTGGTATTTGATAGATGTCGAAATAATTTTCATTTATATCAATAAAACTGCACTTTATTCCTTTGCCAGGATCTTCGCCAATCGGATGAATCCCGCCGATAACATTTGAAAAATTAGCTCCGGGAACCGATGATGAAGTTGATACATTCAATATCCCCGGAATCTGATTTATTTCATTCATGAATGCTTTTTGCGATTGCACAAATGAATCTTCACTGGTTAAGGCTTTTATCGTAATAATATTCCCTAAATCCATTTCGTTCTGCTTTTCGTCCAAAAAATTTATCTGCTTTATTATCAAGGTTGTTGTAATGATAAATACAATTGAAACAACAAACTGAAAAACGACAAATGCATTTCGCAATGAAAATGATTTACCGTAAATATTTCCCTTTCTTGTTTTAACAAGTTGTTTTGTATCGGCTAATGTAAATGCAGAAATAATACCTGATACTATTGAAATAGCATAGCTGACCAAAATAATTACAAGCCACTTACTCATACTTAAATCATATATTTTAAAATCATACAAATGACTAAAAGACGGGGTTAGTATTTTTACAAAAAAAGTGGCGCTTGCCAAGGCTATTGTATTTAAAAGAATACCGTCCATAACAGAATCAAAAACCTGCAGCCCTTTTGTTCCTCCAAGTACTTTTTTAATATGAATAGATAAAAGTTGCTTTTTGGTTTGCGACGCCGCTATGTTAATATAATTTACCCAGCCTATCAAAAGAATAAAAATGGCGATTAAACTTAAGGTATAAATGGATGACGCATTGCTCCTCCGGCCAATTTCATGCCTGAGGTCTGAATTGAGATGTATTTGCTCTATTGGTTGAAGCGTAAATTCGCGGGTCATTTCATCGTTGAACAAATGGTATTTTTTCACCACATCTTTAAGTTGCTGTTCAACCGAGTCCGGGTTTGCATCCGGATTCAGTTTCACAAATGTGTTAAATGAATTCCAGCCCCAATTATTAATAGCATCGCTGTTATGATTTTCCAACGTTGGATACGACAGAAGACAATCAAAATTCAGGTACGAATTTTCCGGCCAGTTTTCAATCACCCCGGTAATAGTAAACTCGTCAAATCCCTCACTGCTGTTGCAGGAAAAATGCTCGCCCAACACATTTTCAGTTCCAAAATATTTCAGGCCAAACGATTTGGTAACAACAGCGGTACGGGCCTGACTCAAAATCCCTTCTCTTTTTCCGGCTACAAAACCGGACGAAAAAAGATCAAAAAAGGAATCATCTGCATAGAACAGATTGTTGTGTGGGTAATTTGAGCGTTCGCTCCCTTTTATAACTGTAATTACGCTGTTGGAAAGTGGTTTCACTCTTGTAAAATCAGTTATATCGCTAATTTCTGCGTGCAACGTAGGGCCTGTTGCCGGCGGACAACCAGCACTTTCGTCAACAAGATTTTTGTAAATTCTGGTATTTTGTACCCTGTAGATATCCTTGTAATCAGGGTGGAATTTATCAAAACTTAGTTCAAAGGATGTAACATGAAAAATTACAATAAATACCATTAATGCAATGGTTAATCCAACCAGGTTAACCAGATTTTTTTGTTCCGGTTTGAAAATCTTCCTGAATTTATATTTAATCAAAGTCTTGAACATACTTTCTTTTTTAGTTATTTACACCTTACTGTTTTCATTCATAATTATTTCATTTCTGAAACCTCATCATTCATACCTGAGCGCCTCCACAGGATTCCGCGTAGCCGCCCGCTTGCCAGCTCACATTTCACCCCTAAATCCCCTGAAAGGGGACTTTTGAGCAAGTATTTCAAAATACTTTTGTTCATTTTATTATCATTCGTAGCTTTTTCAGGTTCTCCCTTCAGGGAGTCAGAGGGTGAAAAAGCAGATTGTTTATTCATATCGCAGCGCTTCAACCGGATTTCTCGTAGCTGCTTTCCATGATTGAAACGAAACCGTTAATAATGCAATCCCCAAAGCCAGCACTCCGGCCAATGCAAATATCCACCAGCTCAAAGTGGTTTTGTAGGCAAAGTTTTCGAGCCATTTATTCATGGCGTAGTACGCAATGGGAGCAGCGATAACAAAAGCAATCACTACCCATTTTATGAAATCTTTATTGAGCATAGTAAGTATTTCGGAAACTTTGGCGCCGTTAACTTTGCGGATGCCGATTTCTTTAACTTTTCGGTTAGCGATAAACGAAACCAAACCGAATAATCCGAAGCATGCAATCAGAATTGAAATGAATGAAAACAATCCAACCATTTTACCCAAACGAACTTCTGCCTTATATTGATTATCAAAGGAACGGTCAAGAAATTCATAATCAAGTACTGATTTCATGTTAAATTGTTTCCACTTTTCTTCTATCAGTTTAACCACAGAAACAGCACTTTGTGGTTGTATCCGAACAGCCAGATAATCATGCTGAGCTTCTTTTCGGATAATAAATGGCAGGATTTCTTCCTTGAACGATTTAATATTAAAATCTTCAACGATACCGATAATATTATACTGTTTCCTATAATTGAAATCGTATATAACTTTATCCTGAATATCCCTCCAACCAAGCATTTCAGCAGCTTTTCTATTTACTAAGGCATTATTGTTTTCATTGCCTCTTTCTTCTGTAAAAAAACTACCTTCTGCAATTTCTATTTTTAATGTTTTCTCAAAATCTTCATCAACAAAAATCCTGTTAAGTATTACTTTTTCATTAGAGTTGGGTACTTGAAACATGTTGGAAGCATCGTCAAACATTGACGGTAAAGCGGATGTGTATGATGCGCTAAGGACATCAGGCGATTTTAATAATTCGTCTTTAAAAATTAATCTTTTGTCCTTCAATTGACGGGAATTTTTAACTATCAGAACATTTTCTTTATTGAACCCGGGATTCTGGCTTCGTAGAAAAAGCAATTGTTTTTTTACCAAAATAGTACTGCAAACCAAAACTATAAATACTATAAATTGAAAAGCTACCAGACCGTTCCGCATATACAATTTTGCCCCCCGGTTTAACAAATTTCCTTTTAACGATACAACCGGATTGAATTTGGAAATAATAATTGCCGGATAAATACCAGCCATTGCGGTTATTACAACAGGTATTAACAAAATTGTTAAAATGGAATAGGTATTGTAAAAATATTGATATTCGATATCGATATCTGTAAACTGATTTAAAACAGAAAGACCGAAAAACAATATCACCAGGGCAGAAATAAGTGCGATACTACATTGTAAAAAGGTCTCTGATAGAATTTGTACAATTAACTTGTTTTTAGATGAACCAATTACTTTTTTTATGCCTATTTCTTTGGCTCTTAACGAAGAGAAGGCCGTACTTAAATTAATAAAATTTAAACAAGCAATTATCAGAATAAACAAAGCAATTATTGCAAGGATGACCAGGTGCTGTTTGTTCCCGTATTTATGAATTTGGTCTGAAAAAACCGGGTCCAGATAAATTTCGTTAAGCGGCTGTAATCGATGGTCGAAATAGTTTCCATCCCTTGCAAACTGTGCTAAAGACAAATTCAAATTTTTTAGCATTCCATTTACATAATCGTTTGGAAAATCGTTG
The DNA here is from genome assembly GCF_003573545.1 of Mariniphaga sediminis. Lineage (GTDB taxonomy): Bacteria > Bacteroidota > Bacteroidia > Bacteroidales > Prolixibacteraceae > Mariniphaga > Mariniphaga sediminis. The sequence goes on along the minus strand of NZ_QWET01000003.1, from coordinate 285,011 downwards.
TACTTCTTTTTAAAAGAAGAAATGTTGGTATTTTCATTCAATAACAGGTAGGTATATAAACTGGCAAAATTTCCCCAATCGCTCATCCTCTTTAATCTTTCGTTGGGGATTGATTTGAATGATGCCAGAAACTTAAATTGTAAATGCGAGTTGGCAGGTATATTTTCTAATATGCCGGTTACCCTGAAACTGTTTTGCAATTCTTTAACTTTAATAATTTTCCCAATGGGATTTTCAATTCCGAATAACTGTTTCGAATAATTTTCAGTCAGAATAATTGTGTTAGGTTCAGTTAATACCGTGTTTTTATCTCCGCTTAAAAGGTTGAAGTCAAATATTTGGAAGAAATTACCTTCAGCATACCAAAAAATATTTTCATAAAAACATTTATTCTCTATTTCGAGATTTACTTTCTCGTCGTAAAAAAGCCGTGTTGCTGCTTCAACCTCAGGTAAATCGTTTAATGCTGTTTCGGCTAGTGGTATTTGTGAATTAGTAAGCTTTTCAACGGTATTTCCAAATTTCACATCGGCAACGCATCTGTATATCCTCTCTGATTTTGTATGAAACCTATCGAAACCGGATTGATGAAATATGTACGTAAAAATGTACAAAATGGCAGCGATCCCCAGTGTCAGGCTCACAATATTCAAGACTGACTGTTTGAAATTCTTAATTATATTTCGAAATACGATTTTTATTAGCTGACACATAACCTTCTCATTTTTAACATGTAATTTTACTCACATCTCAGCGCCTCCACAGGATTTCTTGTTGCCCCTCTCCGGCATTGCCAACTCGCAGTTCACCCCTAAATCCCCTGAAAGGGGACTTTCTTGCCTGTTTTTCAAAATACTTTTGTTCATTTTATTATTATATTATTTGCGGCCAAGCCTTCAAGGTTTCAGAAACCTTGAAGGTCTAAAATCCCCTTCCCCGGGGGGACAGGGAGAGGCTTCTCTACAGTATCTCTGCTATCCTTTCGTTTACATTCTCCGTAAGAACCTCGCCGTCGAACAGGTTAATGACCCGGTGCGCAAAACCGGCATCGTGCAGCGAGTGGGTTACCATAATAATAGTGGTTCCTTCGCGGTTCAGTTCGGTAAGCAGGTTCATAACTTCGAGGCCGTTTTTTGAGTCGAGGTTACCAGTAGGCTCATCGGCAAGGATCAACTTTGGATTGGCAACAACAGCCCTTGCAATGGCCACGCGCTGCTGTTGCCCCCCTGACAGCTGCTGGGGAAAATGTTTTTTGCGGTGCCCTATTTTCATACGTTCCAGTACTTTGCCCACCATCTCTTTTCGTTCGCGGACTTTCAGCTTCAAATAAATGAGCGGCAGTTCCACATTTTCGTAAACATTCAGTTCGTCAATCAGGTTAAAACTCTGAAAAACAAAACCAATGTTTCCCTTACGTAGCATCGTACGCTGCCTTTCACGCAAACCGGCTACTTCAACACCATCAAACTGATACTTCCCCTCCGTCGGGTTGTCCAGTAAACCGATAATGTTTAGCAACGTTGACTTTCCACATCCCGAAGGGCCCATTACCGCCACAAATTCGCCTTTTTGAATATGGATACTAACCTTGTTCAAGGCGGAGGTCTCTACTTCCTCTGTACGGAAAATTTTTGTCAGGTTTTCTGTTTTTATCATATTATAAAATGCTAAGAGCAAAGAGTTAAGAGCAGAGAGCAGGCGGTTAAGCAAAACTCACTAATCCAACTACATTTTGCTTTCAATTAATATTCGTTAAAACTGTTTTTCTGAAATGTGCCATAACTTTAGTTTTTTACAATGGAATGGAGCAAAGTGTAAAAAAAGCACTGCTCTAAAGTTACCCCATTGATTCATATCCTATTTTTAGTTTTCTAATTTTCTTCTGTTCCGCACACGCTCATCTTTACCCCTTGTTCCACACTCTTTCCCCTCTGCTCCTTATTGCAAAACGAGCTTGTCATTATCCCCAAATAACTCATAGCTTGAAGTTACCACTTTTTCCCCTTCTTGCAGGCCACTAATCACTTCATAATAATTTGGATTCTGCCTTCCGATCTGAATTATCCGCTTCGTGGCGGTATTTCCCGACTCATCCAGCACATAAACCCACTGCCCTCCGGTAGATTGGAAAAACCCCCCTCGTGCTATCAAAAACGAATTTTGTGGCTGACCAAGTTGCAGATTGATGTAATACGTTTGCCCGGTGCGGATGTTATCCGGCCGTTCGTCAGTAAAAACCAGGTCAATCTTAAACTGCCCTTCCCGCACTTCCGGATACACTTTTTTTACCATTAGCCCGAAAACTTTATCCTGCCGCTCGAAAGTAGCATCAAGTTCGCGGCGCACCCTGTCAATGTAATGTTCATCAATCAGCGCTTCAATTTTAAAATTGGTCAAAACATTGATCTGCCCAATGCGCTGTCCCCTGCCAATACTCTGCCCTATTTCTGCATCGAGCATTCCCAACTGGCCGTCTACCGGTGCTTTTACGTTAAGTTTATCCAGTCGTTCATACACCAGTTTCAGGATAAGTTGCATCTTTTCCAGGTCACTCTCCAGTTGTTTCATTTCAGAAACCCTGATCAACGAATCCTGTTTTGCCTTTAATTTATTAATTTTCTGCATCTCAATCGCATACTCGCAATCTTCTTTTGCTTGCAAATAGTTTTCCTGCGCAACCAATTCATCGGCATACAACGCTTTCTGTTGTTCATAGTTCCTTTTTTTCCGGAGAATGTCGAAATGGGAATTAAGCAGATGCCTTTTCGATTCTATCTGCTGCGTCTCAAAACTTATTCGGGTTTGCCGGAGCATATTTTGTTTCTGGGCCAGGCTCGATTCGCTGTTCATAATGTCCTGGTACAACATGCTGTTTTCGAGTTTCAGAATAACATCGCCCTTTTCAACCATGGTTCCCTCTTCAATCAACCGTTCCTCTACCCGTCCTCCTTCTTCGGCATCAAGGTAAATAGTAGTAATAGGTTGCACATTCCCAATTACCCGAATGTAGTCATTAAACTGCCCGTACTTCACTTCATCGATGGTCAGTTTGTCCTTTTCCACTTTGAGAGTAGACGTGCCTGAAGCAAATATAATTTGCAAAATAAGGGCAACAAACAACCCGCCCGCCAGGATGTAGAACACATGTTTCTTGCGTAAACCCTTTTTCTTTTCTATTGCTTTATCCATTCCCATTTTCGTTGTTTTTAAGTTTTTACGTTACATGAACCCGATGTATAAAGGGAAAAGCAACCTATTACTGAAAACATATATAATCATTAAAACCTATTTTTTATAAAGCGATTACAAATCGCTTCACCCAATCACTCCGTTACATTTTTAAATACCGGTTTTCCCATGTAAAAGTCGATGGTTTTTCGTTTTACAAGGTATTCCATTTTTGTACGCAACAATTCTCCCAAAGCATTCGAGAGCAGGTTCTTACTGGTATAAAAGTCAATAACATTGAACAGCCCCTGTTCTTTTTTCTTTTGTGCCACTTCATACGCCAGCCAGTTCGATTCCGTTTGTTTTTTTGCCTGAAGGTATTCTGCTGAAACAGCCGATAGCTCCTGGCAATAAGATTCTATCTCGTAATACAATTGATTTTTGAAGTTCTCCAACTCCACTTTTTCTTTCTCCAACTCCAACTTATTAATCTTGATCGCCGATCGGCTGTTCCACCGACTAAATATGGGGATGGAAAGCGAAAGACTTATCGACTGTGAAGCATTGTTTTTTATCTGATCCCTGAATGAAATGGTATTCCCCTGGTCATCGGTACGGGTTTCGTGAAAACCGGTATAGTACCCTCCTGAAAGCGAAAGCGATGGGTAAAGTGAGCCCTTTGCAATGGAAAGCGATCTTTCAACAGCCATCAGTTGCTGATGTTTTGCTTTTAACGACGGAAGGTGTTCCAGGGCCATCGAATACACCGTGTCTGCATTCTCAAAAACTGTCGCTTCAATAAAATCGATATCGCTGATTTGTTTTAGCTCCAGTTCTTCACTTGCCGGGAAATTCATCGTCCTTTTTAATTCCAGAATTGAAGCCTTCAAATTATTTTGCGTCCTGATTACCAGCAGCTCTTCATCAGCCAGCCTGGCCTCAATTTCCAGAATATCCGTTTTGGCGCTAATGCCAACTTCCGCCTGCTTTTCTATTTTTTCGAGGTTCATCTCCGAAAGCGCTTTTTGTTCCTTTACAATATCCAGTAGCCCTTTATAGTACAATGAATTATGAAATGCATTCATTACCCCAAACGCAATATCTATTTTCACGACCTTTTCATTTTCAATACCGGCCAGAAGCATAAACCGGGAATAGGCAATCTGGTTATTGCGAACAAAACCATCGAACAGGGAAATACCTCCTTGCAGGGAATAACTGTTTGATGCAAAACTGTTATAAGTCACACTGTTTGTATTGGGATCTACCGACTTACCAAAATTTATGCTGTATCCGGAACCCGCATTGATTTGAGGAAGCCTGTTTCTTTTCGACTGTTCAAAATTTTCTTTCGATGTTTTCGTCGTAATTCTCTGTGATTCAATTTCAAGATTATTTTGAAGAGCATAGTTAATGCATTCGTCCAGCGTCCATTGTTTTTGTGCGAAAGACATTTCAGTGCCGAAAATGAAAAGTGTAGTTAAAAGTATGACGATCTTGATATTCATTCCCATTTTTCTTTTGAATCTCGTTTTTATACGCTAAACAAATGCCAAAAAACACAAACAATTGTCTAACAAACAATTACACACAATAAAAAGTCTTTTGATTCTGTCGCTTGTAAAAAAAATAGACAAATTGTGTAAAATTTTTTGACACAGTATTTGATTTAAGATGATTCTCTCCTACTTTTGAAATACAACAATCACAGAAAAAGGAATAAAATATCAATGAAAAATAAAAGTCGGTCGGTTTTAACCGACGGATAGAAACAGCAGAAAATAATTGGCTTTAGCCACTTTAGAAAAATTAATCAAAAACATAAAACCTATGAGTTGGGTAAAAATCTGGGTGCACCTGGTTTTTTCAACCAAATACAAAAAACCCTTTTTAAATTCATTAGAACTTAGAAAGAAAGTATTTTTTCACATTTATGAAAATGCCCGTGAAAAGGGAATCTGGCTTGATTCAGTAAATGGACACAAAGAACACCTTCACTGCCTTGTTTCACTTGGAAGAGAACAGACTATAAGCAAAATTGCCCAGTTAATTAAAGGAGAATCTTCGTTTTGGATAAATAAAAATAATTTGATTCCGCAAAAGTTTTCCTGGCAGGATGATTACTGGGCCGTAAGTGTGAGTGAAAGCCATGCTGTGGCAGTTAGAAAATATATTGATAATCAGGAGAGCCACCATCGTACAAAGTCTTTTAATGAGGAAGTGGATGAGTTTATGCAAAAATATGGTTGGAGCTATATTTCAAAGAATAATAAATGAGGCTAAAGCCAAAAGTCATTCAATGACTTTTAAGTCGTTGGCTGAAGCCAACGGCAATAGAAGAAAAAATGCATATAACAGAAATAAATGGAGCAAAAGGAGAATATTATTGCCGTCGGTTTTAACCGATAAATAAACTGAAAGCTGATTTGGCTTTAGCCACATTTTTAGAAAAATGTAAAATGACCAAAGGTAAATTACTCATAGTCGACGACAACAAAAGCATCATAAGCGCTCTGGAAATGTTGCTTCAGGATGATTTTGACGAAGTAAAAACAATCACCAACCCCAACCAGCTTCCTGCGTTGCTCGAATCTGGCCTGTATGATTTAGTACTCCTTGACATGAACTTTACGGCAGGTGTTAATACCGGCAACGAGGGATTATACTGGCTTTCACGAATCAGGGAAATACGCCCCGAAATGGAGGTGGTACTTTTTACCGCATACGGCGATGTGGAACTGGCGGTGAAAGCCCTGAAAAAGGGGGCAGCCGACTTTATTCTGAAACCTTGGGACAACGAAAAACTCAAGGCCACTCTGCGTAATGTGCTCAAACTTCAGCAGTCTAAAAAAGAGATTAAAAAACTAAAGCAAAAGGAGAGTGCATTAAAGAGCGAAATCAACCGGGAAAAACATTTTATTATTGCCCAGTCGCCGCAAATGTTACATGTACTAAACCTGGTGCGAAGGGTGGCCAAAACCGATGCCAATGTACTAATCACTGGCGACAATGGCACCGGCAAGGAACTGATTGCCCGTGAACTGCACCGCCATTCGAAACGTTCCGATGAAATAATGGTAGGCGTGGACATGGGCGCTGTTAGCGAAACACTTTTTGAAAGCGAACTTTTCGGACACAAAAAAGGAGCGTTTACCGATGCCCGCGAAGACCGCACCGGAAAAATTGAAAACGCAAATGGCGGCACACTTTTTCTTGATGAAATCGGGAACCTCCCATTACACCTCCAACCCAAACTTTTATCGGTTTTGCAAAACAGGGAGGTCACGCCTATTGGAAGTAACAAGCCAGTCCCTGTGGACATCCGGTTGATTTGTGCCACCAACCGCAACGTAACCGAAATGGTTGCAGCCGGAACTTTCCGGGAGGATTTGTTATACCGAATCAATACCATCCAAATCGAAATTCCACCGCTTCGGGAACGAAAAAAAGACATTGAAGCCATTGCCGAATATTTTCTGAAAATATACTGCAACAAATACCGAAAGCCGTGCTCTGTAATTTCCGAAGCAGGCTGGTCTAAACTGATAGACTACCGCTGGCCCGGCAATGTACGGGAATTGCAACACACCATTGAAAAAGCAGTGATTCTTTCAGACAAAAAGGAGTTGACTCCCGACGATTTCTTTTTTAACCGGACACCCCATGGAATGAGTGATATTTTTGACGGCACCATCGGGGAAATGGAAGAAAAAATGATTGTGAGGGCATTGCAAAAAAACGGACAGAATTTATCAGCGGCCGCAGAGAAACTTGGAATAACACGCCAAACGCTTTACAATAAAATGAAAAAATTCAACCTGTAAAAATGGGAAGCAAAAACCTTTACCTGAATATTATTCTCAGATGCTGCCTCCTCGCAGTTTCTGCTCTATTAGCAGGTTGGATATTTTTCGACCGGGAGATACCTGCTTTGGGCATTTTTCTGGCTGTAATATTTGTTTTCCAGGTAACAGAACTTATTCGTTACCTGAACCGGACAAACCGCCAAATCGCTTTCTTTTTTGATGCTGTCAGAAATGACGACTCCAGCCTTAACTTCCCGGCAAACACAGGAAATAAGTCACTAAATGAACTCAACATCAGCCTGAACAAGGTCAATAAATCGATTAAAAACATTAAAATTGAACTACAAAAACAGGAACAATATTTTAAAACCATACTGGAACACGTTTCCATCGGGATTATTACTTTCAACGAACAAGGCAATATTTTCTTATCAAATACTACAGCCCGCAGTTTACTAAATTGCAATCCGCTGACCCACATTAACCAGTTGCAGAGAGTAGACAAAAAATTAGGTTTTGCTATAAAAGAATTAAAACCCGGCGAAAGAAAACTGGTAAATTACAGCAGCAAAACGGGTACGATTCAACTTTCCCTAAAATCGACCCTTTTTAAAACAGCGCAGGACAAATTCCAGTTGGTTGCCATTCAGGACATTAAAAATGAAATGGAAACCAAAGAGTTGGAAAGCTGGATAAAACTCATCAGAGTGTTAACGCATGAAATTATGAACAGCGTTGCCCCCATCACTTCGCTTTCGCAAACCATTTTGGGTTATTACAAAGATGCTCACGGGGACACTCCTTCCCCAAAAATAATTGGAAACACCATTAAAGGCCTTGAAGTAATCAACGAACGAAGTACGGGACTTATCAGCTTTGTGGATACCTACCGAAAACTCACCCGCATTCCTCCTCCTGATAAAAAACCGGTGAGGCTTGAACAGCTTTTTGAAAATACAATTACGCTTGTTAATACCGACCCCAACAGCGAAAACATTACCATCAGCCTCGAATTACATCCACCTGATTTGGAAATTTTTGCCGACAAAAAACAAATTTCCCAGGTACTGATCAACCTGGTTAAAAACTCGCTGGAAGCATTAAAAAACAATCCGGAAGGAAAAGTAATCCTTAAAGGCGATATCCATGAAAACGGGCATGTCCATATTATTGTGGCAGATAACGGGCCCGGTATTCCGGAAGATTTAATGGACAAAATTTTTGTTCCGTTTTTTACAACCAAAGAATCGGGTTCGGGAATCGGACTCAGTCTTTCCCGGCAAATTATGCTGCTGCACGGAGGCAATCTGAAAATGATTTCTGACCCCGGGAAACAAACAACCGCCGTGATGGAGTTCTAAACCTTCCGGTAGAAATAACTCCGCTTTTCCTCTTTCACATCGAATGTGTAAATCCCGGAACCGGGAAACCGGTCAAAAAACGATAGCATCCCAATATCGCCGGCACAAAAGAGGCTGTGGACACTCATCACAAAAATCCAGAAATAGAATACAGGTTGGCCTAAAGTAAAAATTATACCGGTAAGTGTAATCAATTTTACTACCACAAACGGAGCAAGTGCCACCAATGCAAACTGATCCCTGTTTAACACATGGCGATCGGCCTCTGCATAAAAAATAAACTTTTTAAGGTACCCCCCAATTCGAATGCGGGGCGCACCGGTTACCTTCAAAGCCAGGGCATGCAGCAATTCATGAATGACCACCAGTAAAGTAAACGAAAAAATAACAGCTGCTATCAGGTAAAACAGGGGCTGCATATCTCCGCGAATAGCCAGCACAAGGGGCCGCGTAAAAAAGAACAACCCCACCAGACTCATAACAACCTGGTAAACCATAAACCAGCGAATCAACCGGCTTTCAGTGGTTAACTGGTCCATAACAAACTCTTTTATCCGGTGGTGCTCCAACTCGCCCACCAGCTTATATTTCCCGCTATTCCGAAGTTCTTCTATGGTTGGGTTGGCCATTTCTATTCGTAAAGAATTATTTTGTACATGTCTTTTATACTAATAAGCCTGATAAGAAAAGCAAATATTAACGAACCTGCAATCATCAGAAAATACCCGTACACCCAATTTACCATATTATGGGTAATACCCGCCAGTGCTATTACCACACCAGTAAATACCAAAAGCCGGAAAACATAAGAAATACCAGGCTTTAATTTAAAAACAGAAAGTGCCAATATGAGTTGGGCTCCACCGGTGAAAAGTTGGGTGGAAAGGCTAGCGTAAGCCGAACCGTAGGCCTGGAAACGGGGAATCAATATCAAATTCAGGGTAACATTTAGTAGCATTCCCACAAAAGCCATCAGGTTGAGTTGTTTCAGGCTGCCGTTGGCGGTAAGCAACGACCCGAAAATATATGTATTGGCGATGCCAATAAAACCAATCATCAGGATACCCAGCAAGTCTGAAGAGTAAGCGGTATTCGATTTATATAATAGCGACATGATTTCCTGGTCGTAATAAACACTTGAAACGGCAATGATGATGGCCGGAACAATCAGCAGAGTATAAGAAAGTTTTACCATCTGCCCTACGGGTTCATTCTGCTTTATCATTTTTGAAAAAATAGGCAGTAACAGCCCCGCAAAAAGAACTCCGAACATGGAAACGGCATCCAGCAACCGAAATGCCTGCGCGTAAATACCGGCCTGCTCATGCCCCACTTTTCCCGGCAACAAACGCTCCAGCATTACAGAGTCAATGCGGTTATACAAGGCCATCAACAAAAAAAGCAAGGCATATGGGTACGACTTTCGAAGGAAAACCACAAAGAATTTCAGATCAAACCGCACCTTTATTTTTCCTGCTTTGTGTAAAACGACAAGAAACGTGACAAAAGTTGTTAAAGCATATCCTATTGTTTGTGCATAAACAAACCATTGGATATTGAACCGGCCTCCCAAAACGTCGGTAAAAAGTAAAACACTGCAAATGATAATCATCAGGGTACGGTCGAGCACAGAAATGAGGCTGTCGGTACGAAACAGATGCAACGCACTAATATTGGAACGCAGGTAAAGGGTGAACGAAATAAGAAACTGGTTGAAAATAAGAAAGAACAGCAGGTGAAACTGGATTTTGTCGTACCCAATCACAGCGGCAATCGTCAGGCTAAAAGCAGCATAAACCAGTGCCAGCACCAGCTTCAACCCTACAATATTTCCCAGATGTTTGGGAAGCAAATAGTTATGTCGGGCAATGTTACGATTATTGTAACTGGTAATTCCCACATCAAGCAGCATGTTCAGGATCATCGAAAAATTGAACAGGGCAAAATAGAGTCCGTAACTTTCATCGCCTACCAGGTTTTGAACGGTTCGGTCAATGCCAAAAATCCAAAACGGTTTCACCAGCAGGTTAAGGAAAAGCAACAATATGAGGTTAGTAACAAACTTACGTCTCAAAATAATTTGAATCAATCAGTTAATGAATCCGGAATAAAAAAGAAATTGTGTTTATGATTGTTCATTTCATTAAACGCAACCAACTCTTTTTTATGAAGTATGAACGCGGAATAACCCAATTTATTTAAAAGTGAGACACAATTTTTCCGATTTTCGTTATCCCACAATTCACAATAAATTACCGGCTTATTCTTTTCAATCAACTTCTTCGCCCCTTTCAACACATAAAATTCAAAGTTTTCCACATCAATTTTCATCCCCGTAACCCGTTGCGAACTGTTAACCAGTTCCTGAAAATCATCCAGTTTTACCACCGGGACCTCAGAAATGAATCCGGAATTATTTTCCGTAATATCCTTGTGTATCACATGGCTCAAACCATGCATAGGAACGTTATTTATAACCGGCATTACCATTTTGAGGGTCGCATTTTCATCTCCCGCAGCCAGCAAATATTCCCGGACATTCTCCAGACGAAACCGTTTTTTCACCCGTCTCAAAATATCCATATTTACCTGTAAAGGTTCAAAAGAAAAAATGGTGCTTTCCGGCAGTGCACGCGACAAATGATAACTTGTAACACCAATATTTGCCCCAAGGTCGAGAACATTGCCTCCGGCGGGAAGAAGCGAAAGGAAATGGAAAAAATCCCTTTCCTTTTTATCCCAGCGTATTTTTACAATAACAAAAAGCGAAAAAATATAAAGGTATGTTTTAAAACCCAGTATTTTTTGGAGAATGTATTTTGTGAACGTCTTCATTTATTTTAGCTATACTGCAAAGATATTGTAATTTTGTTTCTATTTTCAACTGGCCAATATGAGGATTGCAGTAAATACAAGGTTACTTCTAAAGGGAAAGCTGGAAGGTATCGGATGGTTTTCATTCGAAACCCTCAGGCGCATAACCCAAAACCACCCTGAGCACCAGTTTATTTTTATTTTCGACAGGCCCTATTCGGAAGACTTCATCTTCTCAAAAAATATAATTCCTGTTGTGATTGGCCCTCCGGCAAGGCATCCCATCCTTTTCTATTTATGGTTTGAATATCAAATTCCACGGGTACTGAAAAAGTACAAAGCAGACCTTTTTTTGTCGCCTGACGGGTACCTTTCCTTAAAAACCAAAGTGCCACAACTGGCGGTAATACACGACATCAACTTTGTGCACCGCCCCAAAGACTTCCCCTGGATAATAGAAAAATACTATAACCGCTTTTTCCCGGAGTTTGCGCGGAAAGCCACACGTATTGCTACGGTTTCCAACTACTCAAAAGAAGATATTATTCGGTCTTTCAACGTCGAAAGGGACAAAATCGATGTGGTTTTTGACGGAGTAAATGAAGCCTTTCAGCCTCTTCCTCCTGAAAAACAAAACCGCATAAGACAAGAATACACCAGAGGAGCCCCTTACTTTTTATTTGTCGGAGCGCTGAATCCCCGAAAGAACGTAACTGGTTTGTTAAACGCTTTTGAAGCGTTTAAAACGGAAAAGGGAGGTACGGAAAAGCTGCTGATTGTAGGCGGACAAATGCACAAAACCGGTGAAATTTTTGAAACCTGGAAAAACATGCACTTCAAAAATGACGTTGTTTTTACAGGCCGTGTATCCACCTCCGCGCTACACTCTGTTTTCGGATCAGCCCTGGCACTTACTTTTGTACCTTTTTTCGAAGGTTTTGGCATTCCAATCGCAGAAGCGATGAGCGCCGGCATTCCGGTAATCTGTTCCAATACTACCTCAATGCCTGAGGTGGGAGGCAATGCCGCATTGTATGTCGATCCGTTCGATATAAAACAGATTACCGACGCTATGCTGAATATTTCCGGCGATCCTCTATTGAGGAAAGAATTGATTGCAAAAGGATTCGAACAAAAGAAAAAGTTCAGTTGGGATAAAACCGCCCGGCTACTTTGGGAAAGTATAGAGCGGACATTGCATTGACGAGACTATGTGATTTTGAAACTTGAGATAGTGAGCCTTTCATTTTGAAAATTACCTTCCTTTTTCAAACAGCCAGCACAAAGTGTATTTTTTTATAAAAAACGGGTTGATTATTAAACCTTTTGACGTCTGATTTTTTGTATATTGAATAATAATCTAAAATCATTCGTAAATGAAATCATTCGTTCAAAAAACCAGAAGGACAACCTTGATCATTTCGATTCTTTTGATCTTCTTTTCTGAAATGTATGCTCAACCCAACGGCCCGGCCTTGTACCAGCAATATTGTGCACAATGTCATGGTACGGATCTAAATGGGGGCAATGCTGCCAGCCTCATTGACGGTATCTGGCAGTTTGGCTCCGAAAACGGATACATTACCCGCAATATTAAGCACGGTATTCCGCATTTGGGTATGCCATCTTACGAGCGTTCCATATCTGATGAAGATATTCGTTCGGTGGTGCAATACATTCGCGCGGCAGAAGAAGACAAAGGCGTAGTGAAACCACCGACTCCTGAGATGTTTGAAACCATGGACTACTTTATGAAGGTGGAAACTTTTGCCGACAACCTCGAAATTCCATGGGCGATTGATTTCATTGATAAAAATACTGCCTTAATAACGGAGCGTCCGGGACGTTTAAGGATTGTAAAAAATGGCAAACTTCAATCGGAAGCAGTAAAAAACACACCAAAAGTACTGCACGAAGGGCAGGGAGGCTTGATGGATGTTGCTGTTGATCCTGACTATAATCGAAACGGCTGGATTTACCTTGCCTACAGCCATGTGCTTGAAAATTCGCAGGAAACCCGCCCGCCGGCCATGACACGGATTGTACGTGGAAAAATTGAAAACAATACCTGGACAAACGAACAAGTATTATTTGAAGCACCGCACGAAACATACCGGACTACACGCCATCACTACGGTTGCCGGATTGTTTTCGATCCATGGGGATATCTCTACTTTGCCATCGGCGATCGTGGTGCTGGTTACCAGGCACAAGACTTTACCCTGCCAAACGGCAAAGTACACCGCATCCATAAAGACGGGAGTATTCCTGAAGGCAACCCGTTTCTTTACGATGAGAGTGCCATGAAATCACTTTTCAGCCTGGGCAACCGCAACATTCAGGGAATGGCCATTCATCCTGAAACCGGTCAGCTTTGGACTACCGAACACGGCCCCATGGGAGGAGACGAACTCAACCTGATAGAATCCGGCAAAAACTACGGATGGGAAACCATTACCTATGGAAAAAATTACAACGGAACTATTATTACTGATCAAACCCATCAGGCTGGCATGGAACAACCCAATCTTTACTGGAAGCCTTCCATTGCGGTTTGCGGCCTCGATTTCTATTCAGGCGACCTCTTCGAAAAATGGAATAACAGGCTGTTGGTAGGCGCGCTGAAATACGAAGAAGTGCGTTTACTACAAATAGAAGAAGACCGTGTGGTGCACGAACAGGTTATTTTTAAAGGAGCCGGCAGGGTACGCGACGTTTCAACCGGCCCTGACGGGGCCATTTATGTCGTCCTGAATAATCCGGGGAAAGTAGTCAGGCTCGCTCCCGAATAACAAAAACTGAGTTTCCGGGATGAAACGAAAATAGCCTGTGCCGAATATTTTCGTTTCATCCCGGAAATCCTTTAATGGAAAATCCGGGTATTTCAACTTTCCGGAGGCAGTCCAAATTTTCTATGGCACAAATCCATTTTCCATCAGAAAACTGAAATCGTCAGCCGATGAAAGCTCAACTGGTTTTTCTCCATGTTTGAAAATCCGGCACATCCGGTCGCCAATCAACTCCAGCCTTTCATTTTCCAGTTTAAGTATGGTTCCTTCACGCAACCCGGCAACGTAAACCTCATGGTTCAGTTCAATAAACTCTTCGATGCGCTGCTCCCGGGTTTCGCCGGCATGCCCCACCGCATTTGCATCAAGGTAGTGCGGGTTAATCTGGAAAGGCACCAGTCCGATACACTCAAAACCACGCGGGTCGATAATCGGCATATCGTTGGTTGTACGCAGCGTTGGACATGCAATGTTGGCGCCGGCGCTCCACCCAATGTAAGGTGTTCCAACAAAAGTCTTTTCCCGAATGGGATTCATCAGTTTCCTGTCATGTAGCATGCGCACCAACTGCCAGGTATTACCGCCACCCACAACAATGGCTTCGGCATCTTCGATGGCTTTTACAGGATCGGCAAAGGTATGGATCCCCTTAATGTGGTGTCCTACTTCTGCAAAACGCTCTTCCACTTTTTCACAATATGCATCGAATGAAAAAGTAACGGCTGCATAAGGAATAAAAACGGCGGTTACCGGCTTCTCTCCAAGAAATTTCTGTATTTCATATTTTGGGTAATCCAAATAGGGTTCCCCAGACATTGTTGAATTGCTAATCAATAAAAGCTTCATTTTGCTTTGTTTTTTTCTGATTGCAATAACTCATTTTTTTAAAATTTATGCAATGACAATTATTGGGTTTTAGAAGGTTTTTACAAAAAAAGGCTGCGTTACTGCAACCTTATAATTTCGAGCGAGAAACGGGACTCCCCGTCTGGACGCCCAGCCGGACAGGGAACCCGCGACCAACCAATCACCGGCCTAATTTCTTTTTCAGTTTTCTCTTCCCCGACGACGTTTTATAGTACTTCTCCAATTTCCGGGCAGCACCTATTGAACCGGCTTTTTCTGTGTACAACAACTTCCAGGGAATATGACCGCTTGTAAACTTTGATTTCCCTTTATTGTGCTGCAACAATCGTTCTTCCGGATTTTGCGAAAGACCGACATACCAGATTCCTGAGGCCTCACTTTCAATCAAATAAATATAATATTCAGGCGATTCCATAAAAACAAAAAGGCTGCGTTACTGCAACCTTATAATTTCGAGCGAGAAACGGGACTCGAACCCGCGACCCCGACCTTGGCAAGGTCGTGCTCTACCAACTGAGCTATTCTCGCTGGTGTACCCGAGGCGGGACTTGAACCCGCACGACCGTAAAGGGCCATTGGATTTTAAGTCCAACGTGTCTACCAATTCCACCACCCGGGCCTCCTTAAATATTTATCGGGAAATTTCGTCAACGATTTTATGACCAACAGGATGCTCCGGTTTTACCGGAATAAACCTCCTGCCACTTTCTTTCCCTGGAGCGAGAAACGGGACTCGAACCCGCGACCCCGACCTTGGCAAGGTCGTGCTCTACCAACTGAGCTATTCTCGCTTATTTTAAAAGAACGTTTTTTTTAAGCGATGCAAATATATTGCTAATTTTTTGTTATCCCAAGATATTGAAAAAAAATTGCCTCAATCCCTTTTCTACCATCGCGCGCAGTTAACGTAAACCGGTGAGTTTTTTTATTTCATTCAGCTTATTTAGTGCTTCGATAGGTGTCAGGTTATTGACATCAAGATGTGCAATCTCATCGCGAATCTGTTTTAGCACCGGGTCATCCAACTGAAAAAAGCTGAGTTGCATCCCCTCACGCTTCGTTCCTATTTCACCTAACGGTTTGGAAAGATCTTCCTTTTCTTTGGCTCCCTCCAGCCTTTTCAATATTTGATCAGCCCTTTGGGTGACCGATTTTGGCATGCCGGCCATGGCTGCCACATGAATCCCGAAGCTGTGGTTACTTCCACCCCGCGCCAGCTTCCTGAGAAATATCACTTTGTTTCCTACTTCCTTTATCGAAACATTGTAATTCTTCACCCGCGGGAAAGAGGCTTCCATTTCATTCAACTCGTGGTAATGAGTGGCAAACAGGGTTTTGGCCTTTGCATGTGGCTGCTCATGCAGGTGCTCCACAATAGACCAGGCAATGGAGATGCCATCGTAAGTTGAGGTGCCGCGCCCTAATTCGTCGAAAAGAATTAGACTACGATCCGACACATTGTTCAAAATACTGGCAGCTTCGTTCATCTCCACCATAAAAGTAGACTCGCCCAGCGAAATATTATCGGACGCCCCCACACGGGTAAAAATCTTATCCACAATTCCAATTTGGGCTGATTGAGCCGGGACAAAACTCCCCATCTGTGCCAGCAGGGTAATCAACGCCGTTTGCCGCAGCAGTGCCGACTTACCGGCCATGTTGGGTCCGGTAATAATAATTATTTGCTGATCATCCTGATCGAGATGCACATCATTGGCAATATACGATTCGCCAATAGGTAACTGGTGTTCAATAACAGGATGCCGTCCTTCTTTAATATCGATATCAGTGCTGTCATTCACTTCAGGCCTGAAATAGCCGTAACTTTCGGCACAGGTTGCAAACGACAAAAGGCAATCGATTTGCGCCAGAATGTAAGAGTTCAGCTGAATTGCTGAAATGTATTCCGAAAGGGCCAGCACAATGTCATTAAACAGCCTGGTTTCCAACGACTGGATTTTCTCTTCGGCGCCCAGAATTTTCGATTCGTATTCTTTAAGTTCTTCCGTAATATACCGCTCAGCGTTCACAAGGGTTTGTTTTCGGATCCAGTCAGAAGGGACCTTGTTTTTATGCGTATTCCGTACTTCAATATAATATCCGAAAACATTATTAAATCCTACTTTCAGCGATGGAATTCCATGCGCTTCGCCCTCACGCTTTTGCAACTGTGCCAGGTAGTCTTTTCCGGAATAGGCAATCTCCCGCAATTCGTCCAGTTCTTTCAAAACACCTTCGGCAATCACCTTACCCTTGTTTATCGCAGTGGGCGGGTCAGCCACAATTTCCTTATGGATTCGTTCACGGATAAGATCACAGGGATTGAGTTGTTCGGCAACCCGCTTCAGCATTTTATCATCGGCACCGGCACACACTTGTTTCACAGGGATAATGGCATTCAGCGCATTTTTTACCTGCACCATTTCACGCGGATTGATTCGTCCTACGGCCACCTTTGAAACCAGTCGTTCCAAATCACCCACCTGCCGAAGGTGATCCTCCAGGTTCTCCTTTATTTCCGGGTGTTTTAGAAAAAACTCCACTACATCAAGCCTTTCGCTGATGGGACCAATATCCTTCAAAGGAAGCGCTATCCAGCGTTTCAGCAGGCGTGAGCCCATGGGGGTAATCGTTTTATCGATAACCTGCAACAACGATTTTCCCCCTTCGTGAATGGGCGAAAAAAGTTCAAGGTTGCGGATGGTAAACCGGTCAAGCCAAACGTAATGCTCTTCCTCAATACGGCTTAGTCCGGTAATATGTTTAATCTGGTGATGCTGGGTCAGGTCAAGATAATGCAATACAGCGCCCGAAGCAATGATGGCAAGCTGCATATTCTGGATACCATACCCTTTCAGCGATGTGGTTTCAAAATGGCGGGTCAGGCGGTCGGCCGCCGCATCGCTGGTATAAACCCAATCATCAAGATTGTAGGTATAATATTTATTGCCGAAAATTTCTGTAAACTCCTGTCCTCTTCCCCGCTGAAACAGTACTTCTTTTGGCTGAAAAGAGTTCAGCAATTTATCGATGTATTCGTAATTGCCTTCTGCTGTCAAAAACTCACCGGTAGAAATGTCCATAAACGCCACTCCAGCCATTTTTTTATCGAAATGAACCGAAGCAAGAAAATTATTCTCCCGGTTTTCAAGTATATTATCGTTAATAGAAACCCCTGGGGTAACCAACTCTGTAATGCCTCTTTTAACAATCTTCTTGGTGAGTTTAGGGTCCTCAAGTTGTTCGCAAATTGCCACCCGTTGCCCGGCACGTACCAGTTTGGGAAGGTAAGTGTCTAGTGCATGGTATGGGAAGCCGGCCAGTTCCACATAACTGGCTGCTCCATTTGCCCGGCGTGTGAGAGTAATTCCCAATATTTCAGCCGCTTTAATGGCATCTTCCCCAAATGTTTCGTAAAAATCCCCTACCCTGAAAAGCAAAACAGCATCAGGATGTTTGTCCTTGATTGTGTAATACTGCTTCATCAAGGGCGTTTCCACATATTTTTTCGAATCTGTCATCGGAAAACAAAGATAGTGCTTTGCTTTTCTCAGAGAAAATATTCGGGGGATGGTTCAATCAATATTTTTCAACAATAACTTCAGAAAAAAGACGGGAAGAATACCCTAATGCGACACTCCTCTCAAGAGTTTAATGCCAGGCACCCAGAACGGCTCCCATAATGGCATAGATTGCTACATTGTACCCGGTATTTATAAAAAATAATCCCCAGGGTTTTCTTTCATAAAGCACATCGTTCAACCGGCTGGTGCCGATCCAGAAAATGGCAATCATAAGGCCTGCAAAAATTCCAAAAGCGGCTGTTGCCTCAGCGCCAATAAACATTGCGATGGCCACAGCAGCCAGGGCAGTAGCAATGTAATTAATAATCATAATCAAAGGCATTGACATACCTCCCTCCATGAGATCTTCTTTCGAAAAACCATTTAGTTTTATCCACTGCTTTCCGAAAAGCGGACCATACCATAACCATCCCACAATAAACGCACTGGAAGCAGCCACCAGCACGGCCCAAAAATTGAGGCTACTGAGTACTTCAATAGGTTCCATAATTTTTTATTTTAATTTAGACAGACTTAATTTACGACATTTCAATCTTTTTTTTGATCTTTGCGCTTAGAATTATTAAAGATGGGGAAGAAATGAGTTGTACAGGATGTTCGTTCAATAATTCATATACAGACGAAACAGTAGATGTTTATAATTGGCTGAATGATTTGCCAGACACGTCGGATCAATCAGATATAGTGGAAGTTAAGTTTAAAACCTCCCGAAAAGAATTTTTCAGAAACACGGATGGTATTCCTTTAAAAAGAGGGTACAAAGTTGTAGTGGCCACCTCTCCCGGACACGATGTGGGGGAAGTGACACTTACAGGCTACCTTGCCGACAAGCAGTTTGAACGGAAGGTAAAAAACCCGCAACGCTACCAGTTAAATGTCATTTACCGGCGAGCTACGGACAATGACATACAGGTTTTGGAAGATGCCCGAAAAAATGAAAAGAATACCTTGATCCGTGCCCGACAAATTGCTGCCGACCTTAGGCTCGACATGAAAATTGGGGAGGTAGAATACCGGGGAGACGGCAAAAAAGCCATTTTCTACTACATTGCCGACGGACGGGTCGATTTCAGGGAATTGATAAAATATTATGCCCGGGAGTTCAGAATAAAAGTGGAGATGAAACAAATTGGCGCCCGTCAGGAAGCAGGATTGGTAGGAGGTATCGGTTCCTGTGGAAGGGAACTCTGCTGCTCGAGCTGGCGTACCGACTTTTCAAGTATTTCATCGGATGCGGCACAAAAACAAGGCCTTTCGCCTGCGGCACAGAAAATGGCCGGCGCCTGCGGAAAGCTAAAATGTTGCCTGCTCTACGAATTGGATACCTACATGGAAGCCAGACAGGAGTTCCCCGAAGAGCTCATCTTCCTTGAAACAGCCAGCGGTCTGGCCAAACCACTTAAAACCGACTACCTAAAGAAAGAAATCTGGTTTACCTTTGAGGGAAACATCACCTCTGGGGCTTTCTCCCTTTCATTGAAAGAAGTGAAGGATATTATTCAGAAAAATAAACGCGGAGAAAAGCCGGAATTAAAACAAAAGGTAGCTGCGGCAACCGATGAGATTGGCTGGCAAACGATGAACAATGATCGTATTGATCGGTTCGAAAAGGAAACAACAAAAAAGAAGAAAAGCAGAAGAAAAAAGGGGAACTTCAAAAGACGCAACACGAAAACAAATACAAATTAAAACTGACAGGCGAGGACAGCGGGCATCCCGGGGTCCAAACTACTTTACACATTCATAAACCGGTTGTAAAGTTGCGATATTGATTTTGGCTCTCCAATAACGGTGAGTATGTCGTTTTCGAGCAGCCGGGTGTTTCCGTTTGGCGCAAATGTGGCAGACTCGCGTTCTACCAGGGCAACCAGCACCTCTGACGGAAATTTTATCTCCTTCAATTGCTTGTCAATCATTTCAGCCTGAACGGTTCCGGGCAGTAGCTGAATGGTAATGTAACGTTCGTTATGCAACAGGTACTCCTTTATTTTCCGCTGACTTTTCATTCCCAGTATCTCGTTAATAAAATTATCGCGTTCAATAATATCAATCAGGCGCGACAACATACGCAATTGCTGACGTGGTTCTTTCGACGGATTAACCAGGAAAAAGAAAACCCGGATATAATCTTCCGAAGAGATACCGTTCTTTTCAACAGATTTTCCTATACCTTTCTCTGACAACACAATATGGAGGGAAGGATGATCAATTCCTTCCTTTTTTGCAAACAGAATCGATACCTCCGGGATAACCAGGGCGGGTTCAATGGCTGACACCGTAAGAAATTCCTTTATAAGCTCTTCTTTTTTTACATGCATCTCAGCCGAGAATATCCCTGAGACATAATTTAGCAATTGCGGGAAATCAGTTTCTTTTTCATTAAACGTAATCCGTGCACGGGTAATCGTTTCGTCGAAGGGGTCACCCTGCCGAAGTCCTTTCTCCTTAATAATACTCAAAAACTCATTTTCCAGTTCTGCATATTGATACTTTCCAAGGAGCGCAAACCAATGGAAAATAGCTCCTTCACGCTGCACCCTAAAGCGGGCATAATATTTATACCAGAGAACTCCGACAAGAACAATTGCAGCGGTAAAGAGTATGGACATCCACCCCATATAAGCAATGAGTACCAGGGAAATAATAATTCCGGCCACCTGCATATAAGGATACAAGGGAGAGTGATATCCCGGATCGTAAGATTCTATTTTGCTGTTTCTGAAAACAATTACAGAAAAATTAATAAACATAAAAATTAAAAGCTGAAACGTACTGGCAAGTTTGGCTATTCCTTCTTCTGACAAAACCAAAATAAACAACAAAATAAAGCTTGTTGTAAGCAAGATAGCCTGTACAGGAGTCCCTTTCTTCCCAACCTTCGAAAAATTTTCAGGGAAGAGTTTGTCGCGCCCCATAGCAAACGGATAACGTGAAGAAGAAAGCAGTCCGGCATTTCCGGTGGAGGCAAAAGCAGCCATGGCCGCACCTGTCATCAGATAGGCGCCTAAATCACCCGGCATCCAGTTAAAAATCTTTTTTACGGCAGTGGCTGCAGGCGCCAAGTCGTTACCAAACTCAGACGGTTCAATTACCGCCACCATCACAAAAACTCCAAGAAAATAAACAAGTCCTGTAACTGCCAATGAAAGCAACATTCCAAGAGGAATGTTCCGTTCCGGCTTTTTTATTTCTTCGGCCACACTGGCAATTTGTGTCAGCCCAAGGTATGAGACAAAAACAAAACCAGCCGTAATGATCATCCCTTCAAAACCATTTGTAAAAAACGGTCTGAAATGCTCATTTGCCTTTGGAACGTCAATCCTATCTGTAAAAAAAATATTGTACAGCCCATCGATAATAAATGTTCCGAGCACAACCAGAAGAAAGCTTACGAAAAAATTCTGGAGTCCCGATGTTTTTTTTGCCCCAAAAAGGTTTAAAACCATAAAAAACAGTGTGCCCATTATGGCAATAGTTTTTACGGGCACCTCCCAAAAAAAAGATGCATACGCCCCGATCCCGATAATCGCAAAAGCGGTTTTAAACATCAGGGCAAAGTAAGTTCCCAAACCGCCAATGGTCCCGAGCAAGGGACCCAGGCTACGATCAAGAAAAAAATAGGCGCCTCCGGATCGGGGCAGGGCAGTAGAGATTTCCGCAATACTGAACATAGCTGGCAAAATAAGTACACCGGATACCAAATAGGCCAGGAATACCGATGGACCGGTATACTGTGAGGCCAAACCGGGCAACAGAAAAAAACCGGAACTAAACATTGCTCCTGTGCTGATAGCAAACACATCGAAAAGACCCAATTCCTTATTTAACCGACTTTTTTTTGCCATACTTTGTCAATTGCTTTAATAAATATAAGCTTTAATTTAATTCAGGAGAAAATTTTTTAAATGCTTATTTCTGTTGAAACAAGCTAATGGCAACTTTGGTTTGAATCATTGTATATATTAAAGTCTTTCAATTGCTGATCCTCGAAATAACAAATCATAATTATTCCGCTCAAAATCAGACTCTGAATAGATTAAAAACAAGCCAATTTTAGTTCAGTAATTTTTTATCAGACTGGGACTGGCAATCGAATGAAAAACTGCCATCTTGCAACCATCTTACCTCATCAATTGCAACCCCTCGTTTGCAGAGTTGTCACCCGGACTGTACAGTTTTACCTTATTAAAAAGAATTCTGGCCTGGTTAAAATTCCCGGTGAAATAGGAAGTCCATGCCAGCATCAGCAGCCCGTCGTAATCAAACGGGTATAAATCCACCACCTTTTTGAAAAGGGGCATAGCCTTGTCGTAATTTTTGCGTTCGTAATAAATCATTCCTAACCGGAACATGGCAACAGTATTGTTCGGATGGATTTCGAGGATTTCATTATAAAGTTCAATTACCGCATTCCAATCGCCCAGGGCTGCTTTTGGCAGAATCAACCCAAAACGTGCCTCTTCGGAGTATGGTTTTAACTCCTGTGCCAAAGAATAGAAGGTTACCGACTCTGAGAACTGCCCGGTATTATAATACAACCAGCCCAGCCGCAGGTTAATTTCATAGGACGACTGATCGTAAACCTTCTTTAACGTTTCAACAGAACCCGAAAAATCTTTGGTTTTTTCCAACTCATAACTCCGGGCAAACGCCTTTTCCAATGTTTCCTGGGTTACCTGTGCCCACAGAGGTTCTGCCCCCAAAAATAAAATCAACAAAATCACTTTTATTCTTAAAAATTCCATGATATTCCGGCTGTTAAAGTATGTTTTATATAATTATAATTCAAGGCCTGACCTTTCACCGTATTGGTATAAACCTGGTAGGTTTCTGTTACATCCTGCGTAAGGTAGCGCAAAACCAGTTGGTATTTCTTCCCTGCGGGAAAATAAATACTCCCGGAGATTTTTTGCTCCGAAGTTCCAGGAAAGTTTGATACCACATAGCCTGCCGACTCAATAAAGTTTTCCATTTCTCCATTCAGGTACTGTCCGTAAAAATGCACCGCCCCTAGTTGAAACCCTCCGGAAATACCAAAAGTATTATAGTCCAACCCGCTATTTTCATTGTTCTTAAAATAAACCCTCGGGGTAAAATAAAAACTCAGGTTTGAAAACGGATAAACCGTGAGCCATGTAGAAAGTTGTGTAAAATTATTATCCCTGATGTTCGCTAAATTTATTTCCGCTCCCGGTGAAAAATTTCCCAACGGCAACCAGACAGCCGTTGAAAAAACGAAGTCGGAAAAACGATAGGATGAACCGTAAAACATTTTTGTCTGAGTACCGGTAAAACCACCCAGCATCAAATCATAATTTCCCCACATTACCGATGCCGCCGGCGAAACGTACAGCTTTTTTCCCAGTACAAAATGTGGATTAAAATAGTACTGAAACTGGTTGATTTTTAAAGGAAAGGTATTCTTACCACCCCAGTCTACACGCTCTTCGCGGTTCAGCCCGAGGTAAGTAAGGTTATGATTCAGGCTAAAACCCGGCGCTACCTGGTGACTAAAGTCGAAGGATTCAAAATGATAATCTTTCAGGTAGTATGCTTCCCCGTAATCTTCGCCAACACCCGCTTGTTCTCCGTGAGACATTCCTGTCAGGGATTCAAAATCAGGATTAAAACTGTACCCTGCTTCCAATGCCACACGAGTGACTTTACTGCGGGCAAACCCGATTTTTTGCTGTACGTCAGATGAAAAACTTCCGGCAATTTTATTCGCTTCGGTGGTTCGTCCGCCAAACACCAGGCTGTAGTACAGATATTCCTGCAGCCAACTGAAAGCCTTATCGTTTTCCCAGGCTCTAAAAAACCATTTCGAAGCCGTGCGGTATTTTTTCTGATTATAGAAAGCAATCCCTGTTCGCACCTGCAAGTAGAAAAAGTCAATTCCCTGTCTGCGGGCATCTGCCGTGTAGCGAATCAGCTCTGCCCATTTTTTTTGCTGAAACAGCTCGTACGAAGTTTTGTCCACCTCCGGATAGCTCAGCTTTTGCTGGGCCAGGGCACCCAGTGCCAACAGGGAAAAAAGTGCTATGAATCCAATTCGTCTCGACATATCATTTTAATCTTAGCCTCGTTCATTTTAACTGAAATTTCAAAATCGCCCTTCAGATTCACCTCTGTGGAACTCTGGCAAACCTTTACCTTCCGTCCGGCAATTTTTTTGGTTATCACCGATTTTACTTTTACCGAATCCGAAGAAAGAATATCACCCGCTTCTTTGGTGATGAGTTGATAATCGGCTTTCAAAAATAAAAACAGCGGTGCCACAAAATCCTGTAAGTATTTTAATATTCCCTTAAAAAGAAGGTGAACCGGGAGCGTGTCGTCAATCCGGCTTTTGGCCTGAAATCCGACCGGAACCTTAAACAAGGTAACGTAAAACCAGAAAAGTGGCGAATGTTTTTTACCGTAAAAATTGGTAAAATAATGCATGTCTCCCTGGTTATAAAGATAGGCTCGTTCGCCATTCTTCAAGCAATGAATAAAAGTGGTGTTGTACACATCTGTTTCCGTCACCCAGGAGTATTCACCGGCCAGCTTTTTCCATTTTGCTTTTTCGGAATCCACTTCTACCGTAACATGCATGCGTCTTCCCGGAATAAAATGCAGCGCCTTTGCGAGCACTTCGTTTTTGGAAGGATTGGCCAGCACCTGATCTTTTTGCGGAAAGTCAAACGTTTTCAGGGAATACCCGGATTCTTCTTTCAACAGGTAATGTCCAAAAGGATAATCGATGGTAGAAGACCCGACGTACGGATTGGCCTGAAACTGGAAGTGCAGATGCGGGTAAGGAGAACGCCCCGAATTGCCACATCGCCCGATAAGCTGTCCTTTTTTTACAGAGTCCCCGGTTTTCACTTCCACCGAGTGAAATTTCAGGTGGCTCAGTTTCGAATACAGCGTTTCATTGTGTTTAATAATAACGGTGTTTCCCCAGTTGTCTTTGGTGTTTACGTCGCCAATGGTATTATCGGGTATGCTGTCAATCGCCTCTGCCACTATCCCGTCAGCCGGAGCCAGCACCGCTTTTCCAAAACAATAATAATCTTCGGCAAAGTCACCTTCGTTTTTAAATTGCTGCCCTTTGCGATCGGTGATAACAAAATCAAAAGCATGCCGCCAGGCACCTTTATGCGTGTACTCCCCGTTGTGTGCCTGACTTGCGGTCCATTCGCCAAAAAAAGGAAGCGTAGCCGAAACCGGGTAAGCTGCCGGAAAACGTTTCATATTGCCGGAATACAGGTAGAGATTCTTCTCCGGTTTGCCCAACTGCACCGGGGTTTCAATTAAATGACGTGGCCGCTGTTCGCGCAATTTCAGGGCATATAAAAATACCAGAACAATGACGTTGAAAGGCAGCGAATAAGGAGAAATCCGAAACAACATAAAAACCTGTTGGGTACTGGTGGTAATTAAAACCACCGCAGGAAGCAAAATTATAATCCACCCAAAACTAATCCTCCCTGGCACCAAATAATACCCCCCTAAAGCAATGGCCGTGAGTATATAGTTAAACCCAATAAATGTATAGCCCAACGAATCGAACTCAATTCCTACCAGCCGATAAAATAAAAAAGCCACGGTAAATCCTAAAACAGACAATACCAGCGTAATGCGCGAATAGATGAGCAGCCCCAGTGCGATGACAATTCCGGCAAGCAGGTGAGTCTGAAAAAAGATAGCGCCCAGTGAGTGAAAATAAATCCGGATAAAAGATGACCCGATGCTCTTTTCGAGGAAGTCGTAAAAATCAACAAATATTTTTCCTCCGAGGGAATAGAGTTCGTTGTAAACAAAAATACCCCGTTCGCTCAGGTTGAGCGCTGAAAGACTGTTGGCCGAAAGCGCCACAATCCAAATGGTAAGCAAAAAAGGCACACTCAGAAAAGGCAATCCGTATTTGCCCAGCACTCCCTGAAAAACAACGGTAAGAAAAAAACAGGTTAACGCAGTAATGGCAACCAAAATATAAACTTCAGGCGAGGGCTGATAATACAATCCCACACCCAACCCCACCAGCAGCGCATTGAATCCGTACAATCCCGAACGAAGGAGGTAGGTATTATAGCCCAGGTTCCAGGCAAGTAAATTGGCAATAATTACCGCCACCAGGCCGCCAATTCCGGCGCCGTAATCAAAGAAACTGATAACCACCAAAAAAACAGCCAGCGTTTTCGAGGTGGAAAAAAACACCTGCGAATAACTGTTGAGGATGGAATAAAGAATCTCCTTTCCGGTGATCTTATTTTGACTCTCTGGCATTTTCATTATTATTTATCTGCTTGACGTGGCCAGGTACTTTGCATGCTGACAAGTCGAACAACTTTAACCTGTAAGCGCCGTCAGACTAGCTTTATATCTTAATTATTCCGGTTTTACTTCTTTATTTTTTAATGTTTCCAAATCTTCTTTCTTTTTGATTACGTGTGACCTTCCTTCCAAATCGATCAGTACCACATTGGGCCTGTAGGTAATGAACTGCATCCACTGGGTAACATTGTATGCGCCAACGCGCTCAATTACCAGTTGATCTCCCGTTTTTACGTGTGGAAAATTAATGGCGTCCCGAATGACATCAATGTTCATACAGAGCGGACCGTAAATGGTTGTCTCTTCCAGATATTCCGAAGGCGATTTGCTTGGGTACACGCCCAGGTTATACCAAAACGAAGTAAAAAGGAGGTTCACCCCGGCATCGATTACCATGTTGCGGCGCCCCGTAGAAGAGCGTTTGTTTGCCAAAACAGTGGTAAGCAAATACCCGGCATCGTCAATCAGTGCGCGCCCTGTTTCCAGAAATAGGGTCGGCAGGTTTTCGTGCGGTATTTCAGAAGAGATAAGCGCATTGGTGATGGCTTCGGCATAATCATCGAATGTAGGACACGTTTCTGATCCAGGCATGTAGGCGCCTTTCAGCGTATTCTTCGATGCAAAACCGCCCCCCAAATCGATGTATTTCAGCCAGTGTCCAAATTTGCTGTGGGTAGCCACAAGCAGGTTGGCCAGCTTAGTGGCCGCAATAGCATAAGCTGAAGGAGCCATAATATACGTTCCAATATGCGTATGCAGCCCAATCAACTCCAGCCTGTCGGCCAGCATAATTCGGTTAATGGCATTCCAGGCTTCCCCGTTTTCGTAGTTAAAACCGAACCGGTCCCACATCGGATAAATCCCGGTATCCATATTCACCCGGATGGCTACCCGTGCTTTTTTATCAAGCTTTTGCGTAATTTCCATCAACAGGTACAATTCATCGAAATGGTCGATATGAACGCAGGCATTGTGATTAATGGCCAGCGTTAAATCCTTTTCAGACTTTTCCGGCCCGTTAAAAAGAATTTGTGAGCCACTAACACCGATCGCCAACGCTTTTTCAAACTCAAAACCTGAAACCACTTCTGCCCATGACCCCTCATCATGAAAAATATTACAAACGGCATCCAGGTAATTGGTTTTGTACGACCAGGCAAACTGCACCTTCGGGTAGCGTGTTTCAAACGCCTGGCGCGCCTCGGCATACGTATTCCTGATAGTATTTTCTGAAAATACGAATACCGGCGATCCATATTCTTCCATCAATTTTGAAACAGGGATTCCGTCAATTTCAGAAATGATTTTTTGTCTGGCCGGTAGCCCGAATTTACTTGGCACCCCGGCAGTTATTTTACTGATGACCGGCTTTTCATATTTTAATTTCTCCATGGCTCAAATTTCTTTGTTCATTGAAATAGCTGCAAATTTTTCCAAATCGACAATCATATCGTACGAATACCGCACAAACATTTTTCCGATTTTGTATGCCTGCATGGGCTTTACCTCCATCCCAAGGGCCAGTTTTACCAGTGCTTCCGGAATATTCTGACCGGCACCCACTGCCAGGTAAACCCATGCAGGTATCCGCGGGTTAATTTCCACTAAGTAATATTCTCCCGCTCTTGTTTTTATCAGTTCCAGTTCCATCCCCCCGCGCCATTTGGTTTGCCCAATGACAGAACGGGTCAACTCCAGCATTTTTTCATCGGCAAGCGTAATGCCTCCCCAGGCTTTCCCTTTATCGGTAATGTACTGTTTGCGCATGGGAACGGCGCCCACGGTGTTGCCTTTTCCATCGCCGAGCGCCACCACGTTCACTTCTGTGCCCGATACAAACTCCTGGACAATAACCGGCAGGCCCCATTTGGCTGAAATTTTCATAAAAGCCTGTTTTACCTGCTCTTTATTGCCCGCCTGAATAGCGTCATAAAACTGCCCCTTTACCATAACCGGGTAGTCGAACTTATCTTCCATCTCAGTGATTTGCCCCAGGCTACCCAGGTTCAAACTTGCCGGGACCCTGATTCCGTATTTCTTCCCATACTCGGGCAACCGGTGCTTTTCTCGTTCCTGAAACTGCGTCAGGGTAGGCAGGAAAGTTTGGATTCCCTGTTTACGGAGGCGTTCCTCATTTTTCATAAATGAAAAAAGTTCGGCATCGAAATTGGGTACCAATACATCAATTTTCTCCTGTTGATGGATGTATTCAATACGCTCGATAAGTTCATCGGAGCCGGATGACGGGTAAGGAATCTGAAAAATGCGATCGCACAACCCCTCCATATAAATGCCCGGTTCTAAATTTTCATACACCAGACCAATGATGTGCACATCAAAAATATCTGATTCTTTTACCCCCCGGATAAATGGAACCCCGGGGCCGGGACTATCGGTGTTGTTAAGCCCGGTTACCGCCAGCCTGATACGTTGTTTTCCCATGTCAGTTTATTTAAATTCGAGTGGATCGGACTGAACCATAATTTGATGATGTTTCAGCAACGTAAAGAACTCATAAAAATCCTTTTCAAAGGTCAGGTCGTCCACTTCGTATGCTGAAACAAACTCCTTTTTAATTTCATCCAGTTCTTTTCCTTCTGAAATCAATTTTATCAGTGCCAGCCCTGTTGGATTCAGGTTGAACGAGTCGCCTGTTTTCGAATTGAAAACAAACCCGTTTTCACTGATCTTCACTTCCTTTACTATTTCCATTATTTGATGGTATTACTGATTTTTTCTATTGTTCCCCAACGAAATATTTTTCCACCGAATTTAAAGATTTCATTCTAGAAATACATCTAATATTTCATTTAAAAAAATTATAATTCTTCCGTCGTGGTAACGCCGTCGGTAGTAACCGTCGCTACTTTATCGCATTCGCCATTACCATAGTCAATAATTGTTAAACTGCCTTCGGTCACAATCTCGACAACACCGCTTACAGGATAAAAGCACCCGTTTTGGTAAATCAGCGGGTCGGTAATTTCGAAAGTGTATTCTGCTCCGTCGCGGTTTACTCCTGCTCCCGAACCTGTAACCGACCACACATCGTCAAAAAACCTGAACGTGTCATTTCCTTCAATCAACTCGCTGACCTTTTGGCAATCCCACTTCATTTCAGTACCATCGGTGTAAATCAGTTTGCCTCCTGTTACCTCTTTTGAAAAAGTGAGATGTCCTTCATCATTTTCACCGTTGTTTGTAATGGTTTTTACCCCCTCGAGCTTATTGTCATTGAAATAATAGTCTTCAAATACAATCTCCCGGGAAGAGCCCTCATTCCTCCACCAGTCGGAAAGGGTTACATGAATTTTGCCCCTGCGGGTATTTCCTGAAAAGGTTTCACAGTTTTCCTCCCCATAGTCCAGCGTCCAGCTTCGCGGCCAAAAATCTCCGTTTTCGTTCTCATGAATGGTTACATTTAAACAGGTCCACGTTTCCGCTGATTTTAAATCATCTTCATCGCCGCTCGTGATTTCCTCCTCGGATGCTGTGTTAAATGCACTGAAAAGGCTCAAATAATCTTTTGAAATCGTTTTCAGATTTGTACTCTCCACTTCTTCTTTATTACATGAATTCAGGATAACCACTCCGGCTATCATAACCAACATAACAAAAAGTTTTTCTGATTTTCTCATGACTCTATTTTTTTGTGAATAAAAAAACTATCACTCATTCAGACACATTTCAACATAAAAACTTGCGCATCTTAAAAAAAATTGTTCATTTTCCGCCCAATTGGCATCAATGTTGTCTTTTTCGATAACAGAAATCAATTTTTACATTTAAATTTTACAGCTATGAAAACATTAACAGGAATCATTTTTTTATTCGCCCTCGTTGTTTTATCGTCGTGCGAAGGACCTGTTGGGCCTCCGGGACAAGACGGGGAATCATTATTCGGCACAGTATTTCAATTTCAGGATGATTTTACTCCGGAAAACGAATACGCCTTATATTATGAATTTCCACAATCGATCACGGTTTACGAAACCGACGCAGTTTTGGTTTACATCCGGTGGAAACAAGTGGAAGATAATTCAGGTGAAATAGTGGATGTATGGAGATTACTCCCCCAAACGGTAGATCTGGGCGATAAAGGTATATTACAGTACAACTACGATTACACCTTTAACGATGTCGAGATTTTTTTGGATGGTACCGTCGATTTTAATACACTGCCACCCGCTGACACCGATAACCAGGCATTCCGGATTGTGGTTTTCCCGGCCGATTTTATAACCCAAAAAGGGCTGGACATAAACGACTACAATCTAATGATGAAATCGTTGAAGGTAACACCAGATGTAATTCAGAAGATTGATGTGGAAAACAAAAATGAGATTGTTGAGCCATAATAAATGTAATGCTGTATAAACATGCAGCAGTTTTCATATGGTTCTGGTTCTACAACCAGTCTCTTATCTTGACAGGATACAAATTCACCACACACCTGGTTCAAATTGATAATTTGTACTCCCACATCCTGTTTTTCGGGCGTAAATTTTTAAATGGATACTTGTTTAATAGGCTTAATGCAATATCTTTGCGCCCTGTTACTTAAACCAATTAAATTTCTTCAGGAATGAAGGTTTTGGGATTACTTCTATTTGTTTTTGCCGGATTACTGGCAGAAGCAGCGCCATTTAAAAAGTGGAAAAACGATACCATCAACGACACGTACAACAAAGATTTTGTTTACCACGTAAAAAAGACGCAGGGAAGCATTCAGATAGACGGAGTGCTGGATGAACCCGACTGGACAGCGGCGCAAAAAGCCGATGGTTTTTTCCGGGTGCTGCCCATTGATACGGGACTTGCTCTTCAACAGTCGGAAGTGATGATGACTTACGACGAGAAAGCGCTTTACCTGGCTTTTGTATTTCATGATACCATTCCGGGAAAAAGGGTGATGGAATCGTTCCGGCGCGATTTTGCTTTTGGGAATAACGATAATTTCCTCGCTTTTTTTGATACATTCCTCGACCAAACCAACGGGTTTTCCTTTGGTATTTCTGCCTCGGGTGCCAAATGGGACGGCACCATGAGCGACGGCTCGAAAGTCAACCTCGACTGGGATTGCAAATGGGAATCGGAAACGACCCACTCCGACGATCGGTGGGTTTCAGAAATGCGCATCCCCTTCAAGTCCATTCGTTACCCTTCGGCCGGGCAGCGCTGGAATGTAAACTTTAGCCGGCTTGATTTAAAAACCAATGAGAAATCGAGCTGGGCACCTGTACCCCGTCAGTTTCCTACGGCATCACTTGCCTACACCGGCATGATGCGTTTTGCGGAACCCCTGCCAAAATCGAAAATGTTGTTTTCGCTTATCCCTTACGTTTTTGGCGGTTTTGCCAATGACTACGAAGCAGGGACCGGCGCTGAGTACACCAAAGATTTTGGCTTCGATGCCAAAGTAGGCTTCTCTTCTTCCATGAACCTGGACCTGACCTACAACCCTGATTTTGCCCAGGTAGAAGTTGATCAGCAGGTAACCAACATTGACCGGTTCGAACTGTTTTTCCCCGAAAAGCGGCAATTCTTTCTGGAAAACAGCGATCTTTTTTCAGGTTTTGGAGACAATATGGCCACTCCGTTTTTCTCCCGGCGAATCGGGCTGGATGCTCCTGTTTTGGGCGGCGCCCGGCTGAGCGGAAAACTGGGTAACGACTGGCGTATCGGCTTTATGAACATGACGACCCAGGAAACCAGCCAACACCTGGCACGTAACTTCACCGTTGCTTCGGTGCAAAAAAAGGTGTTTGCCCGTTCCAACTTCGGTGCCATATTTGTAAACAAAGAGTACCTCGCTCAGCCAGATACCACCAACCTGTTTAACCGGGTAGCCGGCTTCGATTACAACCTCGCCAGCAAAAACAACGTCTGGAACGGAAAATTTTTCTACCACCGCTCATTTCAGCACGGAAATCCGGATAAACAATTTGCACAAGGTGCCGGACTGGCATACAATACCAAAAACCTTCAGCTTGAACTCATGCAGCGTTCGATCGGAGAAAATTATAAAGCCGAAACTGGCTACATACAACGCACAGGCTACAACTATTTAAGTCCGGAACTGGTATATCTTTTTTTACCGAATAAACGTGTAGTAAGCCATGGCGCTTATCTTGATTTTAAATACTACTTCGATCCTGAGTTTCATAAAACCGAACATGAAAATACATTCAGTTACCAGTTTGAGTTTAAAGACCGCTCCAAATTTATTTTAGGATACCAGGACTGGTTTGTGAAACTGCTGAATGATTTTGACCCCACTCACATTAGCGATCAGGTGCTTCCAGCTGGTTCCGAATATAATTATGGCGGGGTATTCACCAGTTACGAGTCAAGTGCCAGCCGGTTGTTTAAATGGAATGCCGAGGTAGCAAAGGCAACTTTTTTTAACGGCAATATCCAATATGTTCAGGGGCAACTGGGATACCGGTATCAACCCTACATCAATTTTGCCCTAAACTTTAACTACACGGATATTCATCTGCCCATGCCTTTTGAGCGGACCCAATTTTGGTTACTCGGACCTAAACTTGATGTCACGTTTACGGACAAAATCTTTTGGACGACTTTTGTTCAGTACAATGAACAAATCGACAACATGAATATCAACATGCGTTTTCAATGGCGGTACCAGCCCGTTTCAGATATTTATGTAGTTTATACCGATAACTACATCCCCGGAAGCTGGAATTCCCGCAACCGGGCACTGGTACTAAAAGTGACCTATTGGCTAAACTAATGGATGTTTACCAAAACGTTAAACCGCAATGGCATAATACTTTTAATTTTACACGTCGATAAAATCAATTATATTTGGATTTTTAAAAAATGGTGTATTCCAGATTGTTATTATTTTTATTATAATAAACTCATATTCAAAGATGAAAGTAACAGTAGTTGGAGCAGGAAATGTTGGTGCAACTTGTGCACAAATAGTAGCTGAAAAAAACATTGTAAAAGAAGTAATACTGCTCGATATTAAAGAAGGTATCTCAGAGGGTAAAGCGCTTGACCTTTGGCAGACTGCCCCGGTCAACTATTACGATACCCGCCTGGTTGGTTCAACCAATGATTACTCCCAAACGGCCGGTTCGGAAGTAGTTGTTATAACCTCCGGTGTACCGCGTAAGCCAGGGATGAGTCGCGACGACCTCATTTCCATCAATGCAGGTATTGTTAAAAGCGTAACTGAGAATGTGGTAAAATATTCACCAAAAGCTAAAATCATTATTGTTTCCAACCCATTGGATGTGATGACTTATGCTGCATATGCCACTGCCAAAAAACCGAAAAACGAAGTGATGGGTATGGCCGGTATTCTTGACACAGCCCGTTACCGTGCGTTTTTGGCTGAAGCACTCGACGTTTCTCCACGCGACATTCAGGCATTGCTGATGGGCGGACACGGCGACACCATGGTTCCGCTGCCACGCTACACAACTGTTGCCGGAATTCCGGTAACCGAGCTCATCGACATGGAAAAACTCAATGCCATTGTAGAGCGCACCAAAAAAGGAGGTGGCGAGTTGGTAAACCTCATGGGCACATCAGCATGGTATGCCCCCGGATCGGCGGCAGCCCAAATGGTAGAAGCCATTGTGATGGACCAAAAACGTATTTTCCCCTGCTGTGTAAAACTGGAAGGCGAATACGGATTGAATGACATGTTTGTTGGCACACCGGTTAAACTTGGCAAAAACGGTGTAGAACAAGTAATTGAAGTAGCGCTGAACGATGATGAGAAACAACTGTTAAATGACTCGGCCAACGCTGTAAAAGGTGTAATGGATGTTCTGGACGGAATGAATATCCTCTAGAGCTATAAATTATTCTTCCCTTTACAGAAGTATTGGCAGAAAAAATCAAAAGCTATATAACTCAAATATTCAAACGGCTGTTTTCCGAAACAGCCGTTTTTTTGGTTTACTTTGAAAGATAAAACAATCCTGCATTTGTGATTCATGCTCGCAAACAGGTGTATAATTTTAATAAGAGTATTCCCGGTCAATTTTGGGAATACCTTGAAGATTTGACAATAATAATTACATGAAAATAAAGGTTCCTTTACAAATAGTTGAACTGGAAGATGATAATTTTCACCTCGTTGTTTCCGGCTCTTTTTCCAACGGAACAACCGGATACTGGGTGGTGGATACCGGCGCCTCTAAAACTGTTTTCGACAAAAACCTTGAAGAAGGATACGATACATCTGATGAAGAAGCCGACGAGGTGCATACTGCCGGTATAGGAGAAAAACCTATTGAAACGACCATAGCCTACCTGAAACCTTTTTCGCTGGGGAAACTAAAAATTGAAAC
Source organism: Mariniphaga sediminis (assembly GCF_003573545.1). GTDB lineage: Bacteria > Bacteroidota > Bacteroidia > Bacteroidales > Prolixibacteraceae > Mariniphaga > Mariniphaga sediminis. The sequence goes on along the minus strand of NZ_QWET01000003.1, from coordinate 249,964 downwards.
CCTGAGGGTGGCGCTGCTCGATCTGTCCCACATCAACCAACTTTACTCCCGGGCCACCAATTTGCATATCTGCGGTTTAATAGGCGGCGATTTCCTGATGAAGCACAAAGCAATTGTGGATTACAAGAGAAAAGTGCTTGTACTGCATTAGCGTAGTGCCATGCATCCTTTTTGTGTCCTTCAGTCTTCAAGAGGAAGACTTTGGCAAATCTCCTCCCACACCTTTTTATTTACAGGAATGCCCTTTTTAAGGTTTTCTTTCCGCGTACGGATTGCCCGTTCACCGGGGTAGCGAATCTCAGAATGGCTTTCATCCCGCACAGAACCCTTAAAATCTGAAATGATTTCGTTTATTGTTTTTTCGATTGCCGGAAAATTACTCAGTTTTTCCAGGCTAATGGCAACAAACACCTGCGACACACCATACTCCACTTCCTGTTTGCTGATCTGGTGAGTAGCCAGCCCGCTTGACAAAACAGCTGCCAGAATATCGAGCAGTAAAGATAACCCAGCTCCTTTCCAGTAACCAATTGGCAGGGCCCTAAAAGAATCCAGAATTTCGGACGGCTGATTCGTAAGATTTCCGGCAGAATTGAATCCGCCCGGATAAGGTAGTATTTTCCCCTGTAGTTGGGCCGTTTCCATTTTACCATAAGAAAATTGGGTCATGGCAAAATCGAGCACCACCGCTTCACTGCCAAACGGCACAGCAAAAATCAACGGATTATTTCCCAGCCGGCTGCTTCTGGCGCCCCAGGCCGGCATATTGGCTTCGGTATTGGTCCAACCGATAAATGCAAAACCCTTTTTTGCAGCCTGCCAGCCATAGGTCCCCCCGCGCATCCAATGATTCGTATTGGCAACAGCAACGCAACCCAGCCCGTTGTTATCAGCCAGTTGCATTGCTCTTTCTGTACAAAACATGGCATTCAGCGGCCCCGGCCCAAGATTGCCATCCCACTGCTCCAACGCGCCGGCGGTGTGAACCAGTGTTGGCCCGGCATTCACTTTTACAAAACCGCGTTTAATAAAATCCAAAAACCGGGGAAACCGGTAAACCCCGTGTGAATAAATTCCGTCAAGACTGTTTTCGGCAAAAATACGGGCGCACGTGTCTGCTCTGTCTTCTGAAAATCCCTGGGTTTGTAAAATCTGCCGGAATACGGATTGCATTTCGTTAAACGGAACATTTACTTCTTTCATGGTAAAATGGTTTGCAGTGCTTCTTTTACATTTTTCAGCAGCCGGGGAATTTTTTCAAACGGATCACCTGCCCCCAAAGTTTCCAGCGGAAGGTAACCCCGATAACCGGCCTTTTTAACCAGCTCAAACAATTTTACAAAATCAGTGGGAGTTTCCTTTCCGTCAATCCAAACATTTTCCTTGATTTGCCATGTGACGGCGCGGTGGATATTTTTTTCAATTTCCCGGTACGGATCGTGCTGCCGGTAACTTCCGATATCAAGGTTCAGTCCCAGCCATTCGGAATCTACCATTTCGAAAATACGATCCACATCGTCGGCCGTTTTCAAAAAATCGTTGTGATTCTGCAACGCAATAATTACCCCAAATTGTTGCCCATAATCACAACATTCCCTGATATCTTTAGCCATCCATTCAAAAACCTGGTCGCGCGAAAATCCCTTGTGAGGATTGGTGCCCGCAAAAATGCGGAGATTGGGGATCCCCAGCCTGGCAGCAGCCTCAATCCATTTTTTTATCATTTGTATGTCAGCTTCCCGGGCTTCCGCATCGGGATTGGCAAAATCATTTCGCACACCAGTACCACTGATGTCAAGCCCCAGAAGAAATGCTTTTCGCTTGAACGTATTTATAAATTCATCTGCAGGAGGAACCGGATAGCCGGGAAAGTAATATCCGGTGGGATCGATGGCGTCAAAATTGTACCGGGCACAAAAATTCAGTACATCGAACAAATCAATTGTCCCCTCCCGTAGCGGAGAATTAAACGAATAAACATTCAGACTGAGTTTAAACTTATGCGAAAAAGGCTCTTCCTTTTTTTCACTTTGAATAAAAAAAGGAGTAAGGCCCGTCACAGACAATGCCGGAACAGCAGTTAAGCTTTTAATAAAGCTCCGGCGCGATGTTAATACCGGTTTTTCCATAAAAAATGTATTATCAAACTGAAAAGATGGAAATTACATATTCTTGCGCAAACAACAACTACTTTCTGTAAAAAAACGCTTCACAGGGATTGGCGGATGTTAAGATACATTCTATTTATGAAAATGCCCGAAATATTCGGTGGGTGTCATTTGAGTGTGCCGCTTAAACGTACGGTTAAAGTTGGACAAGTTATTAAAGCCACTCTCAAAACAAATCTGTGAAATAGAAAGTTTCCCCTCAACGATTAGCTTACAAGCATAACTAATACGTAAATCGCATACATACTCCGAAAGTGACTTTCCGGTTTTCTCCTTAAAGAACCGGCAAAAAGCCGAAGGATGAAGGTGGGCAATTTCGGCCACTTGTTCCAGCTCAATTTTTTGCTGGTACCCGGTGGCCAGAAAGTGTAACACCCTGGTCAGGCGGTCATCTGTAAAATCATGTTTCTGAAAATGGTACAACTCCCCGGCAAGCATCCTGAACTGTTCGGTTTTAGCCAGTTCGTGCAGAAGCTGCAACAATAAAATCACACGGTCGAACCCTGAACTTTGGGCAATTTTTATGATCTGCTTCCCGGCTTCTTTTGAAAACGGCGGCGAAAACCGGATGCCTCGCGAGGAGCGTTCAATCAACTCCTGTATAATATGAAATTCAGGATACTGAAAAAGAGGCCCCCGGAACAGATCCTCTGAAAATTGTATCACGATGTAGTTGATGTTCCCGGCACTATCTTCCACATGGTATTTCTCGTCGCTTCGCCAAAAATGCGGAAGGTTGCTGCCCAGCATGGCAAGGTCACCCGGCCCGAACTGTTCAATGTTGTCTGCCACAAAACTGGTCCCTGCTCCTTCAATTACATACAGAATTTCATATTCGCTATGGAAATGCCACGGATAGGTAAAATGAGGTTTCTTCTGCCACTTCACCTTCACTACCGACCGTAGCGGAAAATCAATATGCTCCTGCATTGCTTTCATTCCTCAATATTAGCAAAAACGCTAATTCAGTACAAATCTCTGCAAAAAAAATACTACTCAATACCGCACAGAACCTTTAATTTTGAACGATTTAACAAAAAAAATTATGACGCAAGAACAATGGCAGCTATTGCTGGATACTGTGCAGGGAAAAACACCGCAAAAACCTGTCACAGGTTTTATCATCGACAGTCCCTGGATTCCGGGTTGGGCAGGGGTTTCCGCCCTTCAGTTTTATTCCTCAGAAGAAATTTGGTTTCAGGCGAATAAGAAAGCAGTTGAAACCTTCCCGGACATTATTTTCCTTCCCGGTTTCTGGTCAGAGTTTGGCATGTGCACCGAACCATCGGCCTTTGGAGCCAAAATGGTGTGGGATGAATACAACTTGCCACATGCCTCCAAAATAATCAGCGACATTTCCGAAGCGGGAAAGCTGAAAGTTCCCAACCCCAAAACGGACGGATTGCTGCCATTTGTTATACAACGGCTTTTGAATTACCAAAAACCCATGCAGGAAACGGGGCATGAAATAAAATTTGCCATTGCCCGTGGCCCACTAAACATCGCCTCATTTTTAATGGGCACCACCGAACTGATGACGGGCTTAATGATGGATCCTGAAAACAGCCACAAGCTGCTGAAAACCATAACACAATTTACCACGGACTGGCTCCGGCGCCAAAAGGAAGTTTTTCCCTCCATCGAGGGTATTCTGCTACTGGATGATATTGTGGGTTTTGTGGGCGACGATGAATGCAGAGAATATGCCGTGCCTTATATCAAACAAATTTTTAATGCGTTCGATTCAAAACTAAACCTCTTTCACAATGATGCCCAGGGCCTAATCTCAGCGCCTTACCTGAAAGAAATGGGCGTTAACCTTTTCAACTTCAGCTTTGAACACTCTCTGAAAGAAATTCGCGAACTGGCCGGCCCGGAAGTGGCGCTGCTCGGTAACCTGCCTCCCCGGGATGTACTGGCTGCCGGAACACCGGAACAAGTGCGCGAAGAAACCCGTAAAATGATGAATGAATTCGGAGATAAGAACCGGGTTGTCTGGTCATGCGGCGGAGGAATGCCGCCCAATGTATCATCAGAAAACATCCGGGCATTCAAGGAAACAATTGATGAAACCTAATCCCTCGCAACCTCTCCTTTGGGGCTCGAAGGGCTTAACTTTACAAGGATGAAAATAATACATTTAATGCTCCTGCTATTTTTCTCTTTCGGCCTGTTGGCACAGGACCTGGCAAAAATGACCGTCCACATTGAAGAAGAACAAATCGACGCGCCGGTTTCGATTTCCCTTGATGGGCTAAATTATAATACAGACAACAGTTCTCTTGTGCTTTATGAGATAACAGCAAAAGGTGAAAAATTTGTGCCAAGCCAGCTTGAGCCCGGTCATTCAGCCAGGATTTGGTTTATCCTTGAAGGCATTTCAGCAAAAAACTCTATACGGAATTTCATTCTGAAAAGAGAGGAAGGAGCCCAAAAACAGGAACCGAAGGTGGCCTTGCAAAAAAACCACAAAGACCTCCATTTCAAGGTAAATGAAAAACCGGTTTTAAATTACCGCTTTGCCACCACCTATCCTCCCGAAGGAATTAATCCGCTTTTCAAACGCTCGGGGTTCATTCACCCGCTTTGGTCGCCGGGAGGTGAAGTATTATCACGTATTCAACCGCCCGACCATTATCATCATTACGGAATTTGGGGCCCCTGGACAAAAACCCATATCGGCGAGCGCGAAGTGGATTTCTGGAACCTGATTAAAGGACAGGGTACCGTAAGGTTTGCATCTTTTTTATCGCAGACTGAAGGTGCAGTTTTCAGTGGGTTTAAAGCGTTGCAACAACACATTGACTTTGGTGCACCGGGAGGAGACCAGGTGGCCATGAGCGAGATTCTGGATGTGCGGGTTTGGAGTGTTTCAGAGAAAGTGTGGGTAATAGATTATACCACCACGCTTAACAGTCCGCTACCCGATGGAATTATGCTCGATGCTTACCGCTACGGAGGCGGAATTGGTTTTCGCGCTACCGAAAAATGGCATAAAAACAACTGTTCCGTATTAACCTCTGACGGAAAAACAAGGGCTGATGCCGATGGGTCCTTTGCCCGCTGGTGTATGGTGAAAGGTGAATCAAATACGGAGAAAGGGCAATCCGGAATCCTGTTCCTCAGCCATCCCTCCAACCGGATGCACCCGGAACCCATGCGCGTGTGGCCTCCCGATGCCAACGGCGGACGCGGCGATATGTATTTTGAATTTGTCCCCATCAGACATGAAAACTGGAAACTGGAAGCGTTGCAAGACTATACGTTAAAATACAGAATGATTGTTTTTGATGGCGCAATAGACGCCGCAACAGCAGAAAAATACTGGAATAGTTTTGCCAAAATCCCGGAAATTAACCTGATTAAAAAATAATAAAAGTATGCTAAAAAAAACGCTTTATCTGATTATCATTCTTTTTGCGGCTTCGGAAGCTGGAAAAGCCCAGCCAAAAGTTACCGCCGAACAAGTTGGCGATAAAATTGAATTCAGGGTAAACGGAAACCTGTTTACCAGCTACATTCTTTCTGAATTTGAAAAGTACCCGTTCTTTTTCCCGGTGAATGGCCCGTCGAATGCCTCCGTAACGTCCATGCGCAATGCCAATTACCCGCACCACAGCTCACTCTTTTTCGGCTGCGACAAGGTAAATGGAGGAAATTACTGGCAGGAAGGGTTGGAACGCGGGCAAATCATCTCGCTCCGGGCTGACATTCTTGAAACCGGCAATAAAAAAGCCGTTGTTGAAAATGAATGTATCTGGAAACGGCCTGGCGCCGATGCACCCATCAAAGACAAACGCAGAATCACGGTTTCTGTTCCATCGCCCGAAAAATTCCAAATCGATTTTGATATTGTAATGGAAATGCTGATAGATGTGACCATTGACAAAACCAACCATTCGCTGTTCAGCGGAAGAATGGATCCCGATTTAGCGGTGGTGAACGGCGGAACAATGGTTAATTCAGAAGGAGAAACCGGCGAAAAAGGCACCTTCGGAAAACGCTCCGCATGGATGGATTACTCCGGCAAACGAATGGGCAAAACTGAAGGAATGGCCATTTTGCAACACCCTTCCAACGAATGGTTTCCGGCCCCCTGGTTCACCCGCGATTACGGATTCTTCTCCCCTACGCCCATGTACTGGCCTGAAAACGAAAAAAACATCACCTTAAAAAAGGGAGAACAAATCGAACTGAGATACCGGGTAATCGTTCACTCCGGGAACCACAAAGAAGCAAAGATTGCAGAAGAATTTGAAAAGTATAAATCAGAATAAAAGGAGAAAACAATGGAAAGAAGAAATTTTTTAAAAAATACGACCCTTACGGCTACCGGAACATTAATCATCCCAACCATTGTTCCTTCGTCGGTTTTTGGGAAAAATGCCCCCAGTAATAAAATCCATGTTGGTCAAATCGGGTGCGGCCGAATTGCCCGAAGCCATGATATGGCTGAAACATTAAAATACGACGTGGCCCGGATGGTAGCTGTCTCAGATGTAGACAACAAACGTATGGCTGACGGGAAAAAACTTGTGGAAGATTTTTACAGGGAAAAAACAGGAAGCTCCAATCCCATTGATGTAAAAATGTATACTGACTACAAGGACATGCTTTCCGACAAGAACATTGATGCAGTAGTCATCAGTACGCCGGACCACTGGCATGCACAGCCCGCCATTGAAGCAGCACTGGCCGGCAAAGACATTTACCTGCAAAAACCCACCTCGTTAACCGTTGAGGAAGGACGTTTGCTTAGCGACATGGTTCATCAGCAGGGGGTAATTTTGCAGGTAGGTACCCAGCAACGCTCGTGGGCACAGTTCAGAAGAGCTGCCGAACTGGTTCGCAACGGACGGATAGGGAAAGTACATACCGTAAAAATCGGGTTACCCGGCGATCCATCCGGACCGGTTTTCCAAATCGGACCTGTTCCTTCCAGCCTGAATTTCGACATGTGGCTCGGATCTACTCCTGAAGTTGAATACAAAGAAAACCTGGTGCATCCGCAAAATGATTACAGTCGCCCGGGATGGCTCAGACACGAGAATTATGGCGCCGGAATGATTACCGGATGGGGACAACACCATTATGACTCCGCAGCCTGGGGAATGGATACGGAATTCACTGGTCCCATTTCAGTGGAAGCCATTGCACAGTTTCCAAAATCCGGAGACTGGAATGTACATGGGGATTTTATGGTAAAACACGAATACGAAAACGGAATAACCGTTTACACCAGCGGCGGTTTCCCGAACGGAATCCGCTACATTGGAGACAAAGGCTGGATTTTTGTGACCCGTGGAGCGTACCGTGCCACAGCAAGTGATCCCATCCCGGAAGGCAGCACTAAAGCGCTTGATGCCAGCGACCCGGAAATCTTAAAATCAAAAATTGGAAAAGATGAAATCCACCTTTACTCCAGTGAGGAGCAACACGGGAACTGGCTCGATTGTGTTCAGTCGCGCAAACAGCCCATATCTCCGGTAGAAATCGGGCACCGTGCCTGCACGGTTTGTCTTATCAGTCACATTGCAATGAAAATTCCCGGGATTCTGAAATGGAACCCTAAAACCGAAAAATTTTCTGACAACGACCTGGCCAACTCCATGTTAAGCCGGCCTCAAAGGTACCCGTTCGGTACAGAATACATCAGAAGATAGTTAGTAAAATATTTACCCTGTAAAACCCAATATATCAAGGGAAAATCAGGCATTGCAAATTTTTATATTTACTTTGTGACTTTTAATTCAAAGGCTATGTTTAGAAAGAATATTACACTGCTATCCATTTGTTTACTGATACTTGGCGGACTGACAAACTGCGGCCAGAACAACAAATCAGCCGGCCAGAAGGCAGACCACGCAACTTCTGATTCCGTGCAGACTTTAACCGACAATGGGGCCTGGTGCTGGTTCTCCGATCCCAGGGCCATTTATTATTCTGACAATCAGATTATAACCGGATGGGTAAAAAATGATGGTTCTGTAGAAATTGCCTCACTCAACCTTGAAACTCAACAAAAAGAGTTTCAAAACATTTACCCGCAAATGGAAATTGATGATCACGACAATCCGGCATTTACCGTTTTACCTGACGGAAATGTGTTTACGATGTTTGCCTGGCATTCCTCAAAAAAAGGAATCATCTATAATCAAACGACAGAAGGCGCTGATATCAATACATTTGGAAAGAACGTGGTGTACATGCCCAGAACAGAGGAACTTCTGAAACAGTTTCCACATGAAACCTACACTTACGCCAATCCTTACATTTTAGAAAAAGAGAACAACAAGCTTTTCGCATTTGGCCGTTGGATTGGGTACAAGCCCAATATGATTATTTCCAGCGACAATGGAAATACCTGGGAAGAACAATACGTGGTAATCAGCAGTAAACCATTCGATGCCAACAACAGGCCTTATGTAAAATACTATTCTGACGGGCAGTCAAAAATCCACCTGGTTTTCACCGACGGTCATCCGCGTGTAGAACCTGAAAACTCTGTGTATTATTGCTATTACGAAAACCGCGCTTTCTGGCGGGCCGACGGCACAAAAATCTGCGACCTGTCCGGTTTACCTTTTACCACCCATGACGCCTCCTTGGTTTACCAGGCCTCCGAAGAACAGGGAAGGGCCTGGATTGCCGACATTGTAGAAAAAGATGGCACTCCGTTTATCCTGTATTCGCGGCACCCCAAGGAAACCGATCACCGCTACCACTATGCCTACTACAATAAGGCGGAAAAAAAGTGGGAGGATGTTGAAATTTGCAAAGCCGGCAAATGGTTTCCGCAAACTCAACCTGGCGAAACTGAAAGGGAGCAACACTACATGGGAAACATGACATTCCATCCTCTTAACCCCAACACAGTTTACCTTTCAAGAGAAGTAGAAGGAACCTTCGAAATTGAAAAATTCAAAACAAAGGACAGTGGAGCTACATGGGAAATAACACCCATTACAACACATTCTGTTTACGACAATGTGCGGCCCTATGTGCCAAGGTACCAGACTAAAAATGCCAAAACGGTCATTCTCTGGATGGAAAATAAAAAATACATTCATTACACAAATTATGATTCCCAAATTAAATATTATATAGACCCGGAATTGTAAAACATTCGATGACTGGATAGTATTTTAAAACACAACAATTTCGGATAGACAAACCATTATAGAAGCAACCTTTTCAAAAGGGCTGAATAAATCAACGATACAGACCGCAGGGATTCAAATAAAATTTTAATTTTGCATACTGTGTACGTTCACGGAATCAATATAAAAGTTACCATAATGAAGAAAATATCGTTTTTTATGCTGGCTGCCGCAATTATGCTCTCGGCATGTTCAGGTGGAAGCAAACAATCAGAAACTCAAGAAACCAAAAGTATGTTTACAGGAGCTAAAGGAGAAGTAAAACTGATGACCCTTGACCCGGGGCATTTTCACGCTGCCCTGGTACAAAAATCTATGTACGATCAGGTAGATCCGGTGGTGCACATCTATGCGCCCGAAGGATCCGAACTGCAAAGTCATCTTAAACTGATAGAGCGTTTTAACAACCGGGCCGAAAACCCAACATCATGGGAATCTGTAGTGTACACCGGTCAGGATTTCTTTGAGAAAATGATCAGCGAAAAACCCGGTAATGTAATGGTTACAGCAGGGAATAATGCGGAAAAGACAGATTTTATTCTGAGAACAGTGGAAGCCGGCATCAATGTTCTTGCCGACAAACCCATGGTCATTTCACCCGATGAATTTCCTAAACTGGAGCAGGCATTTAAAGTAGCCGAAGAAAAAGGGGTTATGCTTTACGACATTATGACTGAACGGTACGAAATTACCACCATGCTTCAGCGTGAACTATCCAACGTCCCGGAGGTATTTGGTACATTAGTGGAAGGAACACCTGAAAATCCAGCCATCACCAAAGAAAGTGTACACCACTTTTTCAAACACGTTTCGGGCAGTCCGCTAATACGCCCGGCCTGGTTTTTTGATGTAAATCAGCAGGGAGAAGGTATTGTAGATGTTACCACCCACCTCGTTGACCTTGTACAGTGGGAAGTATTCCCGGAAGTTACCCTGAAAAAGGAAGATGTAAATATTGTTTCCGCCCGGCGCTGGACCACCGATCTCACTCCGGAAATGTTTCAAAAAGTTACACAACTCGATAAATACCCGGATTACCTTCAAAAAGATGTGGAAAATGACATTTTAAAAGTGTACAGTAACGGCGAAATCAACTATAAATTAAAGGGTATTCACGCCAAAGTTTCTGTCATCTGGAATTATCAGGCTCCGGAAGGTGCAGGCGACACGCACTACTCCATTATGCGCGGAACAAAATGTAACCTTATTATTAAACAAGGAGAAGAAGAAGGGTACAAACCCAAACTTTATGTCGAAGCTACTTCTGAAGAGGGATTGGATACATTTGCCGGCGGACTGGAAAAAGCGGTTAATCAGGATTTGGCTGCCAAGTTTCCCGGCGTTCAACTGAAAAAGCTGAATGACAACCGCTGGATGGTGGAAATTCCAGAAAAATATAAAGTAGGCCACGAAGCCCACTTCGGACAGGTAACACAAAAATACCTGCAATATTTAGCCCAGGGAAAAATGCCCGAATGGGAAGTTCCTAACATGATTGTAAAATATTACACTACAACAGAAGGGATGAAAGCAGCTATGAATCAATAATTCAGGCTGACTCGCGCCGTACTTCAAAAAATATTAAGATGAAAAGCTGCCTGTTCGGGCAGCTTTTTTCATTTTCTTCATATCCCCGTAATTCTGCTTCGTCTTTTTCCACACAAGGCATCTGTAAAAACATTCCGGAATAATTCTTTACCCCAAACCGCTACTTACCAGATAGTACAGCACCAGCGCATAAATTAAATCAAACCAAATAAGGTAAAGGCTGTTGGCCAGCCAGATAACCAACGCAAACGGATAACCAAATGCAGCCAAAATATTATGCCGGATATGCCGGTTGGTATCGCGCCATAAACTCTTTGCATCTGTATTACTCGGAAAAGCGTTCATTGCCACTGAAACCCCCAACCAGAAAAACAAAACCTGCTGCCACACACCCATAGTTCTGTTTGTAGCCAAATCAAAAAAAAGAAGAGCGAACAATGTTCCTGTTATCAGTGGCCCGGTGGCAATAAAAAAAGACTGGATAAAATTTTTAGGCCGCTCATGAATTACATATCCGGAAGGATTTCCAAACCGGAAGTAACACACCTTTAACACTCTCACCCCCGTAATATCGCAAAAAAACTTGTGACCAAACTCATGAAAAATCACGCCCGCAAAAGTGAGCGACGAAACTATTTTTCTAAGGCGAGTCATTACCCTTCGTTTTTATGCCAATGCTTCTTTTATCCTTCTCTGAAATTCGGGAATAACCTGTTTCCCAAACCACTCATTCTTCGCCTGCCAGATATTGTTCCGGGGCGAAGGATGCGGCAACACAAAATAGTCAGGAAGGTATTCATCGAAACAACGAACAGTTTCGGTGAGGGTAACTTTCACGCTGTTTCCCAGATAGTGGGCCTGGGAATACTTTCCTATCAGGATGGTCAATTTCACTTCGGGCATTAGGGTAAGCAACTTTTCGTGCCACAAAGGGGCGCACTCCTTTCGCGGCGGCAAGTCGCCCGATCTTCCCTTCCCCGGATAACAAAATCCCATGGGAATCAGGGCGATTTGCTCCGGATCATAAAAAGTTTCTTTATCCACCTGCATCCAGTTACGCAGGTTGTCCCCGCTTTTGTCGCCCCAGGGAATTCCGCTTTTATGAACAATCAGCCCGGGAGCCTGGCCCACAATCACAATTTTACTTTTTTTATGCGCCGTCAATACAGGACGGGCACCAAATTCCAAATGCGGTTCGCATACAGTACATTTCGATATTTCCTGCAAAAGCTGTTTCATTTTTTATATAAGGAATAACTTCTCACTTTGTTTATCCCCTCAATCAATTCAGAATGAACGACATTTCTTTTTTTCGATTGGTTCTTTAAACGGCTCTGTCAATTGTATATTTCAGGAAAACAAAAGTATAAAATTCATTCGGGACCAGTGTCCGTTTCTGTTAGCGGCTATCCGGATTCTACCGGTCGAACAGGGAGGCCGTTTTTATTTCAACAGGTGTCCCTTAGCCTGCTTACAACCATCCAATCCTACACCTTTGGTATTCATCCCGGCGTTTTGAGCCATATTTTGTTTTACACATTTTCCCTATCTTTAAGCCTGAAACTTTTAGTGCATGAAGAAAAAACTGGTCATACTGTCCGGAGCGGGGATGAGTCAGGAGAGCGGGCTGAAAACATTTCGCGACATGGGAGGGCTGTGGGAACAGTACGATGTAACCCAGGTGGCCAGTCCGGAAGCCTGGCTGCAAAACCCGGAACTGGTGCTGCGTTTTTATAACGAACGGCGCAAACAACTTTGGGAGGCCAAACCCAATGCCGGCCACCGGGCCATTGCCGAACTGGAAAAATGGTTTGATGTAGATGTCATCACCCAAAACGTGGACGACCTGCATGAACAGGCCGGCAGTTCCCGCGTGCTGCACTTGCACGGCGAATTGCGCAAAGCCCGGAGTACAGCAGACCCGAATCTGGTTTATACCCTGCAGCACTGGGAACTAAAACTAGGAGACACCTGTGAAAAAGGGAGCCAGTTGCGCCCTCATATTGTTTGGTTTGGCGAGCCGGTCCCTGCTATTGAAAAAGCGATACTCATTGCACAGGAAGCAGACATTTTTGTTGTGGCAGGAACGTCACTGGCGGTTTACCCGGCAGCCAGCCTTATTCATTTTGTTACTCCCGGAATACCCGCTTTTGTGATTGACCCGGATAGTCCAAAGGTAAACCAAAAAGACGCTGTTTATATTCAGGAAAAGGCTGTAAAAGGAATTGAAATATTAAAATCGAAACTGGAAATATTAAAATAAATGGCAAAAAAAATTGTAATCCCGGCGCTGTTCCTGTTGCTGTTTCAATGGGTTTCGGCACAACGCTTCGAAGGAGGTGTACTGGCAGGTTTTAATGCAACACAGGTAGAAGGTGACAATTTTAAAGGGTTTCACAAACCGGGTATACTGACAGGCTTTTTTGTACAAACCGATCTGGCCCCGGCTGTTTTTGCAGGAATGGAAATTAAATATTCCCAAAAAGGATCGCGAAAAAAAATAAACCCCAAAGACCCTGATCCGGAAAAGTACATCATGCGGCTGGGCTACGTGGACATTCCACTCTTTGTGGGTTTTCGCACCAACGACCGCGGGGCAATTCTGGCGGGGGTATCTGCAGGTTACCTTATCCATGCCATGGAGTACGATGAATACGGTGAGTTTCCCGTTCAGGATCAGCACGCCTTCAACAACCTCGATTTACAACCATTCCTGGGATTCCAGTTCGGCTTGCTCGACCAACTGAAACTCGACCTGCGTTTTGCTTTGTCTGTACTGCCCATTCGTGGCCAGCCTGGTGATAATGCCACCAGCTACTACTGGCTGAATAACCAGTTTAACAATGTTATTTCGCTGGCGGCATATTATAATTTCAGAAGATAACCTGTTTTCAGGAATTGACCATCCACTTCGAAAAAACATCAAGGTAATTCCAAAATGACCGGGCTACGTCCTCAGGCAAATCCAATTTCCGTAACGCTTGCCGGTAAAGGTCGAGCCATACCTCACGCGCTTCGGCCGTGATTTTATGCGGCAGGTGGCGCTTATACATCATGGGGCGCCCGCGGTTGCGGTTGAAATACATGGGGCCGCCACAGATTTGTATAAAAAAGTCGGAAGAGTTTTTTTTTGCCTGATCCAAACCGACTGTATTCTGTGGAAACAGATGTTTTATCTCGCTCTCTGCCAGCAGATCGTAATGATCGCTCACCAACGCGCGGATACCTTCTTCTCCCAAAATATGGAACATTTCATGTGAAGGAAGTGATACTTCAGGGCGTTGTCCGGGAATATGTTTACTTATTTCGAATTTCATTTTCTATTATATTCAATCAAAAGAAAGAACAAACAGAAAACAAAGAGGTTGAATAATTATTGAATTGGGATAAATATTTCTGTGAGCAGCTTCTCAGGTTCCGTTTCTCCCGGGTCATTCAGGTACTTCTCAAATGCAGGCACATTCCTCAGTTCTTTCCCACTTTCAGGCAACCATTTACCAAAAATATAATCGTAACTATCCATAAATTTTTCATAAGGCCCTTTATGCGTAAATACTGCAAATTTCCCTCCGGCTATTTTCTGTACTCCTATTTCACCTTCGGCCTTAACCTCATCCGAAACCACAATGCAGGCATCGTAACGTAACTTCTCCACATCTGTTATATTCGGGTCATCATGACTGATTCCAATAAATTCAGTTTTTGGCCCGTACAACTTTTTTGCATCTGCAAACGCACATACTTTTTCCCATGCTTTTCCTGCTCCTGTTTTGTAATCTCCCAATACCTGGGCATAAATCACATCTTTACTTTCTAATTCAACTTGTTTTGGTTGTTGACTTGTCAAATTTTTCATCTCTTTAAATTTTAAGTTTGAATTTTTATTTTCCCGAAGGAGTTCATTATTTAACCGGTATTCAGCGGGTGATATTCCAAAACGTTTCTTGAATGCCTTATTGAAGGAAGACGGGTTTTCGTAGCCCACCTTTAGCGCAATGACACCTATATTATCATTGGAGTAGCGAAGAAGGGTCACCGAAGTTTCCAATCGTAAGCGAATGATATACGCCATCAGCGGCTCGCCAAGGTAAGCGCGCATAATCCGGTGAAAATGAAAGGTGGAATAGTTGCCTAACTGTGCCAGACCCTCCAAATCGAAACGCTCATCCAAATGGTTACTAATATGATGAAGGATATTATTTATCCGTTCGTAATAATAATCCTGGGTACTTTTTTTCACATTCATTTTTTACCGAAATAATTTTCATCCAAAATTACGGCATTCAAACGATTGTTATTTTTCCTCTTTTGCTAAAAACTGGCAAATGCCAGCGTGGCGACACTCACCCGGGTTCCCCGGATTTTTAAAAGCTCGGTAGCACAAGCCTCAAGAGTAGAGCCTGTGGTAACTACATCATCAACTAACAGAATATGTTTGTTCTCAAATGTCTCCGGAGCATTTACCCCGAAAATATCTTCCACATTTTGCCACCGTTCAAAACGGCTTTTCCGGGTTTGGGTGGAGGAGAACATCTTACGAAACAAATTTTCAGAGATGACGGGTTTCCCCATCGAATCTGCCATTCCACGGGCAATCCATTCGCTCTGGTTAAACCCGCGTTCTTTCTGTTTACGGGGGTGCAACGGAACCGGGACCAACATATCAACAGCGCTGAAACTGTCAGACTCGGCCAAAACATCGCCAAACCGCAAACCCGTTTCAAAACCAAGCCCTTTCAATCCTTTGTATTTAATAAAATGAATGAGCTTCTGGTAACGGCTGCCTTTCCGGTATTGAAAATACGAAGTGGCCCCTTCAAGTTGTACCCTCCCCCAAAAAAGTTGCGCCACTTTATTGTCTGAGTCGTGGTGAAACCGGCACACAGGCAAATCGAGCCAGCATTTCAGACAAACATATTTTTCCTGTGAAACAAGGCGTTCGCCACAAGTAATACATAACGATGGATACAGCAAACCCAGCAAATCATCAAAAGCATTGAGCAGCCTGTTCATGCGAAGGAATTTTCAAAAAATTAAAATTATTAAACCGGCTTTTAACAAATAAAAATACATTTTTTTGAAAGCTTTTCTAAAAATTTGCCAGGATATATCATTCCGGAAATGACAAAAAATGTGTTGACCAGGGAATTGGATACTACAGCAAAAAATTCGTCGCTTGTAACAGTTGAAATAACTTTGACCCGTCTATCCAGTTTGGAATCACTTATTACAATGGGCCTTAAAGAAGGATGTGCCTCCGCTCTCGAAAATCTCAATAGACTTGTGAACAGCTTTTAAGACTTTATCACAACAGCATTATGCACTCTTTTCAGCCTATGCTGAAAAGGTGCCTGATATTGGTTAACTTTAATATTTCTCTTATCCATCCTGCATTCCTCAACACGAATAAAAACTAAACCCCTGACAAACAACACCCTGTAGTCAACACGAGTGATATATTTTGAATTTTACTTATTAGTAAGTATATTTGCCGTTCTAATATGTAGAATAGCAAACTATGTCGATTACCCGGGAGAAGATATTGGAGTTAGGTGAAAATCTTATACGCACAAAGGGATACAACGCTTTTAGTTATCAGGACATATCAACAGAAATGGGGATAAAAAATGCAGCAGTGCATTACTATTTTCCCACAAAGGCCAACCTGGGCACCAGCATTGTAAAAACGAACATTCAGCGTTTTGAAGAGATGGTTGAAAACATGCACTCGCTGGGTTTTGATGAATGGAAGCAACTCGAAGCGTTTATTAAAATTTATGTAAAAAGCCGGCGTGAAAATAAAAAATGCCTGGTGGGCTCATTAGGCCCTGCCTACAATACACTTGACGGGGCTACCCAAACAGAATTAAAAAAAATGATCGATATAATTATGAAATGGCTAACCCAAATACTTGAATCAGGAAAGGCAAAAAATATTTTTGCGTTCAAAGAAGATACCCAGAGCAAAGCGTTGGCAATCTTCTCGGGTTTGGTAGCCAGTTTACAAATTCACGGTATTGTTGAGAAGGTAGATTATAAAACTTACAGCCAGTCTATTCTCGATAATTTGAGGCCCTGATTTTTTTTGAGATATATACTTACTTACTAATAAATAGATTTCACACTAAAACAGCATAAAATGAAACGAGCAGTTATAACAGGAATGGGAGCCATTACTCCAATTGGGAACAGTGTTCATGAATATTGGAATAATCTGTTGCAAGGGAAAAGTGGAGGAACGGCCATAACCCGGTTTGATACCACCAACTACAAAACGAAAATTGCCTGCGAGGTTAAAAACTTTAAC
This sequence comes from Mariniphaga sediminis, assembly GCF_003573545.1. Classification (GTDB taxonomy): domain Bacteria; phylum Bacteroidota; class Bacteroidia; order Bacteroidales; family Prolixibacteraceae; genus Mariniphaga; species Mariniphaga sediminis. The sequence continues at coordinate 232,781 of NZ_QWET01000003.1, read as the reverse complement.
CCACTGCAATACATGGACAAAAAAGAGGCCCGGAAGACGGATCTCTTCACGCAATATGCATTAGCCGCCACCTCGGAGTGTATGGAAGATTCTCAACTGGATTTGGGAAAGAGCAATCGGAACCGGATAGGCGTCATCATGGCAACCGGAATCGGCGGGATGATCACCTTCGAAGACGAAGTCCTGAATTTTGGACGAAACGGAGAAAACCCCCGGTTCAGCCCGTTCTTTATCACCAAAATGATAGCTAACATGGCGGCAGGACAAATCTCTTTACGCTACGGGTTACATGGAATAAACTATGGAGTGATATCAGCCTGTGCGTCATCGAATAATGCCATTGCCACTGCCCTGGACCTAATCAGGCTTGGGCGTGCAGATATTATAATTGCCGGTGGCAGTGAAGCTACTATTTCAAAAGTGGCCATTGGCGGTTTTAATGCCACCAAAGCATTGTCTACCCTGAACGATTCGCCGGAAACGGCATCACGTCCATTCAGCCAGGATCGCGACGGTTTTGTGCTGGGCGAAGGAGCTGGGGTGCTCATGATTGAAGAGATGGAACACGCCCAAAAAAGAGGGGCAAAAATTTACTGCGAGTTAGCAGGTTATGGCGCAGCGGCCGATGCTTACCATGTGGTTGCCACCCACCCCGACGGACTGGGAGCCAAACTGGCCATGGAAGAGGCACTTACTGACGCGAAATTGAAGGAACAGGATGTGGATTATATCAATGTTCATGCGACCTCCACACCCGTTGGAGACATCAGTGAATGTAAAGCAATTGCTGATATTTTTGGTAATTCACTGGAGAGTATTCACCTCAGTGCCACCAAGTCGATGACCGGCCATTTACTTGGCGCTGCAGGAGCGGTTGAATCGATTGCCTGTGTTCAGACCATCGTCAACGGCAAAATTCCTCCTACCATCAATGTTACGAAGGTTGATCCTGAAATAAATCCTAAACTAAATATCACGCTCAACAAACCGCTTGATAAAAAAGTGAACATTGCATTGAACAACACTTTTGGGTTTGGCGGCCACACGGTAACCACTGTTTTCAAAAAATATAATCTGTAAATAAGCGACTCTCGCTGCCGCCTCTTTATTCGCGGATCAAACTGGCGGTGACATCTTTGTTCGAATGGCAACCTGATTTCAGAACAGCCCGCTACATACGGGAACAGGCACTTTGAGCCGGAAGAAAAATGATCAACTTTTTCTGTTATCCACCACCTGTAAATGGTAGGTCTCACCAAAATAAGACATAAATCAGGGAATTGGATAAAGTTTGAAAGTCTGATTTCAGTAAAAAGTATTAATTTTGACAAGAACTTAAAAACAGGAAATATGAAAATACCAGCAGAATTAAAATACACCGAAGACCATGAATGGATTCGTGTGGAAGGAGATTCAGCCATTGTAGGGATAACTGACTTTGCCCAGGGAGAGCTGGGCGATGTAGTTTTTGTTGAAATCGAAACAGAAGGGGAAGAACTCGACAAAGGCGAAACTTTTGGAACTGTTGAGGCAGTGAAAACGGTTTCTGATTTATTTATGCCGGTGGATGGCGTAGTCTCCGAAGTAAATGAAGCCCTGGCTGATGAGCCGGAGTTGGTAAACAAAGATCCATATGGAAAAGGCTGGATGATTAAAATTAAAATCAGCGATCAATCAGAACTGGAAAATTTACTTTCTGCAGAAGACTACAAAAGAATGATTGAAGCTTAAAAGCAGGAATTGAAAAAAGAAGTAAAAAATAAATATCATAAAAAAAAACAGGATTGAAATTCAATCCTGTTTTTTTTTTATGATACTACCCCAAAAGGCATCTTTTTCAAAACAAACAGATTACTATCCGCATTTTGAAGAGCCACATGACAAGCATGTGAGGCACCCTTCCTGGTAAACCACCTCATCGGAACCACACTCTTCGCACAAGGCATCCTCTGCCAGTGTTCCGTTGGGAATATATTTTTTCAATGTGCGCGCCACTCCGGCTTTCCACGAATTGATTGTTTCATTATCGAGTTGCAGACTGGTTACCAACTCTACTACTTTATGAATAGGCATTCCGTGACGCAACGTACCGGAAATCAGCTTGGCATAGTTCCAGAACACCGGGTTAAATTTGTACGAAAGTCCTTCTATCGTAGTTTTGTAGCCCCGTTTGTTCTCATACTGAAAATCGTACCGGGAGTTTCCTTCGCTGTCATAACTCTTAATAATATAACCACTTGTAATCGAGCGTGGAAGCAAAATACCATCTTCGTCATCTGACAACCCGGTGAATATTTCGTAGGGTTTACCATCCATAATCCCCATAAAGGCAATCCATTTTTCTTTGTTATTCTGGAACCGCACCACTTCTGCATCCAGTTTTTCCGGACGCTTGGTAGGAAATCCTGTTTTTTTCTTTTCGGAGCCGCTGTTTGAAACAAGAACGCCGGATCGCGATCCGTCACGGTAAACAGTTACACCTTTACAACCGCTTTTCCATGCCTCAAAATAGAGCTGACCTACCAACTCTTCCGACACATTGGACGGCAGGTTAATGGTTACACTGATGGAATGATCAACCCATTTTTGTATCCTGCCTTGCATCCGCACTTTCGAAAGCCAGTCCACATCATTGGAGGTTGCTTTGAAGTAAGGCGATTCTTTTACCAGTTCATCCAGTTCTTCCTGTGAGTATTCACGATTGATATCGTGCCCCTTGGCCTCCATCCATGTTTTAAACTTATGATGAAACACGGTATATTCTTCCCAGTGGTCGCCTACTTCATCTACAAAATCAACACGCACATCTTTATCGCCCGGGTTCACTTTACGACGGCGCTTGTAAACTGGCAGAAACACGGGTTCAATACCCGAAGTGGTCTGTGTCATCAAACTGGTGGTTCCGGTTGGCGCAATGGTAAGCAGCGCAATATTCCGGCGTCCGTATTTTGCCATATCCTCGTACAAACCGGGATCAGCCTCTTTTAAACGGTTAATGAACGGATTATCTTTTTCTCTTTCCGCTTCGTAGATATTAAACGAACCGCGTTCTTTAGCCAAAAAAGTTGAAGAGCGGTAAGCTTCCAGGGCCACTGTTTTATGGATTTCTTCCGAAAAGTCGGTGGCAATATCACTCCCGTACTGTAGTCCCAGTGCGGCAAGCATATCGCCTTCAGCCGTAATACCTATTCCGGTTCTACGTCCTTCGTTCGCCTTTCTCTTAATATTTTCCCATAGTTTCTTCTCCACAAACTTAATTTCCTCATCTTCGGGATCGGCTTCTACTTTCTCAAGTATGGCATCAATTTTTTCCAACTCCAAATCGATGATGTCATCCATAACCCGCTGCGCGTAATGCACATGTTCCTTAAACAGATCGAAGTTAAATTTGGCCTTCGATGTAAACGGGTTTTCCACGTAAGAATAAAGATTAATAGCCAGTAACCGGCAGCTGTCATAAGGGCACAGTGGGATTTCACCGCACGGGTTGGTTGAAACGGTCCGGTACCCTTTGTCTGCATAACAATCCGGCACTGATTCCCGGATGATTGTATCCCAAAAAAGAATTCCCGGTTCAGCCGATTGCCAGGCATTTTTCACAATTTTATTCCACAACTTTCCTGCATCAATTTCCTTTTTGTACAGTGGTTTTTTGGAATAAATAGGGTAAGTTTGCTCGTAGGCTTTACCTTCTTCCACTGCCTTCATAAAATTGTCTTCCATTTTAACCGACACATTGGCGCCGGTAACCTTACCCTGCTCCAGCTTTGCATCGATAAAACTTTCAGAGTCGGGATGTTTTATGGAGACCGAAAGCATAAGCGCTCCCCGGCGTCCATCCTGCGCTACCTCACGTGTAGAATTGGAATAACGTTCCATAAACGGAACGATACCTGTTGAGGTTAACGCTGAGTTTTTTACGGGCGAACCTTTAGGTCGGATGTGAGAAAGATCGTGCCCCACTCCGCCACGGCGTTTCATCAATTGTACCTGTTCCTGGTCAATTTTCATGATTCCGCCATACGAGTCTGAATCTCCGTCGTTTCCTACCACAAAGCAGTTGGAGAGGGACGCCACCTGATAGTCGTTGCCAATCCCTGTCATGGGTCCTCCTTGTGGTACAATGTACCTGAAATCCTTTAAAACGTTGTAAATCTCCTGCTCAGTAAGCGGGTTAGGGTACCGCTTTTCAATCCGCGCGATTTCTTTTGCAAGCCTGCGGTGCATATCGTCTGGCGTACGTTCAAAAATATTCCCGAAAGAATCTTTCAAAGCGTATTTATTTACCCATACCCGGGCAGCCAAATCATCTCCCTTGAAATACTCGAGAGAGGCTTTTACCGCTTCTTCCTGCGAATAAATTTTTTTACCGGCGGCGGTTGTTTTTACTGATACTTCTTCAAATGCCATAGTGTCCAGTTATAATATTTATAGTACTTTTATTTATTCTAAATTTTGAAAAGGTCCCTGCTCTGAAATTGTGTAACGCAAGATAAAACAGAAACCAAAACACTCGTATACTTTTACGATTAAAAAAATGAAAAGTTATCAACTTTGAATTGTTATTGTGCTCTATTACAGAATATTGACCTGTTACTTCAACAAAAAAGTTTACAAAAAGTGGTCATTTTTTGGGATTCGTCAGATTTTTTTTAATAGAATTTTCGGATGAAAAAAACCAATTTTTCAGGGAAAAAAATAACAACAAAATACGTGCAAAAAAGGGCTACTTGTTAAAAACTTTCTTTAGGATAAGATTTGTGGATCCCACGTTTTTTTCTACGTAATTTTTGCAAACATCCGATGCACCTTCCAATCTACCGGACTTTGATAAAAAATCGTTCAGGGTATGCTCCAATTCACTAAAATTATTAACCGGCATTGCACCTCCCAATTTTTTTAATTCTACTGCCTCTTTAAACCTTTCGTAATTCGGGCCAAAAATTACAGGAAGCCCGAAAGTAGCGGCTTCCAAAATATTGTGGATGCCTACGCCAAAACCACCTCCGATATAAGCCAGTGTTCCGTACTGGTAAAGAGAAGAAAGCAGCCCTACAGAATCAATTATCAACACCTGAAAACGGTCTATCTCATTTTCTCCGGCTTTACTAAACCGTATGTGCGGATTTTTCAACAATTGCTCCAATCTGTTCATATTTGCAGAGGTTACCTCGTGGGGAGCAAAAACAACTTTCAGTTCCGGGTGATTGTTAATAAACTCTGCAAGTAGCTCCTCATCGGGCTTCCATGTACTTCCGGCAACAAGTAGCGGTTGTTTGCCTTTAAACTTTTCAACAACAGGAATTTCTTTTGCAGAATGGGCAATGGTAGCCACACGGTCGAAACGGGTATCGCCGGAAACGGTGAAATTGTTTAGCCCGATTGACTGAAGCAATTCCCCGGATCTTTCATCCTGCACAAAAAAATGTGAACAATGAAATAACATTTTCCGGTACCATTTACTCCAGTTGTCCTTTTTAAAAAAACGTTGGTTTTCGCGAAAGATAGCCGAAACAATGTACAAGGGAATATTTTGTTTTTTTAGCTCGCCTATAAAAAAGTGCCAGTACTCATATTTAATAAAGAATGCCTTTTCAGGCTGTACCAGACGAATAAATTTTCGGGCATTTCTATTTGTGTCAAGCGGAAGGTACATCACAATATCTGCCAATTCGTAATTTTTCCGAATTTCATAGCCGGAAGGCGAAAAGAAGGTAAGCAAAATCCGGTACTCCGGGTACTGTTGTTTGACCGCTTCAATCAGCGGACGCCCCTGCTCGAATTCGCCCAGCGAGGCACAATGAAACCACAAATACCGGGCGTTGTTTTCAATCTTTTGCGCCAGCTTTTTTTGCCAGTTTCTCCGGCCTTTTACAAACAGACTGGCTTTGGAATTAAAAGGCGACGCAACCCTGACAAACAGGGAATAAAAAAGAATGCCGGTTCTGTACAAAAATTTCATGCTCAACAAAGTTTTAAGAGATGTTTGGAATGACTAAAAGAAACGCTGTTTTTTAAGGTACTCATAAATGGTGATATTCATTATCAGAAGCAGAAAATGGTAAAAGAAATTCTCTACCGGAATAGAAAAGAAACGAATACCCAGTAAGTGAATCTCGTTATATTCTACCACAGGAAGTGCAGTAAGAATACCATTTACAAGCAAAACCGGAACAAGTGAAATGAGCCATGTGAGGTAAAACTTGGTAAGATGTTGCTTAAAACGATTCCTGAAAATTGTGTACCCAAAGTAAATTGAAAGCAGGAAAAAGGTAAAAAATGTGTACAGTTTTTGACGGGCAAACCAGGCAAGCAGTACAAAAATAACCAGCAACACCAGGCTTACGGCCAGAAAAAAGTTGGGTTTTTCAAACCGGGCCAGTTTTTCATTTAAATATTCGTATATAAAAACACACAAATAGGGTATTACTAAAAACGAAAGCCACTCTTCAAGAGGAAGGTTCCTGATATAAACACCCGTTACATATTCCGGATTAAAACTCCAGATTCCGAGTTCTGTAAAGCGCAAATCCCACAAAACAAATATTGCACCTGAAAAAACAATGGAAGGAAGCAGGTACTTCAGCCGGGCAAAAAAACGTAATTGATTTTTGAAACCAAAAGCCGGTGGGATTACCAGCAAGCCCAGTAAGAGCAACAGGTAGGTGAAATTCTTAACATCCATAATCGGCTATTTCGGGCAAAGGTAACCGAAAAAATTAAACCGAGGAGGCGCGAAGAGGCAAAACAAAGTTACCTGCCTCTTCGTGCCCTTCGGATAAAAATATATTTTATAATTTCTGTTTTGCCAGTTCCGCCGGATTGTCCTCAGACCCCATCCCTTTCATGCGAAAACTGTATTTATATTCTTTTCCGGTGAGTCGGTACTTGTCGTGCGTCCATGCTCCCCAGCTATCATCTCCTCCTACACCCATCTGCCTGAAGTCCACATTCACGGATGTAAGATCGCGCGGCTTCACATCGGTTGTGTGGCGGTTTACCACCTTCACACCTTCCGGCTGCTTGCCGTCGGAGCGTTCCAACGATTCAAAATCTTCCAGCAGGTTGTGGTGAGCACTCATTTCCAACAGCGGCATTCCTTCAAAAAACAGCCCGTTACCATCCTGATTGGTAATGGCCATCCAACGTACGTCGGTTTTGTTTCCGTTTTCCTGCGGACGAAGGTAGGCCCAGTACTGATCTGCCACACTTCCTTCATACAAATCAACAAACGCACTGGTTTTACGATCCCAATAGCTTTCGTGAGGCCCGCGGCCCAGCCAGGCAACCTGGTCAAACCGGCGGGGCATTATCAGGTTCATGCCCATTCGCACTATTTCAGGCAACTCATCTTTTGTCATTTTAAAATGATTGGTAACCAACACATCTCCTGAACCATAAATTTGGTAAACCGACTGGTATTCTGCAATTTTTTCTTCTGAATCATCTACCAAATCAAAATCAAAAACCACTTCAGCCAGGTTGCCGGCCTTTTGGGTTACTGCCACATTGGACACCTTCCGGCTTTTCCCGGCAGCGCGCCATACCCGACTGCGTTTGTGCAGGTTATTACCCAAATCATTATCAATGGGCGCCCGCCAAAAGTTCGGAACAGGGCCGCTTTCCATCAATTCGGTTCCGCCCTTTTTAAAGCTGCTTATTGTGCCTGCCGCTTTGTCAAAAGCAATGGAAAATCCTTCTCCTGAAATCGCAACCGACTGCCCACCATCATTTACAGTAAGCCCGGGCATAGTTGCCAGCTCCATTTTCTCTACCGGAACAAAAACCGGTAGCTTAAGCTGCTCAGCAGCTAATTCAGTGCCGGCTTCCAATAATCCGTCCGAATTTTTCAGGTTAGCCTTCACATTCAGGAAATACTCCACACCGGGCTCGGCAACAATCGAAGGATCAAAGTTTGCACGAACACTTTCACCGGGAGCCGCCTGTACATTTTCAAATTTTCCTGAATGAATAACCTTACCGTCTCCTGTAATTTCCCAGGAAAAATAGAAATCAGAAAGATTACGGAAAGCGTATTTATTTTTGATACTGATAATTCCATCGTTCAAATTTACCGGTTCAAAACCAATATACTGATACACTTTTTTTGTTTCCAGTAAATGGGGTTTTATCCCCCTGTCGGGATTCACCAACCCATTCAGGCAGAAATTACCATCGGAAGGAACATCTTCAGGGCCAAAATCGCCTCCGTAAGCCCAGAATTCCTCGCCATCTTCATTTTTAGTCAGAAGCCCCTGATCTACCCAATCCCAGATAAAACCTCCCTGCAACACATCGTATTTTTCAATCAAATCCCAGTAATCCTGCAAATTACCCACGCTGTTACCCATGGCATGTGCATACTCACACTGGATCAGCGGGCGCTCTGGATTCGATTTGGCATACTCTTCCATTCCTTCTATCGGCATGTACATGGGGCAGTAAATGTCTGTATTATAATCCAGTAAAGACCTTTCATATTGAACAGGCCGGGTTTGGTCAACCGATTTCAGGTAATCGTAAGTGACATAAAAATTCACTCCGTTTCCTGCCTCATTTCCCATTGACCAGATAATGATACAGGGCTGGTTTTTATCCCGCTCAAACATATTACGGGTACGATAGAGATGTGCCTCCTTCCATGCTTCATCGTTAGCAAGCGATTCGGCATCATATCCCATCCCGTGCGATTCGATATTGGCTTCATCTATAACATACAGACCGTATTTATTACAGAGCTCGTACCATAATTCCGGCTGCGGATAGTGAGATGTTCGAACGGCATTCAGATTATGGGCTTTCATTGTAAAAATATCCTTCAGCATCGTTCCCTTATCTACCACGTGCCCCTTCACATCATGATGCTCGTGGAGATTGGCTCCTTTCAGGTACACATACTGTCCGTTTACCAGCAAATTGGCATTTTTTATTTCTACAGTTCGAAAACCAATGTCCTGCCGGATAACTTCCACCAGGCCATCTTCGTTTTTCAATGTAATAATCAGTTCATACAAATTGGGATACTCTGCCGACCATTTTTTCACCTCCGGAAATTCAGCCTCAAAAAGAACATTTTGTTCTCCGTTTTCCAACGGTTCTGAAAATTCTCCCAAGACCTCTCCCTGATCGTAAAGAACAGCTTCAAGAACGGCTGAACCGGCCTTTTCTCCCTGATTTAACACATCCACTTCCACCGAAAAAATACCGTTTGTGTATGTTTCATCCAAGCCGGAAGCGATCCTAAAATCCCGAATCTGCTGCTGGTTGCGAGCCCAAAGATACACATCACGGGTGATGCCACTCAAACGCCAGAAATCCTGATCTTCGAGATAGGAAGCATCGCTCCACCTGAAAATTTCCACCGCCAGGGAGTTTTCTCCCGGCTTCAGGTATTTGGTAATGTTAAATTCAGCCGGGGTTTTACTGTCTTCGCTGTACCCAACAAACTGTTCGTTTACCCAGACGTTAAGCATGGAACCTGCCGCACCGAAATGAAGGATGATCTCTTTTCCTTTCCAGCCAGTCGGAATGGAAAAAGTACGCTTAAATGAGCCCACCGGATTGTGGTCTCCCTCAATTTTAGGCGGTGTTGCCCCGTGCGGATAAGTTATATTGGTATAAATCGGATAATCATATCCTTCCACTTCCCAGTTAGACGGCACTTCAATTTCATCCCACTGCCGGGTATCAAAATCATCCTTAAAAAACCAGTAGGGCCTTTCGGAAGGATGCTGCGCCAGATGAAACTTCCACATCCCGTTGAGCGAATGCAACATAGGCGACTGCCATTTGTCTTCTGAACGCGCCTGCTCCACAGTAGCATACGGAATAAAATGGGCATGTGCGGCTTCCCGGTTTATTTCATAAACACCCGGATCTTCCCAGGGTGGATTTTCATTTTGTTCCCATGGAACACTTGAATAATCGGTGTACCGGTTACACGATACGGCCAATATATAAAAAGAAGCAATGATGAAATACAATGAAATTTTGAGCCTCCTCATGTTATATGAATTAAATTATTATACTCGCTCTAAAAGTAAGAAAGTAAAAAAACACATGCCGAATGTGTTCCCTATTTTTCCAAAACAGAAAATGATTTAGCCGATTGAAACAACATTTCAACCCCTTTTCGAACCTCGCTGGGATCAGGATTGAAATCGAAAACCATATCAGGCTTCAGGTAAAATAACTTATTTTCAGCTTTGAATCTTTTTTCGCCGCCACCAGTAATATTAAGCATAATAAGAGCCTCTTTATCTATTCCTTTTCTTACCAAATCAATCAATGAGGCAGTAGCAACGGCTGCGGCAGGATGAATATCTGCACCTTCTGTTTCTTCAAACAACTGTGCGGCATCTCTTGCCTGCTCATTGGTGGCAATAAGCACATCGCCGCCGGAATCGATAAGTGCATCATATAATCCGCCGGCAATAGGATAAACCGGCTTTCTGTTTGACAATACCTTGGCATCAATTTCTTCCACCTGTTTCCGGGCCAATGTTTCGTCGAGTGGCAGCATGGCCCGGGAACCAGCCTTCCAGGCGTCGAACATTGGAATAAACGGAATATTTTGGGAAACCATTAACTTCATTTTGTTGGTTCCGAACCTTCCGTCGGCCAGCAGGCGCAGGTTGGCCTCCCATGCAGCAACGGCTCCGGTGCCGCTCCCCACTGCCTGAAAATAGTATTCCGGAATTTGCCCGATTGTAGTGGCAGCTGAAAGTACGGTGGTGGCCATTCCATCGCGGCGTGCCACATTTTTTGCACCCCCTTCCGGGATAAAACCTTCCATACCTGCCACAATATTCGACAGATGAATGGCATCGAAATAATCGCTTCCGGAACGGCTGCATATCAACTTTACACAGTCATTCAGCGGCTTATCAAACCAAAGGGCACTGAGATTATCTTCCGGAACACAAATCAACAATGGAATGTTGTTCTCAGAGCAAACCTTGGCAAATGAACGTGATGTATTTCCGGCTGACGCTACCACCAGTATTTTGTCCATATCGGGTGTCATTCGTCCGCAAACGGAATAGGCTTCAGTTTCTTTAAAACTACATGTGGTTATTCCGGCCCCTTTTTCAGGCCAATAACCGCTGAATGTAATCCAAAGATTTTTCAGTCCCAGCTCTTTACTCAACCCTTCACTTTTGTATGTTACCGGTGCCGATGATCCATGAAGCACCCGGCCAATGGGAAGCCAATCGGCAAATTGATATAATCCCCATGAACTGTGTTTTACGTTGAGTTGTGTTTTTTCATATAAAGCACGGATAAGGGTAGGTTCTGTTTCTCCCGGTGCATCCAGTATCCAGCCGTTTTCATCAAATATTTTCCCGGTATTAACCGATTGCAACCGATAGTTGGTCTTCGTAAAGTCTGTGTTCATTTTTTTCCTTTTCGATGAAACCACAAAAGTAACAAATTGGACGAGGAAAAACAGGAGAAAAATTCAATTTGGCTATTCTTCATGCAATTATTTCAGCTTAATTAATCATTGGGAAACAAGCTTCTCCGCTGTTCAGACCGAATGGCAGAATATAAACCCGCAACAAATAATTACCTTACACGCAACCTTCTACCCCGTTTTCGCGTCTATGTGTTGTGTCTTATAAAATCCCCACACACCTTTAATCCTCAAAGGGAATTGCATGCAGGACTGACCGACCGGAGTCGGGAATGTGAAAGGCGTATGTCGCTTAATATTTAACATTACACTGTTGTTCATTCATTACAAAAATGAAACGTCATGCAGAAGTTTTATGGATTATTTACGCTTTTAGTCTTAGCCTTTTTCGCTTGTAACGAGGAAGCACTGCCCGGTACTTTTGAATGGAGCAAAGAACAGGGATTCAGCTTCGAGGAAAACTACTATTCACCTGATAGTTTAATGTATTTCAAAATTACCGACATACAGGATTCAAGATGCCCGCAGGGAGCTACCTGCATTTGGGCCGGGATGGTAAGGGTAAAGCTGTCAGTTCACACCTCAGTGGTTGACACATTGTGGCTGGACACCTATAACAATCAATCGGATACAATTCATGATTTTGCTTTTCAACTGATGAACGTTTCGCCTTATCCGGAACTGGAAAAAGAAATTGAAAAAGAAGATTACAGGGTATCACTTCGGATTTTCAGGATTTAGTGCCGGCTTGTTTTCAGACGAACAGATGCTCCACCAATATTTTGATTCCTATTGCGATCAAAATGATCCCTCCCAAAATAAGGGACTGTTTGCTGCATTTGGCCGGAATGTATTTGCCAAACAGCATGCCCAGCATGGAGGCAAGAAAAGTTACAGCACCAATAATAGCTACCGGGAATAAAATAGGTAATTCGAGAAAACCGAAACTGAGACCTACCACCAGTGCGTCTATACTGGTAGCTATTGAAAGCCCCAAAATAATCCGGACTTTAAAAGGATCAAAGCTTTGCAACGTCCCGTCCGGTTTGGCTCCTTCCACCATCATTTTTATTCCTGTTAATGCAAGCAAGCCGAAAGCAATCCAGTGATCAACCGAATAAATCAACTTATGAAGCGTGGTACCGGCCAGCCAGCCAATAACCGGAAAAAATGCCTGGAAAAATGCCAGCGATACGGCAATGGGAATAGCCTGCTTAAACCGGATTTCCTGCCTCATCAATCCGCAGGAAACAGAAACAGCAAAAGAATCGAAACTCAATCCGACGCCAATCAGAAAAAATGTTATGAATTGGATAAAGCTCATTTTTTGTTTAAGCTGCAAAAATACCCAATTCAACTAATTTGGGTACTTTTGCCCCATAAAATTTGAATTTTTTGTTATGCCAAAAATCAGGGTAACCAAACGCTTTCATTTTGAGATGGCCCACACGCTTCATGGATACGACGGGCTGTGCCGTAATATTCACGGGCATTCATACAATCTCGAAATAACCTTAATCGGTGAGCCACGCAACCAACCCGGTCACCCAAAAGACGGGATGGTCATGGACTTTTCCGATTTGAAACATATTGTAAAATCCCAGATTGTCAGCCGCTTTGACCATGCACTGATGGTTAACCGCCTGGTTTCCGAAGAACAAATTGCGCTGTTACAAAAAACTTCGGAACGTGTTCTAATTGTAGATTTTCAACCCACCACCGAGAACATTGCTGCCTACATTGCCGATATTCTCCAACAGCATCTGCCCGAGGAGATTTCGCTGTTCAGCGTTCGCCTTTTTGAAACGGTAACATCGTTTGCCGAGTGGCTTGCCGAAGATAATGATTAGCCGGGCCATAGTATTTTTTCAAAAGTTAACGTTAAATTTGTTGTTAATATATTACCTGACGAAGGTGTAGTTGTGGATGGTGTTTTACAGAACTGGTGATTCAGAGCCACAGGTCCTAAAGTAGATTTGAATCCCCGGGAAAATCCCTGCGTTTCTTCATCTTCGCGTTAAAAAGATAATTATGACAGAAGACAGCCCGAAAAAGCTTTTTTTGCTTGATGCCTACGCATTGATTTATCGCAGCTATTATGCATTCATCCGCAACCCACGGTTCAACTCAAAAGGAGTAAATACCTCGGCCATGCTGGGATTCACCAACTCGCTGATACAATTACTTGAAGCAGAGGAGCCTCATTATATCGGCGTAGTATTCGATGTTTCGGCGCCTACTTTCCGTCACGAAATGTTCAAAGAATACAAAGCCAACCGGGAAGAGATGCCCGAAGATTTACGGAAATCCATTCCTTACATCCGGAAAATTATAGAAGCATTCAATATTCCCATCATCGAGAAAGAAGGTTTTGAAGCCGACGATGTGATTGGAACCCTGGCCAAAAAAGCCAAAAAAGAAAAATTCGACACTTTTATGATGACCCCTGATAAAGATTATGCCCAACTGGTAGAAGACCAGATTCGGATGTATAAACCGGCAAAACAGGGAGGAGCTGCTGAGGTATGGGGGCCGGAGGAAGTGAAGAAAAATTTTGGCATTGAACAGCCGGAACAGGTTATTGACATCCTTGGATTAATGGGAGACAGCTCCGACAACATCCCCGGCTGCCCGGGAATTGGCCCAAAAACGGCAGAAAAGCTAATTGCCGAATTTGGAAGCATCGATGGAATTTATGAGAACATTGACAAGCTGAAAGGGAAACAAAAAGAGAACCTCATTGAATTCGAAGAGCAGGTGCGCCTTTCCCGGAAACTGGCAACCATTATTCAGGACGTACCTATTGAATTTGACAAAACAGGACTTACCCGGGAAGAAATCAACAAGGAAGCACTAAAAGCACTATTTGAAGATCTGGAATTCCGGACACTCTCCGAACGTCTTGGATTAGAAGATGCCAAAACCGATACTCCTGTTCAGCAGACTCTTTTTGGTGATGTGGAAACAACACAACCTTCTGCAAAAAAACAAGAGAATATTGAAACAATTCCCCATCAGTATTACCTGGTGGAAAACGAAATGCAACGAGCCAGCCTGCGTGCTGAACTGGCAGTGTCCGACGCATTCTGTTTCGATACGGAAACAACGGGCCTCGACACCCACTCTTCCGAAATTGTGTGCCTCTCATTTGCTTTTCGCAAACACGAGGCTTACTGTGTAACATTGCCCCCAAAACGTGAAGAAGCTCAAAAGGTACTGGATGAATTCCGTGAGGTTTTTGCCGATGAAAACATTGGAAAAATTGCACAAAATATAAAATATGACATGCTTATGCTGGCCAACTACGGCATTGAAGTGAAAGGAAAACTTTACGATACCATGCTGGCCCACTACCTGATTCAGCCTGAACAAAAGCATAATCTTGACCACCTCTGCTCTATTTACCTTAACTACGGAAAAGTTCCTACCGAAAACCTCATCGGCAAAAAAGGGAAAAACCAGTTGAGCATGCGGTCGGTTTCCAAAGAAAAACTGCGGGACTATGCCTGTGAGGATGCCGATCTCACATTGCAACTGAAAGATGCCATCGACCCTGAACTGGATAAGTTTGAAATGCGCGAACTGTTTGAGACGATAGAGATGCCGTTGGTGGCGGTACTGGTACACATGGAAAAGGCGGGGGTAAAACTGGACTCAGCGGTTTTAAAAGAATATGCAGTTACACTCCGGGAACAAATCATTCAGGTTGAAAAAGAGATTTTTGAGCTGGCAGGTGAAGAGTTCAACGTTTCGTCGCCGAAACAGCTCGGGCCTATTCTTTTCGAAAAACTAAAAATATCAGCCAGCAGCGGAGCTAAAAAGACCAAAACCAAACAATACTCCACCTCGGAAGAAGTGCTGGTAAAACTGGCCGACAAGCATCCCATTGTGAACAAAGTTCTGGATTTCCGCGGAATGAAAAAGTTACTTTCTACCTACGTGGAAGCATTGCCGCAAATGGTGAATCCAAAAACCGGGAAACTACACACTTCTTTCAACCAGGCCATTACAGCGACCGGACGCCTTAGTTCGGTGAACCCGAATTTGCAGAATATTCCTATCCGCGACGAAAACGGGCGGGAAATACGGCGGGCATTTATCCCTTCCGACGGGGAACACACCTTTCTTTCGGCCGACTATTCACAAATTGAGTTGCGTATTATGGCAGCGCTTAGCAAGGATGACGAGATGTTGAAAGCGTTTGCAGAGGGAAAAGATATCCACGCCATCACAGCAGCCAATATATACAAAGTACCGGAAAGCGAGGTAACTTCCGATATGCGCCGAAAAGCTAAAACTGCCAACTTTGGTATTATATATGGTATTTCCGCATTCGGGCTGTCACAACGCCTGAACATACCTCGCACCGAAGCCAAAGAACTGATCGACGGTTACTTTGAAAGCTTCCCGAAAATTAAAGCCTTTATGGACAAACAGATAGAACTGGCGGGAAAGAAAGGGTATGTGCAAACAATTAAAGGCCGCAAACGTTATTTAAATGATATCAACTCAGCCAACGCAGTGGTGCGCGGAGTGGCAGAACGAAATGCTATTAATGCGCCCATTCAGGGATCGGCTGCAGATATCATAAAGGTGGCGATGATTAATATTTACAAGCAGTTCAAAGCAGAAAAATTAAAATCAAAAATGGTACTTCAGGTACATGACGAATTGAACTTCGACGTATGGAAATCTGAACTGGAGAAAGTTAAAAATATTGTAAAAACAGAAATGGAACATGCTATTGATTTAGGAGTCCCCCTTACCGTAGAAATGAATGATGCAGGAAACTGGCTCGATGCTCACTAGTATGGAAAAAATAGTTGTAATAGAAACGGAGGATGATTACCGTGAAGCTCTAAAACGCTTCATAGGACTGTGTGGATCACAAAAAACAGATGAAGATCTAATGGAACTGCAATTGCTAACCGATCTAATGGAAAAATATGAACGGGCAAACTGCGGGGGGAATTAATGCTGAAGTTGCAGTTACTTAATTCAATATACCTTACTTCATTCTAAATTTGTTTCACAAACGTTGCCACTTGCAGATACATTGGTAATTCTGCCGGTGTTTTGCTAATGTTGGTATTGGTTTTATTTCCCGACCCGGGAAAGCAAAAAAACGGCAATAAAACATTTAGTATCAAACTCCCAATCTGCTCCCGGCCAATTGTGGTAAAAAATCTATTTTGAGATTTCCAACATCCTTTCAATGGGAATTCGTGCTTTTTCAATTACATCGCGGGGTAATGTCACCTCGGGTTGTTCGTGTTTCATACAAGTATACAGCTTTTGCATACTATTCAGCTTCATGTATGTACAGTCGTTACATCCACAGGTGGAATCAACCGAAGGTGCCGGAATAAAGAGTTTGTCGGGACAAGCCTTTTTCATCTGGTGCAAAATCCCACTTTCAGTGGCCACAATAAATTTCCTGGCCGGGCTGCTTTTTGTATAATTCAACAGCGATGTAGTAGAGCCTATGTGACGGGCCAATAAAAGAACCGGCTGTTCACATTCGGGATGTGCAATAAATTCGGCCTCGGGGTATTGATCCATTAAATCGATAATCTTTTCTACTGAGTACTTTTCGTGCACCATGCAGGCACCATCCCATAATACCATATTGCGTCCGGTAACGCTGTTAAGGTAATTCCCAAGGTTTTTGTCAGGGCCAAAAATCAGCTTTTCATCTTCCGGGAAACTGTCAATTATTTTTTTTGCATTGGCGGATGTGCATACAATGTCCGACATCGTTTTTAATGCTGCGGTAGCATTTACATACGTAATAACTTTATGTTCGGGGTATTTGGCCTTGAATGCAGCAAAATCATCTGCCGGGGCCGACTCTGCCAACGAACACCCTGCTTTCAGGTCGGGAAGAATCACTTTCTTCTCGGGATTAATAATTTTTGCCGTCTCCGCCATAAAGTGAACTCCCACAAACACAATCATGTCTGCTTTTGTTTGGGCTGCAGCTTGTGCTAGTCCCAAACTGTCGCCCACATAATCGGCAATATCCTGCAATTCACTCTCTACATAAAAATGACTGAGAATAACCGCATTCTTTTCCTTTCTGAGCCGGTTAATTTCTTCAACCAATTTTATATCCCGATCTATCTGTTCTTCAATAAATCCTTTCTCCTCCAGCATTCGCTCGATTTGTAACTGTTCCATCTCCTCTAAATTTCAGAATGTCCTTTTTGAATCAGCCGGTAAAAATAAAAATTCATTTACAAAAAAAACCGTTTTTTGTCTGAATTGTTTGAAAGAGAACACAAAAATACCTTATAAAAGGCGCTTTTAAAATTGGGTTAAACTTTTTTTTACATCAATCTCAAAAAAATAGTACTTTGTTTTGCATAGTACTAAATTTTATTCATATATTTGCAATACCAATATCAGGGTATATAAAAGTAGTTTTTTAAAAAAAGTTCTTTGTAAGGTGTAACATATAATAAAACATAGCGTCATAATGGAAATGGAAACAGAAAAAAAATAAAAACAGCAAACATGAAAACAATAAAAGCCATGAAAACAAAATCAGATTTTCGGAAAGCAGCCCTACGTTTGGCCGCCGTTGTCGTTAGCATTGTCCTGATAAGTATTACCGTGAGTGCGCAGGAGTTTTGGGAAAAACTTTTAACCCATAGCAGTTTCAATGAAATTGCAAATGCGATGGTTGAAACATCCAAAAAAGATAGCGCATCTGTACTTTCGGAACAGGAAAGTACAAACTGGTATTCCTTCGACAAAGCTTTCGACCCGGCGCTTGAACTGTAAGGTGGACGCCAACAAAACCATTTGGAAACAATTACAAAAAATTAACGAAGGGACACAATGAAACTGGAGAATACAAAAGCGCAGATGAGGAAAGGGGTGCTCGAATATTGCATTCTTCTGGTGCTGGATGGTAAGCCGCTTTACGCAAGTGACATCATCCAGGCGCTGAAGGAATCAAAAATGATTGTCGTGGAAGGGACCCTTTATCCATTGCTTACAAGGCTCAAAAATGCCGGCCTTCTGGCTTACCGTTGGGAAGAATCAACTCAGGGGCCGCCTCGTAAGTATTATGAACTGACTGAAAAGGGACGAAAGTTCCTGGGCGAACTGGGTGGCTCGTGGTCCGAGCTGGTTGAAGCCGTTGACAAAATCAAAAAAAACAGGGTTTAAACCATTCCGACAAACCAAAATTTCGAATAGGAAATAAAAAACAATATGAAGAAGACATTCACAATTAATATCAGTGGTACTGTTTTTCACATCGAAGAAGATGCGTATGATGTGCTGCAAAAATACCTGGTAAAACTAAAAAACCATTTTGGAAACGAAGAAGAAGGCAAAGAAATTCTGGCCGACATTGAGGCGCGGATCGCCGAAATTTTTATCGAAAAAGCGTCAGATGACAAAAAGGTAATTACCCTCGACTGGGTTGAATATGTAATTGAAACGATGGGGACGCCTGAAGATTTTGCTGAGGTAGAAGGAGATGAAGAGGAAACTTTTTCATCAGAGACAAAAAGAAAACGCAGGCTTTACCGCGATCCGGAACATCGTGTTTTGGGAGGTGTTTGTGGTGGATTGGGAGCCTATTTTAATATGGACCCTGTAATTTTACGGATAATTTTTGCCGTGTTATTTTTCGCAACCTCCGGTGCTGCGTTACTGGCTTATCTGGTGCTTTGGATAGCTGTACCCAAGGCGGTTACCACTGCCCAGCGACTGGAAATGAGAGGCCAGGAAGCCACCGTAAAAAACATTGAAAAATCCTTTCGGGAAGAGGTAAAGGAGGTGAAAGAAAGCTATAAAAAGTTCAGGGAATCGGAAACCTATACAAAAGGGAAAAAAAAAGTAGAAAACGCGGGTGAGGTAACTTACAGTGTTTTTAAGCTTCTCCTTAAAATTACCGTATTAATTATTGGCGTTATCCTTATTGTATCCGGATTTTTTGGGTTACTTGGGATGATATCCTCACTGGTAATCGGTCATTCATTTGTTCAGGGATGGCCAATGATTTGGGGGCCCGAAATACATTTCCCGGACATTTTAAAATACCTTGTAGAACCGGGAACCGTTAAACTGGGACTCATTGCTGTAGGCATTTTGGCAGGAATCCCCTTACTGGCCATGCTTTACATTGGATCAAAACTGGTTTTCAGATATAAATCAAACAACGCAGCAGTCGGCCTTGGAATGGTTGGCGTATGGCTGGTTGCCCTTATCATGCTGTTTGTGATCTCCACTGGCCAATTGAGCAACTTCAGGAACCGGTCATCGGTGGTAGAAAGCTCTAACATTCAGTGTGACAGTTGTCAAACGCTTTATTTAAAAATGACAGAAGATAATTATAAAGGAAATGCAACGCAAAGCTGGGATCTAAACAAATTGAAAGTGATAGAAATGAACGGAGAGAAAGTAATTCTCGGAAACCCCCGGTTAGATGTTGAAAAAGCAAGCGGGGAAACTTTTATTGTCAGCGTAAAAAAATCTTCACGGGGCCGGACACGCGAAAGTGCGCGGGAGCATGCCTCTGATCTGGAGTACAATTACCAATTAAAAGATTCGATGCTGCTTTTCGAACCGTATTTTTTCCTGGAAGAAGGAGATAAGTGGCGCGACCAGGAAGTATACATTACCATAAAAGTTCCTGAAGGCAAATCTATTTTTCTTGACGAAAGCATGGTTGATATCATATACGATATTGAAAATACAACAAATACCTGGGATGGCGATATGATAGGTAAATACTGGGAAATGAAACCCAAAGGACTAACCATGAAATAACCCCTGGAACAAAACGGGTTAAAGTAAAATCAGCAAATAATATATACAATGCACTGACTCTGTATTTTTATATGTGTATTGTTTACTTCGTATGATAATCTCAAGGCTATAAAAAAACACTCGCAAATAGTATAATTATTCCGCCGGGTTATTTTATTTATCGGGCAGCCCCTTCTGTCCACCCTGCAAACGGAGAACATATTCCAAACAGGATCATTGCATTCAATCTTTTCGTATGTTTGTACGATTCAGAATTTAAATCAAAAAACCTAAAAAAAATGAGAAAATTATTTGTATCGCTCATTGCGGTTTTAATGACAGTAATGTTTACCCGCGCCCAAAATTCCCCTGACGATTTTTACGGGATGTGGACACTTGAAATCGAAGGCGGATCAGTTGGCTGGCTTCATGTTTTTGAAAACAACGGATTCCTTGATGCCGAATTGCTTTGGCGAGGCGGAAGTGTTACGCCGGTAGCCCATGTTTTTTTAATGGACAACAACACTTTAGTGGTTTCCCGAACCCGGGAAGTAAAACGTACCGGGAACGACGGAAAAGAACGTAACATGGCTGCTCCGCACCTGTTCAAAATCACCCGCTCAGGAGACAAACTCGAAGGAGTTTCAGTCCAACCTTCGAATGACGGAATGGAAGCAACTCAGTTGAAATTCTCTGGCTGGAAACTCCCCGATGTTCCTCCCGCACCCGATTTGTCGAAATTAAAATTCGGCAAACCGGTGAAACTATTTAATGGTAAAGATCTTTCAGGGTGGGAACTAATCAATCCAAAGCAAACCAACGGCTTCAAAGCAGTTGATGGTATACTGGTAAATGATCCGGTTAAAAAGGAGGGAGAACATATTTCGTATGGCAACCTTCGTACAAAAGAGGAATTTGAAGATTTTAACCTGACACTGGAAGTAAATGTTCCGAAAGGCAGCAACAGTGGAGTTTACCTGCGTGGCATGTACGAAATTCAGGTATTGGATTCTTACGGAAAAGAAACTGATTCGCACAACATGGGAGCTTTATACAGCCGAATT
Source organism: Mariniphaga sediminis (assembly GCF_003573545.1). Lineage (GTDB taxonomy): Bacteria > Bacteroidota > Bacteroidia > Bacteroidales > Prolixibacteraceae > Mariniphaga > Mariniphaga sediminis. The sequence goes on along the minus strand of NZ_QWET01000003.1, from coordinate 211,535 downwards.
ACCCCGTCGGTATCTGCAGAAAAACCTGCCGGGGAATGGCAAACAATGGATATAACCCTGTGCGATCGCCATGTAACTGTCAAACTAAACGGCGTTACAGTCATCAACAACCAGCCGGCTTACGGCCCTACTGGCGGAGCTATTAAGGCTGATGTATTTGCACCGGGCCCTATCTACCTGCAGGGCGACCATGGAAAGGTGTTGTATCGTAATTTCGTACTGACTCCCATTTCCAAATAGGAAAAAAATTATTCCGACAGTTATTGAACCTTCAAAGATTCAGAATCTTTGAAGGTTTTTTCTGAAGAACATTCTGTATTTTCAGATGTTCTAAACAAGGAATATTTCAAATCAAAATTCAGATGAACTTAAAACTATTTCTGATAGGTATTGCCATAATAATTCAAATAGATGCAATGCCTCAGATCAGAGAAAAAATCGAAAAGGAAACCCAAAGACAGACCGGCTATGCATTAGAGCTTTGCAGGTACCTTCACCAAAACCCTGAGTTGTCATTTCAGGAATTTGAAACGGCCAAACGAATGGCTTCGGAATTACACAAAGCCGGATTTGAAGTGACAGAGAATTTTGGAGGCAACAACGTTGTGGGAATTTTAAAAAATGGGAATGGTCCGGTGGTAATGTTGCGTACCGACATGGACGCACTTCCCATTGAAGAAAAAACAGGTTTGGAATTTGCCAGCACCAAAACCAGTCAAACTACTGATGGGAAAGAAGTGCCGGTAATGCACGCCTGTGGCCACGACATTCACATGTCGGTCTGGGCCGGAACGATTCATACATTGGCTGCACTGAAGGAGCACTGGAAAGGCACACTTTTGGTGATTGCCCAGCAGGCAGAGGAATATAGCGGCGGCGCTGACAAGGCCATCAATGAAGGGTTGTTCTCCCGCTTTCCGACACCTGACTACGCTCTGGCCTATCATATTAATCCCTCGCTCGAATCAGGAACCATCGGACTGATTGGCGGACCCGTTTTTGCCGGCGTTAAAACAGCAGAAATAACAGTTTTCGGCAAGGGAGGGCACGGTGCATACCCGGAAAAATGTATCGACCCGGTAGTCATTGCTTCACGCATTGTTATGGATCTGCAAACTATTGTCAGTCGCGAAATCAGCCCGCTGGAACCGGCCGTGGTCACGGTAGGTTCCATTCACGGAGGCACACGTCCCAACATCATCCCCGATGAGGTAAAAATGGAATTAACCCTCCGCTATTATTCCGATGAAGTGATAAAAAAAGTAATTGCCGCAATTAAACGCATTAGCCATTCGGCAGCACAAATGGCCGGCATGCCTGAAGATCAGTTACCTTTTGTCCATATTTACGAAAAAGAAACCCCACCTGTAATAAATGATGAAAAATTGAGCCAAAAAACATTTCAGTTCGCCACTGAAATCATTGGAAGTGAAAACATTCAGGAAACCCCACCGGCTATGGTAGGGGAAGATTTTGGGAAATACGGTCGTACCCCCGAGAACGTTCCAATTTGCCTTATCTGGCTCGGAAGTACGGAACCTGCTTTAATGAAACAATTAAAAGCCGAAGGAAAAGAACCCTACCCATTGCATTCACCAAGACTGAATCCCGACTACAAAAAAACCATTGAAACGGGCATTAAAGTAATGGCAGGGAATGTGATTGGATTAATGGGAGAAAAATAACCCTTTTCGCAATTATACATTTCACAGCTCCTTTGCAACCAACCAGGTCGTGTAAGTCAGGTAAACTATAAGTAGAATGACAGCCTCCCAGCGATCCAACCTTTTTCGTCCACCTGTAAACATAGCTGCAAAAAGGAAAAGCGTACCTCCCGCCAACAGATAAATGTCTGTATTAAAACTGACATTAAAGGTTACCGGACTAACCACCGAGCTAATGGCAATAACCAGAAAAATATTAAAAATATTAGACCCGATGATATTACCGACGGCAATGTTGGTATTCTTTTTTAAAGCAGCAACCACCGATGTAGCCAGCTCTGGTAGTGATGTACCAACAGCGACAATGGTAAAACCGATAATTTTTTCACTGAGTCCGAGAACGGTGGCAATTTTAACGGCATTGTCAACCACAAGCCGGCCACCAATCACCAGGCCGGCAAGCCCGACTATTATAAATGTATAAATCTTAAAACCTGACATATCACTGACAGCAACATCATTGGGGGCAGTATCTGTTTTAGAAAGACGGTAAATATAAAACATAAAAACCCCAAACATCAGCAATAAAATAAAACCGTCGTACCTCGAAATGACAGGCCCTTCGAAAAGAAACAGGTTATTGGCAAGTAAAAACAAAAGAATAACGGCAAGCAACGACAACGGAATTTCCCGCCATGTAGTACTTGACTGCACCACAAGAGGGTAAATAATTCCGGTTATGCCCAGAATTAAAAACAGATTTGCAATATTGCTCCCCAGTACATTTCCCAATACAATATCATTAAATCCCTGTACCGAAGCAATCACATTCACCACCATTTCCGGCATTGAGGTTCCAAAAGCGACAATGGTCAGCCCAATCACCAAATCCGAAACATGATATTTTTTTGCCAGCGAGGCAGCCCCACTTACCAGCCAGTCTGCGCCTTTGATTAACAGCACCAATCCAAAAACCAAAAGTAAAACCTGTACAACCATCCTCTTTTTTTTGTAATGATAATCAATTGTCGGTAATCTGCTGCAAAGATTTAATTATCTCCCCGATAAAAATATGTGCAGGCACACATATTTTGTGTTTTACAACATAGTTAAAAAAATAAAAATATACTTATAATTCTATTTTACAAGAAATTAAAATCCAAACAGAATTCCCTCCACACATAAAAGTGTGTGCGCACACACTTTTTTTTTGTAATTGAAAATCATTTGAATAGATTTGCAGAATATCAATGATTGTAAATTGGTGGGAAAAACAAAAAAAATAACAATTCAGGATGTAGCCCGGCATGCCAATGTTTCGGTTGGAACGATTGACCGGGTTATTCATAACAGGGGCAAAGTATCTCCTGCAAAAAGGGAAAAAGTAGAAGAGGCCATTAAAGAGCTCAATTTCAATCCCAATTTGCTTGCCCGCACCCTCGCATTAGGAAATCGCTTTACAATTTGTGCCCTTATCCCATCTACACCGTACCCCGGACATTACTGGTCGATACCCACACAGGGCATTGACGTAGCTGCCGCACAATTTAATGACTACGGGATTGTAGTGGAATATTATTATTACGATCTTTTTGACGAAACTTCTTTTGTAAAACAGGCCGGCAACATTCTAAATGCGTCACCACATGGTGTAATTATGGCTCCCCTTTTCCTTCAGGAAAGTAAAACATTTACAGAAAAACTGAAGAAAAAGAAAATCCCTTATATTTTTATTGATGCCGATCTTCCTGGCGGGAACAGCCTTTCATATATTGGCCCTGATGTAAAACGCAGTGCTTTTATTGCAGGTAAATTGTTGAATTCCGTTTTACCCGAAAACAGCGAAATCCTTATTGTAAATATGGTAAAAGGATTTGAAAACGCTGCTGCCCTTCGCCGGATAGAAGATGGGTTTAGGGAATATTTCCAAAACAAAGGGTTGGAAAAAGAAAGGCCGATTCAAGTCCTAACCATAAGTTCAACCCATAAAGAGACCGTTTTCAGGGAACTGACAAAATTTTATATCAGAAATTCTTCTGTAAAAGGTGTATTTGTAACCAACTCCAAATCATTTCTTGTTTCTGAATATCACCGGCAACATGAACTGGACATCCGGGTGGTAGGCTACGACCTTGTGGAAGATAACGCCCATCATTTAAAAACCGGGGGAATCGATTTTATCATTTCCCAAGGTCCTTTCCAACAGGGGAAAAGAGCCATTCAAACACTATTCGATTATTTTGTTTTCAAAAAAGAGCCTGAAAAAATACAACATGTTCCGCTGGACATCATCATTTATGAAAATCTGGACTTTTACATCAGTTTTAACCGGCTCTTCATGAACGAAACGAAAGATACAATAACTTAAATATTTTACTAAGATGATAAAGAATAACTCAAGAAGGGAATTTATTAAAAAATCCGCAGGTGTTTCAGCCGCTATCGTGGCAGGAGGAATCCTCCCCGGATTCAGTGCTTCGAGCTACCGCCGAATAATGGGTGCCAACCAAAAACTGCGCGCATCAGTAATGGGAGTGAATTCAAGAGGAAGTGCGCTGGCACAGAATTTTGCTTTCCAGGAAAATTGCGATGTAATTCACATTTGCGATGTTGATACACGGGCCATTGAAAAATGTTCAGCAAGAGTCCAGAAGGTACAGGATCCAAAACCACAGGGTTTTCAGGATTTTAGAAAATCGCTGGAAAGTAAGGACATTGATCTGATGGTGATTGCCACGCCCGACCACTGGCATGCTCCTGCAGCACTGCTGGCCATGCAGGCAGGCAAACATGTTTACCTCGAAAAACCATGCAGCCACAATCCTGCTGAAGGAGAAATTCTGATAAAAGCTGCCGCCCGCTACAACAAATCAATACAAATGGGGAACCAACGTCGTTCTTTTCCAAATGTAGTACAAGGCATTACCGAACTGAAAAACGGAATTATCGGACGCCCCTACTTTGGGAAAGGATGGTACACCAATAACAGAGGACCTATTGGGGTTGGTAAAGATGCCGCCGTGCCGGAATGGCTCGATTGGGATCTCTGGCAGGGACCGGCACCACGCAAGGATTACAAAGACAACATCGTACATTATAACTGGCACTGGTTCTGGCACTGGGGAACCGGCGAAGCGCTCAACAACGGAACCCATATGGTAGATATCATGCGATGGGGATTTGGAGTTGATTACCCGGTAAAAGTTAGCTCAAATGGCGGACGTTTCCATTACTCTGACGACTGGGAAACTCCTGACACCCAGGTTATTAATATCGACTTCAAGGAAGGTGTTTCGATGAGTTGGGAAGGAAGAAGCTGTAACGGGAAACACATACAGGGAACTTCTGTAGGCGTTATCTTTTATGGAGAAAAGGGAAGTATGTTTATTCCGGGTGGAAACGAATATACTGTTTTCGACCTGAAAAACAATGTTGTAAAAGAAGTGAAAAATGAAAAGAAAGTAGATCCGCGCGACGCGTCCAACCCGTCGAGCCACCTGGATTCATTGCACATTCGCAACCTCTTCAACAATATTTATTCGGGCGAGAGCCTCGTAGCCGATATTGATTCAGGACACAAAAGTACCTTACTTGTCCAATTGGGGAACATCGCCCAACGTGTGGGACACTCTCTGGAAATCAATCCTGAAAATGGCCACATTGTTGGTGACAGGCAAGCAGAGAAACTGTGGTCGAGAGAGTATGAAAAAGGTTGGGAAATGAAACTTTAAACTGATAAAGATGCGTTCAAGACGAAACTTTATCAAAACAGCGGGAAAAGGTGTCGCCATGGCTGCTGTTACTCCGGGAATAGTAACACAGTCTGCCTTTTCTGTACCAGCTGAAAAAAAAATCCGCATTGGCATCATCGGTGCTGAAAACTCGCACACCATCGGCTATGGAAAGATGTTCAACACAGACAAAAAATTTCCGGGGATGGAAGTGAAATACGTGTGGGGCGAAACCGATGAATTTGCCAAACGGGCTATGGAACGCGGCAATATCCCTTACCAGGTGAAAGATCCAAATGAAATGTTGGGAAAAATAGATGCGCTGATCGTAGATCACCGCCATCCGAAATACCACTTAGAACCTGCTATCCCATTTATAAAAGAGGGTATTCCCACATTTATCGATAAACCTTTTTGTTATCGTGCGGAGGAAGGGAAAGAGTTTCTGGAACTGGCAAGGAAATCAGGCACACCGGTTTCTTCATACAGTTCTGCTGCATACAACGCTGCCACCTTCGATTTAAAAGAGCAGGTTAAGGAGATGGATGTCAAACAAGTAGTTTGTTACGGCCCGGCAGATCTTGATTCTAAATACGGTGGTATATTTTTCTATGGGGTACACATTGTTCAGCCACTCATGTACGTGTTTGGTGAAGATATTGAACGTGTCAAAATAACCCGCGACGGACAATACGGAAATGCCAGCCTGAAATTTTCAAGCGGCCTGTTTGCCACATTAATTTTCAAACGGAAAGCTTACGGGTGGGAAACCTTTGTCGAAACGCCAAAAAACCTGGTTGAACTGAAGTCACAGGTAGAAGAATCGGACCCGCCCAAAAATTATGCTGACATGGCAGAAATGTTTAAAACCGGGAAAGAGCCCAGATCACATCAAAGTATTCTGAATTGTGTATCGGTACTTGAAGCGCTGGAAAAATCGGCAGAAACTGAAAAGTGGGTTAATGTAGAGTATCTAACTGTTTAAAGTTCAGGATTTAATGTCTAAAGAAATAAAATATGAATTACAAAAAAATAACATCATTTATTATCAGAAGTTTTTCGGTTTTCGCCTTATTTCTTTTTGGAATGTCTGAAATGAGTGCGCAACAGATAATAGAAGGGATCCATTACCACACCGGACAGCCGGTGCAGGTCAAAATAAACAATGGAGTAATAGAAGATATTACCGTCATCGACAAAGTTGTGGGAGAAAATCCTGTATTTATTGCACCTGGTTTTTTTGACAATCAGGTTAACGGCTTTGCAGGAGTTTCATTTGTTTTTGGAGACAGTGATCTTACTCCCGAAGGGATTGAAAAGGCCACACATGCCTTGTGGAAAAAAGGGGTCACTACCTATCTCCCCACGCTTACTACCAACAACACGGAACTTCTTATCAAAAACTTATCCATCCTTTCAAAAGCAGTGGATGCGGAAAATATGATGGGGTCCATCCCAGGTTTCCACCTCGAAGGCCCTTACATTAATCCGGAGGATGGTTACCGGGGAGCACATCCCAAACGTTTTGTGAAACTTCCCGACTGGGATGAGTTCATGAGATTTCAAAAAGCAGCGGGCGGTCACATTATGCAGGTGACCCTGGCTCCGGAAATGGAAGGGGCGCTGGATTTTATTACAAACTGTAGTAAAAAAGGAGTGGTGGTTGCATTGGGACACCACAATGCAGACGCCGCAACAGTGAGTGCAGCAATCGATCGGGGGGCTAAAATTGCCACACATCTTGGTAACGGTGCAGCCAATATGATCAACCGTCACCGGAATCCGTTCTGGTCTCAGTTAGCAGACGACCGACTGAGCGTCAGCATTATTTGCGATAGTTTCCATCTGCTCCCGGAAGAAATTCAGGTTTTCTACAAAGTAAAAGGGGTAGAAAAAACAGTCATTACTTCCGACGTAACTCACTATGCAGCTTTGGAACCAGGCAAATACAATACTTCCACCGGGGAAACCATTGAGCTGACCGAAGATGGACTGCTACATTACCCGGCCCAAAAAGTACTGTATGGTTCTGCTTCCCCTATTACTAAAGGGGTAGGATATATCATGCAAGTGACGGGCTGTTCACTGGCCGACGCCGTACAAATGGCCAGCACCAATCCCGCAAAACTTTACAATTTGAACGACCGTGGCGTACTGGAGCCTGGCAAACGTGCCGACCTCGTGTTGTTCACTCTGGATGACTTCAAAGTAAATATTCAGCAAACCTGGGTACAGGGGAAGCTCGTTTACAAACAGTAAATAGTTGACAAAAAGCGCTTAGCGGTCGTGAACCGCTAAGCGTATTTAAAAACTTAAAAAAACAACTAGTACTCAATAACCAAATGGGTAGAATTCGTTGTCCTCAAATTTGAATTTTTAGCATCTAATATTCGGGTATTTTCTAAACTAAATTAAAATAGTTCTCATGAGCAAAATCTATAAAAAAGCAGCAATTGCCTTGGCAGCAGTAGGTCCCGGGTTGTTCCTTATCGGATATAACATCGGAACCGGCAGTGTTACCACAATGGCCAAAACAGGTGCCGAACATGGCATGGAACTGTTCTGGGCGCTGGTGCTGTCATGTATTTTTACTTTTATCCTAATGGTTGCATACGGGAAAGTGACCCTCGTTACCGGAAAAACAGCCCTTAACAATATTAAAAACGAATTTCAGCACGGCTGGATACTAGCGCTTTATATCCTGATAGCTCTCATCATTGGTGAGCTACTTGCATTAATGGGAGTGATGGGCATTGTGGCCGATCTGGTACAGGAAGCCATTCGGCTACTGTTCAACGATTTTCATATAAGCCGGTTCTGGATTATTCTGGTGTTAGCTGTCGCACTTTATTTTCTGCTGTGGTTTGGCCAGTACAAAACCTTCGAAAAGGTACTTACGGTATTCGTCATTTTTATGGGGCTTTCTTTCGTCGTTGTGTTTTTTATGGTTAGCCCGGACTTTTCGATAATTGCAAAAGGGTTGGTTCCAGGTATACCCGACACACCCGGCGCATTTGGACTGGTTGCGGCAATTGCCGGCACCACCTGCTCGGCAGCAGTTTTTGTTATGCGGAGTACTGTGGTAGCAGAAAAAGGCTGGGGCATAAAAAACCTGAAAGAAGAGAAAAAAGATGCCGCTGTGTCAGCATCTATGATGCTGTTTTTGAGCGGGGTAATTATGGCGGTAGCAGCAGGAACATTGCATGTAATGGGCATGAAACTGGAAAATACGGTTGAAATGATACACCTTTTTGAACCCATTGGTGGCGATATTGCCGCTTTCGTTCTGATTTTGGGTATTGTAGGTGCAGGTCTTTCCACCATCTTCCCTATTGTGCTGATTGCCCCCTGGCTGATTTCCGATTACACCGGGAAACCCCGGAATATTCATTCGACTCAGTCGCGTATGCTCATATTATTTGCCATGTTATTTGCCTTCGGATCTGTTTTTCTGGAACAACGTCCGCCGGCGCTCATGGTTTTTTCCCAGGCTTTTCAGGCGATTATCCTTCCGGCAGTAGCTATTCCCATTCTTCTGCTCATAAACCGGAAAAAACTGATGGGGAACAACAAAGCCGGTCTTCGGGAAAATATTGGCATTTTGGCTGTCGTTCTTTTTTCGTTTATGACAACCTGGTTCGCAATTACAGAGTTATTATAAAATCATATCTCTAAAAATCAACGTGATTATCAACTTTAAATTAATTTAATTATGGCAAAATATAATTTGCAACCTGTTGAAATACCAAAGGTTAACACAAAATACAGGAGTATTAATACTAAACTGCCTGTTCCTGAATCATTAAGTATTTTCCAGGCATTGTCAGAATCAGAACCTGTTTCCATGATGGGACAACCCCCGGTGGTATGGGATAAAGCAGAAGGATTCCAGATTTATGACAAATGGGGAAATAAATGGATTGACTGGTCATCGGGAGTTTTGATCACCAACGCCGGTCATGGCCGCGAAGAAATTATCGAAGGATTAAGAGAGGTCATTGACAAGCACCTGCTGGCAACTTACGTTTTTGTGCACGAAAAAAGGGCAGAACTGACAAAGTTACTCCAGGAACTGGCTCCGGAGCCATCCGACTATTCTGTTTTTATTTTAAGTACAGGAAGTGAAGCTGTTGAGAATAGCATTAAGCTTGCAAAAACTTACGCTGTCAATAAACACGGACGGCAGAAAAAATATCTCATATCATTTAAAAATGCTTTTCACGGGAGAACCCTCGGCTCTCAACTTGCCGGAGGTATGGACAAATTAAAAACATGGATTGTAGATGAAGGCCAAACCTTCGTTCAGGTTCCATTCCCCGATGGCTATAAAAATGAAGATACTTCATTCGACCTTTTCTTAAAAACGTTAGAGGAAAAAGGAATCAAGCCTGACGAGATAGCCGGTGTTATAACTGAATCTTACCAGGGTGTAGGACCAGATTTTCTGCCGGTTGAGTACGCCCAAAAACTGGTTGCTTTCTGTAAAGAACACGATATAATCACTATTTTTGATGAAGTTCAGGCCGGTTTTGGAAGAACAGGTAAAATGTTCACTTATGAACATTACGATATCAAGCCTGATTTGATCGTTTGTGGAAAAGGTATTTCATCTTCTTTGCCCATTTCGGCGGTAATTGGAAGAAAAGACATCATGGGACTTTATGCTCCGGGTTCAATGACTTCAACCCACTCTGCAAGTCCGCTGCCCGTTGTTGCTGCTATTAAAAATTTAGAAATTATTCATAAAGAAAAGCTTGTTGAAAGAGCAGCCAAACTGGGAGAAATATTAAATCCGGCGCTGAAAAAGATTCAGGAAAAGTACCCGGATGTGTTAGGCTGTTTTCATGGTAAAGGCTTGGTAGCCGGGATACAGGTTGTTAAAAAAGGCACAAAAGAACCGGATGCTGAAATGGCACAAAAAATCAATGAAAAATGTTTTCATAAAGGTCTTCTGATGTTTGCTCCGGTTGGAATTGGCGGAGAATGTATTAAAATCTCACCTCCCTTGATTATTTCTGAAGAAGCATTGCTCGAAGGAATTCAAGTCTTAGAGGAAGTATGTGACGAATTATTAGGATAATAATAGAATGGACAATTTAAAAAGTAGTATTGATGTTACAATAGTAGGTGGAGGAATGATTACACATGATGTCATTCTTCCATCTGTGTTCCACCTGCAGAGAACGGGGGTAGTAAAGGATATAAATGTGTGTGCACTTGATTCCCCTCCCCTGAAACTGCTCAAGGAATCAAAAGAGATGACAGAAGCTTTTCCCGGACAGGAGTTTAATGCATACCCTTCCCTTTCGGAACCGGAAGAGAATAAGTATCCTGACTTGTACAAGGAAGTCATTGCCAAAATGAAGCCCCGGCAAATGGTCGTTGTTGCTATGCCAGACCAGCTCCACTACTCTGTCATTATGGAAGCTTTAAAAAACAACCAACATGTGTTGTGTGTTAAGCCGTTGGTATTGAAATACAATCAAACGGTAGAAATTGAAAAGCTTGCCTTCGAAAAAGGACTGTTTATTGGGGTAGAATATCACAAACGTTTCGATAACAGATCTTTGCTTGCCAAAAAAAGCTACGAGCAGCAGCAACTAGGTGAATTTGTTATTGGTGAAGCGAAAATGATTGAACCTTACTTCTACAGATCTTCAAATTTCCAGAATTGGTTTACATGCGACAGAACAGACCCGTTTGTATATGTCGGATGCCATTATGTGGATCTGGTATATTTTATTACCGGGTTAAAACCGGTTGAAGTTTCTGTTACCGGTATTAAAGGGAAATTTCCTAACGGGAATGAAGGCTACATGTGGGCAAATGGCCGGGTGCAGTTTGAAAACAATGCTGTACTTTCCGTTATAAACGGATTGGGTTACCCGGACGAAGGAGCCGGAAGTAACGAACAAAACCTGCACATGTACTTTGAGGGAGAAGGAAAATCCGGTCACCTGAAACATAACGACCAGTTTCGCGGTGTGGAATATGCCTATTTAGACGGAATTGGCCCCGGAGGGACTCATTTTAACTATGTGAGCCCTGACTTTTTCAAGCTTGTCCCGTGGGAAGGTGATGGCTACAAGCCAATTGGCTACGGATTTGAGTCGGTATCAGCCATTATATCCAGCGCTCACTCCATCGAAAAGCAGGTCAAAACATTATCCGAAACTGATTCGTTAAAGAAGAGACAGGAAATGATTCAGGCTGCTGACAAAAGAGGAATTATAGCCACACCTGCCAATAGTTACATCAATGAACTGGTTGTGGAAGCTGCCCGTCTTTCCATATTAAACGACGGACAAATTGCAACCATTGAATACGGAGACAATCCACACATTCAACTTAAAAACAAATAAAATGAAAACCTGGAAAATCGGAATCGCTGGAGCCGGCATGATTGCTGATTTTCATGCCAGGGCAATAGAATCATTACCCAATGCCAAACTGGTCGGTTTTAGTAATATCCGCAAAGAAAAAGCGGAGAAAATGGCCCAAAAGTATGGGGTAAAAAGCTGGGATACCATCAGCAGTATGATACAGTCGGATGAGATTGAAATGGTGATGATTGCCACGCCAAGTGGCGCTCACCTGGATCCGGCTGTTGAGGCTGCCAGGTATGGCAAACATGTGCTCTGCGAAAAACCCCTGGAAATACAACTCGACCGGATCGATCAAATGATTGAGGCCCATGAAAAGGCGGGTACTTATTTGGGGGGCATCTTTAATCTCAGGTACAACGAAACCACCCGGATTATAAAGGAAGCTGTCGATTCCAACCGGCTGGGCGTAATTACTTATGCTGCCGTGCATGTTCCCTGGTGGCGAACCAATGAATACTACGAAGGATGGCACGGCACATGGAGTCTGGACGGTGGGGGTGCCCTGATGAACCAGTCAATCCACATGATAGACTTGCTCCAATACATGATGGGACCCGTTGAAAACCTGGGCGCCTTCAGTTCAAAAGCGGGACATCCGCAAATTGAAACAGAAGATACCGCCGTGAGTATTTTACAGTTTAAAAACAATGCGCTTGGCCTGATTTACGGGACAACCGCTTCGTACCCGGGGCAATTTCGGCGCCTTGAAATTACCGGCACAAAAGGTACCATCGTTTTGGTTGAGAACAGTCTCCGGGTTTGGCAATTTGCAGAAATGACCGAAGAAGATGAAAAAATTATTCAGGAACATGGAAAAATTGAAGGTGGTGGCGGGGTAGCCGACCCTGCAGCCATTTCTTTTGAAAACCATGCCAAAAACATTGCAGCCTTTTTATCGGCGATTGACGAAGGAAGGAAATTTGAGATTGACGGAACGGAAGCTCGTAAATCGGTTGCAGTAATACTGGATATCTACAACGCTTCGAAAGACAAAAAAATCATTCAAAATAAATAAATTCATGGAAGCTGGTAAAATCATTCCCTTTATCCTGGTCGTAATGTTCTCTTTGCAGACACTGATGGCCCAAAATTATGACGAGTCGAAAGTGGGAAATTACCGGCTTCCTGAACTTTTAAAAACGCAAAAGAGAAAAACCGTTTCCACCATTAAAGATTGGGAAAAAATCCGTCGCCCGGAGATACTGAACCTTTTCGAAAATCATGTATATGGACAGGTTCCGAAGGATTTTGATGACATTGCATTCGAGGTTACAAACCTGGACAAAAATGCAATGGATGGAAAGGCAACCTTAAAAGAGGTGGCCATTACGGTTACCCGAAATCAAAAATCGGTTTCCATAAACCTGCTGATGTTTACACCCAATAAGGCAAAGAAGCCTGTTCCCATGTTCCTGGTAATTAACCACCGGGGAATCAAAACAATGGATATTACACGTCAGAATAAGGATGGATTTTGGCCGGCGGAAGAGGTGATTGAAGCAGGATACGGAATTTCCGGTTTTGATGTGATTGATGTCTCCCCTGACGATAAGGTAAAATTCAGGGAAGGAGTTCTGAACCAGCTCTATCCCGAACAACTGGAAATGAATAATGGGATGCGCGCGCTGGGAGCCTGGGGCTGGGGAGCCGCCCGGGCCATCGATTATTTTGAAAAAGACAAAGCAGTCGATGCCGGAAAAATTATTTCAGTGGGTCATTCCCGTGGAGGAAAAGCTTCTCTTTGGTTTGGCGCACAGGATAAGCGGGTGGCCATTACCATATCCAATGAATCGGGTAATTCCGGGGCAGCCCTTTCGCGAAGGAATTTTGGGGAAACAGTGGAACGGATCACCAACCACTTTCCGTATTGGTTTTGCCCCAATTACCAACAATACGCCAACAATGAAAACAAACTACCGGTTGACCAGCATATGCTGATTGCCCTTATTGCACCACGGGCTGTTTATGTTGCCAGCGCTGCCGAAGACCTGTGGGCCGATCCCAAAGGTCAATACCTGGCGTTAACAGAAGCTCAGGATGTATATGAACTCTATAAAGTTCATACAAATTTACCAGCAGAAATGCCTGATGTAAATGAACAAATCATTCGCCCTCACATCGGGTTCCACAACCGTGAGGGGAAACACAACATGACACCTTATGACTGGCAACAGTTCATTCAGTTTGCCGATAATTATTTTAAACGACATTAATTTTTGGGTTACCATGAAGTTCTTCTGGGTTTTTACTCTCCTTTTTTCCTTGTTGGTTGTTTCAGGACAGTCACAAAACATCCAAAACCGAAACAAAAAAAAGTTACTGGAACAAATTACGCCGTACCTTTCCCCTCCTGCCGGTTACCAAAATGCGATGGGTAACTTTCGTTCTCCGTTAAAATTTTATAGCGGTGAAACCGTTAAAACACCTGCAGACTGGGAACAAAGAAGGAAAGAGATCCTGGATCGCTGGCACGAAATGATGGGATCCTGGCCTGAGCTGATTATAGATCAGAAGTTGGAAATTATTGAAACGACAAAAAGGGATAATTTCACCCAACACAAGGTGCAATTCCGTTGGCTTCCCGGTGAACAAACCACAGGATACCTTTTAATTCCGGACAAAGCAGGTAAAAAACCAGCTGTAATAACCGTTTTTTATGAACCGGAAACAGCGATTGGAATGGGCAAGCCTTTCCGGGATTTTGCGTACCAGCTTGCCAAAAGAGGATTTGTCACTTTGTCGATTGGCACGGCGGAATCCTCCCAAAACAAAACCTATTCACTCTACTACCCAAGTATTGAAAATGTGCAGGCAGAGCCGCTTTCAATGCTGGCCTATGCAGCAGCCAATGCATGGAACGCACTGGCAAAGGAGGAAGAGGTTGACTCCACACGTATTGGAATTGCAGGGCATTCGTTCGGTGGCAAATGGGCCATGTTTGCCTCCTGCCTGTACGAAAAGTTTGCCTGCTCCGCCTGGTCAGACCCCGGCATAGTGTTCGACGAAACAAAAGGTTCTGCTGTAAACTACTGGGAACCCTGGTACCTGGGATATTATCCTCCACCATGGAGCAACGCCTGGCGCAAAACCGGAATGACAAAAGACGCAAAAGGCCTTTATCCAAAGCTTGTCCACCAAGGATATGACCTTCACGAACTTCATGCCCTGATGGCCCCACGACCTTTTCTGGTTTCAGGAGGATCTTCCGACCCACCTGAACGGTGGAAAGCACTAAATCACACCATTGCTGTCAATAAACTACTGGGCTACAAAAACCGGGTGGCCATGACCAACCGGCCGGAACATTCGCCCAATGAAGAATCGAATGAACAGCTTTATACCTTTTTTGAATATTTTTTGGGGAACGAATAACAAAAGCCATTCATTTTCTGTCATAATTTTACTCCCAACGGAACTTCCTACCATCCAGGGGAAATGATTGGATAACCGAAATCAACCGATAAAAAAAATGGAGTTCGACGCCACCGGGGTTGTATATCCTTCACTAATGTATTTACTAGAAACATGCAAATCCTCTGGGTTTAATATGCATAATAATATTGTTTAAATGCCTCATTCAATACTTATTACTTTAAAAGCATTTATTTTACTCAACGTATTGAGCACTTTTACTCAGTGCATTGAGTAAAACAGATAAACATGGTCAAAAGACCTCATTTTCAGGAACTACAAAAAAAATAAAAGAATAAAAAAAGTTTATTCCGGTCATTACCAGTCCCCGGCAGGTAGGAAAAACAACATTAGTACAACAAGTTGAAAAGAGAGCCGGATTCCCTTACAAAATGTATTTGGTTTCAAATGAAGGATTAAGCTGGAAGGAACTCCTGAAAATTAATCCGGTTGATTTGTTTTAAAAAACCAGCTCACTAAAGTCCGAAACCACCCAATCTGCCTGACTTTGATCCTGTAACTCGGAACCCGGCCCGGCAAAAGCCACACAATACATCCCCGCTCTTTTTGCGGCTTCAATACCGTTGGTCGAATCTTCAATTATAACACATTTTTCCGGCAGAACATTCAACTTTTTTGCCGTCAAAAGAAAAATATCCGGTTCGGGCTTGCTGGACCCGGCCATCTGACTGCTAACCACCACATCAAAATATTCTTTTAACCCGGTTTTCTGAAGAATAATTTCAATTACATCTGAATAAGACGAAGAGGCCAGGGCTATAGAAATACCTCTGTCCTTCAACCTTTCAATCAACTGCACCACACCAGCCATCGGTTCTATTTTCTCCAGCGAGTTGAAATACGGCGTGACGAGACTGTTGGTCATTTCGACCAGTTCCTCCACCGGATGCTCAATACCATGCCGCTCTTTTATCAACTTCCACATGCGGTCGGTCGCAGTTCCCTGGTAAGTTTGATGCTCTTCTTCAGATATATCCAGTCCCAAATGCCGGAAATTTGTTTGTTCTACTTCTACATAAAATGGCTCAGAGTTAACCAGCACACCATCCATATCAAAAATAACCGCATCAAACGATGACAATGTTCTCACCATAACTTTCTTCCTATTTTTCTTCGAACGTATCGTTCTCTAAAATTTCTATATTTTCAAACCGGGTAACACCACCCGATACAATAAACTTCATCATCTCAGCAGGCGACATATTTACCAAATGCACCCTCTCTTTGGGAACAAGGTACAGTTCACCCGAAAAATTATAGGAGTGGGGAAAATAGACAGCCGCCAGTTCACCATTCCCTATTTCATCCAGGGTCTCCTTCGTAACAAACCCCAATTTCCATAAATTGTTTTCCTGGTTAAACAACACCTTCACCGGGGTATTGAATTTTTTCTCCTTCCCGACAAAAGCCGAAAACAAATCGTTAATGGACGAGTACAAAAGGTTTAACAATGGAATTCTTTTCACCAAATTTCCCGCAATCCTTTTTAGTGGACTGATAAAAGCTGTTTGCCCCAAAAAGCCAAGCAAGGTTAACGAAATAAAAAGAATCAGAATTCCCAGACCTGGCAAGGTAAATCCTAAAAGGGGTTCCAGTTTTCCGTTCAGCCAGCCGTCAACCGTTACAAAAAGGGAATAAAGAATGTAGACCACAATAACGACAGGCGCTATCAGTAAAATTCCCTGTAAAAAGTATTGAACAATTTTTTTATGCATTGTTTTCCAAATTTCTTTTTAGTGAAATGTAATGGCAGTCAATTCATCAAAAAGCATTTCACCCAGTTTTACTGTATCTTCCTGTTCATACAGTTGGAACGTCTTAGCCAGTTCCAAAGCCTGGTTGTTGAGCAACTTTGATCGGGCTCCCAGTGCAAGGACAGCCCGGTAAATAACGGCGTTCAGGCGGGAGTCTTTCCCCACAACAGCCAGTTCTTCAAAAAACGGCTCAAACATTTCGTCGATCGCTTCTTTTTGGGTAATGGCCAGCCGGCCCATCAGATGTACGCCTGTAAAACGTACCAGGTGCTTTTTCCCACGGCTCCATTCAATGGCTTTTACAAAAGCATACCTGGTTTTCACCCAAAGGTTGGCTGAAGCCTGTTCTGCAACCTCCCGGTTTTCAAAGCTTTTGGTCCAAAAATCCATCTGCTCTTCAGTTACTTTCTCCGGTTCATCCAGCAGGGTAGCCAAAATCATGGTTTCGCGCCACTGCTTGTTCCAAAGTTTTAATGCAAGTAAATGATCCGGGTTCAGTTCTTGCGCCAACTCACGCAATTCCACCACCGAAACGCCCCAGTTTAGCTTGTATTCGATGCCCTGCCGTTTCATTAAAGCAGAGACTTCGCCATTCTTGCGAACCTTAACCTGGCGGAGTAACCGCTGGTATTCTTTCTCTGTTTCCGGGTTGTCAAGTAAAAAATCCATAACGTTAAAATACTGGGTGCAAAATTAACATAAATACAAATACTGAATCAAACTGAAAGTTTAACTTTGCCTTTTGCAAAACAAGCAAATAAATTGCTTCTGAAAAAGTATATCGACAACACTGCAGGACTGCAGGCATTTCAGTTAATCCGGTTTGGAACACTGTTGCTGATAAGCATTGTGTTTACAAAAAGTAATTTGTCGACTGGTGCAATTGGCGACTATGAAATATTCCTTTTTGTTGCTTCCCTGTTGTGTTCATTTTGGATAAACGGTTTAATTCAGGCGTTTTTACCGCTATTTAGGAATAACAAAACATTTCAAAAAAATGAAGGCAAATCACCCGAAATTTTTAATGTCTTTGTCTTTATCAGCTTATTAAGCCTTTTAACAATCATTGCTCTTTTGGTTTTTAAGGATTTGTTATCAAAAACCCTGTCTGCCACTGACACCATTCCTTATTTTAACCTCTTACTTGTATACATCTTTTTAAGCAGCCCGTCTTTTTTAATTGAATACATCTACCTGTTAAAAAACCGGCCCGGCTGGATCCTCCGGTATGGATTCATTACTTTTTCCCTGCAATTCATTTTAATATCAGCTCTCGCTGTATTCGGAGGAAGTATGGAACTCTGCATAAAAGGGTTGGTTGTTGTGTCAGGAATCAGATTTATATGGTTACTCCTTTTAATAAAAAAATATGCTTCTCCCCGTTTTTCACTTCCATTTATAAAAGAACATATTCATTTTGCTTACCCATTAGTAATAAGCACATTACTTGGAAGCTCGGCTCATTATGTCGATGGCTTTTTGGTGCTGAACAAATACGATGCAGCCACATTCGCCGTGTTTAGGTACGGAGCGAAGGAGTTTCCGCTGGTTTTGTTAATGGCCAATGCATTAAGCACTGCCATGATTCCGGAGTTTTCGGGCAAAGAAAAATTCGCAGCAGCATTGGCTTCGTTAAAAAGCAAGTCGGCCCGGCTCATGCATTTGCTTTTCCCGGTCTCCATTTTATTTCTTCTTTTCAGTAGCTGGCTTTATCCAAGGGTGTTTAACGCTAACTTTACTGAAAGTGCTGTTATTTTTAATATCTACCTGCTGCTTATAATCAGCAGACTGGTTTTTCCGCAGGCCATCCTGACCGGCCTGAAAAAAACAAAAATTGTGATGTATGCGTCGCTTGCAGAATTAATAGTTAATATATCGCTCAGTGTTTTATTCATCCATTTTTGGGGAATAGAAGGTATTGCATTTGCCACACTGATTGCTTATGCTGTTCAAAAAATAATCTGGATAGCTTACCTTAAATTAAAATGTGGCGTTTTACCGGGGAAATATATCCCTGTAACCCTATTAACCGTTTACTCTTTTTTGACGTTGGCCGTATTTTATTATATATATTGAATTAACTTGTGCCCCGTTCAGCACTGTGTCATTCAAAACAAAAAAGACAATGAATAAAAAATTGCTGGAAATATTGGATTGTAACCATTGCCACAAGGGGAGTTTAAGGATGCCATCAGGTAACGACGAATTGATTTGCACAAACTGCAACCAAAAGTATGATATCGCCAATAATGTACCCCTGTTGTTGCAATATACTGAACCTGAAGAACAGCCGGCCACAGAGTTGCATAAAAACCAGGGAACCCTGTTTAATTACATCGAACACTATCAGAAAGACGCGAAGGTTTACAATTATTTCTCGGAACGCGACAGTGGGACCGAACATGGTGACAGAAGAGTGAGAGAATACATTGCATCGCAAATTTCTCTGAAAAAAGGCCGCATACTTGATGTAGGATGTGGCAAAGCCTGGGTAGCCCGGGACTTCTGCCCACAGGGATTTGAAGTAACATCCATGGACATCTCACTGGAAAATACATCCGAGGCATTAAAAAGGTATCCGTTTGAAAATCATTCAGCAGTTGTAGCCGACGCCTACTCTCCCCCATTCAAAAAAAATTCATTCGACTACATTATTGCTTCAGAAATTATTGAACATGTGGCTTATCCTGACAACTTTGTAAAAAGTCTGTTCCAAATTTTAAAACCCGGCGGAGTATTAATTGTTACAACACCCTACAAAGAAAAAATCCGCTACTCACTCTGCGTTCATTGCAACAAACCCACACCGTTCAACGCACACCTACACTCTTTTGACGAAAAAATTCTAACGTCTTTATATACCGAACCGGATCTGAAACAATGCCACTACCAAACCTTCGGAAATAAAATTCTTATCCACTTGCGCCTGCATGTAATTCTGAAATATTTGAATTTTAAAGTTTGGAAAATTCTTGACCGCATAATGAACAAAGTGTACTTTGTTCCTTTAAGAATCCTGGTCAAATGGAAAAAAATACAATAGTATTGTTTTATGCCTGAATGAAACTTCTGCCCATTTTCAAGACCGAATGGTAAGGATAAAAACCTTTCATTTCCTGACAAACATAATCCCGGGTATAGCCAAAAACATATCGCCAAAATAACTAATCGTTGTTGATACAGCCAATTGTAAAAATAAATTATCTTTGCTTAAAACGGCAAAAATGGTACAACTACGAGGATGGACCAGAAATATTCTTCTGATCGGAGGTGGAATTTTCCTGATTTTTCTGTTATGGTATTTTAGCGCCATTGTTACCTACATCCTCATTTCGGTTGTCCTCTCTTTTCTTGGCAGACCTCTGGTTGGCTGGCTTACCAAAATAAAATACAAAAAAATAAAGGTTCCAAAAGGGTTTGCTGCCTTCCTCACATTAATTGCCCTTTGGTTTGTGTTCATTTCCTTTTTCCGTTTTATCATTCCCCTTCTGATTAAAGAACTTGAAACATTATCCCAAATCGACTTTGAAGCGGTATTCCAATCCATTGAAGAACCGCTGACCAAATTGATGAAGTTTTGGGGAAATGAACCGTTAATTGTAGAAGAACGCACCTTCTTTGATGTGTTAGCTGAGCAGTTAAGTTCCAAAATCAATTTCTCCCAACTCCCCGATATTTTTGCATTTGTTGCCGGCACCATCGGGGAACTTCTTATCGGCTTTTTTGCCGTGTCGTTCATCACCTTTTTCTTTTTAAAAGAAAAAAGCATGTTTCGCGAAGGAATAATGTTGATTGTTCCCACCAACATAGAAGAAAAAGTCTCGCATATCCTCGACTCTATTTCCTACCTGCTGCGCCGTTATTTTATCGGAATCATCCTGGAGGTTTTTATGGTAATGCTGCTTGACACAATAGGCCTTACACTTGTCGGACTTAATTTCAACCACGCGGTAATTATCGGATTCTTATGCGGGCTTTTTAACATAATACCTTACCTGGGGCCCTGGATGGGGGCCATGCTGGGGTTATTAATTGGCGCTTCACTCAACATCAATGCCGATTTTATGAGCCACACACTGCCATTGCTGGGGCTCATGACAGTAGTCTTTTTATCGGTTCAAATCATAGACAATGTTCTTTTTCAGCCCCTCATATATTCAAGTAGTGTAAAAGCCCACCCGCTCGAAATTTTCCTGGTAATCATGGCTGCGGGGAGCCTGGCTGGCATTCTGGGAATGTTCCTGGCAATCCCTACTTACACCATTGTACGGGTAGTCGCCAAAGAATTTTTTGAAAATATGAAGTTAGTTAGAAAGCTAACGGAGAACCTGAAAGAGAAAGAATAGAAATTAAAATATTAAAAATCTCAGGTTTGTTAAAACCTTTAAAGTGGATTTTTGTTAGCTTTTATACTGTAAAAAAAAAGCAAAATAGTTGTTATTCTAAACTGTTCGGAATGAAAAAATTTTTTAAAGGTGAAGGAAACAAAATGATGTTACGGTTTTATATTTTCCTGGTTGCCTTTTCCTGTTTTTTTACCCTTCCTCTTTTATCGTTTTCAGAATCTGCTGACCCGGTTCTTACCGGAGGCCACTCGAAAGAAGAAATTAACCGCGGAAAACGTTTCTTTATGGGACTCCTGCCGTTTGAAAGGGAACACGAGTCGTGCGTTTCGTGCCATAATCTTACCCCGCTCGATACGCTAAACTGGAACCCTTCGGCTATGGATATTGCCCTGAAATATGCAGGCAGAGACTCTGCTTCATTCCGGCAGGTAGTAATGGAACCCTCAGGAAAAGTGATGTCTGCATCGCACCAGAATTTCGACATAAGCGATCAAGACCTTCAGACAATAAAGGTTTACCTCGATCATCTGGCCGTTACAGGCCCCGCACCGTCGAAACCCTCCATCAACACGCTCCTTCTGTTCCTGTTTCTGGGCTTGCTTATAACCTGGGCGCTTCTTGACCTGATCTTTTTCAAGAAGGTGAAATACAAATTTATTCCGGCCCTCATCGTTATCGGAGCTTTGGGTTACCAGCTTTCCATAATATATGAAGAGGCGGTTAAACTTGGCCGCAGCCAGGGATACCAGCCAGACCAACCCATCAAGTTTTCGCACCAGGTACACGTTACTGAAAACAAGATTGACTGCATGTATTGCCACCATACAGCTGCTGACTCCAAATCGGCAAACATTCCATCCACAAACCTGTGCATGAACTGTCACATCGTAGTGCGTGAAGGGACCCGGTCCGGCCGGTTTGAAATAGACAAATTGGTACAGGCTCACGAAGAAGGACGTTCCATTGAATGGACACGTATCCATCATCTTCCCGACCATGTTTTCTTTTCTCACGAACAGCATGTGGGCGCAGGGAAGCTGGATTGTGCGCAATGCCACGGCCTGGTAGAAGAGATGCACGTTGTTCACCAGGAAAATGACCTTTCTATGGGGTGGTGCCTCCAATGTCATCGTGAAACCAAGGTGGATTTTGTCGATAATGATTATTATGCTACTTACGAAGCATTTCATGAGGAATTGAAAAAAGGAGTCAGAGACTCTGTAGTTGCCGCCGACATTGGTGCCAATGACTGCCAAAAATGTCACTATTAATAATCACAGTTAAATAAAGAATTAATTCTGTCACGGTTCAAAATATTACCTGATGAGTGAAGAAAACAAATACTGGCATATTCTCGAAGAGTTCGAGCCGATAAAAGATGCGCGTTTGCCCAACGGCCGTGAGGAGGTAGTAAGCCCTGTCTCGCGCCGTAATTTTTTGAAAGTACTGGGACTAGGTACTGCATCCGCAGCGCTGATTGCCTCCTGTACCAAGAAACCGGTTGAGAAAGCGATTCCTTATTTTATTAAACCGGAAGAGATCACGCCGGGAAAAGCCGCCTATTATGCTTCGTCGTACTTTAACCAGAATGAGTTTTGTAATGTACTGGTAAAAGTGCGTGATAACCGCCCGATTAAACTGGAACCCAACCCGAAATCGGCAATAACACCGAACGGAACCAGTGGTCGGGTGCAGGCTTCAGTCCTGGATGTATATAATATCAATCGTTTTCAGGGGCCCCAAAAGGAGGGCGCGCCCATTGACTGGGAATCTGCCGATAATAAAATTGTGGAGCAGTTACGCGAACTTGCCAATGCAGGGCGCCCGATTGTGCTGATTACGCCGACTATTATTAGTCCGTCCACCAAAAAGCTGATCGCTGAATTTGCCGAAACATTTGGGGCCGAATGGCAGCAATACGATGCCATCCCGATGGATGGATACCGGGAAGCGAATAAACGGGTGTTTGGAACCGATGCACTGCCTGAATATCATTTTGAAAAAGCAGATTGTATCGTTTCTGTCGGATGTGACTTTTTGGGCACCTGGCTTTCGCCTGTTGAATTTTCAGCACAGTATGCAAGCCGGCGTGACCTGCACAAGGAAAACCCGGACTTACACAAACATTATCAGATAGAAGCCGGCATGTCACTTACCGGTTCCAATGCCGATATCCGGATTCGGGCCGATCGGTCAGAATATGGAAAAATCCTTGCTTACATTTATAATAGCCTGGCAACTCAAAAAGGGTTTCCAGCCATTGCTTCGGATATACCTGCCCCTGCTGTGGCAGCAGAGTTGGATAATGTTGTAGCGGATTTAGCTGCCAGTGAAGGAAACTCGCTGGTTATTTGCGGCGACAACAATCCCGATTACCAGGTTATCGTGAACGGAATAAACCAGGTACTTAAAAATATTGGGAAAACCGTTGGATTTGAACGGACTTATAACCACTTCCGGGGAACCGAAAAATGGAAAGATACATTGCTGAATGCCGAACCCGGTGCAGTAATTGTTTGGGATGCAAATCCGGTGTACAACCACCCGGAATCGGATAAAATAAAAGCGGCCATTCAAAAAGCTCCGCTTTCGGTGGCCATCAGTTCCCTGCCGGATGAAACAAGTGAATTATGTCACTACGTCTTTCCATCACCCGGATATTTGGAATGCTGGGACGATGCGGAATACAAAAAAGGAGTTGTTTCCGTCATGCAGCCAACATTGCACAAGTTGTTCGATTCACGGCAGGCACAGGAATCGCTGTTGAAATGGATGGGTAATGAAACGGCATGGCGGGAATACATAAAAAGCCATTGGGTTTCTAACTATTTCCAACTTCAAAACGAACAGACAAACACGGATCGTTTTTGGGTGGAAATATTACGAAACGGTGAATTAACCGGCAAAGTGGAGCCAACTTCTGTCTCATTCGATGAAACCGAATTAGGTAAAGCTTTCCGAAGTATTGCTACGGAGAAGCCGGCACAGGGATTCACCATCGAACTGACTGAAAACATCAACATTGGAACGGGCCATGGCCCGCTGAATCCCTGGTTGCAGGAGTGTCCCGATCCCGTAACACGGATTGCCTGGGACAATTATGCTTCCATCGCCCCATCCACAGCAAGGGAGCTTGGAATAATAAACGGAGATATAATCCGAACAGGCAACCTTACCATTCCGGCTTTTGTGCAGCCGGGACAGGCTGCTAAAACCATCAGCATTGCTGTAGGCTATGGCCGGACAGCAGGAGTACCTCAGGAACTGGTTACCGGGGTAAATGCTTATCAGCTGGCAAAATTGGACAACGGATTTCGCCAGTTCTGTGCCGATGGATTCAACATAGAAAAAACAGGGGAACACGAAGATATGGCCCTGGTACAGGGGCATCAATCAATGGAAGGCCGCCCGATTGTGCGGGAGGCAACGCTGGATGAATGGAAAAAAGATCCGGCAGCCGGCAACGAAATGCACGAAAAGGTAGAACATCACCACACGACTTTGTACAAAGAACATGAATACAAAGGGCACAAGTGGGGAATGGCCATCGACCTGAACAAATGTACCGGTTGCAGCGCCTGTGTGCTGGCATGTAACACCGAGAACAACATTCCGGTTGTTGGCAAAAAAGAAGTTAAAAGAGCGCACGAGATGCATTGGATACGGATTGACCGCTATTACAACGGTGAAGAGGAAAACCCGGAGGTGGTGCGTCAGCCGGTTATGTGCCAGCATTGTGACAATGCCCCCTGCGAAAATGTTTGTCCGGTAGCGGCGACCAACCATTCCAGCGAAGGATTGAACCAAATGGCATACAACAGGTGCATCGGGACACGTTACTGTAATAATAACTGTCCTTACAAAGTGCGCCGTTTCAACTGGCTGGACTATACCGGATCGGATGCAATTCCGAATAACCGTTACGACCCTGCCAACCTGACCCTCGACCTTCCCAGGATGCGACATAATCCTGATGTAACAGTGAGGGCAAAAGGGGTAATTGAAAAATGTTCGTTCTGCGTTCAACGTATTCAGGAGAAAAAGCTCACTGCCAAAAGCGAAGGCCGTCCTTTACAAGACGGAGAGCTGCAGCCAGCCTGCCAGCAGGCATGCCCCTCTGATGCCATTGTATTCGGAGATTTGAACGATCCCAACAGCAAAGTTTCCCAAATGATGAAAGACCCGAGAAACTATCATTTGCTGGAGGAATTGCACACCCTGCCAAGTGTCGGATATTTAACAAAGATTAGAAATAAAAGCTGACCAAAATGATGCATGTATCACCGGTGAGAGAACCGCTAATAAACGGAGAAAAAAGTTACAAGGATATTACCAAGGATGTGGTGGCCCCCGTGCGCGCCAAACCCGGAAAACTATGGTTTGTGGGACTTGGAATTTCCGCCATTGTTATGCTGATTGGTTTTGCGATGATTGGCTACACCATCTGGTTCGGAATAGGAACCTGGGGAGTTAACCGCACCATCGGCTGGGGATGGAGTATCACCAATTTTGTTTGGTGGGTAGGTATTGGTCACGCAGGTACGTTTATATCGGCTATTTTGCTGTTATTCCGGCAAAAATGGCGTACAAGTATTAACCGTGCCGCCGAAGCGATGACCATTTTTGCAGTAATGTGTGCCGGGCTTTTCCCGCTCATACACATGGGAAGATTGCCGCTGGGCTTCTTTATTTTGCCCTACCCCAACACCCGGGAGTTATGGGTAAACTTTAACTCGCCCCTTTTGTGGGACGTGTTTGCCATTACCACCTACCTTCTGGTTTCATTGCTTTTCTGGTACATGGGCCTCATCCCTGATTTAGGCACTATCCGTGACCGCATGAAAACACTCTGGAAAAAGAAAGTTTATAACTTTTTGAGTTTTGGCTGGAAAGGATCGGCACGCCACTGGCAACGCCATGAATCCATGAGCCTTATTCTGGCGGGTCTGGCAGCTCCATTGGTACTTTCAGTGCACACCATTGTTAGCTTCGACTTTGCCACATCGGTTATCCCGGGCTGGCATACCACTATTTTCCCGCCCTACTTTGTTTCGGGAGCTATTTTTTCAGGTTTTGCCATGGTGCTTACCCTGATGATTGTTACGCGAAGAGCACTTAATTTAAAAGAATACATTACCGTAGGCCATGTGGAATCGATGAACAAAATTATCATCGCAACCGGTTCCATTGTGGGTATTGCATACATCACCGAACTTTTTATGGCCTGGTACAGCGGTGTGGAATACGAACGTTACGCCTTTATGAACCGGGCACTCGGCCCTTATGCATGGGCATACTGGATTATGATGACCTGTAACGTAATCTCTCCCCAACTGTTGTGGTTCAAAAAACTCAGAAGAAACCTGGCCTTCACCTTTGTTCTGTCTATTTTTATCAATATCGGAATGTGGTTCGAACGGTTTGTGATTGTGGTAACTTCGCTGCACCGCGATTATCTGCCATCAAGCTGGGCAATGTATAAACCCACCTGGGTTGAGGTAGCCATTTACATGGGAACTTTCGGTTTGTTCTTTACACTTTTCTTTATTTTCATTCGTGTATTCCCGGTCATTGCTTTGGCTGAAGTAAAATCAGTAGCCCGTTCTTCGGCCCGTAAATTTCTGGGGAAACCAATTAAAAAACAATCATCTGAAAAACAGTAGTTATGAGAGCAATCGTTTATGGATATTTTACCGATGAGCTCGATTTGCTGAATGCTGTCAAAGAGCTTCAAAACAAAGGCATACGGATTGCCGATGTACGGACACCTTTCCCGGTTCACGGATTAGATGCGGCATTAAAACTTCGTCGCTCCCATTTGCCTAAAGTGGCCTTTGTGGGAGGATTGATAGGAGGTACACTGGGTTTATTCTTCCAGGTTTGGGTATTTACCAAAGGGTGGCCGCTCAATTTTGGCGGGAAACCATTTCTTTCGCTGCCTTCTTTTATTCCGGTTACTTTTGAATTGACGGTACTTATTGCCGCTTTCTCCATGGGAATTGCTTTTCTCCTTCGCTCTAACCTAGGGCCTGGTTCCATTCCCGATATTTTGGACGAAGAAGTGACAGATGACCATTTTCAAATCATACTTTCAGAAAAAAACAACAACCTTTCAGAGACAGAACTGGTTGA
This sequence comes from Mariniphaga sediminis, assembly GCF_003573545.1. Taxonomy (GTDB): domain Bacteria; phylum Bacteroidota; class Bacteroidia; order Bacteroidales; family Prolixibacteraceae; genus Mariniphaga; species Mariniphaga sediminis. The sequence continues at coordinate 184,090 of NZ_QWET01000003.1, read as the reverse complement.
GGCCCTTGCCGCCACCGGTGCTCTCGATGTTAAACACGTTAATGCAGAAAAATGATGGAAAAACAAAATATACCGGACGCTGTCCCCTTTAAATTTGGGAAAAAGCTAAAAACGTGGCTGGGCATTGCTGCAGCAGTTGGGCTGATTGCCTTGCTGTGGGGTGTATTTATTGCACAATTGCCGGCATCGCGCATCTGGGCTAACCTGTGGCTGAATGCACTCATGTTTCTCTTCCTGGGATTAGGCGCCCTTTTCTTTTGGACGGTAAACACCCTGGGCGAATCCACCTGGCAGATAAACATTCAACGGATTATGGAATCGATGGGATTAACCATTCCATTCGCCATACTCTTTTTTGTTATTGCTTTCCCAGGGCTGAAGCACCTTTTTGAATGGACACATACGGAACACCTCGATGAAATTTTACAAAAAAAGACAGCATACCTCAATATGCCGTTCTGGCTTATCCGGTTTGTTTCGTACTTTGCCTTGTGGACCTTTTTTGCCTTTTACCTGCGTAAAATCTCGGTAAAAAATGATTTTGAACCCAGGGATAATTTCCTCAAAAAGCTTCGCAGCACTTCTGGCTGGTTCATTGTAATCTTTGCCATCACCAGCTCCACTTCGGCCTGGGACTGGCTCATGTCGATTGACGGACACTGGTTCAGCACGCTTTACGGATGGTACATCTTTTCGGGGATGTTTGTAGCTTCTATTTCAGTTATTATCCTGATTTCAGTAGCTTTCAAAAGATTCAACATTATGCCAAATATAAACAGCGAGCATTTACATGATTTGGGAAAATACCTTTTTGGGTTCAGTATCTTCTGGGCCTACCTCTGGATTAGCCAATACCTGCTAATCTGGTACGGAAATATCCCGGAAGAAACCATTTATTATGTGGAACGGGTGGATAACTTTAATACACTTTTTTATGTAAATATGACCGTAAATTTCCTATTCCCGTTTCTGGCACTGATGACGAGAGGAGCCAAACGTCAGCCGCTTTATCTCTCCGTAATTGCCATTGTTGTTCTCATTGGGCATTACATCGATTTATACCTGGCCATTATGCCGGGAGCAGTAGGTCACGAACAGGCTGCCATTGGCCTTCTTGAGATTGGGTTACCTTTCTTTTACCTGGCAGCGTTCCTTCTTCTCTTTCTTGTTTTCTTCGAAAAAGCAAAACCGGTACCCGAAAATCATCCTTATTTTATTGAAAGTTCAGACTATGAAAACATTTGATTTGAAAAAATACCTGATGGGAATTTTTGCCATCGCACTTTTATATTCATGCGACGAAAATCGGAATGAACCGGGATGGAGTTTCTTTAACGATATGGAACAATCCCAGGCTTACGAAACCTGGAGTGAAAATCCAAACATGCCCGAAGGAAAAACCATGGCAGGCCCGGTAGAAGGTACTGTGGCAACGCATGAACATGCATACCATTTTGTAAAAACGCCCGAAGACGAGTTGAAAGCGGCATCGCTGACAAACCCGCTTGCCAATGATTTTGATCAGGAACATGCCAGAGAACTTTACGACCGCTTTTGCCTGATGTGCCATGGAGATAATGGCGATGGGAAGGGCTTTCTCTTTACCAGTGGGAAATACCCCATGCCGCCTGCAAGCTATAAAGCCGAACGGGCGATGAACAAGACCGACGGCCAGCTTTTTCACAACATTCGAGCCGGGTTTGGTGTCATGGGTGCGCATGGCCCTCAAATGTCAGTGGAAGACACGTGGCAGTTGGTAAACTATATCCGTCATCTGCAGGCAGAACAAAATTAAGTTCTTCGACCATGTGAAAATGGAGTGGCGCCAAGCCACACCTGGGCACAAGATATTTTCAAAAATAAATCCGGTAGTTAAGCATCGGGAAAAAGCCTAACTGGTAAACAGTTTCTATTTGGTCTTTACTTTTACTGTACAACTGGTTAATAGGATTTTTGTGATGGGTGATGTTTTCAATATAAAACTCCCACAGTTGCGACACCTTTTTCCCGTTGAGGCGGAACCCTATTTTTATATCGGCTTTAAAATAATCGGGGAACTGTTTTGAATAAGCCAGTTCGTCCTTATATACCGTATTAAAATTCCCCTCATCGTTTCGCGAAGCCTCCAAATCAATGGGAGTGTACCGTTTGCCACCTGCCCACACTACCTTGGCATCGAACACCAGGGCGGCATTTTCCTTAACTCTTATTTCCTTCCCCACCAGAGCATTGGCAACAAAATTTCCATTAAAAGCTGTATTTCGTTCCTTACCGTCGCTGCCAGTATATTTCGAGTCGAAAAGCGACAGTGTAGTCAAAAAATAATAATCGTTATGGTAAAATTTTTCAAGCGTAAACTCAACCCCGTAGTTCCGGCCTTCTCCTTCATTTATGAGAAGATCGCGGGTGTTCAGTCCCCAGCTCGATCCGGCATTTAACACACTGTAAGAAGAAGGAAGAGCCTCAACCGGAACATCATACAAGTACTGATAGTAGGTTTCCGTTTTCAGGCGAAGATGATCGGAAAGAAGTGCATCGAAACCAAGTACCCAGTGATGCGCCCCCGTAAAACCGAGGTTGCTGTTTGTCAACTCCACCGAGCCGTCGTTGTATATGGTTTCCATAAAATAGGTAGCCATTGTTTGCGCTTTGGAGTGCTTGCCGTAACCAAAATTCAGGCTTGTCCGGTATCCGGTTTTCCAGTTTATCCCCAGTCGGGGTTCCACTGAAATTTTGTCGTTTAGCCCAAACCACAAAAAACTTAATCCGGGCTTTATTTCAAACCTATCGGAAAATTTATAGACCAACTGCGAATATCCGCTGTATAAGGCAGGGCCTTCCGTAACCGGCTTTCTATTATCCAGTTTATAACTTTTATCGTCATATTCTTCCCATGTTTTGACATTCAGATTATAGCCAAACCGATTGACAGTGAACCCGGAGCGAGCAGAAAGCTGCCTGCTGAACTTTGTATTCAAAATGTACTTAAAAGTCAACCGTGTTTCCGTGTTATCCTCCCTGTAAAAAGGTTCAGGTTCTTCTCCCGGATCAAATTGATCGAGATCGGTAAAACCGTTTTGTCCGATGTAGGAAAGAACAAACCTGCTATATGTTTTTTCATTGTGGAACCAGGCATACTTCAACCCACTGACAAACAGGGAGGAACCTGTCTTTAAATCCATTCCTTCTTCGGTGTACATATCGGTTTCATTATCCTCACTATCTAACATGGAAATGCTGCTCTTTCCTGCCAAACCAAACCAGGTTAGCTTTCCTTTTTTAAACGGAACGTTCACCTTAAAATTTAAATCCTGGTAATACGGAACACCAGAAGTTCCGAAATTTATCCCCAATAATTCAAACACCTTCAATGTAGAGTAACGATAGTTGACCAAAAACGAGCTTCTACTTCCTTTTTTTAAAGGTCCTTCTGCGCCCAGTTCAAATCCGTTGAAACCTGCCTGACCCAGCAATTCATACTTTTCATTGTTCCCGTCTCTCATCTTCAAATCGAAAACACCGGAAAAAACATTGGTATATTCTGCCGGAAATGCGCCGGAGAAAAAATCCGAATTTCGCAGAGTATTGTTGTTCAGCATTCCAACAGGCCCGCCGGTTGTTCCCGAAGCAGCAAAATGATTCGGGTTTGGAATATCCACATCTTCGAGCTGCCAAAGTATTCCACCCGGTGTATTCCCCCGGATAATAATATCGTTTCGCTGGTCGTTGGCACCAGATACCCCGGCAAAATTCATCGCCATCCGCGCTACATCCTCCCGGCTCCCGGCATAGCGCGCCGCTTCTTCTACCGTAAATGCCCGTGCGCTCACACTGGCCATTTTATTCATCGCCTGATCTTTTCTGTAATTTCCAATTACTACCACCTCTTGAGTGGTTTCCACTTTTTCTTCCATCTCAATAAAAAGAACTGTTTCCCGTGCAGAATGAATGATAAGATTATTTATTTGCCGGTTGTGATACCCGATTGAACTTACTACTAAACGTTGACGGCCCAAAGGAACGTTTGTTAAACGAAATTCACCTTCCGGATTGGTAGCTGTGGCAGCCAATGGATCGGAACCAGTCAAAACCACATGAGCGCCCGGCAATGGCATTTGGGTTTGTTTGTCAACCACTACTCCCCGAACTACCTGTTCGTAGTGCTTATCCTCCTGGGCATAAGAATATTTTAGTGCATGAAGCAAAAAAAGAACAGAAAGTATTTTTAGTATCCTCATAATTAAACCATATTTGGGCAGGCAATATTAATATTGTTCTGAACAATGGGTATAATTTATTCGATAAAGCGACTTATTTTTTCTACAAGCCAGGATAAAAAACCTGTAATTGACACCAACAATTCTATACCCATAAATAAACTTTGAAAAATGGAATTATTCAGCGCAAGAAATGTGAGTAAAGTTTTTTCCTCGACAAAGGCATTAACCAATGTGAGCATTTCAGTAAAAGAACAAAGCATTTTTGGATTGTTGGGGCCCAACGGGGCCGGAAAAACAACCCTCATCCGAATTATAAACCAAATAACTGCTCCCGACGAAGGCGAACTTTTTCTTGAAAACAGAAAAATAACCCGTACAGATGTAGCACAAATCGGATACCTCCCGGAAGAAAGGGGACTTTACAAAAAAATGAAGGTGGGAGAACAGGCCATTTACCTTGCCCAATTAAAAGGGCTAAGTAAAAAAGATGCTTTACGAAACCTGAAACACTGGTTCGAAAAATTTGAAATGACGGGCTGGTGGAACAAAAAAGTAGAAGAACTCTCAAAAGGTATGCAGCAAAAAGTGCAGTTTGTTACGACAGTGGTACATAAACCCAAACTGCTTATTTTTGACGAACCTTTCAGTGGTTTCGACCCCATCAATGCCAACCTGCTGAAACGGGAAATTCTTCAATTACGTGAGGATGGGGCAACCATCATTTTTTCCACGCACAATATGGGCTCAGTGGAAGAATTGTGTGACCACATTGCGCTTATCAACAAATCAGTAAAAATTGAAGACGGCCCGACAGACGAAATCCGTCAAAAATACAAATCAAATATTTTTGAAATCAAATATAAAGGGGACTTCGGGCTGGTGGACAAGGCGCTGGGAAGCCGTTTCAAAGTGCTTGAACATACAGAAAATGAAAAAGCAAACCAGGTGAAGGTTCAATACCTTGACGAAGGGTCGAACAATGAATTGCTGCAGGCAATTATTCCGGCGGCAGAAATACTTGCATTTGAGGAAATTATTCCCGGCATGAACGATGTTTTTATCAAAGCAGTACAGGAATCTAACAACAAAAACGTATAAGAAATGAACAAAACAATACTGATACTCAAACAGGAATACTTAAAAAGAGTAAAGAAAAAATCGTTCATTATACTTACGCTTCTGGTACCGTTCCTGTTTGCGGGAATGTTTGCGCTCATCATCTTTTTATCGGTGAAAGATGACAAGCAGGAACGAACAATAGCTGTTTACGACGAATCGACCCTTTTTCTTGGTGAACTGGAACAGGAAGGATATACCAGATATCATTTTATTCCCAAAGAAGAATACGACAGGCTGAAAACAAACCTGAAAACAAGTAGTTTTTATGCGCTGTTGTACATTCCCGAAGACGTTTATACAAACAATGCAGCACAACTTATTTCAGAAAAACAAGTGCCGCTTGAACTGGAAGAGCAAATCTCGCGAAAACTCAGCCGGTTTATTGAGAATGATAAACGGCAAAAAATAATTGCCGAAACTGGCATTTCGGATTTGGATGACCGGCTGGCCGCCACACGCACCTCAGTCAGACTTAATACTCTCAAGGTTTCCGAGACCGGACAGGCCAGAAAAAGTTCCTCGGAAGTAGCTTTTATTGCCAGTTATGCCATGGGATTTATTATCTATTTTTTCGTTTTTATGTATGGGGCTATGGTCATGCGTAGTGTAATGGAAGAAAAGAAAAACCGGATTGTGGAAGTGATTATCTCTTCCGTTAAACCGTTTCAACTGATGTCCGGAAAAATAATCGGAACAGCACTGGTAGGGCTTACACAGGTTGCCATTTGGGTTGTTATCGGTTTGATTGCCCTGTTGGCAGTCCAAAGCTTTTTCAGCCCTGAAGTCTCACAGCAAATGGGACAAAGCCTCATGGAAAGCCGGCAGGGAATGGGACCTGCCATAGCACAGCCTGCCGGTGAACAACAGTTAACGGAAATGATGGAACTAATCGGGAACCTGAACCTTCCGCTCATCTTCTTCTCCTTCGTATTTTATTTCCTGGCCGGATACCTGATGTACAGCTCGTTACTTGGGGCGGTAGGCGCTGCTGTAGATAACGACGAAGATTCGCAACAAATGGTATTTCCCATTACCTTCCCGCTTATTCTTTCCATCATGTTGCTGTTCCCCATTGCCCGGAATCCTGAAGGACCGGTAGCCTTTTGGGGTTCCATCATACCATTCACCTCGCCGGTTGCCATGCTGGCACGGGTGCCTTACGGCGTTCCGGTATGGGAATTATTGCTTTCCATGTTTCTGCTCGTTCTGGCAACATGGGGCTCCATCTGGGCCGCTGCAAAAATCTATCGAACCGGCCTGTTAATGTACGGGAAAAAAGTAACCCTGAAAGAGCTGATTAAATGGTTAAGATATAAAAATTAAAAAATTAATCAGGTATTTTATTCTGATTTAAAAGGATTTGCTTATCTTGCAGCCGAAATGCAAAACATGACATGCCATATTACAATATGTTGCCGGGTTTCAAAACCAGGGAAGGCGTGTTATATCAATTAATCAGAAAGAAATTTAGTTAAATAGCCAAAGCTTTCCCGGGTAACCAGGAAAGCTTTTTTTTATCGAATTTAAAATAAAAAATTATGAAGGCACAGAACATTTTAGAGACCATCGGGAACACGCCCCATGTAAAAATGAACCGTCTTTTCCCGTCTGACTACGAAGTATGGGTAAAACTGGAAAAGGTCAATCCGGGGGGAAGCATTAAAGACCGTATCGCACTTTCAATGGTGGAAGATGCTGAAAAAAAGGGCATTTTGACACCGGAGTCGGTCATTATTGAACCTACCTCGGGAAATACCGGCATCGGACTTGCGCTGGTAGCTGCGGTAAAAGGATACCGGCTGATACTTACCATGCCCGAATCCATGACTCTGGAACGTCGCAGGGTTCTCAAATCATTCGGAGCTGAACTGGTGCTGACTCCCAAAGAAAAAGGTATGAAAGGCTCCATCGCCAAAGCAGAAGAGTTGGCCGCTTCTATTGAAAACTCATGGATACCGCAGCAATTTTCCAATCCGGCCAACATTGAAGCCCACAAACAAAAAACAGCAGTAGAAATTGTAAACGACTTCCCTGAAGGTTTCGATTATCTGATTACCGGTGTGGGGACCGGTGGCCATATTAGCGGGGTAGCCGAAGTGCTAAAAAATAAATTTCCAAAAATCCAGGTATTTGCAGTAGAGCCTGCCGACAGCCCGGTAATTAGCGGAGGGGATCCCGGACCACATAAGATTCAGGGAATTGGCGCAGGTTTTATTCCCGACAATTTAAAAACAGGACTTCTTGACGGAACAATATCTGTAACCCATGAAGAAGCCTTCGAATACGCCCAAAAAGCGGCAAAACTCGAAGGGTTGCTGGTAGGAATCTCCTCTGGGGCATCGCTGGCAGCTGTTGCAAAAAAAATAAAAGAACTCCCAACCGGTTCACGCATTCTCACATTCTCCTATGATCACGGAGAAAGATATCTTTCGGTAGAAGGCCTTTACTGATCAGGCACTTTCTGTTAAACACAAAAAAGGGACCGGATATCCGATCCCTTTTTTGTGTTTAATCGACTGACACTAAACTTCCAACATAAAAACATCCGGCTTTTTACTTTTATATTCCTCAATACTTTAAATTATAATTCCCTGTGTCTTGCGGGTTTCATATCCGGATATTTCGCCTTTTAAAATCAAAAGTACAATCTGAAACCTATACCATTTTCAGTAGAGCCGAAATAGAGTTCAGGTTTTACAAAACCCGTTTCTTTTTTCAGCCCTTCGTTGTAAAGTTTGACAGCAGATTGCGACTGCTTGTTATATTTTTTGGCGATAGGAATGGAAACCACAGCCAGCCCGGCTCCAATACCTGCAAGAACCCAGTTGGGATCTCCGCCGGCGAGGGCAGTTCCCAAAGGATAGCCAATCATAAAACCGCCAGCCCCGCTTACTATGGCCCCCAGCGTATATGTTGACTGCGCTTTTTTAATTTCATTGTATGCCAGCTCATTTCCTTCCATGGTTTTAACCAGTTGGCCCATCGTGAGTTTTTTACCGTTCTGATAAAATTGTTGCCCGCCAAAAACCTCTTTTATGGTTATTTCCTGACCGTTAACCATGCCTCCGATAAACAGGAGGCCAACAAATAACATTGCCATTTTTTTCATTGTGATAAACTATTTTTCGGGCATTTGGGGAGAGCCCTGGTGCCCCGGTTATTACTAATATATTCAGGGAAAAACAAAAAGGTAACCCCAAAAAACAATACATTATTGTAAACAAACATTAATTTATATCAGGACTAAATAAACAACAGATGGAGGAAGACACTATAATTAACTTATAATGAATCGTAACACAACAAAACCGCCGAATCAATCCTCATCAAACGGGTGCCGCAAATTTCAGCTACCCCTTCCAACATGCCCACCTGATTCTCACGTAAAAAATCTACATTTATGAATATGCACAGCTTTAAATCACCGGTTCGGAAACCATTGCCTCTGGAGGGAGGCCGGATATTGAAAGTAGGGTGTATTCAGGTTTCATCCGTAAAATAATGGAAGGCAGATGCAAGGCACCCCCGAGTTTTCCGGCCCAAAAAGCAACGTCGAGTCATTGTATCTAACCTGACTCACACTGCATTCATTGCATCCACAGGATTTAACCTCGAAGCTGCCCGTGCCGGCATCAAACCGGCAATAAAACCGATAACACTGGAAATTAAAAGTCCCCGGATAATATTCCCGGCAGTGAGCAAAATAGTAAATTCAGTAGCATAATTTACAACGAGCGTTCCGAAAAAAATCAGGGCCAACCCTACGATTCCCCCTATCACGGAAAGTACAACTGCTTCAAAAATAAACTCAAGCAGGATAAAGTATTTTTTTGCCCCCAGCGACTTTTGAATCCCGATAATCCGGGTTCGTTCTTTCACCGAAACAAACATAATATTAGCAATGCCAAAACCACCTACCACAATAGAAAAACCGCCAATAATCCATCCAGCCAGATTAAACACTTTAAAGAACTGATCAAACTGACTGGAAATCAAGCTTACCTCATTCAGGGCGAAATTATTCTCTTCACGGGGATTCAGTCTTCTGATGCTACGCATTGTCCCTTCCACATCAGACATAAACTGGCCCTTGCTAACGTTGGGCTTTGCTTTTACGCAAATACTTTGGTTGATATCGCGGTTTCGAACGTCCACCATATAAAACGATTTGATGACGCTGATGTGGATATAATTATCCATGCTGGTCCCAAACATATCTTGTCCGGTTCTTTTATAAACACCAATAATCTGAAACCGGAATCCCTGGATTTTGATAAATTTTCCAACCGGCTCCATTCCCGGAAACAGTTTGTCTGCAATCTCAGCTCCAATAAGCGCTACCGGAGCCCCGGCATGCATTTCGCTTTCGCTAAAATACCGTCCTCCCGAAACGTTAAGGTTCCAAACATCGAACAAATCGTAGGTGGTAGCCATCACCGTAGCGTTATCCAACTGATTTCCGGCGTAACGCACCGTACGCGAAAAACCGTAAAAAAAAGCAGCATGTTGAAAAGAAGCGCCGCGGTGCATAATTTCTTCCGCTTCTTCCATGGTAGGAACCGGACGGTTCAGGTATTTCCACCACGGATATTCTGTTTCACCTTCGGGTGGAATCCAGGGCCATTTTTGAATATAAACCATGTTACTTCCCAATGCGTTCAGGCTTTCACGTATGTAACGTTCCAGGGAATCGATAACTGTAAAAACCGAGATGATGGCAAAAATACCAATTGTAATTCCAAGCAACGACAAAAACGTTCGCAGCTTGTTTGCCCTCAGCGCGTTATAAGCAAAGGAAAAACTTTCAAAAATTAGCCTGATCAGAAGCATCTGTCTCATTCATTTTTATGAATGTAAAAATACAATTTGTCTTGATTCCGGATAAAAATTTACTCTTTCTGCAAGTACCCGGTTTATTAGTGTTAATTTTTCTTAATGATTACATATCGGATTTTGAAACGGCAGCGAAACTTTCTATTTTCAGACAAATTTCTGTTTTATAACAGGATCTGCATTGATTTTTCTATCTTTGCATACGAATTTGAAAAATGGAATAAATGGCTGATAATAAAAAAATTAAGACTGCCCTTGTCTCGGTGTATCACAAGGAAAACCTCGATGGGATCATTCAGCGCTTAAACCAGTTGAATGTAAAAATAATCAGTACCGGCGGAACGAAAAGTTTTATTGAGTCGTTAGGCGTTCAGGTAACTTCGGTAGAAAGCCTTACCGGCTATCCTTCCATTTTGGGAGGACGTGTAAAAACCCTGCATCCAAAAATTTTTGGGGGTATTTTATCGCGTCGTGATAACCAGGGCGACGTAAGTCAGTTAACTGAATATGAAATTCCGGAAATAGATTTGGTTATTGTGGATTTATATCCTTTTGAAAGCACCGTTGCGTCTGGTGCTTCCGAACAGGAAATCATCGAAAAAATAGACATCGGGGGTATTTCACTCATCAGGGCAGCAGCCAAAAATTTCAAGGATGTGATAATCGTTCCTTCCCAAAACGAATACCAGCCATTGCTCGATTTACTAAATGAAAAGGACGGTGCATCTTCCATCGAAGACCGGAAGTGGTTTGCTTCAAAAGCTTTTGCCGTATCCTCACATTACGATGCCGCCATTTTCAGCTATTTCAATGAGGGCAGCGAGGATGCTACAGAACGAATAAGTCTTAATAACGGCCATGTACTCCGCTACGGGGAAAATCCGCACCAAAAGGCCACTTTTTACAAATTTAAAAATACACCTTCGGAAGTATCGCTTGCCGGTGCAGATGTATTGCAGGGGAAAGCTCTTTCGTACAACAATATGCTCGATGCGGATGCCGCCTGGAAAGCAGCCAGCGACGCATTCCATGCTGTAAGCCACATTCAAAATAAAGTAGCCGTTTCTGTGGTAAAACACCTTAATCCATGTGGGCTAGCCGTTACAGACAACATTCTTGAATCGCTCGACCTGGCCTGGGCGGGCGATCCCATCAGTGCTTACGGAAGTATTATCTGTTTTACCAACACCGTTACGAAAGAGGTTGCTGAGTGGTTTGGGAAAAAATTTGTAGAAATCATCATTGCTCCCGAATTTACAGAGGAAGCATTGGAAATATTTGGGAAAAAGAAAAATTTACGGCTGCTGGTAGTACCGGTAAAGAAAGAGGTAACGGGAGAAAAACTGTTCCGTTCTATTAACGGCGGCATGTTGGTGCAGGATGAAGACGAAGGAATGGATACTCAATTTGAACCGGTAACAGCAAGAAAATTTGAAGAAGAAAAAATAAACCTGGCAAGATTTGGAGTTACTGCCTGCAAGCACCTGAAGAGCAACGCTATTGCTATTGTTACTCAAAAAGAAAATGGCGCTTACTGGCTTACCGGTGCCGGAATGGGGCAACCCAACCGTCTTGACAGCCTACGGCATTTAACGATGCCCCGTTTTGATATGAAGGAAGGGGTTGAACTGAAAAATTCAGTTCTTATTTCCGATGCATTTTTCCCGTTTCGCGACAGCATTGAAGCAGCCAACGAATACGGAGTAAAATACATTGTGGAACCCGGCGGCAGCATTCGGGATCAGGAAGTGATTGACGCCTGCAACGAATTTGACATTGCCATGGTATTTACAGGAAGAAGGCACTTTAAACATTGATATTTCTAATATAACAGAAGATGGGACTATTTTCGTTTTTAACCCAGGAGATTGCCATTGATCTGGGAACAGCAAACACGATAATCATCCACAATGATAAAATTGTAGTGGATGAACCATCCATTGTTGCCATCGATATGAAATCGGAAAAGATGGTAGCGATTGGAGAGAAAGCCCGGCAGATGCAGGGAAAAACACATGCCAACCTGAAAACAATCAGGCCGCTGCGCGATGGCGTTATTGCCGATTTTAATGCCGCAGAGCAAATGATCCGCGGAATGATCAAAATGATTAATTCCAAGCCGCGCATGTTTTCACCGGCTTTAAAAATGGTTGTTTGTATCCCTTCCGGAAGCACCGAGGTGGAAGTGCGCGCCGTACGTGATTCAGCAGAACATGCCGGTGGACGGGAAGTTTACATGATTTATGAACCGCTGGCGGCAGCAATCGGTATCGGACTCGATGTAGAAGCACCTGAAGGAAATATGGTGGTAGACATTGGTGGTGGAACCACAGAAATCGCCGTTATTTCTTTGGGAGGTATTGTAACCAACAAATCCATCCGCATTGCCGGTGACGATCTGACCTCCGACATTATGGAATACATGCGCCATCAGCATAATATAAAAATTGGCGAACGTACAGCCGAAGAAATTAAGATTCATGTGGGCTCAGCGCTTTCACAACTGAAGGAACCACCACCAGACTTTATAGTGCAAGGCCCCAATCAAATGACAGCGTTGCCCATTGAAGTGCCTGTTTCATACCAGGAAATTGCCCATTGTATTGAAAAGTCGATTTCGAAAATTGAAACGGCTGTGTTGGGAGCCCTGGAACAAACACCCCCCGAATTGTATGCCGACATTGTGTCGAAAGGAATCTGGCTTGCCGGCGGTGGGGCATTGCTGAAAGGACTGGACAAAAGGCTTACGGATAAAATCGGAATTCCCTTCCGGGTTGCCGATGACCCGTTGAGGGCTGTTGTCAGGGGAACAGGTATTGCATTAAAGAACGTCGATAAATTTTCATTTCTCATCAGATAACGGTCGGGAATAAAAAAACAAAATGAGAAGCCTAGTCAGGTATTTGCTGAAAAACCATGCTTTTGTGCTTTTTGTTCTGTTGGAAACCCTTGCCCTGGTAATGGTTTTCAATTACAACAGTTTTCAGAAAGCAAAATACCTGAATTCTTCCTCCCGGCTAACTGGCAATGTGTACAACATGTTTCATTCTGTTACCGGGTATTTTGGGCTGGCAGGTGTTAATGAAGAGTTGGCCGGGGAGAACGCCCGGCTGCGTACCTTACTTGAAAACCACGGAGGAAAAATTGCCGGGGTAGACACCATGTTTGTCTTTGCCGGCGAAACAAATACGGTTTTTCGTTTTGTTCCCGCTATGGTTATTAGCAACTCGGTAAACAGGCCTTCCAACTATATTACCTTAAATAAAGGAAGCAAAGACGGCATCAAACCCGACCAGGGAATTATTTCCCCCAAAGGAATTGTTGGTGTGGTAGCACAGGTCTCAGAATCCTATTCCATGGGGCTATCACTGTTAAACCGTCGTTGGAGTGTCTCCGCCAAATTGCAAAAAAGCGGGTATTATGGCTCGCTGATTTGGCAGGAAAATGATTACCGCTATGCCGGGTTAACAGAAATTCCATTGCATGTGGAAATTGCAAAGGGTGACACAGTGGTAACCAGCGGATATTCTTCTATTTTTCCGGAAGGGATACTCGTGGGGACCATTAGCAACTTCTCCCGCCCCGACGGAGATAATTATTATTCGATTGAGGTGGAACTTGCTGTCGATTTTAAATCGCTTTCTTATGTAGAAATTATTGAGAACCAGGACAAGCAGGAAATTAATGAACTCAAAAATATGCTGAGGGATGCTCCAGGTATTGATTAAATACATTACAATGTTCGTTGTACTGGTTTTAATGCAGGTACTTGTATTTAACCAGGTTCAGTTTAGCGGTTACGTTAATCCGTTTATTTACATTTTATTTATTTTGTTATTGCCCCTTAGTACTCCCCATTACCTGCTGCTATTCCTGGGCTTTTTTATCGGCCTGACCATCGATGCCTTCTCCAACAGCCTGGGCATTCATGCGGCCGCCACCGTTTTCATCGCTTTTATAAGACCGTTTGTTATCCGTTCTATCTCCAACCGGGAAGAAGACAGAAGTGAATACCCAGGCCTAAAGCAAAATAAATTTTCCTGGTTTTTATATTATACCTTTATTATGGTGTTTATTCACCATTTTATTCTTTTTTACCTTGAGTTTTTTACGTTTTCCCATTTTTTTACCACCTTCTTGCGGGTAATATTAAGTTCGGTTTTTTCCATTTTTGTAATAGTTTTAAGCCAATTTTTAATATTCAGGGAGTAAAACAGGGTGAAAAGGAGTTATGTAATAATCGGCATCTTTGTGCTCACGGGATTAATTTTTGCCGTGGGGCTTTTCAGGTTACAGGTGCTCGATCCGACCTATAAAGTTTTTGCCACCAACAACGTGCTTCGCGAAGTTGTGCAATACCCGGCACGCGGATTGATTTACGACCGGAACGGAAAACTACTTGTACACAACAAACCAGCCTACGACCTGCTGGTCACTCCACGCGAGGTAGAAACTTTCGACACGCTCTACCTTTGTAAATTGCTTGAAATCACAAAAGAAGACCTAAAAAAAAGAATAAGGGAAGCCGCTGAATATTCACGATACAAACCTTCCATTATTGTAAAACAAATCCCTCCTGAAACCTATGCAGTTTTGCAGGAGAGGCTTTACCGGTTTAAAGGCTTTCACACTCAATCGAGAACCCTGCGGGAATACAACTACCCCGCAGCAGCGCATGTGCTGGGGTATGTAGGCGAGGTAAACCAGGCAGATCTGAACCGTGACCGCTATTACAGCATGGGTGACTATATTGGGGTGGACGGGATTGAAAATTCGTATGAAGAGTGGCTACGGGGAGAGAAGGGCATAAAAAAATACCTGGTTGATGTACATAACCGGATACAGGGAAGTTTTCTTGATGGCGATGAAGATATTCCGGCAAAGATTGGGAAAAACCTGATTACCTCCCTTGATATCGATTTACAGCTTTATGCAGAAGAACTCCTTCAGAATAAAAAAGGCAGCGTGGTGGCTATCGAACCGGCCACCGGGGAAATTCTCACGCTGGCCAGCGCACCTGCCTACCACCCGGGAATGTTGGTGGGCAGGGTGAGAGGTACCAACTATACCAAACTACTCACCGATACATTAAAACCCCTTTTCAACAGGGCCCTTTTGGCGGAATACCCGCCTGGTTCAACGTTTAAAGTACTGAATGTGCTGGCAGCGCTGGAAGAAAAAACAATTAACACACACACGCATTTTTCATGTGCAGGACCGGGTTCCTCTCCCATTCGTTGTACGCACAATCATGTTTCACCCCTTAATGTGGTAGAGGCGATTCGCGAATCATGCAACCCCTTCCTGTGGAATACCTTTCGCTCCGTTTTTTCCAAGTTTCCGACCTCTGCCGAAGGATACAATGTCTGGCGCGAGCATGTTCTCCGGTTCGGTATGGGGAAAAAACTGAACATTGACCTGCCTGTCGAATCAAAAGGCAGCCTGCCGGAAGAATCTTACTATAACCGGTTTTACGGAAAAGGTCGCTGGAATGCATTAACGGTACGCTCTTTGGCAATCGGACAGGGAGAACTGGGGGTAACCCCCATGCAACTGGCCAACTTTTGTGCCGCCATTGCCAACCGTGGTTATTTTTATACTCCGCACGTAGTAAAAGAAATTGAAGAAGCCGAAATAAACAACAGGTTAAAAACCCGGAATGATGCAGGTATTTCAGCCGAATATTTTGAACCTGCTATTGAGGGAATGCAAATGGTGGTTGAACAAACAAATGCCTCGGGGTTAATGCGAATCAACGGAATTACAATGTGTGGGAAAACCGGCACCGCTGAGAATCCACATGGTTCCGACCATTCCGTTTTTATGGCTTTTGCCCCGAAAGATGACCCGAAAATTGCCATTTCGGTTTACATCGAAAATGGGGTGTGGGGTGCGCGGTATGCCGCACCAATTGCAAGCCTTATTGTGGAAAAGTACCTGACAGATTCCATTGCAGACAGTCGAAAATGGCTGGAACAAAGAATGCTGGAGGCCAATTTATTAAATCCAAATCAACCAAAATAACGTGGCAAGAAGAAACAGCCTTTGGGCAAATATCGACTGGTTTACCGTTTTCCTTTACCTCGTATTGGTTCTTATGGGATGGTTGAATATTTATTCTGCAGTTTACGACACCGAACATCACAGCATTGTTGATGTTACCCAGCGCTACGGCAAACAAATGATATGGATTGGCGCCGCCCTGCTCATCGCTTTTACCATTCTGCTCATCGAAACCAATTTTTATGTTTTTTTCTCCTACATCATTTACGGAGCCATAATCCTGTTACTCGTTGCAGTACTTTTTGCCGGAACCGAAGTGAACAACTCAAAGTCATGGCTTACACTTGGTGGTTTTGCTATTCAACCTGCTGAATTTGGCAAGTTTGCCACGGCTCTCGCTTTGGCTAAATACATGAGTTCATTCGGATTTAAACTACAACGGTTTAAGTCGCTCGTAGTAATTGGCGCAATTATTCTTTTGCCGGCTGCCCTGATATTTCTTCAAAACGATACAGGCTCGGCACTGGTTTATTTTGTTTTTATCCTGGTCTTATACCGCGAAGGACTTTCCGGGGTTGTATTGTTTTTTGGTACCCTGATAGCGCTGTTGTTCATTTTCTCACTGGTATTGTCGCCGCTTGCTTTGTATGCTTTGCTGACAGGCCTGGCTGTACTGGTGTTTCTCGCAATAAATCCGGGGCTAAAGCACTTCTTCAGAATACTCCTGTTTTTTGCTATTGCTTTTGGATTGCTGGCTGGAATTAATTTTGTGATACTGGCAGGGTACAAACCCGAACAGCTTCTGGCAGGAATGCTCCTTCTCGGAGGAGTGGCAATCTTTATTTACAGCCTCCGCATGAAACTGAAAAATTATGCTCTGGTTGCACTCGTATTCATCGGGTCGGTACTGTTTTCCATTTCGGTGGACTACACTTTCGACAATATGCTTGAACCTTACCAGCAGGCCCGTATTAATGAACTGCTCGGCATTGAGTCCGATCCTCTTGGAGTGGGTTACAATGTGAACCAGAGCAAAATTGCCATTGGCTCCGGAGGTTTTTGGGGCAAAGGATTTCTGAACGGAACGCAGACTAAATTTAATTTTGTGCCTGAACAGAGTACCGATTTCATTTTCTGTACGGTAGGCGAAGAGTGGGGCTTTGCCGGTACTGCGCTGGTAGTGCTTTTGTTTGTAACCCTGTTCATCCGGCTTGTTTTACTGGCCGAACGACAACGCTCGGGCTTCTCACGAATTTATGGTTATTCTGTGGCCGTCATTCTCTTTTTTCATTTTATGGTTAATGTTGGAATGACCATCGGGATGATGCCTGTTATTGGTATACCATTGCCCTTTTTTAGCTATGGAGGTTCGTCTCTTTGGGCTTTTACCATTCTGCTTTTCATCTTTCTGCGGCTCGATGCCAGTCGCCTTGACCACCTGTCCAATTAAAACCTAAAGTTAAGACTACCATTCGTTTTGCAGTTTATTTTCAGGAATTCCCCTGTTTTTATATATTCGCGTAACATTAATAAAATCATCATTTTTTGTTTCCTCTAATGTTCCGGCGGGAACATTATTACAAAAAAGAATGAATATTCAGTTCTTTATAAATTTTTTTGCTTATGGTGGAGTACAAATCTTTTTCTTTACACAATTTCAGGGAAATCCCTCAAATGGATTATTTATCTGAAGAACAGAAATTTGACATTGAAGTAGTTGGAACGGTTTTACCGTTCAAAACCAATAATTACGTAGTGGATGAACTGATTGAGTGGGACAATTTTGAAAAAGACCCGTTTTTTATCCTGAATTTCCCGCAGAAAGAGATGCTCGACAAGGCTGATTTCGGCACCGTTGCTTCCCTGTTAAAAAGCGGAGTTTCCAAAAAAGAAGTACAGGAAGCGGTCCGGAAAATCAGGCTGAAACTCAACCCCAACCCCGCCGGACAGGAAAGCAATGTCCCCGTTTTCGAAGGGAAAAAACTGAACGGCATACAACATAAATACCGCGAAACCATGCTGTTTTTCCCTACCCAGGGACAAACCTGCCACGCTTATTGCACCTTCTGTTTCCGGTGGCCACAGTTTGCACTCAATGAGTTCAAGTTTGCCATGAAAGAAGCAGATACCCTCATCCGTTACTTAAAAGCCAACCCGCAAATTACCGATGTCCTTTTTACCGGAGGCGATCCGGCCGTCATGAAAACCCGCTTTTTTGAAACCTATTTCGATGCGCTTGCAGAAGCAGATATTCCGAACCTGAAAAACATCCGCATCGGAACAAAATCATTGGCATACTGGCCTTACCGCTTCACTACCGACAACGATGCCGACGATCTGATCCGTCTTTTCAAAAAAATGAAAAAGAAAGGGATCAATATTGCCTTGATGGCCCACTTCAATCACCCCGGCGAATTAAAAACCAAAGCGGTGAAAGAAGCGGTGAAACGGTTGATTGCCGCCGGAGTACAAATACGCTCCCAGTCTCCGATCCTCAGGCATATTAACGCCAGCTCCGATTTGTGGGCTGAAAACTGGAAGGAGCAGGTAAAAATGGGTATTATTCCTTACTACATGTTTATTGCACGCGATACCGGAGCGCAGGATTATTTTGCTGTTTCGCTGAACAGGGCATGGCAAATCTTTCGAAGTGCCTACAACCAGGTGAGCGGAATTTGCCGTACGGTAAAAGGCCCGAGCATGTCGTGTCATCCGGGAAAGATTCAGATTGTTGGTGTTTCTGAGGTAAAAGGAGAAAAAATTTTCGTACTGAATTTTCTGCAGGGTAGAGAGTCCAGCTGGGTGGATAAACCATTCTTTGCCAAATACAACCCGGACGCTATTTGGATTGATGATTTGGAACCGGCATTCGGGGAGTCCAGCTTTTTCTTCGAAGAAGAAGCGTATTACGGGATGCAGGCATAAAAGAATTGGCTACGGCTTTTTAATTTGTATCCCGGTCTCGGTCGCTGCAAAGTCTATCATTTCGTTCATAAAAAGGGCAAAGTGGCCCTCAATGAAGTCAAAGTTTTGCCGCAAAATTTCAATGGCTGTCTCTGATTTGGGAGGAAGTGATGTGTAACGGCCCATGATTTCAAGCGATTGCTGAATCCCTTCTAACCGGGCATACGACTCCAGCCTTTTGTTTTTGATTAAAACAGGCAGAAAACCCTGCACTCTGGGGGGAAGGTAAAAAAAATGGGAAAGCAGCACTGCATGAACACGACGGGCAAACCGGGAAAGTGTTAAAGGATGATAGGCCCGCCAGTCAATGGCCAGAAAATGATCAAAAACCAGGTCGGTAACTACGCCCGAATACAGTCCAAACTCATCGCGGAATAGTTTTTTAACCTCCCTGAACAGCCTGTGTTTATCCGTAAATGAATCTATTTGACGATGAAGAAGGATACCTTCTCTTATTTTTCCGGGATACTTCAAAAAATTTTTACCCTTCACATAATCGCCGATAAAATTACCGGTGAGCAATTTCTCGTCATCTCCCGACAAATATAAATGTGCTAAAAAGTTCACCCTTCCCCTTTTAAAAACGAATGGACAAGATAGAAAACAAAATTTGAATCCTTCTTTATTTATCGCTATTTTTGTCGCGGCAAAAAGAAACCGATGAGAAAAAAAATTGTAGCATTTGGAGAGGTTGTATGGGATATTCTGCCCCACAACAAGGTGTTAGGGGGAACGCCTTCTAACATGGTTTTCCGGTGCAACTCCTTTGGCGAAAAAGGCCACCTTCTTTCGCGGGTGGGAGATGACGAACTGGGAAACGAGGCACTGGCCCGTTTACAGGAGTTGGGAATTTCTATTGCCAATGTTCAGGTCGATTCTGAATTCCCTACAGGCACGGTAAACATTACTTTCGACAACAAAAATGAGCCTGTTTTTAATGTGACCCCCGACGTGGCATTTGACCATATCGAATTCTCTACGGAAGCGCTAAAACTGGTACGCAATGCCGACTGTCTGTTTTTCGGATTACTGCCACAACGTTTTGGTATTTCAAAAAATACCATCCGTGAATTGATTAAAGAATCTCCTTCCTCTCTCAAATTTTTCGATTTAAAACTTTTTCAGCACTTCTTCAATGTCAGCGTAGTTGAAAACTTGCTATTTTCTTCCCATCTGGTCAGAATAAAGGAAAAAGAGATTGGCTTTCTAACTGAAAAACTGGGCTTACAAAACGGCGGACTGGAGAAATTTGGAGAGCAACTGGTAAATAAATACAATATCGATTTGGTTTTGATTACCCGGGGAGCAAAAGGGGTGTTCGCTTTTCATAAAAAGCAGGGAGCCTTTTTTGATTCAGGGTACCTCATTGAAATGGAGGACAATATTGGATCGGGCATGGCCTTTTCAGCAGGCTTTCTCCATTTCTTTCTGCAAAAAAGTTCGTTGCAGGAAGCACTCAATTTTGGGAATGCTGCGGGGGCGCTTAATGCCACTAAACTGGGTGCTACCTCTTATTTCGACAAACAAGATGTACTCAGTTTTATGGAAAATAGCAAAAAACAACATTCGGAGAAAGACTAAACCTTCTCCCACAAGGCGCCGGAAAAGCAGCTTGTTCTCTCCCCAATCCCCTGTATAATTTTCGAATAAAACAATACTCTAAAACACATCTTTTTTGGTAACCCTGAAGACCTCTTTTCTGTTTAAACAAGTATGAAGAAAACTGCGCATGATATTGCTGCAAGCCTCATTATAAATCTTCTAAAGGCTTTTTTAATTCGGGTACCTTATGCCAGAATCTATAACGAGATGATGAGCAGGAAGGGAGGCCATTTTTTCCCGGATCATATCGGTTTTCGTACGCTGAATACCCATACCGGGGAACAACCGGAAGGAATACAATCTATCCGCCATATTTTTGATTGCCTGGGTTACCGCCCGGCTGCAAAATATACGTTCAAAAAGAAAAAGCTGAATGCCGTTTACCTTGAACCGGAAATCGAAGGATTGCCAAAAATATTTATAAGCCAGCTTGAAGTTTCACAACTGCCCGGTTGGGTACAAGACCTGCTGCCTGCTGCCCTTTCCGACACTCCCTACCTACTTTCCGACAGGGGGCTCGAACTCCTCGGCATGCTGAATCAGGATAACCAGTTGACTTCCGAGGCGGCTGAAATTCTAGAGAATGAACTGGCCCGATATTTTCATCGTCCCTGGAAACCGCCCTTAAAGGATACAATTTTAAGAATAAACGACGTGTCGCACTATGCCGCATGGGTACTGTTGCACGGAAATGCGCCAAGCCATTTTGCCGCCCTCGTCAACAGGCAAAATATAGATGCCTGGCCCGATTTAAAATCCACCTGCAAGGCATTAAAAAAGGCGGGGTTACCGATGAAAGAGGAAGAAGAGGGAGAACAGAACAGTCCGCTGCAACAGTCTGCCACCTTTGCGGTTAAAGAAGATGTTAAGGTGAAAGGAAGCAACGGGATGGAAGAAATTCCCTGGACGTATGGCTATTTAGAACTGGTGCAGCGCGGCTGGGTGGAAGAAAACGGCGGGCGCAAACTTTTTCAGGGATTTATTGAAAGCCAGGAAAGAGCCTTTTACAATATGACAAGGACTCTCGACAATTAATAAACTTCCGGCACATAGGTCATTTCTTCAATGGGCGGCCTTACATACCCCTTGCTGTCTTTCCGGGGAGGCAGTTCCATCGGGTCGGGAGTGAGATCCTCGTAAGATATCATGGATAACAGATGGTGAATACAATTCAGGCGCGCACGTTTTTTATTGTCGGCATCCACCATATACCAGGGACTTATTTTTGTATCAGTATACGCAAACATTTCATCTTTTGCTTGGGAGTATTCCACATACATCTCCCGCGACTTTAAATCCATGGGACTTAATTTCCATCGTTTTGTAGGGTCAGACATACGTGCCCCGAATCTTTTTTCCTGCACCTCCTCGCTTACCGAAAACCAATATTTGATAAGAATAATTCCCGAACGGATCAGCATACGTTCAAAATTGGGGCAGGAGCGAAGAAATTCCCAATATTCATCGTTGGTGCAAAACCCCATCACCTTTTCCACCCCTGCGCGGTTGTACCAACTCCGGTCAAAAAGAACCATCTCACCGGCTGCCGGAAGGTGGGGTACATACCGTTGGAAATACCATTGGGTCTTTTCGCGTTCGGTAGGTGTACCGAGTGCAACAACCCGGCAAATACGGGGATTCAGCACCTGGGTAATCCTTTTAATGGTTCCGCCCTTCCCTGCGGCGTCCCGTCCCTCGAAAATAACGATAACCTTCAGCCCTTTTCTCTTAATCCATTCCTGCAATTTTACCAGTTCAATCTGGAGCTTATTCAGTTCTGCGTTGTAAAACTTATTCGATATTTTTTTGGGGCCCTGCTTTTCTTCCCTTTCCATATCAGTCTGTTTGATGTTGTTTTTATCGATTGTTTAAATCTGAAAAATCCAACCATTTTTCTGTCAACCCGGGACGACTATGCGTACGTAATTCTCTTTTCAAAAGTTTAACCTCACCTCAGCCGAAGTTAATCTGAATTACACTCAGCTCTTAAAAAATGAATGAATCGTTTAGGTTAAAATTACAAAAAAGCTGATACTTCTAAAAATAAACATCTGTTACCAAAAACCTTTCGGAACATACTTTTAAAATGCAGTTTGAATACTTGATATAAATTCAATTCACCTTTTTCTTTTAGAATATGGTCTGCTATTCTTTCGTTTCCAAAACAGATTTTTATTACTCTTTCTGGATCGGGTAAAATTACGTTTGTTAAGCCTCCTGTCGGGTATAGCTGAATAAATAATTCCGATACTTGCCTGAGCCATTGTGGTTAGCGCGTTGGTTCGTTGCATACTTGTCTCTTCGCCGGTTTCAACATAATTGAAGTTTGGCACACCGTTCACAATATCAGAACGAACCGCCGAAACGGTTGTCTCAAAACAAAGGTCAATCTTATCAGACAAACGATACGTAGCACCCAACCCTACTCCTCCATTGAAGCCGGCCATTTTGGGAAATTCACTATTTTGTGTGCCCCGGGAATAAAGGACGCCTACATCATATTTTACCCGGTAAACCGGATCATGAAATGTAAAGTCGGTCCCAACAAAAGCCACACCGCCAAAGAGTTTCATAAAAATATTCAGCTCATCGTTATAAGGAAGAAAATACCATCTGGCAGTTGCCAGGGTATTCAACAATTCTGTATCATAAATCAATGCTTCATCGGGATATTTATATGAATTGGGAAGCGGGTTGTGCCGGGACAGAAAAAAATTGAACAACGGAGCTTTGGGCGTGTGACCGGAAAGCTGATTATAACCCAGCTGCAAGCCCAATTCAAAATCTGCTGTAACCGGAGCCATCATCTCAAATTCCACTCCTGCCTTAAAGCCTGGCTCGAAATCCTTGCTTCCCGAATACGATGCTTGTTCTTTCATAGGATGATCTATCTCCGCCTGACCGGGCTCACCCAATACCATACCACTATTGACGCTCAAACGATACCTCAAAATCTGTCCGGACGTCACTTCGGCTAACAGAAGACAAAAAATGAAAAAAAGCAGGTTTAGTCTCATATCCAATTTTTATGTTCCCGCGGCATGAAGATATTATTTTCTCTGTGGAAAAGCCAATAAGTATATCAAATTTTACCTCCGCTGTTTTACCTCTTTCGCATCCACTACCTTAAATACTTTATCGGAGCGCCGGATTTTAGTTTCTACCGGCACTGAAATACGTTGCCCTTTTAATCCTTCTTCCACGGGGTCCAGGTCGAAACGGATTTCTTTTACAAAAGTCTGAAACACACCGGTTGTCGGCCCTGTAATAATAATTTCGTCGCCTTTCTTGAGGTTTTGTGTTTCCAGTTTAAATTCGGCCACCTGGATATTGGTAAAATAGTTGGTGCATTTCCCGATGTATATTTTTCGTTTAGTGGCCCTTGACCCGTAATTAGCGCTCCACTCTCCCAGTCGCTGTCCCAAATAGTAACCGTCCCAAAAGCCGCGATTAAAAACCGAGGCCAGCCTTTCATCCCAATTTTTAATTTTCTCTTCGGTGAAGGTTCCGCTAAAATAAGATTCTACCGCTTCATGGTAACATTCCACGGTGGTCTTCACGTATTCGGGTGAACGGGCACGTCCTTCAATCTTAAGCACCGAAACACCCGCATCCAGTATTTTATTCAGAAAATGAATGGTCTTCAGGTCCTTCGGAGACATAATATATTGGTTATCTATCTCCAGCTCAGCCCCTGTTTCATTGTCGGTAACCGTGTATGCACGTCGGCAGGTTTGCAGGCAGGCACCACGGTTGGCTGAAGAATTCATCTCATGTAAGCTCAAATAACACTTCCCGCTTACCGCCATACACAATGCACCATGGACAAACATTTCAAGCCTTACGAGGTTTCCGGAAGGCCCTTTTATCTGCTGTTCTTTAACCTGTTTGTCAATTTCACAAACCCGCCCCAGATTCATTTCGCGGGCCAGCACCAGCACATCGGCAAATTGGGCATAAAACTTCACAGCCTCCAAATTGGTTATGTTTACCTGAGTGGAAATATGCACTTCCAAATCAATGGAACGTGCATACATTATCACAGAAATGTCGGCGGCAATAACTGCTGAAACACCCGCTTCCTTTGCCGTATCGAGTACTTCGTGCATTTGCTCTGTTTCATTGTCGAAAATTTCGACATTGAGGGTAAGGTAAGTCTTTACATGGTATGTATTAGAAATTTCAACAATCTTTTTCAGATCGCCGAGCGTAAAATTATTGGCCGATCGTGACCGCATATTCAGGTGCTCTACGCCAAAATAAACTGAACCTGCCCCTCCCTGGATAGCTGCCATCAGCGATTCATAAGAACCTACCGGCGCCATAATTTCAATTTCCCGTTGTTGCATTATCCGTAAAATTTTCGGTCACAAAGGTACAATATTTTGGAAGAGAAGATAACATACCAGGATTTGCCTCTGGCTATGCAGACCATGACTTCTCTGTCCGGACGAACTGACTTTACGGTTTCGAAAATGAACCAATCCTTCGCACAAGCAAAAGCTCCTACTCTGCAAATTCTGTTATAAAAACTACATTAACAGCATCCATTAGCTGAATATCAAAAGGAAATTCTGATATATAAAATCTCAAAACGCAGAAACGGATTCCATCTCCAGAAAGGCCTCTCCCAAAAATTCGGTAATATCGCTTGCAATAAGGGCATTGATTGATTTCTTTCTGGCAGCCAGATCACCGGCCAGTCCATGTAAAAACACTCCCACAACAGCAGCATGCTGGGGAGGCAGGCTTTGAGCCAGTAATCCGAGAATAATTCCGGTGAGTGTATCTCCGCTTCCGGCGGTAGCCATCCCGGGATTGCCGGTCGCATTAAAAAACAGTTTTCCGTCGGGCATGGCAATGGTGGTAAAAGCCCCTTTCAGTACGATAATTACTTTCAACTCTCTGGCCATTTGCCGCTGCTGTTGTATCCGTTCCCAGGTGTTGACAGACTCTCCTGCCAGCCTCCGAAATTCCCCAGGGTGAGGTGTTAGGATCGAGTTTTCAGGAAGCTGTTTCAGCCACTCCTTATTTTCGGATAAAATATTTAGCGCATCGGCATCGAATACTATCGGCACTTGTACTTTTTCAAGCAATTCATGCAACGCTTTTCGCGTATTACTTTTTACACCGATTCCCGGTCCGATACCAACTGCTGTGAACGGTGATAAATCCGGAAATTCAGTAAAAATAGAGTCGTGCGGATCAACACTTGTCATAGCTTCAGGAACCGCCGTCTGAATAATGGAATACCCCATTCGGGGCACATGCGAGGTGAGTAATCCGGTACCTGCCCGCAAACAGGCTTTGGATGCCAGTACCGAAGCACCCATTTTTCCATAACTCCCGGCAATCAGCAGCGCATGTCCAAACGTACCTTTATGGGCAAACCTGGAACGCCGGGGAATCATTCCTGTCACCTCCTTCTTATCCACAAGAAACAGTTTCGAAGGTGTTTGAGCTATCCCTTCAGGATGCAATCCAATGGGGAGAACTTCCCAACTACCTGTATATCGTTCGTTTTCAGAAAAAAGGAAACTGATTTTCGGGAACTGTAACGTCAGCGTAAAATAAGCATTTACAATATTCTCCGGAATATTTCCGGAATTGTCTTCCCCCATCAATCCACTGGGAATATCAATAGCAATCACTTTGTTGGGCAAACCATTGATTTTACGAACAATGGATGCCGGAAGTCCTTCGAGCGGACGAGACAAACCGGATCCGAACAGCCCGTCAATAAGTATATCGGAAGGGTTTGTTTCAGGAAAGTCATCGATGGATTGAATCCGGTGCAATTCCACTTTCCCCTGTTCCTCCAGGCGTTTCCAATTGATGGCCGGAGAGCCTTTCAGTGGCTTGCCAAAATCGAGAAGGTAAACCGCCCCCCGGTATCCGCGTTCCGCCAACTGGCGGGAAACAGCCAACGCATCGCCACCGTTATTACCCGGACCGGCAAAGAAAACCATTTTGTTTTCTTCAGAAAAACGTTGGTCTATCCAGGTTGTAATTTGCATGGCCGCCCGTTCCATCAGATCGATGTCGGTAACAGGTTCGTTTTCAATCGTGAATCTGTCGACTTCAGCTATTTGTTTTGTAGAAAAAAGTTTCATTTTACTTTAAGCTTGTCATTCTTTACTATTCAAAAGAACAAATCTCCCCGGAACAAACATTATTCTACAAAAATAATAAGTAATTAAAACTATTTGGAAAGAAAAAAAATGTATTTCCTTGAAAGAAATAGTAACTTTGGCGCGCATTTTCAAAACCAGCATAATGCAAATACTTGAATTTGATACGGTTGTCATTGGGAGCGGGCTTGCCGGATTAACGGCTGCTTATCATTCTGCTCAATTCGGCCGGGTTGCCATTGTTACCAAATCGGAACTCGATACGAGTAATTCGTATTATGCCCAGGGAGGTATTGCAGCAGCTATAGCCCAGGACGATTCGCCTGCCCGACATTTAAAGGATACATTAGCTGCAGGACGCGGTTTGTGCGACCACGATGCTGTAGAAGTGCTCGTGAATGAGGGGAAAGAAAGGGTGCTGGAAATGATTGATATGGGAATGCAGTTCGACAAAAAAAACGGAGAGTTTGTTCTTGGACTGGAAGGTGGCCATAGAAACCGGCGCATTTTGCATGCCGGTGGCGACGCCACCGGTAAAAAACTGACATGTTTTATTCTCCAAAAAGTAAAAGAGCAACCCAATGTTACGCCATTTGAATTTACCACAGCTGTTAAACTACTAAAAAACAACGGGCGTATTGTTGGCGTTCAGGCGCTGGATTTTAAAACAGGCGAGAACATGCTTTTCAAAGCGAATGCAGTGATTCTTGCTACCGGAGGTCTCTCACGCATTTTTACCCGTTCTACTAACCCGCACACAGCCACAGGCGACGGGATTGCACTGGCCTATGAAGCCGGCGCACGCATTGCCGACATCGAATTTGTTCAGTTTCACCCATCGGCCTTGTATGTACCGGGCAAAGAAGCTTATCTGATTAGTGAAGCAGTACGGGGTGAAGGCGCCTGGCTGCTTGATCACAAAGGCAGGAGATTTATGAAAGATGTTCACCCTTTGGCTGAACTGGCTCCCCGCGATGTGGTATCATTTAATATTTTCAAACAAATTCAGGAATCGGACAAAGAGTACGTTTATTTGTCTTTGCGGCACCTTGATGCTGAAAAAATTAAATTCCGTTTTAAAAATATTTTTCTTCACCTGAAAGAGCAAGGTTTTGATCTGACAAAGGACCTGCTCCCCATTTCTCCGGCAGCCCATTACATGGTAGGAGGTATCCGAACAAATCTTGATGCAGAAACAAATATCAAAGGCCTGTTTGTTTGCGGCGAAGCAGCATCCACAGGAGTCATGGGAGCCAACAGGCTGGCCAGCAATTCCTTGCTGGAATGCCTTGTGTTCGGGAAACGTGCCAGCCAAACGGCAGCCAGGCTTGACCGGCCACAGGAGAACAATCTGTCTCAAACCGACCCTATTGGAATAAATCCTAAAAATGAAAAGATATTTCTTCAGAAGCAAAATGAAATTGCCTCGCTGATGATGAAACATCTTGGAATTGTGAGAACCCGGGACGGACTTTTGAAAGCGCTTCAACAATTTGAAAAAATCCGTACAGAATACACTTACTTTGGAGATGATTATAACCAACTCAAAATAAACAGCAGCGCCACCATATGCCATTTAATTGCCAAGGCCGCTCTCACACGTGAAGAAAGCAGGGGCGGGCATATACGTGACGATTTTCCAAAAGAAAACCCCGATCTTATCGTACATATTGTACATCAGAAAGACACAGAAATTCAGTTTGAACACGTTAGAAAAGAGAAGGGATGATAGATAAAAAAACATTAAGATCGGCCGAGGTCTTATTTGACCTGGGCTATGCAGAGGATATTGGAGATGGAGACATTACCACCAACAACCTGGTGCCGCCAGACACCGACAGAACAGCCATATTGGTTGCTAAGGAAGAGGGAGTGATTGCCGGACTGGCCGTCGCTGAAATGGTTTTTAAAAAATTCGATAAAAACATCGAATGGAAAGAAATTTTGCCCGATGGAAGTAAAGTAAAACCGGGCGATATCATTGTGGAATTTAAGGGTAATTACCGGGCATTACTTACCGGGGAAAGGAAAGCTCTCAATTTTCTGCAGCGCCTTTCAGGCATAGCCACTTACGCAAACAAATGCATGAAAGAAATAGAAGGGCACAATGTGGAAATACTTGATACCCGAAAAACATTGCCCGGCTACCGCTACCTCGACAAGTATGCCGTAAGAATGGGGGGTGCCTCCAATCACCGGTTTGGTTTGTACGACATGGTCATGATCAAGGATAACCATATTCAGGTGGCAGGCAGTATCAGGCAGGCTGTGGAAGCGATCCGTTTTAAAGTGCCCAAAAGTATT
Organism: Mariniphaga sediminis; assembly: GCF_003573545.1. Taxonomy (GTDB): domain Bacteria; phylum Bacteroidota; class Bacteroidia; order Bacteroidales; family Prolixibacteraceae; genus Mariniphaga; species Mariniphaga sediminis. The sequence goes on along the minus strand of NZ_QWET01000003.1, from coordinate 154,914 downwards.
AAGATAGAGGTGGAAACCACCACCCTGGAACAGGTACAGGAAGCTCTTGATGCCGACGTAGATATCATTATGCTCGACAATATGAGTTCGAAAATGATGAAAGAGGCAGTGGAATTAATAAACAAGCGCACAAAAATTGAAGCTTCGGGAAATATGACGCTGAAGCGAATACGAAAAGTAGCGGCCACCGGTGTAAATTACATCTCCATCGGGGCGCTTACTCATTCGGTAAAGGCCCTTGATATCAGTCAGCGTATTATCGATTAGAATGAATCTGGTAATTGACATAGGCAACACACGCACCAAGTTTTCAGTTTTTAACCATGGGGAGGAAATGATTTCAGTCCCCGTTGAAGAATTATTGCCTTCGCATATAGAAATTTTACTGAAAGAATATCCTTCTATTGAAAAAGCAATTATCTCTTCGGTAAAGGATTATTCCCCCGCCTTAAAAGAACTCCTTCAAAAAAAATTAAAAAAATTTATTGAGCTGGGCGAGCACACCCCTTTGCCCATTGAAAATTGCTATAAATCGAAAGAAACTTTAGGGAAAGACCGGCTTGCAGGCGTAGTAGGAGCTTTCCATCTGTATCCGGAAAACAACGTATTAGTAATTGATGCTGGCACAGCAATTACTTACGATTTGGTAGACGAAAACAGACAATACCTCGGCGGCACTATTTCACCAGGGTTGGAGATGCGCTTTAAAGCACTCAACCAGTTCACGGGCAGGTTGCCTTTAGTTGAGAGAAATGAAAACTTCAATAAACTTTTCGGACAGACAACCGAAGAAGCCATCCTGGGGGGAGTGCAAAACGGCCTTGTTTTTGAAACAGATAAGGTAATCGATAGATTTAAGGAATTTTATAAAAATTTATACGTTATTATTACCGGCGGCAATGCCAATTTTTTTGATAAGAAATTAAAAAATTCTTTCTTTGTACATTTCAATTTAATAGCCATCGGGTTAAACCGCATATTAGAATATAATGGGGAGATATAGAAGCGTTAGTTTATTGGCCGGGTTAGTATTACTGCCGGCTTTATTATTTGCACAGTTTAACAACAATACTACCTCACCGTATTCACGGTTTGGATTGGGCGATCTCCAGCCGTACAGTTTCGGGCGAACCACGGCCATGGGAGGAGCTTCGCTTGCAAGCCGGAACAAACAGCAAATCAACCTTTCCAATCCGGCTTCCTACACCGCTGTCGATTCGCTGGCCTTTATGTTTGAATTCGGATTGAGTGGCTCATTTGCCAAATACAGCAACGATATTTCCAGCATGACTGCCAACGATGCCAACTTCAGGTATTTCGCCATGAATTTTCAAATAACCAACTGGCTGGCAACCTCGCTTGGATTATTACCATACTCTGATGTAGGGTACGACCTGGAGTTGAACGAAGAAGTGGAAAATGCAGGAAGTGTCCTGCAAAAATATTATGGAGAAGGTTCTTTGTCGAAAGCCTACATGGGATTTGCATTAGACCCTGTGAAAAATATTTCGATTGGTGTTAACCTGAATTATTTATTCGGCAGACTAAATAACAATGCAGAAACTTACTTCTTAGACGCTGCCGACATTTACGATAACCAGGAATATGAATCCATCAGGATGCGTGATTTTAACCTAAGCCTGGGAATGCAGGCTACCTTACCGTTAAAAAAAGAACAATCCCTGACATTTGCTGCTGTTCTGGAAAACAAACCTTCTTACGCCGGGTTTGCATCCAATTTAACCCGCAAAATTGTTTCCCTTCAGATTGGGAATAGTAGCATATCCGATCAGGACACCATTATTCCGTTTGAAAGTGAGAAAAAGAGCAGCATTGAGTTTCCTCTCACTTACGGATTTGGACTTTCTTATGTAAAAGAAAATAAATGGGAGGTTAATGCCGACTACTACCACCAGGCATGGTCAAAAGCAAAATTCCTTGGCTCAACGAATCCTGTTTTGACAGATTTAAATAAATTTGCCGTCGGCGCCGAATGGATTCCAGACAAATTTTCCATAAGGAGCTACCTGAGCCGGATTGCCTATCGCGCAGGTTTTAAATATGAGCAAACATACTTAAAGCTTGAAGGTCAACAGATTAATGATTTTGGCATAACTTTTGGTTTTGGATTACCTGTTTATCGGTCCAATTCAACGATCAATATTTCGGCTGAATTGGGAAAAAGAGGAACAAAAGAAAACAATTTGGTTCTTGAAAATTATGCAAAAATTAACCTGAGTGTCAATTTATATGACTTATGGTTTATTCAACGGAGATTTGATTAAAAAATTAAATGATAAAAATTAACAAAACTATGAAAGCTGTTTTTCGCATAGCGCTCTTAATTACCTCACTTGGGTTGGTATTCGCCTCCAACCTGCAGGCTCAAAGAATGATAAGCGGTACTGTCTACCGTGACGGGGAACCTGCTGCGGGTATTAATGTTGAAGCCCATCGTGGCAGTTCGATGATGACAAGTTTCGACGGGAAGTATAAAGTAGAGGCCGACGAAAAAACCAAGTGGATTAAGTTTACTTATATCAATGAGAGCAAAAGACTGGATATTGAAGATAAAACAGGCGATGTATTCGATTTTCCTTTTGAAGGAGAGTTACCTTCTGCCGGAGAAGGAGAGGAAGAAGGAGAATCGTCCGATGTTATATTAAAATCCATAAAAGAACTCATCCAGGATCAGGACAGGGATTTTATGAATGAATGGTCGTTGTACGATCAGTTCTACAAGCAGGAAAATTTTGAGTCTGCCCTTCCTCACTGGAGAAAAATTTATGCCAGGTACCCGAAATCCACTCTGAACATTTACATTCATGGCGCCAACATGTTTGAAAAATTTATTGAGAAGTCGGATTCGCCGGAAAAAAAGAATGAGAACATCAATGAGTTGATGAAAATTTATGACAAAAGGGTCAAGTATTTTAACGAGAAGGGTTTTGTATTGGGGCGTAAAGCAACCGCATGGCTCAAATATAAACTCGAAAACGGCAGGGAGCTTGAAAATGGAGAGTTAAAAGAAACCCTGACAAAAGGCTACGACTGGACTAACGAGTCGATTGCCGAAGGAGGAAGCAAAACCGAGCTCCCGGTGCTGGTATTATTTATGCAAACGAGCCGCTCTCTTTTCAAACTGGGTGAAATTCCGAAAGAAACAGTAGTTAAAAACTACGACATTTGTAATAACCTGCTCAATACGATTCAGGCAGAAACGGAAGAAGAGTCAAAACTCAGTGACATAGAAAAGGTTAAAGTTGCTATCGAAGAAATATTTAGTAAATCGGGTGCAGCAGACTGTGAAGCGCTGGTAAACATTTTTACGCCTCAGTTTGATGAAAACAAGGATGACATTGATTTTATAAAAAATATGCTGCGTCGACTGGGTAATGCAAATTGTGATGAAACACCATTGTTTTCTGATGCAACTGAACGGCTTTACGAGCTGGATCCTTCTGCCGAAGCAGCATACAACATGGCACGGCGGAATGTAAAAAGTAATGATACAGAAAGAGCTAAAAAATACTACCAGCAGGCAATGGAGCAGGAAACAGACAAAGAATTGCTTGCCAAGTATTATTATGAATATGGCCTTTTCATTTTTGCGAAGGAACATGCATTACAGGAAGCACGAAGCTATGCTCGCAAAGCATTGGATATTAAGTCAAACTATTGTGAAGCACTTATGTTGATTGGCGAAATTTATGTGGCAGCAAGCCATTCTTTCGGAGGAGACGACTTTGAAAAAGCCTCTATCTTCTGGTTAGTAGTCGATTATTTTGAACGTGCCCGGTCAAATCCCGATTGTGCAGTAGATGCTTCAACAAAAATTAGAGATTACCGTAAATATTTCCCCAACAAAGAAGAAGCTTTCTTCCGTAGCTTGCAGGAAGGAAAAACCTACAAAGTAGGAGGTTGGATCAATGAAAGCACAAAAGTCAGGTTCTAAAGCCGAAAAAATATTTTATTTTTTAAAGATTGCAGCCCTTTTTACAGGGGCTGCATTTCTTTTCTCTGCCTGTGAAGACAACATCGAAAAAATAAAAGCATTCAGCTCTCCGGAAAACCTTCCGGTACTGGAAGCAACCAATTTTGAAACGATGTTTACGGACAGTGGCGAAGTACGTTTTTTTTTAAAAGCCCCGAAACTTTTACGCTTTGAAACCGATGGAAAATCTTTCGCTGAATTTCCTGAAGGAATTGAACTGATAAAATACGACGAAAAGCAGAATATTATTTCCAGCATTACTGCTGATTATGCCAAACAATTCGAAAAGGAAAAAAAGTGGGAGGCAAAAAATAATGTAGTTGCCACCAATGCCCAGGGCGACACATTAAAAACCGAACACCTGATTTGGGAAGAAAAAGAGGAGAAGATTTATACCGAAGAATTTGTAAGAATCGTTCGCACCGATCAGATTATCACCGGAATTGGATTTGTGTCTGACCAATCGCTTCAAAACTGGAGAATTAAAAACCCAAAGGGCACCATATATGTCGACGTGCAAGATAATCAGGAGCAAAATGACACAGATACACTTCGTTCGCCTCAATCACAACAAGGAATGACATTGCAACGACCGGGTCAACAACCTCTTAAATTGGGCAACTGACGCGCAGTCACCTGTTAAGTTTTTCCTAATTAAACAAACCTTCAAATCCTAAAAAAGCGCAGGAAACCTCAAATTTTACACACTGAAAATCAATAAAATATAACTCCTTATCAACGGAGTTCCCAAAAAAGAATAAAATCTCATGGATTCTTTTTAAAATTGCTATCTTCGTACCTCGAAAAATTAAAATAAAAATTGCATTAAAAGAACTGTAAATCAATGGCAACGTTACAAACTATCAGAACAAAAGCAGGATTGTTGGTGGCAATTGTGATTGGAGTTTCACTTGCTGCCTTTATTCTGGGTGATATGTTTCAGGGGGGAAGTTCCCTTTTTCAGGGAAACCGTTTGGAAATAGGTGAAATAAACGGAGAATCCATCCAATATCCGCAATTTCAGCAGGAGGTTGAAAAGCTTGGAGATATTTACCGAATGAATAGTGGTCAAAACCAGTTGGACGAACAAACCTGGGTACAGGTTCGTGAGCAAACCTGGCAAAATATAGTGCGCGACCAAATAATGGGCGATGTATACGATAACCTGGGAATAGAGGTAAGTTCTGAAGAACTTTTCGATATGCTGCAGGGAACCAATTTACACCCCATTATTCAGCAGCTTTTCCGTAATCCCAATACCGGTCAGGTTGATCGCGGCGCTGTGGTCCAGTTCCTGAGAAACCTGGAAACCGGTGTGGCACCGGAACAACGCCAATACTGGCTTTACCTCGAAAATCAAATTGTGGATGAACGCGTTCAGAGCAAATACAGCAATATGGTTGGAAAAGGTTTGTATGTTACCAGTCAGGAAGCGCAGCAGAGCGTAGAACAAAGGAACAAGCAGGTCAATTTCGACTATATTATGCTGAATCACAATTCCGTAGCAGACAGTCAGGTGGTAGTTACCGACAAAGACCTGAGAAAATATTACGATGAAAATCAGGATAATTACAAGCAGGAAAAACTGCGCCGGATTGAATACATTGCATTTGAGGTTACCCCTTCAAAACAAGACTACGAACACACTGAAAAATGGATAAACGGCATTGTTTCTGATTTTGCATCGGCCACTGATAATGTTGCTTTTATTAATGCAAACTCCGATGTGGATTTTGATGACAGTTGGTATAAGAAAGAAGATTTACCGGAAGATATTGGAACCTGGGCTTTTGAAACCGATGCGGAAGTAAACAGCATTTTCGGGCCATATTTTGAAGATGATGCCTATAAACTGGCCAAGTTGTATGCTTCTGAGATGATGCCTGACTCAGTTGAAGCCCGTCATATTCTGTTGCGAATAAATACCCAGCCGGAAGTACTTGCAAAACAAGCCCTGGCAGACAGTTTGAAATCAGCCATTGAAAGTGGAAGTGATTTTGCCAGTCTTGCAAGCGCATTCTCCGACGATCAGGGTTCCGCCATTCAGGGTGGAGATTTGGGCTGGTTTGGCCGTGGACAAATGGTAAAACCTTTTGAAGAAGCAGCCTTTAGCAACAAAGTGAACGAAATAACCATTGTTCAGTCTCAGTTTGGAATACACCTTGTTCAAACTACCGACCGGGGAAAAGCATCAAGGCAGGTGCAGATTGCCTATCTTGTGCGTAACGTAACACCGAGTACACAAACCTACCAGAATGTGTATGCAAAAGCAAGTGAGTTTGCAGGAAAAAACCTTAGCAAAGAAGATTTTGATGCCGCTGTTGCGGAGCAAAACCTCGATAAAAAAACAGCGTCTGTCAGGGAAGCTGACCGCCAGATTGCCGGTCTTGAAAATTCACGTTCGTTGATTCGCGCCGCTTACAATTCGGAAGTGGGAGAAATTATCCAGGATACGCAAGGCTCTACCATCTTTGACTTGGGCGACAACTTCATTGTTGCTACGCTTATTTCGGCCACAGAAGAAGGTATTGCAAGTTTCGAGAGTGTAAAAGCACGGGTTGAGCTGGCCGTTTTAAAAGAAAAGAAAAGTCAGTACCTGTTGGAAAAAGCTAATGCTGCACTGGAAGGGAAAACCGATTTGGAAGAAATTGCTACCGAGCTGGGAACAACGGTACGAAACGCCAATAATATTAACTTTAGCGCTATCCAGATACCAGGCGTAGGGATGGAACCGAAAGTTATCGGAACTGCCTCCAGCCTTTCTACAGAAAAAATTTCAACGCCTGTGGCCGGGAATAACGGTGTTTTTATTGTAAAAGTTACCTCCGCTTCGGAAGAGGATAACCAGGACGTGGAAAGCGAAAAATTACGGTTGGCACAAAGCCTGAACTTCCGTGCTTCTTCACAAGCCTATAATGCGCATCGTGAGAAGGCTGAAATCGAAGATCAGCGGACTAAATTTTATTAGTCAGATATAATATTTATCAAAAAAAATGCTGTTTGGTTCATTGTTCCAAACAGCATTTTTTTTGATAGTGTAAAATTTCTTGTTCTCAGTTCTGAATACGGCTACATTCACTTATTTTATAGAAGCCCTGACATTTGAAAGTCCAAACAAAGAACGTTCGACTCAAAAAATCAAACTTCCCAAACCACACCCGCAAAGAATTTGTTAAATCATTTTTAGCGGATTGATTGTTTTTTATTATTGATTCAAAAAAAGATACTTTTGTCTGTTCACTTGGAAAAAACAAAAAAAATATGACTGATAAAAAGAAAACACTGTTAATGATCCTCGACGGCTGGGGAATTGGAGATGGGTCGAAAGGGGATATCGTATCTTCGGCACCTACCCCTTTTATGGATTCCCTAATGGAAAAATATCCCCATTCGCAACTGTTGGCTTCGGGCGAACATGTAGGGCTTCCCGATGGGCAAATGGGAAATTCTGAGGTAGGCCACCTGAATATTGGTGCCGGGCGTGTACTTTACCAGGACATGGTAAAAATCACACGCGCCATTAAAGACAAATCGTTGTGGGAAAATCCGCAAATCGTTAAAGCATATACTTACGCAAAAGAAAACAGTAAAAAGGTTCACCTTATCGGACTTATTGGCCCTGGCGGGGTGCATGCGCTGAGTTCTCACATGGTAGCGCTGAGCCAGATTGCCACGGAAATGGGGCTGAAAGATATTTTTATTCACGGACTTACCGACGGACGTGATACTGACCCGCGCTCGGGTTATGGATTTATTAAAAATGATCTGGAAGCGCTGAAAGGTACAAATGCCCGCTTTGCCTCAATTATTGGCCGCTACTACGGCATGGATCGCGATAAAAATTACGATCGACTGAAGTTGGCTTATGATTTATACACTGAAGGAAAAGGAGAGAAAGTAACTGATATTCTGGCAGCAGTGCAGGCTTCTTATGACAATGGCGTAACCGATGAGTTTATAAAACCCGTTGTGATGGTGGACGAAAAAGGAGAACCTCTTGCAAAAATTGAAGAGGGAGATGTGGTTATTTGTTTCAATTTCCGCACCGACCGTCTTCGTCAGACTACCATTGCTTTTACCCAGGAAAATTTACCGGAGTTTGGTATGAAGACCATGGATTTGCAATGGTACACCATGACCAACTATAAAGCCGATTTTAAAGGAGTCCATGTTATTTTCGACAAGGAAAACGTAACCAACACCATGGGCGAAGTGGTTTCAAATGCTGGCCGGAAACAAATCCGAATTGCCGAAACAGAAAAATATGCGCACGTTACTTTCTTTTTCAGCGGTGGACGGGAAGAAGAATTTGAGGGAGAAGGACGTATTTTGATTCAGTCGCCGCGCGTTCCTACTTATGATCTTCAACCCGAAATGTCGGCACCGAAAATCAAAGATGCCATTGTTCCCAAATTAAAAAACAAGGAAGCAGATTTTGTTTGCCTCAATTTTGCAAACGGCGACATGGTTGGCCACACCGGAGTTTATGAGGCCATTTACAAAGCTGTAATGGCTGTTGACCAGTGCACCAAAGAAGTGGTGGAAGCCGCGCTGGAAGGTGATTACAACATTATAATAATTGCTGACCACGGAAATGCCGATAATGCTGTGAATAAAGACGGATCGGAAAATACAGCTCATTCGCTGAACCCGGTACCATGTATTTACGTGAGCAACGACAGAACAAACGTAAAAATCGACAATGGTATCCTGGCGGATGTTGCCCCAACTCTGTTGCATTTAATGGGCCTTGAGGTTCCGAAAGAGATGACTGGAAAAAATTTAATTCATGATTGAAATAGGTCGCACCATAATAAGCCGCAATGTATTTGAGCAGCATTTTGTTTGCGACCTGCTGAAATGCAAAGGGGCTTGTTGTGTGGAAGGCGATTCAGGTGCTCCGTTAACCCCCGGGGAAGCAAAAACTATTGAGAAGGAGTATTCCCGTTTCGAAGGTTACCTCCCGGAAGAACACCGGGAAGAAATAAAAAAACAGGGATACTCCGTTATTGACGATGACGGCGATTTGGTTACCCCACTGGTAAACAAACGCCAATGCGCCTATTCTTTTTATGACGGGAATGGCATTCTGAAATGCAGCATTGAAAAGGCCTTTTTCGAAGGAAAAACCCAATTCAGAAAACCGGTGTCATGCCACCTTTTCCCGATACGTATCACAGAATACAAAAATTTCGATGCCGTAAATTACGAAGAACTGGATATTTGTAAGCCAGGCCGCGCTTGTGGAAAATCGCAAAAGGTAAAACTCTACCAGTTTCTGAAAGAACCCCTTATCCGGAAATACGGAGAAGAATGGTACAAAGAGTTGCAAATAGCTGCGGATTACCTTGAAAAAGGCTAATATTCCCCTCCTCCCATATCCACATTTCCTCCGCCATTTCCATTATCCCGGTTTTCTGATGTAAAGTTATTTATCCGGTAACTAAGGGTCAGCATCACTACCCGGGGTTCACGCTCCCATCTGAACCGGCTTTTAAAATCCCCTCCGACCGTTTCACGCTCAAATTTGGCCGTCCCAAGTGGATCACGTACGCTGAGCGTGGCCATTAGTCTTTTGTCAAAAAGCTCTTGCCGGTAAGAAATACTGGAATAAAACATGGATTTGGTTTCGCCCTGGGGAGAAACAGACGGACCGCGGAAGAACCCGTTCACCTGCATTCTTGAGCTACCGGAAAACCGGAGTGTTGTGTTCATTCTTCCATTCCAGTTGGTACTTGTACGATCGAAAGATTCCCCGTTTACCTCTCCCGTAATCCGGTAATTATACATAGACACGCTGGTATTAACAAGCAGCCATTCCGTAAAATGGACATTCCCGGCGAGTTCAAATCCGGTGGAATAATCTTTATCGAAGTTATCTGTTTGCAGGTAAAAAACTCCGTCATCACCAAGGGTTTCATAACGTTCTATTTTGTTGCGGGTAACCCGATGAAAGGCGTCCAGTGAAACATACGATCGTCTGTTTCCAAACCTTTTCAACATTCCCAACTCGTAAGAATCTGTATATTCAGGCTCCAGGTCGGGATTCCCGATACGAATGGTGTATCGGTTGTAATAATTAGGATTTGGATCCAAATCACGTCCTCCGGGACGGTTAATCCGGCGGCTGTAACTGGTCATCAACTCATTGTTTTCCTTTAAACTGAATGAGAGGTGAAGTGTGGGGAACAAATCAAAACGATTAAGCAAAGAAGGTTCCGCAAAATTTGTATTCAGAATTTCACGCTGGGTAAGTTCACCACGTAGTCCGGCCATGTATTCCAGTTTACCCAATGCGTTGCTGTACGTAGAATACACCGCATGAATATCGCGCCTGAAGTCGGTTACACTGGTAAAATCATCATTTACAATCCATTCTCCTGATACCGGATCAAAATTCTCAAAAGTCATTCCTTCTGTTTCGCTATCAAGGCGGCTCAGCCATCCCGCTTCCAGCCTGCCTTTTTCACTAAATGGGTAAGTATAGTCTGCTTTCAGCCTTATCTCCTGCTCTTCTTCCGTTTCCAGGGTAAATACCCTTTCAATATACTCATCAGTTTTGCTGAATTCAGAATCAGCCAGAATCTCATCTTCTTTTTCCGTATCAGTTCCCTCTTCTCCCGAGTAAAAAGCCATGGCCTCCAGCTTGTGCCCTTCTTTATTAAAATTATGCTGAAAGTTTAGGTTGAAGCTATAAAAATCATTTTCTCTTTCCGAACTTTCTTCTGTTACTGAAAAAATATGTTCCTCTTCGGGCATCGTATAATTTTGCATTTTCCCGTCTCCTCCCCGTAAATTTTTCGACTTTCCCTGCTCGGCAGAAAGCGACAGCGTTGTATTATCAGAAAGAAACCATTCTGCCCCTGCTTTAAAGTTATGTCCTCCGCGGGTAAAATTTCTGGAACCATCCATAATCAGATAAGAAGTTGTGTCGTTTGAATAGGTTTCACGGAAAGAATACATGCTTCCGTAGTTCGTTTCATCACGCCAGTCTGCTCCCAACAGAAAGTTGATTTTTTCTGTACGGTAATTCAATGTAAAATCGCCGCGGTATTTATCCCCGGTTCCAATTGAACCATTGACAATACCACTCAACCCATTCATTGAATTTTTTTTCGTCACCAGGTTAATAATTCCTGCCATTCCATCGGGTTCGTATTTTGCAGAAGGATTGGTAATTATTTCAATACTCTCAAGCGCAGATGAAGGTATCTGGCGCAAAGCATCGCTGCCGCTGAGCACGCTCGGGCGGCCGTCTATTAAAACCGTAAAATTGGAAGAACCCCGTAAACTCACATTGCCCTCAATGTCTACCTGTACCGACGGAGTATTTTCCAATACATCAACCGCAGTACCACCCACAGCGCTAATTACCTGGCTCACATTTACCACCTTTTTGTCGAGTTCAAATTCAACAGCGGCTTTGTCTGCCACTACATTTATACTACCAAGCTCGACGGAAGAGGGACGTAAATGAATTTTACCCAGGTCGGGAGAAGGTTCGTCCTTACTCACAACAATATCATCCACATTTGTTTTGGAAAAACCAATAAAATTAGCTTCGAGGTAATACTCTCCGTAACCAAGACCTTTTATTTCGAACCGGCCTTTCTCATCGGTTATTACTCCCGACACAAGCGATGAATCATTTTTACTGTAAACAGCCACATTGGCAAACTCTAAACGTGCTCCCGTGGCCTCGTCAAGCACCACACCAGTGATCTTTACCGTTTTTGAATCATCGTCAGAAGGGTCTCCCATTATTTCTTTAACAGGAATTACCAACAGACAAACTATAACAAGAAAATATAACAGTACCTGCAAATTCTTCATCCTTTTCGCTATTTATTTTATGTGATCAAATTGAGCACGCAGATATTAAGACAAAATGCTCCCTTATTGGTTTAACCCGGTTTTTGTTAACGAGTTGTTAATACCATAAGTCTTTTCTAACAGACAACCGAATTGAAACAGCTGTCCCAAAATAAAACACACGTTCTGATAACGGGACGACAGGAAAAAATGCACCTTCTCGCAATAAACTAAAAAACAGGAATTTAAGTTTTTGGCATTCATATTGGAAATGGGGAGGCACAGAAACGCTTTGAAGATTGAATTTACAAACTCTAAAATTTTTAACAGACTTTAAAAACACAAAATCATGAAAAAACTAGCATTCATTCTTACTTCTATTATTTTAATTTCAGCAACAGTTAAAGTATCGACAGGTAGCACGGGTGACGACGAAACTTCCTCACATAACCTTGGCATTTCCGTTCCTGAGGTGGCCCTGGTTGACGTGGAAGGTCCTTCCGGAGAAGGCACAACAATTAACCTGTCTCCGAATATTAATAACCTGGAAGCCGGTGCCGCTGTTGATTTTACTACTGCAAATGATAACAGTCTTTGGTTAAACTACACCTCCATTATCGAGCAAGGAAATAACGGGAATGGAAATGGAAATGGGAGTTCGAAAACCAGAAAAATAAAAGCCGAAATAGATGAAAACCTTCCTGACGGCCTCGATCTGATGCTTGAAGTGGGGACAATTGCTTCCGGTAGCGGCCAGACAGGTACTGCTATCCAGGAGAAAATCGCCCTTAAAAAAGGCCCCACAACAGTAATCGACGACATTGGCAGTTGTTATACAGAAAATGGAGCAGGAAAAGGACACCGGTTAACGTACAGTCTCGCAGTAAAAGACAATAAATTTGATAAGGTGATGGCAGAAACATTCTCTGTACAGGTAACTTATACCATTACAGAAAATTAGCCGGAAATTTTTTAATTGTGCTTAAAGGCAGGAGCGTCACCTGCCTTTTTTTTGTATCAAAGACAGGCTCCCAGAAAAACAATGAGCATCCAACTCATCAAAAGTTATCAATGAGCATGTCAGTAATTTTTATCAAATTCTCTTCCCACGCAGGGTTTAGCGGCCACATGTCAATAATTTCTCCATCAATCTCTTCTGCAAACACACGGGCCTGCTCACGATCCATATCACTCTGAATATAAATAACGCCAATATCTTCTTTTTGGGCCAGTTCCACAAGACTTGCCATCCGCTGCGGTGTGGGTTCTTTTCCTCCGGGTTCCAGTGAATGCTGAACCAACCCGTATTCTCGTGCAAAATACGAAAGACTGGGGTGAAACATGATAAACTGACGTCCTTTATAATTTTGCAGCCCGCTTCTGATTTTTTGATCCAACTGCTCCGTTTCCTTTACAAACTGGAGGTAATTACGGGTATAAACTTCTTTCTTCCCGGGATTCAATTCAATTAATTCTTTGGTTATCACCTCTGCCATTTGTTTCACCAGAATGGGCGACAACCAGGTATGGGGGTTCACTCCCATGGCCGTTTTTGAGTTGTTTTGAGTTTGCTTCCCACTGTAAATCAAATCCAATCCTTCCGAAAGGTTAACTACCTTCATACTTGTATTAGCCTGCGCTATTTTTTCTTTCCATGAATATTCGAAGCCAATGTAACCAATACGCAGCCAAACCTTTGAGCGGGATATATCTTCCAGTTGCGAAGGAATAAGTGTAAAGTTGGCGGGACTTGCACCGGGAGGCAACAACACGTTCACCCTAAAATCGTCACCGGCAATTTTTTTTACAAATGTCTCTATCGGTAAAATACTAACTGTGATTACCTGCTCATCTTCATTGTTTTTAGCCCTTTTTGAGTTACACGCAAAAAACAGGGAAACAACAATAACCAGAACTACCTTTGTTATTTTTGCTATCATATTGAAAACAAAATAAATACTTTTTAAACGAATTTCTGTTAAAAACTCAAATTTGTCAGTACCAACAATCAATTATGATTTTTGATTTCTACGATAGCCTCTTTTAGCTCCTCCATCTCAAACCCATACCTCTTTTTCAGTCGCCCAATCCTTTCAGATGACAAACCGGACGGAATATCCAATGCCTTTGTTAGTTTATTTGCAGAAACAGAGTATCTGCTGCAAACCTCATCAACAGTCATGCTTCCATGAATCTCCAAATGGGAAAAAGCGTGTTCCGGGTGATTCTCCGGGTTACTCTTGCCCGCTTTTTCTTCCGCCAGAGCTTCAGATGCAACAGAAATATTTTGATGCGCTTCCCTCAGCGAGCCACCCTCCAAATGCCCGGTATGGCCACCGTGGATACTTCTGCCCTGCAGCGGAGCAATATCGGGTGACACCAGCAACGGGGCAACGAAAAAAAACAAGGAAACTACACTCAGACAAATCACGACAGCAGTTCGCGGAACTTTCCCGTGAACCATTTTCCGGAAAATACACCCTATCATTTTCCAGTGCAATACGATGTGAAGAAGAATAAGAAAAAGAAATGCAAAGCTGATGTACAAATGGACACTTCCCCACTGATGCCGGTCGAGTCCCCAAAAATAAAGCTCTACGTCGCCCCCATATACAGCGTTTCGCTTAAATCCGGGCACCAGCTCATATTTTATCAGGAATCCCAGGCCGGCCATCAGAGCCAGCAGCAATAGCATGATGCCATCAATTATCAGATTGACTTTGGATTTGTCAAATTTCCGGTTTGTCATCATCTTCTGTTTTAAAGTTACTATTGAAACGACCATCGCTTACCGAATGAATTATTTTGTGCTTCGAATTTGCCAGCCAACCGATAGAAATTTCACCTATTGCGTCAAATTCAGGAACAAAAGGCTTAATGTCGAGCAGCGGAGTGCCGTCCAGAATATCGACATTCTCGATTTCAAGAATATTGTCTGTCCTGCCAACAAGCTTTACAATCGACAGACCGATAGGATTGGGCCTTTGGGGAGCGCGGGTAGCAAATACCCCGTGATATTTTTCATCCAAAAACGGCTTTACTTCTAATCTAAAACCGGCTGCCTGGTGAAAATGATACAGCAAAATAATATGCGAAAATCCCTCTATATCCTTTAACCCGTCGGCATATTCCCGGAAAATTTCGATCCGCCCCTTGCTCCCGGCAGCAGCCGCTGGCTGAATGGGCATTCTTTCCGTTTTTTTAAAGGATGAATGGATAACACCCACAGGATGAAAAGTTATATCTTTCATTGCATCTCCATATCTTACCGTTTTCTTTACGAAGTCATTTTATACACAATTTCTTCGGCAGCTCTTATAATCGGGTTATTCACCGGAGAAGCTGTCAGCAGCGGGTGCGTCCCCACCTGAAAAGATACCAGTTCAAAAACCGTAACAGACTTCTGAATAGCAAGGCTGATAACATTTATAATTTCCCCAACCGATTTTCCACCCCAGGCTTCACCGCCCAGGATACTTCCATCGACTGGCGAGGCATACAACTTTACCGTTAGGTTGGATACTCCTGGCAAAGAACCCGGATGCCTGTCGGGAGACGAAAATTTAGCAGATATCAGATCCACACCCCATTCCCTGGCATTTTTATCGTTTGCTCCAGATGCAGCCATAGCCAATCCGTCAATTTCAGTAGAAAATACACCCAGTGTTCCTGCTGTACATTTTTTTATTCTTATCCCAAAAAGGTTATGCCCCAGCGTACGTGCTTCAGCCGTGGCAGTTGAGGCCAGTTTTATTACATCACTTCGCCCGGTAAGGAATCCATAAGTTTGCGCACAGTCTCCCACTGCGCAAACGTCTTTTGCAGTTGTACGTCCGTAATGGTCGACATGAATATCGCCATACCTGTTCAACTCAATGCCTGCCTCTTTCGCCAGTTTGGAATTGGCCGTGTAACCGATTGAAAGGATGACTGCATCTGCGTCGATCCTGCTGCCATCGGCCAGCATTACCTGTTGAACCGTACCATTTTCACCAACAATCTCTTTCACAAGGGCAGAGGTCAATACCTTCATTTTTGTCCCTTTTAAAGCCTCGGTGGCAATGGAACTCAGCTCGGGCGAAAAAGCCCTGGAGAAGCAGAGCGGTTCACTTTCTATCAGGGTAACATTTGCTCCGGCTGCCGACAACTGTTCGGCAACTTCGGCCCCGATAAATCCACCGCCGACAGTAACAACATTTTTGAACCGGTTGATTTGAGAAGCCAGATTATGAATGTAAGGAAAACTCTTTTTCATATAAAATACATTCTGAAGGTCGTATCCCGGAATAAAAGTCGGAACAACCGGAAGTGAGCCGGTAGCAAAAACCAATTTATCGTAACCAAACAGATCTCCCGATTCTATTGAAACAACCTTTTCTTCCTTGTCTACTTTAGCGGCCTTGCCTACTATTACTTCTCCTCCCAGGTCTACAAAAGGTTTCGGGCCCATTTTATTTTTTTCGGAATCATTTGCCAGCAGGTAAAAAATATAGGGAATTCCGCACGGCACAAGACCATCTGCCTCCTCTTTAATCATCAGGACAGATTTACCCTTAAAAAATCTTTTGATTGTCATCCCGGTTACAATAGCAGCCGGGCCTCCGCCGATAATAATTACATCGTAAGTTTTCATGATTTTTGATTTAAGATTTCTTCTCATTCCAGTGACTAATTTGCTATACTCCATCAATTACTTTAGTGACTCCCAACAGAATTCGTAAACTTATTTCAATAAAATCCGCATGCTTAAAATGATTTTTTGCAACAAAATTTTGTCATTCTCATTGCTTCCATACCGTAACAATACTCCTTACACCTTTTGACTATTCGTCCAAGCCGCCTATTAACTATTCCTTACTATTCAAAGGGTTTCCAGAAGGAAATAAACAAAATTAATCAAACTTTAGTTCAAAATAAAATCATTCTCATTAATTTTGTGGAAAAATATCATGTGATGCAAACTGATTGTATAAACTGCCTGCTTGTACAGGCACAAAAGATGCTGACAAAACACAATATCCCGAAAGAACGGTCAAACAATATTATGGATAGCTTCAAGCTGTTCATACATAAAAACAGGAACAACAACCTGCCATCACCTGAAGTTGCATGTTTCCTGCACCGGTTAATAAAAAAAGAAACCCATATTGAAGACTTATATAAAACCGAAAAAGAAGAATACAATCAGCTCATGCTGGACCTGGAAGAAGATATCCGGGAAAAAATTGACAAATCCGCAAATCCCTTCCAAACGGCGTTGCGCTACGCGCTGGCAGGAAATATCATTGATTTTGGCCCGCCGGAGCCATTTAATGTATTGGAGACGCTGGCGACAGCTGCCTCGAAAATACCTGTCATCGATCACTCAGAATTACTTTACGAAGAACTAAAAAGAGCCTCCAGCGTATTGTATCTTGGCGACAATACCGGAGAAATTGTGCTCGATAAAATTTTTATCAGCGTGATAAACCACCCCAACCTCTGGTTTGCCACAAGAGGTGCACCGGTTATCAACGATGTAACAACGGAAGACGCGGAGAACGTGGGAATGGCTCATGTTGCAAAAATTATTTCAAATGGATACGATGCACCTTCCACTCTGGAGAAACACTGTTCCCCTTCGTTTAAAAAGCTATTTGATGAAGTCGATATCATCATCTCCAAGGGACAGGGAAACCTGGAAGGACTGATTAATAACCGGAAGAAAAAAATATTTTTCCTGTTTATGGTAAAATGCGATGTAATTGGGAAACTGATTGGCACGCATACGAAAAATTCGGTTGTATATTTTAACCAACAATCTTAACATGATAGCATTTGGACCAGTACCATCGAGAAGGCCTGGATTAAGCATGGGAATAAACAAGTATTAACCGGCTCCCATGTACCTCGGAATGTTGCTCATTCTTGCCGGTGTAGTAATTTTGTTAAAATCTGTTCTTCTGCTTTTACCCTCCTTTTATTCGGGCTTGCTATGGAAGTTTTTTATATCCGAAAAAAAGAACGATACCTGACAGAGCAGTTCGGTGAAGCCTTTTTGAAATATAAACGAAAGGTTCGCCGGTGGTTATAAATTTGAATAATTTTAAACATATACTTAATTTAGCACCATTAAAAATGATATGATTATGCCCATCGTAATATACGGCTCACCAATCCTGAGAAAAAAATCGTTCGATATTGAAAAACCGGATGAAATCATTTCACTGGCAGAAAACATGATGCAAACCTTAAAAGACGCTGACGGGTTAGGTCTGGCCGGACCTCAGGTAGGAGCTTTGAAAAATCTGTTTGTTATCAACACATCGCCTTTAGAGAGTGAAGGGGTTCAAAGTGAGGAAAAAGTGTTCATCAATCCTGAAATACTGAACTACAGTGACAACAACGTTTATTATAACGAAGGATGCCTGAGCATCCCGGGAATATTTGAGGATGTCAGTCGCCCCGAAGCAGTGGAAGTACGCTACCGTGATTTAAACTTCGACTGGCATGAAGAAACGCTGGATGGCACTGTTGCACGTATTTTTCAGCATGAATACGACCATTTGCTAGGAACGCTTTTTATCGACAAACTTAGCGCAATCAGAAGAAAGTTGCTCCGGAATAAACTCAACCAAATCAGGAAAAAAAATTATATCGTGCCTTAATTTAACAGTCATGCCAAAATTAAACGGAACAGGCCCTGAAGGGAAGGGCTCCCAAACAGGGAGAGGCCTTGGAAAATGCAAAGACAAACCTTTTGAAGAACTATTGCAAAAACTGGGAAAAGGGCAAGGAAAACGCCGGAAATCAGGAGGAGGCAAAGGACAGGGCAAAAGATTGAAATACGATGCATGAGCAAAGTATTGTAGTTTATTATACATTACTAAGCTTATAATTTCCTGCTTATTGGGTCCTTCTTAAATTTATTTACAGAATCCATTTTATTTTAAAGAATCAGTTGGTAAATTTGTTTGCAATCAATTCTACTATTAAAAAGTAAATTTTAAAACCAATATCATTATGAACGAACAGCAGGAACAACAACCGCAAGTTTCTCAACAGGCTCCTCCATCCAATTACCTGGTTTGGGCTATTCTTACTACTATTTTGTGTTGCCTTCCGTTTGGCATTGTATCCATTGTGTATGCAGCACAGGTAAATACCAAGTGGCAGGCAGGCGATTACGATGGGGCAAAAATTTCGAGTAAAAATGCCAAATTGTGGGCGTGGGTATCCTTTGGTGCAGCCCTTGCCGGTATGCTTCTGTGGCTCCTTTTGGTCATATTTGGAGTGGTAGCCGGATTGGGCCTCGGCGCCCTCGATTCATTGAGTGTGTAATACATGAAGAAACTTTTAAAAGGAGGACTGCTGCTGGGCATACTGGCGGCAGCAGCCCTCTTTTTTCTGCTTGACCCCGGGAAACATGAGATTTTTCCCCGGTGCATTTTCTACTCGATATCAGGCTATTACTGCCCCGGGTGTGGTTCCCAACGGGCTATTCACAATTTGTTACATCTCAATTTAGCTGGCGTAGTCAGCAACAACCTCCTGTTTCTGCCAGCTATTTTAGCCATTGCATACCACTATCTCCACCCCTTGCTTAACCGGAAATTAAACTGGAAACTTCCCAATATTTTTTATTTGAAAAATACCCCCTGGATCATTTTCGGGATCATTGTCGTTTTCTGGGTATTACGAAATGTATCGTTCTACCCATTCTGTGTACTAGCTCCTAACTGACCAATTAATCTTTATTTGGATCTGAACCCAGAGTTATACAAAGCAATAATCCCGGTCTGAATTTTCACAACAGAGAATAAACGAAAAAATACACCTACAACTCAATCTTTTTAATTTGCGCATTATCGTCACACTGCGCGAGCAATTGCCGGTTAGTCAATTTAAACTGAGGGTGAATAAACCCGGGGGCTATTTCAACCAGTGGCACCAGCACAAAAAGCCGCCGGGCAATACGCGGATGGGGAATGCACAACTTTTCTTCATTTAAAATGAGATCATCAAAATATAAAATATCAATGTCCATTTCACGCGATGAGTACTTTCCTGGTTCACGTTTGCGGCCGAACTGCTGTTCAATTTTTTCAATTTTAAAAAGCAACTCCTCCGGTTCCAGTCCGGTTTCTATGTAAAGCACCTGATTCCAGAAGTTTTCTTCGGCCTGAAATCCCCAGGGAGGTGTTTCGTAAACGGATGATTTTTCGAGAATAACACCGAGTTCTTCTTCTGCTAAAACATATATTTTTTCAGCGTTTAACCGCTTGTTCCCAATATTTCCTCCAATTCCTAAAAAAACCTGGTGCATTGAACTGTATATTTGTAATGTTTTTAAATATAAATTTACCCATCAATTATTGATAAAGGTAGCGAAAACATAAAACATACATAAGATGAAAGAATTTTTTAAGTACGTGCTGGCAACTGTGGTTGGGATTGCGGCAGTTTCAATCATTGGATTTTTCCTGTTCTTTATGGTCATTGGAATTCTGGTATCCTCTACCGAGAAACAGGTCTCGGTACAAGCCAATTCGATGCTGGTAATTGATTTAGAGCATCAGATTATCGATCGTGCGCCCAACGATCCTTTCCAGGATCTTGACATTCCCGGATTTCCTCAAATAAAAGCCATTGGATTAGACGACATTCAATCGTCGCTGGAAAAGGCCATTTACGACGACCGCATTAAAGGTGTTTACCTGAAACTTTCCATGGTAAATGGAGGAATG
Organism: Mariniphaga sediminis; assembly: GCF_003573545.1. Classification (GTDB taxonomy): domain Bacteria; phylum Bacteroidota; class Bacteroidia; order Bacteroidales; family Prolixibacteraceae; genus Mariniphaga; species Mariniphaga sediminis. The sequence continues at coordinate 134,382 of NZ_QWET01000003.1, read as the reverse complement.
GCCTCGGTGGAAGAAATCAGGAATGCACTGATAACATTTAAAGACAGTTGCGACAAACCGATTTACGCGTATGGCAACATGTACGATCAGAAAGCATACTACCTGGCCACTGTAGCAGACGAGATTGTGGTTCACCCGTTAGGTTCCGTCGATTTCAGAGGACTCGGGGGCGAAATGATGTTTTTCACCAAAGCCCTTGAAAAACTGGGCATTGAAATGCAAATTGTACGCCACGGGAAATTTAAAGCGGCGGTAGAACCGTTTATGCTTGAAAAAATGAGCGAAGAAAACCGCGAACAACAACTGGTGTACATGGGTAGCCTTTGGAATAAAATGTTGCAGGGTATTTCGGAAACAAGAGATATTCCTGTAGAAGGATTAAATGATATGGCTGATAAAGTTCAAACTTTTAAGAGAGGCGGCGAAGCGGTGGAATCAGGACTGGTGGATGCTGCCAAATACAAAGATGAAGTATTGGATGACCTGCGCAAAATAACCGGAATTGAAGGAACCAAAGGGGTTCCAATCGTTAGTGTAACCAATTATGCCAAAGCACCGGTCAAAGAATTCAGTAAACCATTCAGCCGGAATAAAATTGCCGTGATTTACGCCAGCGGCGATATCGGCATGTCAATGGGTGACCAGGTGATAATTGGTGATGAACTGGGCCGTGAGATACGAAAAGCACGCCAGGACAGCAGCTACAAAGCCATTGTATTGCGAATCAATTCCCCCGGTGGAAGTGTTTTCGATTCGGAAGTTATCTGGCGTGAGGTAAAACTTGCAGCCGAACAAAAAACCATGGTTGTTTCATTTGGCGATGTAGCGGCTTCGGGAGGATATTACATTGCCTGCCCGGCCGACCAGATTGTGGCACATCCAAATACCATTACGGGATCCATTGGCATATTCGGCATGATTCCCAATATGGGTGAGTTGTTAAACAGCAAACTGGGCATTACCACAGACGTTGTAAAAACCAACAAAAACTCTGATTTGCTTTCACTCACACGTCCGATGACAGCATACGAAAGGCAACTGATGCAGCAAAGCATAGAAGAAGGTTACGATCTGTTCATCTCGCATGTGGCAGATGGTAGGGGAATGACCAAAGAAGAGGTAGATAAAATTGGGCAGGGCCGTGTCTGGACTGGTGAAAATGCCTTGGAAATAGGACTGATTGACGAGTTCGGCGGACTTCAGGATGCCATTGAGCTGGCTGCAGAAATTGAAGGTCTGGAGAATTACCGTACCGTTTCCCTCCCTGAACAACTGGACCCGTTCCAGCAACTGTTAAAAACCGGCTCCGACAACGTACGTACATGGTTCCTGAAAAAGGAACTGGGTGAAAAATACCGGTACTACGAATACCTGAAAAAATCTTCTCAGATGAATGGCATTTTTGCCCGCATGCCTTATGATTTATCAATAAACTGATTATTCAAAAAATAAGACTTTAAAAATCAAAAGGCTTACCAGATTTGGCAAGCCTTTTGATTTTTATGACATTAGAAAACAAACTGCCATTCCTCAAGACGTAAAAAAAATCACCCTAAAAAATATGTGATAATTTGTTAAAAACAGGATTCCCGTGTTTCAAAAATTGGGGTATCCTGAAAAAGAAGAAACACGTAATCCATACGCACTACTTTCGCATGTGTTTAACGAGAATGTTAACTTTGGCCCAAGTATCCAATGTTCTCTCCAAAAAATTTGTTTGAACAATCTAAAACCCCTAGTGTTGCTTTTTATACATATTGTAAAATTGTAGTAATCCTGCAAAAGTGTAGTGTGATTAAACAGAATGAAAAAAACAGGATAATTTATGTTACAAGATGAATCATCGTATGAAAAGACATCATTTCAATTTAAACGCCCAACTGCCGAAGATGGCTATGCAGTCAATCAGTTGATAGAAGCCAGCCCACCATTAGACCCCAACTCCGTATACTGCAACATCTTACAAAGTTCGCATTTTGCAGAAACATCGGTTTGTGCAAAAACAGGCGAAAATTTATCTGGGTTTATTTCCGGTTACCTTATCCCCACAAGACCCGATACGCTTTTTATCTGGCAGGTAGCAGTAGCTGAACCGGCCAGGGGAAACGGACTGGCAATCCGCATGTTGCACGAGCTGCTTGACCGTCCTGCCTGCAAAGATGTACGGTTTGTAGAAACAACAATCACTCCTTCAAACACCGCTTCAAAAAAACTATTTCAAAAGCTGGCAAATAATCTGAAAACAAAAATCGAAGTTTCGGATGCTTTTACCAAAGAAAAACATTTTAACGGGTTGCATGACACAGAACAGCTCTACCGTATTGGCCCGATTATCTGAATTTTAAAATACATTTTATTTAAATTAAAAGTCGAATATTATGAAAATATTCAATGAAATTGAATCAGAAGTTCAAAGTTATGCCCGCTCTTTTCCCCGGGTATTCAAAAAAGCAAAAGGAGAATTTATTTACGATCAGGATGGAAATGAATATCTTGATTTTCTTGCAGGCGCAGGTTCCATGAACTACGGCCACAACAACTCAATCTTTAAAGAAAAGCTTCTTGAATATATTGAAAGTGATGGGATTACCAATGGTCTGGACTTACACACCGACGCCAAAGGTGATTTTATGACAACGTTTAAGAAAAAAATACTGGAGCCCAGGGGACTTGATTATATGCTCCAGTTTACCGGCCCCACAGGAACAAATGCCGTTGAAGCCGCGCTAAAGGTTGCCCGCAATTATACCGGACGCGACACCATCATTTCGTTTACCAACGGGTTTCATGGCGTAACACTTGGTTCGCTGGCCGCCACAGGAAACTCAACACACCGGAGCGCTTCGGGTATCTCACTGCAGGGAGTACACCGGATGCCTTATTATGGCTATCTGGGAGAAGACGTAAATACCACCGCATACCTCGACAAAGTTCTTTCTGACTCAAGCAGCGGTATTGATACACCGGCTGCAGTTATTGTAGAAACCGTGCAGGGCGAAGGTGGTGTTACCTCATGCGATATGGAATGGTTAAAAGACCTGCAGACCGTGTGCAAAAAACACAGAATATTACTTATTGTAGACGACATTCAGGCCGGATGCGGACGTACAGGAACCTTTTTCAGCTTTGAAAAAGCTGGTATTCAGCCCGATATTATTACTCTTTCCAAGTCATTAAGTGGTTACGGACTCCCCTTCTCTCTCGTTTTAATCAAACCGGAATACGATTTATGGAAACCGGGAGAACACAACGGGACTTTCAGAGGGCATAACCTGGCATTTGTAACAGCCAAAGCTGCAATAGATGCCTATTGGTCGGATGATAAATTTGAAAAAGAAATTCGTACCAAAGGAGACTATGTACAGAAAAGACTGGAAGACATTATTGCCAAATACGGCGATGGCAATCTGCACGCACGTGGGCGCGGTATGTTCCAGGGAATAAACTGTGTAAACGGTGAAATTGCAAACAACATTACAAGCAAAGCATTTAAAAAGGGACTCATGATTGAAACCAGTGGCGCTGACGACCAGGTTATCAAATTACTCTGCCCCTTAACCATCGACATAAAAAACCTGGAAAAGGGTATCGATATAATCGAGCAATCGGTTAAAGAGGTATGCCGGAATGCCGATGTACCAGTAGATTCAGACTATTTTGACGACGTAGTTTTAAACAATAACAATAAATAGAACATGATAGTAAGAAATTTAAACGAGGCGGAGCAGTCTGACAGAAAAATTGTCTCTCCCGATGGCAATTGGGAAAGTACACGCCTGTTGTTGAAAAACGACAATATGGGCTTTTCATTTCACATTACGACCATTTACAAAGGTGCCGATTTCCGGATGCACTATAAAAACCATCTCGAATCAGTGTACTGCATGTCGGGAGAAGGTGAAATAGAAACACTGGAAAACGGGAACAAGTATAAAATTCGTCCTGGTACCATTTATATTTTAGATAAAAACGACGAGCACATTTTACGCGCCTTTACCGAGATGAAGATGGCTTGCGTTTTTAACCCTCCATTAAGCGGGAAAGAGGTGCATAACGCAGAAGGTGCTTATGAGTTAGATGCAGAAACCATAGCAGATTAGCAATTCACATTAAAAACAAAAAGCAATGAGCAAAGACTTTTATCCATCACGCGGGGGGAGAAAGGCAACATTAATTCCGCGAACAGACCCGGTAGTTTACCGGGATAATTTTGAAGACTCCCCCATCGAAAAAGCATTAATTCATAAATACCGGGAGGATGGATTCATCATTTTAAAAAATCTTTTTTCTGAACGTGAAATTGCAGTATTCCAGGATGAGCTTGAACGGTTAAAAAATGACGAACAACTAAAATCATTGGATTACACTATTACTGAACCCACCAGCGGCGATGTACGATCGGTATTTAAAGCACACCAGATAAGTCCTGTTTTTAAAAAGCTGGCTGCCGACAAGCGTCTGGCAGGGTTAGCAAGATATATACTAAATGACGATGTATACATTCACCAGTCGCGGGTAAATTACAAACCCGGATTCAAAGGAAAAGAGTTTTACTGGCATTCCGATTTCGAAACCTGGCATGTAGAAGACGGCATGCCCCGTATGCGTGCCTTGAGCATGTCCGTTGCTTTAACCAAAAACTACTCTTACAACGGTGCATTGATGCTTATCCCCGGTTCGCATAATGTTTTCGCCGTGTGCGAAGGAAATACGCCGGAAAATCATTTTAAGTCATCGCTAAAAAAACAGGAATACGGTGTACCCAGCAACGAAAATTTAGCCAAAATGGTTGAAGAAGGTGGCATCGTTACAGCAACAGGAGATCCTGGCGATGTCATTATTTTTGACTGCAACACAATGCATGGCTCCAACGGGAACGTCACTCCCTATCCCCGTTCAAACATATTTTTTGTTTTTAATGCTGTTTCAAACCATGTAACAGAACCATTTTGCAACCAGCCACCACGTCCGGAATACATCTGTACCAGAGCAGAAACAGAACCTATCCCGGCATAAGCCTGCCGGGAAATGGTTAGGTGGCACTAAACTATTTTTATGATTCTCAGCTTTATTATTTTTCTCGGAATGTTTGCCCTGGTAGGTGTAAGTTCTGTACTAAGAAGTCGTGGTACTAAAAAGGATTACTACCTGGCAAGCAGTTCAATTCCCCCATCGCTGGTAGGTTTATCAGCAGTAGCCACTAACAACAGCGGATACATGTTTATTGGCGTCATTGGCTACACCTATGCAACAGGTTTTGCCGCCGTTTGGCTGATGGCCGGCTGGATACTGGGCGATTTTCTCGGCTCAATATTTATCCACCGTAAACTACGCGAAGCCACTCAAAGAACAGGAGAGGTAAGTTTTGCAGGGGTTTTGAGCAACTGGAACGGGAAACAAAACCTGCTTCTTCAAAGAACCATCGCTGTTATCTCCCTTGTATTTTTGCTATCCTATGCCAGCGCCCAGCTTGTTGCAGGTAGCAAAGCGCTGCATGTGCTGTTTGGATGGCCTAACTGGGCAGGGGCAACCATTGGGGCAGTACTGGTTGTGCTTTATTGTTTCTCCGGGGGAATACGTGCCTCTATCTGGACGGATGGAGCACAGTCAGTTGTAATGATACTGGCCATGGCAACATTGTTAATTATCGGGGTGTATTCTTTGGGAGGCATGGAGAAAACTATTGCGGAAATGGGCAAAGTGGATGGTTTCCTGGATCTATTTCCGGAAAACCTTCTGCTTCCAGGCATTTCAGGAGGTATCCTTTTTGCTGTCGGATGGGCTTTTGCCGGCGTTTCAGTAATTGGCCAGCCCCATGTGATGGTCCGTTTTATGACCCTCAGCGATACCGGCAAGATGCGCAGGGCAAGAGTTTGGTATTACACCTGGTTTACTCTGTTTTATGTCATGTCAACAGGTGTAGGTATGTTATCACGCATTTACCTTCAGGATCCGGGAAGCTTTGACCCGGAACTTGCCCTGCCCATCATGGCTGTTGAGCTACTCCCCCCTTATCTGGTTGGCCTCGTTCTGGCGGGTATTTTTGCCGCCACGATGTCCACAGCTGATTCACTGGTATTAAGCTGCTCTTCTGCACTCACCCACGACTTAATTCCTCATAAAATTGAAAAACCCTATTTACTAAAAACAGGTACTGCAGTTATTACTTTTGCTGCACTGGGCTGGGCCCTGTTCAACAAGCAAAGTGTTTTCAGTCTGGTAATTATGTCTTGGTCAGGACTTGCCAGTGCATTCGGGCCATTGCTCATCTATTTAAGCCTTGGCGGAAAGCCCGGCCGGATACGGGCTTTACTGGCCATCTTTTCGGGTTTAGCGGTCGCCCTGGGATGGCGGATACTGGGATGGGAAACCACAATTTACGAAGGGATGCCCGGAATACTTGTTGGGTTGGCCATCCTCTATTTTCCAGGTAAATCGACACAAACAAATAAAAAGCCAGCATAATGAAATAAGCTGATAAACACGGTACAGCCCAATCCCTCTTTTATTTATATAAATGTTTCAGGGAGTCCATCAGGTTGCATAACTCCGCGAAAGGTTTATCACCGTGGTTCTGATAAACCATGCTGTGAAATTCATCAATCTCTTCCAGAATAACCAAAACTTTTTTCCATTTATTGTCATTAATAGCCGTCAGAAACATTTTGTTTTCCTCTCTCATCCGTTTGAGGGCCTGTTCCAAAATATTTCGACCTTTTTCAGTAAGTACCAACAACTTCGCCCGTTTATCTGATTCATCCGGAATCTCATTAAGCAACCCGTTATTCGTTAGCCTCCGTATGGTATCCATCCCTGTGGTATATTCCAGATGATATATATTGATGAGATCGGTCTTTTTCGCCTTTTCCGTCATATCTACCGCCTGAAGAAACAGAAATTCAAGTCGGGTATTGATAACCAAATCTTTCAGGGCCTTTCTGGAATAAAACTCATGATAACGGGCAATTCGCGAAGCAGCTTCAAGCAATCGCGCTTTTTCTTCAAACTTTTTAACGACAGGCGTATTATCCGGAAAAAATTTGGGGTACTTCTCTGGCGGAGCCTTTTTGTTTAACTCGGGTGTATCGTGCAACTTTTTTATTATCCACTGTGCAAAGGATAACAGATCCAGATGTTTTTCCTCTACCTCGAAATCCTCATATAGATCAATTATCTGCTTCAGAATAGCGTACTTGTCTTTCCCCATTCAGCTAAAATTTTTGTAAAAATATAAAAGTTTTATTAATATTGCATCGGATACGATATATTTAGTACGAATACGATAAAAATGTTTTAAAATGGAAAATAACATCAATATCACAGAAGATGATTACACCAGGTTGTGTAATCTGATTAAGTCCGAAAAAGACGGGCACACGACAGAGATGAACAACCTGGTATACCTGGGTTCTGAGATTAAACGGGCCAGAAGAATTAACAGTAAAAAAAACCTGCCCGATTTTATCACTATGAATTCAATGGTTGAATTAATCGATCTGGATACCAAAAGAGAAATGAAGGTAAGACTCGTCTACCCAAAAGATGCTGACTTTAAAAAAGGGAATATTTCTGTTCTATCGATGCTCGGAAGCGCATTGCTTGGTTACAAAGCGGGCAGTATCATTTCGTTCAATGCCCCACGGGGTGTAAAAAAGGTAAAAATTAAAAATATTGTTTACCCGGAGGAAAAGAAATAAACGCTGATTAAAAAATTATTGATATGGCAAAAAAGAATGCGGGGTTAAAAGAGCCCAAGAAAAGCATAAAAGAAAAAAGGCAGGAGAAAAAGATAAAAAAACAGGAGGAAAAAGTTAAAAAGAGAAAGAGCAGAGCTTAAAGCGCTGGCTTCCTTTTTTTTTTAGAACCGACTGAGTAAAAAATGTTGAGTCGGAGAAAAATGAGTTATAAATTTTAGTAAAGAAAAAAGGCTGTCTCAAAATGGAGACGGCCTTTTTTGTATTTTCACATACATTGACTTGCTTAACTTGCTTTCAGTCTGCGGATACTGGAACGATCCATTTTTCCCTGCGCATATTCCCGGGTAATAATCAGGTGTTCTGCTTTTTCCGAAGGCATTTCATACATGGCATCGTTCATAATGCTTTCGCAAATAGAACGCAACCCGCGGGCGCCAAGCTTAAACTCTACAGCCTTTTCCACAATATACTGTAGCGCTTCTTCTTCAAACTCCAGTTCAATTTTGTCGATTTGGAACAGCTTTTTATACTGCTTTATTACCGAGTTTTTAGGTTCGGTAAGAATATTCCGTAATGCTTCTTTATCCAAAGGATCGAGGTGAACCAACACAGGTAAACGCCCAATAATCTCAGGTATTAAGCCAAACGACTTTAAATCCTGAGGAGCGATGTACTGAAGTAGATTTTCACGCTCTATACGATCCACTTGTTTGGCGGCACTGTACCCAATCACTTTTGTATTGAGCCTGTGGGCAATTTTTCGTTCAATACCATCGAACGCTCCGCCACAAACAAACAGGATATTTTTCGTATCCACAGGTATTAATTTTTGCTCTGGATGTTTACGCCCGCCCTGCGGAGGAACATTCACTACTGCCCCTTCCAGCAACTTAAGCAGTCCCTGTTGTACTCCTTCGCCCGATACATCGCGGGTAATGGAAGGATTATCACTTTTCCGGGCAATTTTATCTATTTCGTCGATAAAAACAATACCCCGCTCGGCAGCTTCCACATTATAGTCGGCAGCCTGCAAAAGACGGGTGAGGATACTTTCAATATCTTCTCCCACATAACCGGCTTCGGTAAGTACCGTAGCATCTACAATGGTAAAAGGAACATGCAGCATTTTGGCGATTGTGCGGGCCAGCAACGTTTTTCCGGTACCGGTTTCACCCACCAAAATAATATTCGACTTTTCAATCTCCGTTTCGTCTTTATCAAACGGCTGTGTTAACCTTTTGTAATGGTTGTAAACAGCCACCGAGATAATTTTTTTTGCTTCATCCTGACCAATCACATACTGATCGAGAAATTCTTTGATCTGTTTTGGCTTCAGCAATTGAATCCCGGCCAAATCAAACGAACTGTCTTTTTTAATTTCTTCCTGGATAATTGAATAAGCCTGTTCAGCACAGCGATCACAAATATGCCCGTCAATCCCGGCAATCAAAAGGTTTACTTCCTTTTTTTCGCGACCACAGAAAGAACATTTATCCATTCTGATTTTATTTGCCATTGATTACTTTTTTGCCTTATCCCTTACTAAAATTTCATCGATCATACCATACTTTACCGCCTCTTCCGAGGTCATCCAGTAATCACGATCCGCATCTTTTTCAACTTGCTTTACGGTTTTTCCGGTATGCTCGGAAATAATATTATAAAGCTCTGTTTTAATTTTCAATATTTCGCGTGCGGTAATTTCAATATCAGAAGCCTGTCCCTGGGCGCCACCCATTGGCTGGTGAATCATAACCCGTGAATGCTTCAGGGCCGATCGTTTTCCCTTGGCTCCGGCAGTAAGCAGGATCGCTCCCATGGAAGCGGCCATACCGGTGCAAATGGTAGCCACATCGGCCGAAATATATTGCATGGTGTCATAAATTCCCAAACCCGCATGCACATGCCCGCCGGGCGAATTCAGATAAATCTGAATGTCTTTCGTTGGGTCAGTCGATTCCAGGAAAAGCAATTGTGCCTGAATAATATTAGCAACTGTATCGTCGATCGGCACACCCAGAAAAATAATCCGGTCCATCATCAACCGCGAAAAAACGTCCATTGAAGCTACGTTCAGTTGACGTTCCTCAATAATGGTTGGCGAAATATAGCTACCGTATACTGAATTATAACGCTGCAAAGTTAAACTGCTGATTCCGCTATGTTTAACTGCATATTTTTTAAATTCGTCGTATCTCTCCATTTTCTTTCTCTTTAAAAAAATAACTGTGTTATTTGTTTTACATTGAAAATGAACACCAAAGTTACAAAAAAGTTGTTTGCGAATATGTCTCTCTCAAAAGTTACTTGGCCATTTCCTCAAACTCTTCGCGGGTAACCTCTTTCTCCTGAAGTGTAATTTTTTCTTTTACCACATCGATTACCTTGTCTTCCAGAAGCTTATTATACAAGCGTTCTTTCTCTTCGGGTTTTTCCAGAATCATTTTCGCAAAGGATTCCAACTGATCTTCGGGTGCATTGTAAATCCCATACTGGCTGTATTGTGCATGGGCAAGCTGTTTCGCAAAACCGAGGGCTTCCTCTTCTTCTACCTTCAACTCATTATCCTTAATAATAACATCTTTAATGAGCTGCCAGCGCAGGTCTTTCAAAAATCCGTCGAAATCTTTGTCGATCTGTTCTTCGGTTACATCTCTGTTCGACTCAATAAGCCAGCGTTTCAGGAAAGCTTCCGGAAGTTCGGGTTTTATTTTCTCCACAAGGGTATCCCGTACGTCGGTTGCAAACTTACGATCAGAAGACTGCAATAAACTGAGTGCAATTTCTTCCTTCAGCTTTTTCTTCAAATCTTCTTCCGTTTTGACTTCGGTATCTTCTCCATATATTTTTTTGTACAACTCTTCATTCAATTCGGCCTTTTTAAACTCAAGAATTTCGGTAATGGTAAATTTGAATTCACTGTTGAGTTCATCGGCCTCTTCATGGCTAATTTTTAACAGGTGGCCTACTTCATGGCGATCCTGATAGGCTTTAACCGGGTCGAAAACCAGCACCTCGCCCTTTTGTTTTCCCAGGAATTGTTTTTTAATCTCTTCATCTTTTATTAAATCAACCGAAAGAAGCACGCCCTCGGCACGCACACCTTCTTCCTTTTCATTTCCCTCAGCATCGAGTTCCACGAAATCACCACGAGACAAATCCTTTTCTTTTACCGCTTCGGAATCCACATTCTGGCCCATCTGAGATTGAATCATCTCTATCTGCTGGTCAATCATATCGTCCGCTACCTTGATGGTAAAATAGTCCAGTTTATCCTTTTCATCCAGCGGAACCTCTATTTCAGGTGCGAGGGCCACATCGAAAGCAAACTCAAAGTTTTCATCGTTGTCCCAGTCAATAGGCTTCTGCTGTTCGGTACTCGACAGTGGTTCACCCAAAATCCGAAGTTTCTCATCCACCAGATAGCGGGTAAGATTTTGCGACAGCATCTTATTGATTTCTTCTACCATCACAGATGTGCCGAACCGTTTTTTGATGAGCCCGATGGGAGCTTTTCCCGGTCTGAATCCAGGGATAGAAGACTTCTGACGGTATTCTTTCAATGTTTCTTCGACGGTTTTTTCATAGTCTGTTTTTTCAATCAAAACTTTAACTACCGCATTCACACTGTCGATATTTTCCCTCGTAATATTCATCTTTTAAAAATTATTTGTTTCCATTTTTGATAAGCATGAAACCTGTATGCACTCTTTGTACTATTTCTGCAAGAAAATTTTCATACTCGTTTCATGATAAAATAATTTGACAGAACTGTTTATTTAAACCGCCGGCGCAAATCCCCTGAAGGTTGGCCGGCGGCATTTGTGCGGACGAAGGGACTCGAACCCCCACGCCATAAGGCACCAGATCCTAAGTCTGGCGCGTCTACCAATTCCGCCACGTCCGCTAAAAACAGGGCGCAAAGGTAACCATTTTTTTTAAATCAATAAAAAATTATTTCCACTCAACAACAGTTCCTCTCTGCTCATTTTGAAGTTCTTCTGGGATGGCATCTTTAATCTCGCGCCAAAGCAGGTTTATCAGCTTATGCTTTGCAAAGTGCCGCGAGTAAACGAGGCTCACTTCCCGCAATGGTTTCAGGTTGCTGAAAGATCGTACGTTTTCCTGTCTTTTCTCCGACATTCCCAACTTGGCCAACTCGGGAATCAGGGTAATACCACCTTCCCTGTCAACAATATTCATGAGGGTTTCCAGCGAACCAGCTTCAAAGTGGAAAGGCAACTGACTGTCCACCGTTCCAAGAAAAGAACAGAGATTAATTACCTGGTCGCGGAAACAATGTCCATCGCTCAACAGCCAGATTTCCGGGATCGCAATATCTTTCAGGGTAATTTCCTTCTTTTTGTACAGCTCACTTTCCGGGTTCACATAAATGAGCATCTCTTCATAAAAAAGAGGCTTTTCAATAATTTTCTGCTCCCCCAGCGGGGTGACCAAAATGCCCACATCAATAAGATCTTTATTCAGAAGGTTCACAATCTGATCAGTGGTTTGTTCCACCACTTTAATAAAAATATTAGGGTATTTCTTTTTATAACGGCCTATGAATATCGGCAAAAGATAAGGGGCAAGAGTTGGAATAATGCCAATGCGCAACATTCCGGAAACCTGATTCTTATGGTCCTTTACAATATTCGTAAGCTCTTCAGACTGCTTCAACACCACCCGTGCCTGTTCGATAATACGCTGCCCCACATCGGTTGGAATAAGCGGCTGCTTACTACGATCGAAAATAATGATCTCCAGGTCTTCTTCCAGCTTCTTAATTTGCATGGAGAGTGTGGGCTGAGTAATAAAGCACGATTCAGCGGCTTTTCCAAAATGCCGGTAGGTGTCTACCGCAACAATATATTCCAGTTGGGTAAGCGTTATCATGGCGCAAAAATTTTGGCACTAAAAATAGAAAATATCTTATGTACCGAAAAAAAAAGCCGTGATAATCTGATTTTATTACAAAAACTTAACCGGCTCTTTTTATTTCTGTTCTACAAATTTGAAAAAAATACAATACCGCCCTGAATGAGGGCTCTGTATTCGCAAAAAAAAGCTATCGCATTATATGAATATTTTGGGGCTGTTCAGAACAAAAGATCATACATTTTTCAGGTAACGGAAAAATAGTAATTTTGTGCAAAACAATCGATAATGAAGATTTCATTCCATATAACCGTTTTAATTCTGGCCGTTTTGCTGGTTGCCTGCGGTCCGTCGGATGAAGACAAGGCCCGCACAAAGCTTGAACAGGCACGGACACTCCTGGAAAAAAATGACACTACTGTTGCTTTGCGTCACCTCGACAGCATCCCAAAACTTTTCCCCAAAGCAGTTTATGCTGTAAATGCAGCCAAAAACCTTCAGCGTGAGGTGCAATTTGATTTACTCCACCGAAAAGAAGCACAGTTTGACTCACTCCAAGTGCGAATTACCGAGTTGGAAGAGCCATTTGAAAAGGAAAAAACAGAATTTGACCGGTATACACAATACATTCATAAAAGGCAAAATTTTAAGCGGGCATGGGATCGCTCCTACATCCAGGTTCACCTTGATGAACGCGGTGAGATTTACTTAAGCAGCAATTACCATGGTGAAAAATGGCTGGACCACACAGCACTTCGTGTTTACGACCAGGGAGATGATGCCAAAACCGAGGAAATTCCAATTGGCGATGTAAACAACCACCGCAGCGATTTTATGGAAGCCAAATGGGAAAAAGTGAGTTACCGCAATGGCAAAGATAACGGGGTGATGGAATTTATTGCCAACAATGCCGACCGCCGCCTGAAAGCAGTTTTCCTCGGCAACAAATACTACTACATCATTTTGGAAACTTATGACAAACAGGCTGTAAAAGATGCCATTGCCCTTTCCAAAGCATTAAAACAAAAAAGCAAACTAAAAGCTGAAATCCAGTCGCTGCAAAATATACTCGGAATAAATGGATAAATGATTAAAAGGGTAGCGTCCTCAGAACCCTTTACAAGACACTTCATCCATTGGTACGTCTTAAAATAGCATTACAACAAAAAAGTAATGCCCGGCAAAAAAAAGATTAAAAGCCTGTACCTCAAGCGCACAAAAAAATATTTGAACCATTTTATACATCCCGTGGCCATGAGATGTGCAAAGAAGGGCTCATCTTGAAAATCCGGTGGATTTAGTTTTTTATGCAAAAATTTCAGCTACCCGAAACAGAAAGAAAGTGACATTTCTAACACTCCGATTTGTTTTCTAAAGGCAGAGCACATTAAAAAATGCGAGTGGGATAAGAAAATTAAAGTATAATATGAATCAAAAGTTGGCATTAGCTGATTATCAACAATTCAACCCACTCCGGGGTTACGCCTTTACAACGTATTTCCTTCCCCGAGCTTCGCACGGGGCTATTTTTATTTGTGTCCTTCGGACATTTTTTTATCCCGAAAGGGATTAAACAATAATAGCCACGGGTAAAACCCATGGTAATGAAGTGGGTATGAAAAAAAAACCGAAGTGGGTTCAACTCTTGATTTGCATTAATAAATTTATTTTCCCTACCGGGGGTCTTCATCTTTACCCTGAGGCAAAGACGAAGCAGAAAATTCAAGGTGAGCCCAAAGAAGAGCCATTGCACAAAGGCCGCTATGCAAAAAGAGCGTATTCGGAAACAGGAGTCCTAAATAAAATACAGCAAAGCATTATAATACTTTATGCGCATTTTTATATGGAATTCTATGACGTGGCCCACTACCAGCAAAGGAAAATAAAAAGATCAAAACGTATAAAAAGAAAGGATGCAAACCAATGGGTCTGCATCCTTTATCAAATAAATAAAATGTATCTAATACTGTAATCCTCTTTTAGAACCAGTTACATTCGTCTGTCATAATTAATCTTCGAGAAGAATCAGCTTTTTAGTATTCACTTCATTACCTGTTTTTAAGGTACAGAAGTAGATACCTGAAGGAAGATTCTTTGCAACAAAAGTATAATCATACTGTCCGGCCCGCTGTTGTTCATCAACAAGTCGGGTAATCTCCTTACCAAACGAGTCGCTTATTGTCAGGACAACATGCGAATCAGCCGGGATGAAATAGCTGATTTTGGTTTTGCCGGCAAACGGATTCGGATACGTATCAAATTCAAACATACCACCACCCTGTTCGTCAATCCCGACACTTAAAGGAGAAAGAACTACCGGGCTGGAAAGGGTTCCGGCAATTTTGTCGATACCGAAACTAATTTCAGCAGAAGACATTTCAATCTCTTTCTGATTAAAACTATCCCACAACACAATGTCGACCTTTTCTCCAATGTCGGACCGGTTACCATAAACCATATTGAATGCCATAAATTTCTCCAATCCATCAACATAAGCTAACGAGTTATCTCCTCGCAACTGACCGTTGATATATGTTCTCAACCTGTAATTTTCAGATTCAGGAAGTATTCCAAAATCAATGGCAGCAGTAAGCGTCATATTATATTCAAACTTCAGGAACTGTTCCTCCGGACTACCCGATTTCAGGAATTCCAGATTATCAGAATCCGACACAAATAATTTGTAGCCCATTCCAGGTTTGAAGAAGTCTAAATCGCCAATCCAGGAACCGGCACTTTCGTTGTACTCCGCAAATTCGAACTGGCTTTTTATGATATCTCCCGGATTAGAAGTCAACTGGTTCAACACACTATCCACACCCATTATTCCGGGTTTGGGGAAACCAATCCAGTTCCATTTTGGCGTCAGAGAAATGTTTACATTATTCTCAGGTGTTTTCCCGATTAAATTCAGGGTATCTCCATGGGTATCCAGATGAATCATATACCCCGACTGTAAGTCGATATCGGCTAAACCTCCCTGCCAGCCAGCTTCGCTGGTATATTGAGAAAATGCTGTTTGTGACTTCAATGTGATATTATTCAAAGAAGTGGGAGGTGTAATACTTTCGAGTACTTTACCCACGCTCATATCGTCACTCTCTTTATTAACCGAAATCCATGTCCAGCCTTTGGCCAGTATCATTTCCTGGATTCCTCCGGCCGGGTGCAGAATAAATGGCTCCTGGGCATTCCCTACAACACCGTCGCTGAAGAAAGTTAATTCTTCAATGGCACCATATTCTATCCCGTTCAAGCCATCCCACATCCTGAATTTAATTACCTCCGGAGTATGTTGATTTCTTACATGGTATTCCGGAAAATTAATCCAGTTTAAATCGAACTCAGCATTTTTTGACTGAATACGAAGAAGATGGGCTCCTGCACTCATTTCAACACTGGTTACAAATGTTGAGAAAGCGCTGAGGCTCCCGGTATTGGGAACAGTGAAGGTAGTTTTCAATACCCCATCAACATACAACTCAACCTCTTCGCCCGATCTTGTACTTGCCAGCCTGAAGGCAGCATCGAAAGTGCCCGGCTTCGTAGCATAAACATCGAACTCAATCCAGTTATTCTTTTTAAAACGGGTTGCTCCGGAATTGACTCCTTCGTCCGTAACAGTGATATCCTGTACACTCAAATCACTCACATAATCTTCCGCTTCAAGCAGACTACCGTTTTCGCCACTTATATTTCCGGCTACATTTATAAACGCAGCATACCTGTTCAGTTCGGAAACAAACGTAATATTTCCGACCCCTCTCAGTTCTCCATTAACATACGCTGCAATTTTGTCGCGCAATCCGGTTGACAGATTCAAGTCCCCTGCATCAGAACTAAACTGGGCAACAATACTCATACTATGCTCAAAATCCGGATAGTTAATATTCCAGTTCACATCTTCAGCATATAATTCCAATGTTACGTTCAGAATCTCAGGAACTTCATCAACCAATGCAACCACCTGTCCTTCGTAAAGGCCGGGCTCGAGGTCATCCGCAGCATGCAACTGGACCGTAAAGCTGTTCCCGGAAAGAATAGAAGCAGAGGTGACCGAAGGAGTAAGCCAATCGGGCCATTCTGAAATAATGAACGATTTGGTTATCGTAGCGCTGTTATCGAGGTTGGCGCTTATAATTACCTCATCCGTTTCTACTGCTGTGCGATGAATATCTTCCGGATTCCATGAAACCGGACTTACATTTACCAGGAACGACCACTCGGTCCGGTATTTCTGCACATTTCCGGAAATATCCTGGATACTATCTACTACGGCAAAAACCCTTACTCCTTCCAGCAATGGCTGCGAAAACAAATCTTCGTTGGGAACAATAATGATTTTATCCTGACTTCCGGAACACTGGACCGTGGCAGGAATTGCAGTTCCATCTTCAAGGAAAAGTCTCACATAGGCCTGCGAAAGGGCCGGATCGTAACTATTGAAGTTACAATTGATATCTTTATCGAAAGTGACACTGATTTCCTGACCAAACCGCAGGAACCCATCAGCCGGTGAAGGCATACCAAACGGCGCCAGCGAAGTGCGGTCAATGATTCCTTTTTGCTCCGAAGAATAGGAAAGCCCGCCTTCGATACCACAAAAGGATTTTGCCCTTAGCCTGTAATTTCCATCGGGCAACCCGGACACATCGAATGCGTAATCAAAAAAGTTACCAGACAATTCCTCTTTCTGGATAGTAATGTCATCCACCCAGCCTTGACCTTCCCGCTTATATTGCAGGGTAATGCTCTCTAGGTATTCATTATTCAAATCGTATCCTGTAAAAGCAACATCAAGGATGTCATTATTATTTTGATTTACCAGCCAGCCATCACCCGGCAAGTGCAACGACACATTGGAACAGTCGCTCTGGAAATCAACAAAAA
The DNA here is from genome assembly GCF_003573545.1 of Mariniphaga sediminis. Classification (GTDB taxonomy): domain Bacteria; phylum Bacteroidota; class Bacteroidia; order Bacteroidales; family Prolixibacteraceae; genus Mariniphaga; species Mariniphaga sediminis. The sequence continues at coordinate 116,917 of NZ_QWET01000003.1, read as the reverse complement.
TCCACGCAGTATCGCCGCTGGTAATATTTCCATTGTCTTCCCACAACGAATATTCACAAGGCGGGTACATCATAATCCCGATTGAATCGTAGGTAGTGGCCAACGGCCCTCTCTCCACAGTCAACGCTACGCTGGCAGTCTGGTTAAAGTCGAGGAAGAAGGATGCACCACCGTTATTTATAAGTTGGCCGCCAATTTTAATCACTGCTCCGTCAGGATTTGTAGTAGATATCGCCCGGACGTGGTATTCCCTTGTTTCCCTGCTTTGGCTTTCATTCAGCAAATTTGCAGTAAACACCGCCTGGCCTCCAATGGGCACATTATTAATCTGAGGCGGAAAAATTTGAATCCGCGCATCGTCGCGGGGTTGGGACCCGGGTTCGTGAGGACAACTGGTAGTTCCCAATTTCAATTTAAAGGATGGCACACCATAGGCCGTATCCTCTTTTATATCGACACTAAAGAAATCGCCGATATCATTGTCATCCAGAATATATCCCACTGTCCTGCTCGTGGTATTTGCGGTTCCTGTATTTGTTGTTGTACCCCATCTGAATTTCGAAGTCACCCCCAATTCACTGTCAAACCAGGCACCGGCAGCGTTATCAATTTTAATCCCGATATCCAGATCAATATTAACGAATGCGTTGTACTCATACGAAACAGAGTTGGTGGTACTGGATGAATATGAATTGCTGTAGGGAGCCCCTGCGCTAAATGATTTATTTTCTTTGAAAATAGCATTGGTATCGCGGTTCGCTTCATTTTTAGCCATTACATTCTCCCAGTGAAGACTGTCGAACATAAGCTGGTTGGCCTGTATTTTTTCTTCCTCGGTTAACTGGCTGGCGTCTTTTCCGCCAATAATGGCAGCCCTTAATTCTCCCAGCTTGGGCAACAGAGTGTTTTTAATATGTTTCTCTGTATAAATAAATGTAGTGGCAAACCCGGTAACGTCGATGGTTGGTACAACCTTGATCACAGGTTTACACTGATCTTTGTCGAAAGCTAATTCGTCGCCTATTGCAAACTCCTGGTTAAATGCTGCTCCAATAAACACGTCCCCGTCGTTACCGGTCAGGTTTTCCATGTCGGAAGTTGAGAAGGTTTCATTAAATGTGATGGTTGTCTCAATACCATCCCGGTCGAAATTATCCCTTCCGGCAACCGCCTTAAAATTGACCATGGTACCAAACGAGTTGGTGGAGAATGGAGTAATTATTTTGGCTCCAATCAATAAATTTGCAAAAACGCCCGCTTCACCTCCAACCAGTACTTCGTGGGTTTCAAAACTTTTAAACTCAGTCCCTTTTTCTACAAAAGCATGACTATTGTCTCCCGGAGGATCGTGCAATACCAACATAGGCAAATCCACCGACCTTGTGATGAACGACGGAGCCTGGGTTTTTACTCCGGTTACCATAACCCAGTATTCAACGGGCTGTGCCTCCAGAAATCCCACTTCGGGTACAATGTAAAGCAATTTTTCATGATTGTGCTCTTCACTTTCAGCAATTTCAGGCAACCCTGCCTCTACAGTATATGTAGCAAAACCATTGACAATAGGCACCTCTATGGGTTCATCCCCGTTGTCACTCACAAAATCGAAAATACGCAGAGTGCCTTCTTTTATCGGACAATCTCCCAACTGTTCTGTTACATCAAAAACTATTTTATACTTGCTGTTTTGTTCCATCAAAATGATAGGATCTCCGTCGGAGTTCAGGCAATCATCGATAACCTCTGCTCCGGTATCTTCAAAATCAACATCTATTTGTAGCGGAGAATGGTAAATGAAATCAGCGCGTGGAATAACTTCGCTGCGGGTTGTATCGGTGAGGGTTACAACGGTTGTATCGGCAGGAGTTATGGAAACACTTCCATTCGGCAAGAATAACGTATCGGCAGGGGTAATGCTGATACTGTCCCGCTCAGCTACAACCTCCGTTGTATCGCGGACGGTGAGGTCAATTGTAACGGGTTTGTTTCCAATCTGGTCCATTATACTGGAACTTGTTGGACTGAGTGCAATCACCTGTACATCGTACTCACGTGCCGGTAAATTTTTAAGTGTCAGCAAACCATTGGCATCAGTCGCAAAAGTTTGGTTGTAACAATTTCCCGGAGATGTAACGCGAACCGTTGCAAAATTAGCCACTGGGTTCCCACATCCGCCCTGTACCTTCACTTCAATACTATCCACCTGAAGGTTGGTAAAATCTATATTGGAAATATCGTCGTTTACCAAAACGGTGGTCGACGTATTTCCCTCATCGTTTTCAAAATAATGATGCATAAACTCCGGAGCGAAGGTATACGTTCCTTCTTCCTGAATGGCATAACTCCAGTTTCCGTCAGAATCGGTAAAAATCCCCCGGCTTTCGCCGTCAAATTTTATTTCAACATCTGGCACGCCACATTCTACACCTGTTGAGGATGTTGGAAAAATAACTTTCCCCGAAACCGTAAATACACTTTCATCCGTAAAATTCGCACCCGAACTTAACTTGGAATTTAAATCCAGAATTCGGGTGATGGTGTCCGGAGAAAATATATGCGGCCCGACAGGTCCCGATTTGAAGGGAACTATCTTAAACTCGGCCTCTTCGAAATAGTAAATATTCCTGATTTCGTAGTATCCGTCTATATCCGTTGTTGTACAGTACCCTAACGAAGGAACAGGTACTGCCCCTTCCGGCAAATCCTGTGTAGCCAGTACCGCACAAACGGTTACACCCTCTACCCCTGCGCCAAGCAACGAGGTAATATTTCCCTTAATAGTCCCGTTGGGCTTTTTGTAACCCTTATCTGAAAAAGACGGGAAAGTGCGAGACTCGTGAATAGGCGTAATATAATATGTATGGTTGTATCCGGGAATTGCCCCATCGTCGCTGTATGCCTGTGCATTTTTGCTCAGAATGTCGAGTTCTTCCCTTTCTGCCGATTCCGGAATACTTCTTTCAATACGAATTTCTTCCGCAAACTCAGACAAATCTTCCCACTCAATTTTGACCCTGTTGGTGTACAGACCATCAGAAGCTTGCACTGAGAGTTTTTTTGCCTTCCCCAGCACAGCCCTGCCGCTGTTTCTTGGCGACTCATGACTTCCCCAAGAAGAAGTATAAGTAGTTACCCAATAATAAAATTCATCATTGGGCTCAACGGTGTTATCCGTCCATGAACGGGTGCTACCATCGGTAGTGTGAATTAATGTTCCATTGTTCAAAGTTGTTCCCCGATAAATCCGGTAGTTTGTACTTCCATCCGGAATGTCGGTTTCTTTGGTCCATTCAATGGTGATTTTGTCATAAAATGCTTCATTCGAAGCAGTAACATTTGAAGGGGACTTTATGGGTACCGTAGCAGCGTGGGTTAACACACTGTATCCTGAAGGATGGGAACCATTGTCGGTCATGTCTCTCGGATAGCCGCTCCAGGCCCATTCCACACAATTACACCAGGCCCAAATACAATCTTCCCATTCCTTGTAACGCAAGCCCCAATCCCCTGAGTTGTTTGGCCCGGCAACATAAGTCAGGGTGCCACTGCCCTGGCTTCCTGAACCAGAGATTGTTTTAAGTGAATTGGAATCCGAATTCTTAAAGATATCAAAATCGTATTTAACAGATTCACTACATCCAACCACACCCGCTCCATCGTAAGAAAAACTAATTGTGTAATCAGACCCGTTGGAAGATATGGATACATCCATATCCGGATACTTCCGTTGCGCCATCATAAGCAGCGGAACCGCCAGCATAAAAAGCAACAAAGAGAGCTTCTTTCCCCCTGAATCAAAAATGGGAAAAAAGAATTTACTACAAAACAAGATTAAAGTACACTTTTTCATAATTATTATTTAATGGTTCAAACTTTATCCGGATATTCAATACTAAAAGCCTGTGTATTAAACTGACAAGAAATTTAGAGGGTTTGTACAACAGTATCATTAACCTGGCTGGAGCCAGGAACCCTGATTTGAGGAATTTATTCAACATAAGAGAATTCTTCATTTGTAAACTTTAGCTTTCAATAAAGAATCCCCTCAATTTTCACTTGAAGTGGAATCAATTCGTCCGGTCATCTTCTGTATCGAGTTTGTAAAAAATCATGAACAAGTTACAGAATTCCTAATTAATAGAAAAATATATTTTTATCTTATTTTTGAAGAATGTGTTTACCACATAATAAAAACTACCGGTGCTTGCAGAATTTTTCGGGGTGCAATTTATTCTCTATCAGACAGCAGGCCCAAATTGTTTTAAAAAATGAACATCATTCTCGAAAAAATGACGAATATCTTTTATCCCGTAAAGAAGCATGGTAATCCGCTCGATTCCCATACCAAAAGCAAAGCCGCTATATTTTTGGCTGTCGATACGGCAGGATTCCAGCACGTTGGGATCTACCATTCCACATCCCAGGATTTCGAGCCAGCCGGTGTACTTGCACACATTACATCCTTCTCCTCCACAAATCGAACAGCTCACATCCATTTCGGCGCTGGGTTCGGTAAACGGGAAATAAGACGGGCGTAACCTGATTTGGGTATCTTCGCCAAACAGCTCTTTTGCAAAGTAAAGCAGGGTCTGTTTCAGATCGGCAAACGACACATTCTCATCCACGTATAAACCTTCAACCTGGTGAAAAATACAATGTGAACGGGCCGAAATAGCTTCATTCCGGAAAACCCTTCCGGGGAAGATGGCACGGATGGGCGGTTGTTGGTTTTCCATCACCCGTATTTGAACACTGGAAGTGTGGGTGCGCAACAATATATCCGGATCTTTTTCGATAAAAAAGGTATCCTGCATATCGCGGGCCGGATGTTCGGGTGGAAAGTTCAGCGCCGAAAAAACATGCCAGTCGTCCTCAATTTCAGGGCCTTCCGCTACCGTAAAACCAAGTCTTCCAAAAATGCGGATAATTTTGTTCTTAACCAGTGAGAGCGGATGACGTGTGCCCAACCTTAGTGGTTCTCCTGGCCTGGTCAGATCAGCACCAGAGGTTTCAGCCGTTTTCGACTCGAAGGAATCGCGCAGACTGTTAATTTTTTCAAGGGCAAAATTTTTCAAATCATTGATAGCCTTGCCCACCTCTTTTTTCTGGTCGCCGGGAACATTTTTAAAATCGGAAAAAAGTTGGTTGATACTACCTTTTTTACTTATATATTTAATGCGCAATAGTTCCACATCGTCCTGAGACGAAGCCGTTGCATTTTCAAGTTCCTGCTGCAAAGCTTTGATTTTGTCCAACATTCTGACCAATTTTAAAATGAAAGGACAAAGATAATCATTCAGTCAAAAATGCAGAAGTTTAACCCAAAAGAATAAATGGTAGCTGACTTTTTACGGCTCAACGTTTAGCGGTAATCTCTGCCGTTCAAACTTTGTACAACAGACTCCTGCCATTTTTCCAGTTCGGGAAGCATCGACTGTACTTTTTCAGCTTCCAAATCTGCCAGGTTGTTTTGTTCCATACTGTCTTGCTCCAGATGGTAGAGTTCCATCGTTATTTCGCCTGATTCATCCTGAATGCGATGCAATTTCCACGGCCAGTCGATCCAGGCGGAATGACCGGGAAGGGAATCTGTCGGATACTGGACAGAAATATCTCCGGCATCCAAAACCAGTCTGGCCGAGTCTGAAACAGCTTTTCCCTGCTTTTGTGCTTCCAGTAAATCGGACATCCATTTATGGGCCGGTGTTATTTTTCCGCGAACCGGATATTGCCAAAACCCCATTGGCCTGGAGCGCTGATGCTCCTTTTGCTCCATCGCAGGCAACAAACTAATCCCGTCGAGAACGGGCTGGTTTGCCGGTTGAATTCCGGCAACTTCGAGCAGGGTGGGATAAATATCGTACGTATTGGCCGGGATTCCAGCCACTCCGGGTTGTGGTATTTTTGCCGGCCACTCAATGATGGCAGGAACGCGGAGGCCACCTTCATAAATGTCTGACTTATGCCCGCGTCCGCCCGTAGCTCCAACTTTTGGAAGGCCACCGTTATCGCTGCAATACCAAAGTAAGGTGTTGTTCCTGATCCCCAAATCTTTTAACTCCTGCCTGAGCTTTCCCATGGCGTGATCCATTCCGGAAATTTCTCCGTAAAAATGCTGAAGATGTGACTCAAACCCCGGATACAAAGCGCTGTCCTCTTTAGCAGCTATGTGCGGAACATGCGGGGAACCAAACCAAACAACGGCAAAAAAAGGTTGTTCTGAATCTGCATATTTACGTATAAACTCCAATGCAATTTCTGTAGTTACCATTGAACTTTCGCCGTGCATTTGAACAGCAGTACCTTCGCGACTAAGAATCGGATTATTATCAAAAAAGTTGGGGGATGAAATCCACTCATCAAAACCACTGGCACCCGGACTTACCGGACTGCCATTTTCCACCGAACCCAAATGCCATTTTCCAAAATGGCCGGTAACGTAGCCTGCTGATTGCAGCGCCTCGGCAATGGTTATTTCCTGTGGCCGCAATGTGTGTCCCCAGCTAAAACAGCCAAAGCGATTAGGATGCCTGCCGGTCATTACGCTCCCGCGAGTAGGGGAACACACTGGCGCAGCGGCATAAAAATGGTCGAAACGTAATCCGGAAGCTGACAGGTTATCAAAATTTGGGGTTTGCAGCACCGGATGTCCGTTGTAGGCCATGTCACCCCACCCCTGATCGTCAGCCATTACCAAAATAATGTTAGGACGTGTTTCAGTTACTGTTTCTTTTGTATTACAACTGTTCAGGGATATGGCAATCAATATTACCGCCAGCAAAAAATTTTGAAAGTGCTTCATTGGACTTTAATTTTCGGCAAAAAACTTATTCTGTAATTGAATTTTGTCGAAAGATAAAGAATTCCGCTTTTGATTGCAGGTTCAGGGATCAAAAATTAAAGACTGAAAAGCATTTCTGCCCCCCAAAAAAGGCCGAAAATAATTGCCATGCCTGTTATAGCACCTGCTACCAATGTAATCAGCAAGTTTACAGGCAGCTTCTGTTTCCTGTCCTCAGAACCTGTCGTAATGACAATCTGATTGTGATTTGTTTTTGTTTCCATAACTTTTTGTTGCAAAAAAAGACATTAATGTCCCTTTCAAATGTATAAATAATTATTTAAATATGTTTTTTAGCATAAAGTTTAACATTTGATTAACTTTCTTATTGATTTTCATTTATTTAGTTTTCACTATCTATAAACGAATTTTTTGTACGAAAATGTATGTTTGAAAACGTTGCAGGTAAAATATTTTTTGACAACAGAGATGATATAAAAACAAAAAGGCCAGTTCAACAACCAGCCTTTTCTCTATCAACCTAAACCTAAACTAAACCAAAAACCAAACCATTGTGTGTAGTGAGCTAAGTGTACAATCAAAACACACCAGGTTAGAAAAGGTTTAAAAAAAAATAATTTTTTTTGAATTATTCTACAGACTCCTTTATTGGCGCGCTTTTTCGCACCTTACTTCCCGGATAAACTTTCAGCGCTTCTTCCAATATTTTCAGACAAACGGCCAAATCTCCCTTTTTCAAAACGTACGCAATACGCACTTCATCCATTCCTTTATCGGAAGCAGTATAAAAGCCCGAAGCCGGAGCGAGGAAAACAGTCTGTTTTTCATATTCAAAATCGGAAAGCAACCAGGAGCAGAAATTGTCGGCATTGTCAACCGGCAGTCGGGCTACAGTATAAAAGGCCCCCATTGGAATGGGAGAATAGACCCCTTCAATCCGGTTCAGTCCGTCTATTAAAAACTTCCGCCGGTTCACGTATTCATTGTAGTTGTTTAACATGTACTCCGGATCGGCATCAAGTGAAGCCTCTGCAGCAATTTGCCCAATCAGAGGCGGGCTCAGCCGGGCCTGGCAAAACTTCAGTACATTCCGACGCACCTCTTTGTTTTTGGAGATGAGCGCCCCGATTCGCAGCCCGCATTCGCTGTAACGTTTTGAAACCGAATCGATCAGCACCACATTCTGCTCGATCCCCTCCAGATGAAAAGCAGAAATATAGGGCGACCCGGTGTAACAAAATTCACGGTACACCTCGTCTGAAAAAAGATACAAGTCATATTTTTTTACCAGATCGCGTATTTTGTTCATCTCTTCACGTGTGTAAAGGTATCCGGTTGGATTGTTCGGGTTGCAAATCATAATCCCCTTTGTTTTGGGGGTAATGAGTTTTTCGAACTCTTCTACCGGAGGCAGGGCAAACCCATCATCAATAGTGGCTGCAATTGATTTAATTACTGCTCCCGCCACAATGGCAAATGCCTCATAATTAGCGTAAGCTGGTTCAGGCACAATGATTTCATCCCCCGGGTCCAGTGTACTCATAAATGCAAATGTTACCGCTTCACTGCCGCCTGTTGTAACAATGATATCATCCGCCTCCACATCAATATTGAATTTGTGGTAATACTTCGCCAGCTTTTGGCGTAAAGAGCGAATGCCCTCACTGGGTGTATATTCAAGGATTTTCCTGTCAATATTTTTTATCGCTGCCAATGCTTCGGGCGGGGTGGGCAAATCGGGCTGACCGATATTTAAATGATAAACCTTCACTCCCCGCTCTTTGGCTTTCTCGGCCAGCGGAGCCAACTTCCGTATGGGTGAATCGGGCATGGCCTTTCCTCTATCTGAAACTTCTGGCATATTGTAAAATATTATATAAAGGGAACAAATATACGAGTAACAATCTTAAAACAATAATTATTGAAAATTTTCAATTTTGAGTTTTATTAAAAAATTAACTTTCAAATTATCAGTAAGCTAATCCCAGCAAACCCACTTTTTACAATAAATTATATTTATGAAGTTTTATCATATTTTAATACCGTTAAGGATTCTATTTTTGGCCTGAATATTAAACTTTATGAAAATGATAATTGGAGTACCGAAAGAAATAAAAAACAACGAGAACCGGATAGCGCTGACTCCTGCCGGTGCAGCCGAGCTGGTTAAGCGGGGACACGAAGTTTATGTACAGGCCGGAGGAGGCAATGGCAGTGGATTTACAGATGAAGATTACCTCCACGCAGGTGTAAAAATGCTTCCTACCATTGAAAAGGTTTACGAAACCGCTGAAATGATTATGAAGGTAAAAGAGCCCATCGAACCGGAATACAAATTGATTAAAAAAGGACAGATTCTCTACACCTACTTCCATTTTGCATCTTCCGAAAGGCTTACCAAAGCGATGATTGAAAACGGGTCGGTTTGCCTGGCTTACGAAACGGTGGAACTCCCCGATGGGTCATTACCACTTCTTGTTCCTATGAGTGAAGTTGCAGGCCGTATGTCGGTGCAGGAAGGCGCCAAGTACCTGGAAAAAACGTTCGGGGGTTACGGTGTACTGCTGGGCGGGGTTCCTGGTGTACCGCCGGCAAAAGTACTGATTCTGGGCGGTGGTATTGCAGGCACCGAAGCGGCAAAAATGGCAGCCGGCCTGGGCGCCGACGTAACCATAATGGACATTAACCTGCGAAGAATGCGCTATCTCGACGATATTATGCCGGCCAATGTAAAAACCATGATGAGCAACGAATACAATATTCGTGACATGGTTCAAACGCACGATTTAATTATTGGTGCAGTGCTTATCCCCGGCGCCAAGGCTCCCCACATCGTACCCCGCGACATGCTGAAAATCATGCGCCCCGGGACTGTGCTGGTGGATGTGTCGGTTGACCAGGGAGGATGTTTTGAAACCACCGTGGCAACGACTCACGCCGATCCCACATTTACAATCGATGATGTCATTCATTACTGTGTGGCCAATATGCCGGGTGCTGTCCCGCGTACCTCCACCATAGCACTCACTAACGCTACCCTGCCTTACGCCCTGCAAATTGCAGACAAAGGCTGGAAGCAAGCCTGTTCCGACAACCTCTCTTTACGCAAAGGACTGAACGTTGTAGATGGAAAAGTAGTGTACAAAGGTGTTGCCGAAGCATTTAACCTGTCTCACGAAAATGTGGAAAGTGTATTATAAAAGCTGAAAAAACAGATAGAAACCAGAGCCCTTGTCAATTTGACGGGGCTTTTTTATTTCCCAAACCCATAATCTTTAGTTTAAATTTTACCTTCCATTGTTCACTATTCCCCACTCTTCGGGTTATCTTTGCCAAATATTAAAAAACCATGGCCACTTTTCTTTTTGACAAGATTATTTTCGGGCCGGTGCAGAGCCGCCGGCTGGGTGTTTCACTGGGAGTGAACCTGCTTCCTGTAAATGTAAAAGTGTGTTCGTTTGATTGTATCTACTGCGAATGCGGATTCACCCCAAAAAAATACAAGGAAAAAGTAATCCTTCCAACCAGGAAGGAAGTAAAGCAGAAAATGGAGGAAAAACTGCAGGAAATGACCGGCAACAACCTGCTCCCCGATGTAATTACCTTTGCCGGAAACGGAGAACCCACGCTCCATCCGGAGTTTGCAGGAATTATTGACGATACCATTAAGCTGCGCGACAAACTGGCCCCAAAAGCCCGGATAGCAGTTTTGTCGAACGCCACCATGCTGCACAAAACCGACGTTTTTAACGCGCTTCTTAAAATAGAGGACAACATTCAAAAACTTGATTCGGCTTTCGAAGAAACAGTAGAACTACTTGACTGCCCCCGGGGCAATTTCGATCTGCAAAAAGTAGTTGGTCAATTGCAACGTTTCGACGGAAAAGTAACTATCCAGACCCTTTTTATCAAAGGGCATTTTAAAAACCGTCCGGTTAACAACACCTCCGAAAAGGAGATTGCAGCCTGGCTGGAACTGCTCAAAGAAATTCGTCCCGGAGAAGTGATGATTTACACGATTGCCCGCGACACGCCTTTGGACACACTCGAAAAGGTTTCGCTTGAAAAACTGAATGCCATTGCAGAACGGGTGAAAAAAGAAGGATTCAGCGTGCAGGTTTCGTCCTGAATGTTTAAAATATTCCCGGAGAAACCTTCAGCGCCCGCGAAAATACTTTGCAAAGAACTCCCCTTGCAGTCGTCCTAAAAAATAATGGAAATACAACATTACGGCAATCGTTTTGCAGGTTAATTGAACATCAACCACCTACAATTCAATTGGAATAATTAAATTGCGACATAAAATAATTACACAAGCAAACAAATACCGATTAAAACAAAAATGAAGAACCGGTCCGGGATACACCGCTTTTTTAATGCTGAATTTACTCTTCTTGACAAAAAGCAGGATCGTTATCTGCTTATCCTTATCTGCCTTATTTTCAGTGTCGTTTTTGTAAATGTTTTTGTCCCGTTTAATATTAACAGGTGGTATTCTGATTCGGGCTTCATTCAGTTTCTGCGACTTTCAAGCTACGGAGTAATTATTGCCATAGTTTTCCTTTTCACCCAGTTTCCCCTACGGAAAATCTTTAAAATAACCCATTTCAAAGTAAAAACCTACCTGCTTTGGCTGTCAATTGAGGCCGCACTTATAAATCTCACTTACATTTTCTCCTACGGAAATCCGCTAGGTAATTTTATGAACGATATGGGTTTCTCCATAAAATATACCCTCCCCGGTGTTTGTCTTCCTTATTCTTTTGCATTGCTTCTTATCTATTATAAAAACCAGTACTCAGAAATAAAAACGTTGAAACAACAGGCTGCCAGGCCGGCACCCGGCAAACTCATCGGTTTTAAAGACGAAAAGGGTAAAATCCATTTCTCCATACTGACGGAAGATTTATTATTTCTGGAATCAGCCGACAACTATGTTTATGTTTACTATTTGGCTGACGGAAAAAAGAACCGCAGAATTTTACGGAATACGTTAAAAAACCTGGAAGAAGCTTTAAAGGCCCGAAACATATTACGCTGCCACCGATCATTCATTGTGAATACCCAAAATGTAGAAATGGCGTACAAAAAAGGAAAAAGACTTTTCCTCAAACTAAAACAAACCGATAGCTCCATTCCTGTTTCTTCAAAATATTTCCCCCTGTTTCTCGCTTACATTTCTTAAAGCCGGATTATTTACCCCCTCATAGGTTCATTCACCCCAAACATTTGGAAATCTTATCAATCCGTGTAAAATTTGTTCCCGTTAAACTTTTAAATAATTCAAAAATGAAAAGCTTTTTAGTACTTGTATTTTTTGCCGCATTTACAATGACAGTAAACGCTGCAATGGTTCAGAACAACAATGATGTGGTAGGAGAATGGAAATATGATGTAAAATCTGCTCCTTATGGCTACGAAAAAGGAACATTAACTTTTTCTGAAAATGAAAAGCAACTGTCCGGTGAAGTAAAATTTGCCGATGGGTACAAAATTAAATTAAAGGACGTGTTGTATAAAGAAGGAGAGTTGACATTTAGTTTATACGTTGACTACGAACTCATTACCGTAAAAACAAAAATAGAAGGGAAAAAAATGAAAGGAACGGTTGGTTCCTCAGGAGGAAAAATGGAATTAACTGCAGAAAAAACCCGCTAAATGCCAATTGCAAAGTGGGATCTACATTCGTCTGATCCCACTTTTTTGCATTTTTCATTGCATATTTCCACGAATAATCCCTTTAACTCTGGCGGAAGGATTCCCATGAAATATGACACTATTCGCCCGGGGAAATATATTTTTATGGTCATCATTTTCTTACGACGTAATATTTTCCCCTTTTGTCACACATATTGTTTGTGTTTTATCCTGCTTCGAACCACAGAAATAATTTCAGGCAGGGTTAAACTATTTGGTGTAGGTCAAGTCCAAATCAGAGTTCAACCAAGTTAGAGATAAAAAACCGTGCAGATAAAAATTGAAAACCTGAATAAAGTTTACCGTAACGGGAATTATGCCATCAAAAACCTGAACCTCGAAATTCCCAATGGTATGTTTGGATTACTGGGGCCGAACGGTGCAGGAAAATCGACCCTGATGCGGATTTTGGTAACTTTAATGAAGCCTTCGGGAGGCAAGGTTTTGGTAAATGATTTGGATCTGGCAAAAAACCGCCGCGAAATCAGGGCGATGCTGGGTTATCTGCCGCAGGATTTCAGCTTTTTTTCGAAACTGAAAACGTATGAATTTTTAGATTACACGGCACGCCTTGCCGGCATGAAAAATGGTGCTTCCCGCAAAACCGCTGTCGATCAGATGCTGGAGGAAGTGGGCTTGTTTGAAGCCCGCGACCGCAATGCCAACAAACTATCGGGCGGGATGAAACGCCGGCTTGGTATTGCACAGGCGCTCATCAACAACCCAAAAATTATTATTGTGGACGAACCTACCACCGGCCTGGACCCGGAGGAACGTATCCGCTTCCGCAACCTGCTTTCCAATATCAGCACCCGCGACGTAATCATCATTTTATCTACTCACATCGTGGGTGACATTTCCAGCACCTGCAACAACATGGCCCTCTTAAATAAGGGAGAACTGGCATTTACCGGGTCGCCCGAACAATTGATTAAAGAAGCCAAAGGAAATGTCTGGCTGATTAGCGCCACCGAAACCGAATACATGGAAATTAACGAAAAATACCCGGTGATTTCCACTATTCCTACCGAAGGAGGTTGGGAGGTGCAGGTAGTTGCGCCCGAAATAAACGGTTACTACGGAAAACAGATAGAACCCAACCTGGAACATGCTTACGTACATTTTATGGAAAACAAACTGAACCAATGGTCCAATTCATAAAATAAAAACAGCGCAGAATGATTTCATTGCACAACATATTGTCCATTGCCAAATACGAACGAAAAACGCTGCTCCGAAGCTGGTTTTTTCGCATTTTCAGTGTCCTTTCGTTACTCGTGTTGTTTGGACTGAACTTCGGATTTATTATCGAAGGCGGCGGCCCGGATGGTTGGGCTATCCGGAGTATTCCGGCAGCAATTCCCTATTTCAACTTGCTGATTTTAAATGTAGCACAGGCGATTATCGCTGTTTTCCTGGCATCTGATTTTCTGAAACGCGATAAAAAACTCGACACCACAGAAGTTATCTACATGCGTTCCATGACCAACGGCGAGTACGTTATTGGCAAAACATGGGGAAACCTCCAGGTATTTCTGGTGCTAAACATTGCCGTCATTCTCATGGCCTTCATTTTTAACATGCTGTCGCAGGGAACATCTGTCAACTGGGAATCGTACGGGGTTTACCTCTTACTCATTAGTGTGCCCACGCTGGTTTTTATTATGGGGCTTTCGTTCCTGCTAATGAGCGTTATCCGCAACCAGGCGATAACATTTGTTATCATCCTGGGCTACATTGGCATTACACTTTTTTTGCTTCAGGCCAAATTCTACTACATTTTCGACTACATGGCTTTCAACATTCCCATGCTTATTTCCGACATTACCGGCATGGGGAACCTCGAAAAGGTACTCATACACCGCGGCATTTACTTCTCACTTGGCGCCAGTTTCATTTTTCTCACTATCTTCCTGTTGAAAAGGCTTCCGCAATCGGAATCCATGACATACTTCTCCCTCGTTTTTGCCATTGCTTTTCTGGGAACCGGAGGATATCTCGGGTACCGTCATATCGATCAGTTTAAAAAAAATGAAATCATTCGAACCGAAGCAATCGAGCTGAATAACTCCTATGTAAAAGAACAACTTCCGGTTACCCTTGCTCATTCCATTTCAATGGAACACCAGGGGAAAAAATTGGCAGCAACTTCAACGCTCACGCTTAAAAATGAAAATGCAAAACCACTTGAAAAACTCATCTTCAGCCTGAATGAAGGATTGACAGTAAAAAGTTTTAAATGGAATGGAAAAGAGATCCCTTTTCTGCGCAAGCGTCATCTGATTCTCGTAACTCAGGATGTTCTCCTGCAGCCGGGCCAGGAAGCGAAGGCTGAAATCGTTTACGCCGGAAATATCAGCGAAAACCTTTGCTATCTTGATATTCCGGAAGAAGAACGGCAAAAAAAATACGGAAAATTTGTGCTGAATGTGGATAAACGATATGCCTTTTTAACTCCCCATTACGTCCTGCTCACTTCCGAAGCAAACTGGTATCCAACAACGGGCGTTACCTACAGCACGGAAGATGTAAGCTGGAACCGTCCTGAATTTATTAATTTTAATCTGGAAGTAAAAACAGCACCTGGACTTCAGGCTGTTTCCCAGGGTGAAATTACTGAAATCTCAGACGGCCGGTTTACCTTCACCAACAACGTTCCCCTTACCCAGATTTCGCTTGCCATTGGTGCCTATGAAAAAAAGAACATGGAATACGACAGCCTGGAATACGGCATTTGGCATATAAAAGGACATGACTTTTTCACCGGTGCTTTTCCCGAAATAAAAGATACAATTCCACAACTTATTGGGGAACGGATGGGCGATTTTGAACGCACCTATAATTTGGAATATGCATTCGACCGGCTCTTTTTGATGGAAGTGCCCGTGCAATTTAAAACGTATGAACGGATATGGTCGGCCCGGCAGGAATTTGTTCAGCCGGAACAGGTGCTGATTCCCGAAAAAGGCTACCTGCTCAGGGAAGCCGACCTGGAAGGCTCAAAAAAAAGAATGGAGCGCTGGGGGCGACGCGGCAATAACAACATGACCGGGAAAGACATTGAGATGCGCATTTTAAATGATTTTCTCGGATTATTTACAGAAGAACAGAAAACGGATTTCCGGGGAAGGCGCGGTGGATTTTCTGTAGTGGAATTGGCCAACCCTTACTTTGTTTTTCCCATGCTTTACAACTTTCAAAATAATATTCAATCGGAAGAATGGCCCATCACAAACCGCATTTTTGAGGCCTACCTGAGAAGTCAGTCAGCCAACCTACGCTCGGGATGGATGCGTAACATGCAGGGAATGAGTGATGATGAACTGGCCAACATCGCCCTGCAAGACAGCACCTTTGAAGAAATTCTGGCCGACCCCGAACAAAAAAGAATCATTGATAATGTGATTAAACTGAAAGGGGAAGTATTGTTTTCCATGGTACAGTGGAAAGCAGGCCAGGAAGAATTTGAAGATTTTTTACGTGATTTATTAAGACAGTATCGGTTCAAAAATATCTCGTTTGAAACGTTTGACCAGAAGATAAAAGAAAAATTTGGCATTGAGCTTATCCCCATGATGGACAACTGGTTCAAGGAAAAAAAGTTACCCGGTTACCTTTTCTCACCCATCGAAGCGGTAAAGGTAAGAACCCAAAACCGAATGCGGACAAAAATATTTTTGAAAGCAACCAATTTTTCCGAAATCGAAGGGATTGTAAAATTTTCTTTCAGGCTTGGGGACAGAGGAGGTCGTGGCGGAGGATTTGGCCGCGGTCCGAGTGCTGAAGACATGATCAACAAGCTGGTATACCTCGACCCGGGACAAAGCAAGGATATCAGTTTTATGCTTGATGCCGACCCCCGAATGGTAATGTTGAATACCATGACTTCCCAGAATATTCCGCAGGTAATTACAGAAGGGTTCCGCGACATTGAGGAAGACCCAAGAGCGGTACAGTTTGAAGGAGAAGTGATAACGGATATACCGGTTAAGAGTGAATTATCAGGCGAAATAATTGTAGATAACGAAGACCCTGAATTTGAAATTACCCAAACCGAAAAAATCAGTCTGTTGGAAAAATGGCTGATAAAAAAAGAAGAGGGAACACGAAAGTATGAAGGAATGAATTACTGGCGGCCTCCTGTAAACTGGACAGCCACTACCAATTCTGATTTTTACGGTGAATATGTGCGCTCCGGCTATTACATCAAAGCGGGCGACGGTTCTATGAAAGCAAAGTGGCATGTGCCGGTAACCGAACCCGGATATTACGATGTGTATTACCATATTTATAAAACAAGAAGGTTTGGCCGGAGAGGAGGAGATGAACAGGGCGAATACCAGTTCTTTATTCACAGCGACGATGGGCAGGAAGAGCAAACACTATCTTACCAAAGCGCCGACGAAGGCTGGAACCACCTGGGATCTTATTACTTTTCGCCCGACACAGCACTCATCGAATTAACCAATAAGTCAGAGCTCCGCATCGTTTTTGCCGATGCCGTACGGCTCGTAAAATTGTAAAACAATAAATTGTCAAAAATATGAATCCACTCAGGAAATTGACACAGCGTTTGAAAATATTTTTTGGAGTTTCTCTGCTCCTTTTTATTATTCCGGCAATCAATGCCCAGGAAATCCTCACCCTCAACAAGGCCATTTCAGTGGCCGAAACCGGAAGCCCCGACCTGAAACGCTCGATGCTAAACTTAGAGCAATTCCAAAAAAACCTGGAAGCACAGCGGGCCGCCCTCAAGTCGCGTTTTTCGCTCGATGTTTCACCCGTCGGGTTTAGCCGTAACCGCCGTTTCGACAACCGGGTGTCGCAGTGGTACACCAACGAAAATTTTCAAACCAATGCCCTCTTCAGGGTTGAGCAACCCATACTTTTAACCGACGGTACCCTTTCACTTACCAACGAGTTCGGATGGCAAAGCAATTTTTCGGACGCTACCGATTCCGAAAGCCAGGTTTTTTACAACAACCTGTACCTTAACTTTAACCAACCCATTTTTACCTACAACAGGCAAAAGCTGGAACTGAAAGAGCTGGAGCTGAGTTTTGAAAATGCCAACATCAGTTACGCCATCCAGCGGCTGAACCTGGAGCGGAATGTTACCGAGTTCTTTTACAATGTGTATATGGCTCAGATGAACCTGAACATTGCAAAGGAAGAACTGGCAAACACTCAAAAAAGTTACGAAATTATCAAAAACAAAGTGGAGGCCGGGTTGGCAGCCAGGGAGGAATTGTACCAGGCCGAGCTCAACCTGGCTACTTCCAAATCCACCTTACAGAACCGGGAGGTCTCGTTTGAGAACGCCAAAGACCAGCTAAAACTGTATCTGGGGATGGACCTGTACGAAGATTTTTCCATTTTGGCCGATGTGGCGATGAACCCGGTCCGGGTTGATTTGGAAAAAGCCATTGAGACCGGGCTTGAATCGCGCATGGAATTAAGGCAGCGCGAAATCGAGATTGAAAACGGGCAGTTTGATTTGATTCGGACCAAATCGCAAAATGAATTCCGTGGCGATGTAAACCTCCGCCTCGGTATTTCGGGCGACAACCCCAACCTCGACCAGATTTTTGACGCTCCAACCAACAGCCCTTCGGTAGCCGTAAGTTTCAACATTCCGCTGTTCGACTGGGGCGAGAAAAAAGCCCGCATTGCCGCACAGGAGGCTGCCATTGAGTCGCAAAAGCTGAATTATTCCGATGAACAAAATCAAATCATAATAGGAATCAGGCAAGCTTTCAGAAACCTGCAAAACCAGTTGGGCCAGATTGAAATTGCAGAACAAAGCCAGACCAATGCCGAACTGACATATGAAATCAACCTCGAACGGTACGAAAACGGCGACCTCACCGGAATGGATCTCAACCTGTATCAGACACAGCTTTCAGAAAGGAAAATTGCCTATGCACAGGCGCTTATCAATTATAAAATTGAATTGCTGAACCTGAAAATTCAAAGTTTGTACGACTTTGAAACCAATCAATCCATCCTCCCATCCGAACTTTACTTAGACGAAAACAATCAATAATCCAGCAAAATAGTATAAAATGAAAAATATAAGATTCATTCCGCTCCTCATCCTTGTGGCAGTCCTTGCAGCCTGCAACAACCAGAGCCAATCTGAAAGTACCGAATTAGCCGTTCCGGTTTCCATTGAAGACATCAAACTTCAGGATATTCAGCAATTCGTAAATACTACCGGAACGGTAAATGCCACCTCAGAAGTGGTCATGAATTCGGAGATGGCCGGCGACTACTTTTTGCAAACCAATCCGGCAACCGGCAGGACTTTTAAGCTGGGCGACCGGGTACAAAAAGGACAAACCATCATCCATTTTGAAAACGAGGAATATGAGAACAACCTGGCCCCGGATGCGGTGAAACTAAACCTCGAAATCTCAGAACAGGAATATGAGAAACAAAAATCATTATACGAAAAGGGCGGAGTTACCCTGCGCGAACTACGAAATTCGGAAGTGTCGAAAACCAATGCACGCTACAATTTCGAAAATGCCCGGATTCAACTGGACAAAATGAATATCACGGCCCCCTTTTCCGGTGTCATTACAGAATTGCCTTACTACACAGAAGAAACGCGGGTGGCATCCGGCTCCCACATGGTTACCCTCATGAGCTACACCCAAATGTACATGAACATGAACCTTCCCGAAAAAAACATTTCGGAAGTAAAGCTGGGACAGGATGTACTTATAACAAACTATACCCTTCCTGAAGATACGCTGAAAGGGAAAGTAACGGAGCTTTCACCGGCCATCAGCACTGAAACCCGCACCTTCCCGGGAAAAATTGAAATCAATAACCCGGAATTAAAATTACGTCCCGGGATGTTTGTAAAGTGCGATATTATTACTGCCCGGAAAGACAGCGCCATCGTAATCCCAAAAGATATTATTATGACAGGAGGCCGTGGAAAGTATGTGTTTGTGGTAGGCAGAAACAGTGCGGCGGACGATCGCTGGATAACAACCGGAATTGAAAACCAGGATTATGTGGAAGTGGTGGAAGGCCTGCAGCCAAATGACCGGCTCATTATCAAAGGCTTTGAAACTCTTCGCGACGATTCAAAAGTTAAGATCATCCGGTAGGAGTTCCCGGACAACCATAAGAAAGGTTTGCAATGAAAAAACTAACACAATTTTCTGTCAATTACCCGGTTACCGTGCTGATGGTTGTCCTGGGAGTCATCCTCCTGGGGTACATTTCGTTCGACAAGCTGGGAGTTGACCTGTTTCCGGATCTCAACTCGCCCCGCATTTTTGTGGAAATCGAGTCGGGTGAACGCCCACCCGAGGAAATGGAAAAACAGTTTGTGGAAAACATCGAAGCGCTGGCCATCCGGCAGTCAGACGTGGTGCAGGTTTCTTCCGTTACAAAAGTGGGAACGGCACAAATAACGGTTGAATATGCCTGGAACAAAGACATGGACGAGGCATTTCTTGACCTTCAGAAAGCGCTGAATGCACTCACACAAAATGCAGATATCGATGACCTGAGGATTACCCAGCACGACCCCAATACCGCCCCGGTGATGCTGATTGCCGTTCGGCACAGCGAAATCACCGACATGAATGAAATCAGAAAAGTGGCGGAAAACTACATTCGCAATGAACTGGTGCGTCTGGAAGGAGTGGCTGAGGTGGAGCTGTCGGGGCAGGAAGAGAGCGAAATAATCATCCACACCGACCATTATCGCCTCGAAGCGCAGGGACTGACACTCGACCAGGTGAGTTCCCGAATTCAAAATTTTAACCGGAATGTGTCCGGAGGCCGCATAAGCGAAATGGGACTGCAATACATCGTGAAAGGAGTCCGGTTGCTCAACGATGTAGAAGATTTTGAAAACCTGATTGTAGGATATAAAGCTGTGAGAACTGAAACCCAAGGGGAACGCAGCGTGGAAATGGCCCCTGTTTTTCTGAGAGATGTGGCGACAGTAACTCTGGGCAATAAAGAACCCGCCAACATTGTACATTTTAACGGTGAAAGGTGCGTGGGTCTGGCCATTTACAAGGAAACCAAGTTTAACACAGTAAAAGCAGTAGAGCAAATCAATGAAGCGCTGGTCACCATCGAAAAGGCCCTTCCGGGGTATTCGTTGCAGCAGGTAACCAACCAGGGACGTTTTATTAGCAACGCTATTGGTGAAGTACAAAACACAGCCCTGCTCGGTATTTTGCTGGCGGTGTTTATCCTTTTCCTATTCCTTCGCCGCCTGGGGACTACCCTCATTGTAAGCATTGCCATTCCCATCTCCATTATTGCCACGTTCAACCTCATGTATTTCAACGACCTCACCATAAATATCATGACACTGGGAGGGCTTGCGCTGGGAGCCGGCATGCTGGTTGACAATGCCATTGTAGTGCTGGAAAATATTTTCCGCAATCATGAAAACGGAATGAATGTGAAAGATGCTGCGATAAACGGAACAGCCGAGGTGGGCGGCGCCATTACAGCCTCCACCCTCACCACCATTATCGTTTTCCTTCCTATTGTGTACCTGCATGGCGCTTCGGGTGAGCTATTTAAAGACCAGGCCTGGACCGTGGCCTTCTCGTTGGTTTCATCCCTGCTTGTGGCCATTTTTGTTATTCCCGCACTTTACCACTGGTTTTACAAAAACCAAAAAGCGCCGGTAAAAAAGCGATCGCTGAAAATGGGAGGCTACAGTCGATTTCTCGACAGAATACTAAAAATAAAGTGGGTGGTTGTTTTACTCGCTGTAATTCTTGTAGCAGGATCTTTTTTACTGGTGCCCCGGATTGGCGCTGAGTTCATGCCCCGAACCGAAACACGCGAGTTTACCATGAACCTGAAATTACAGGAAGGGACAGAGCTGAAACGAACGGAATCAACCGTAAAAAACATAGAGTCGATTTTAACGGAATACCTCGGCGACAACCTCGAAAAACTCTATTCCCATTCCGGACCGTCCACCAGTATCTCGGGCGGTGTTACATCCATTTTTGAAGGCGATAATACCGCACAGATAAAAGTTATTCTGACGGATAAAACAACCATATCAACAGACCAGGTGATTGAAACAATGGATAAACTTACGGACAATATTTCCGGTCTGGAAGTTAGTTTCTCCGAAGAACAAAGCGCCCTGAAATCCATTCTCGGTACCGATGAAGCCCCCTTAGTTGTGGAGGTGAAGGGTGAAGATCTCGGCGAAATTGAAACAATCGTAAACCAGGTAAAAGAAAAAATGACGGGCATCGAAGGCTTGTTCAATGTACAAACGTCCATTGAAGACGGCGCACCTGAGGTAGAAGTACATGTAGACCGCATCAGGGCAGGAATGTACAATATCGATATCAACACCGTTATTACACAGATACAGGATCAGCTGGAAGGGAAAAATGCCGGGCAAATGGAAAAAGGCGGCGAAATGCGGGACATTACCATAAAAGTTCCGGAAAAAGGGCTGAATGATATTCACAATCTTACCATTACCTCAGGAACCCAGGTATTCAGGCTCAGTGAGATTGCCGATATTTCCTATGGCGTTTCACCCAAAGAAATCCACCGGAAAAACCAGAGCCGCACAGGCCGGGTCATTGCCCACCTGGACGAAGGTCTACCCCTGGACCAGGTAGCCGCAAAAATCCGGCTTGAAACAGCTTCCATCGAGCTGCCCGCCAACTACCGGATTTTAGTAACCGGAGAAGAAGAAAAAAGACAGGAATCGATGAGCAGTCTTGGTTTTGCGTTGTTGCTTTCCGTAATTCTGGTTTATATGGTAATGGCCTCGCAGTTCGAATCGCTCATTCACCCGTTTACCATACTGCTTACCATTCCACTCGCTGTGGTGGGGAGCATTCTCATCTTTTTTGCCCTGGGAAAAACATTCAACATTATGGCGCTTATTGGGGTAATTATGCTGGCCGGGATTGCCGTTAACAACTCCATCATCCTGGTTGACCGGATAAACCAGCTGATTCGCGAAGGAATGAACAGAAGGGAAGCCATTTTACAGGCCGGGCAGCAACGTATCCGCCCTATTTTTATGACCAGCATTACCACTGTGCTGGCCCTGTTGCCGCTCACTTTCGGTTTTGGCGAAAGTGCGTCGCTGCGTTCCCCTATGGCTCTGGCAGTCATTGGCGGACTGGTTACCTCCACTCTTTTAACGTTGGTTGTCATCCCCTGCGTGTATGATATTTTAGACAGGATAAAAGGGATTTTTAGAGCATGAAGTTCATCATAAACAGGAAAATACTTATCAGCATGTTGTTTACGGGGCTTACCCTGCTTGGGTACGTTTCGTACAAACAATTGCCGGTAGAGCTAATGCCCAATGCCGAGTTGCCCATGTTATTCGTCCAGATCAATTCGCGTATCGAAGTGGACCCTACCTACATGGAAAACCAGGCTGTTATTCCCATTGAAGGGGCTATCGGGACGATGGAAGGAATTGAAAGCATGGAAACCTTTCTGAATAATCAAAGGGCGACCATAGAGGTTAACTTCAACCAAAATGTCAATTTCAAATACACATTCCTGAAACTTCAGGAAAAAATAGAACAGGCAGCCGATAACCTTGACGAAAATTTTATTGTTTCAGTTAACCGGGTTGATATCCGGCAGCTCAGCAACCAGTTCATGGAATTACAGATGAGGGGTAGCGGAGGAACCGACCGGCTCCGAAACATTGTAGACCAGGAGGTTGCTGCTGAGTTTGAAAATATTGATGGCATTGCATCGGTAAATGTATTTGGCGGAAATGAACGTTCCATCGAAATCACTTACGACAAAGGAGCCTGTGAGGCTTACGGCATCACACCGGCTCAAATCCGGAACGCCGTTGCTTCCAATTCGTCGAACCGGACTTTTACCGGTTTTTTGCACGAAAACGAGAAGCAGTATTTTGTACATGTAACGGCTGAGTACAAACAGGTAACCGACATTGAAAACATTGTGGTTGCCGATGGGCCAGTGTACCTGAAAGATGTAGCCGATGTTTTTTTTGGTGTAAAAGAGGAAGAAACCATTAGTCGTGTAAACGGGCTGGATGCTGTTTCCGTGATGCTGGTAAGCGATTCGCAGGCAAACCTCATCGAACTTTCGAAAAAAGTACAGGCCCGTATTTTGGCGCTGAACGAAAAACTGGCATCCAAAGATGTAGAGTTGGTGGTACAAACCAACCTGGCCGAAACCATGGAAAGAAATATCGACCAGATTATGAACCTGGCGCTGATTGGGGGACTTCTGGCCATTTTCGTTTTATGGATGTTCCTGAAAAACATTCGCATTGTATCAATCATTGCACTGGCCATTCCCGTTTCAGTGTTTACGGCATTTAACCTGTTTTATGCATTTAATGTTTCCATTAACAGCCTGACACTGGTAGGTCTGGTACTGGCCATTGGAATGCTGCTCGACAACAGCGTGGTGGTTCTGGAAAACATTTACCGCCTGTCGGGCAAACGCTATGGGGCCGACGAAGCGGTGGTGCAGGGAACTTCCGAGGTTTGGCGCTCCATTGTTGCCGCCACCCTCACCACGGTTACCGTATTTCTCCCTTTCCTTTTTTCTTCGGAATATATGATAAAGTTGCTGGGGAGTCATATAGGTGTTTCCATTATCTCCACCCTCACAGTCTCGCTGTTTGTGGCGTTGTTACTAATTCCCATGGCAGCACACTTTCTTCTGAAAGGAAAATCTTCCCACAATATTTTTTATGAAAAGGTAACTACCAATAACCGCATCATTCAGATTTATGTACTGTTGCTCAAAAGCGCCATGCGGTCACCTGCTGCTACAGTTGTTGGAGCCATTGTGCTGTTTTTTATAACCATTTTTATTGTGCTTGCCATCAGTGTAAATAACCTGGAAGAAGTGGAAGAAACGCGGTTCTCCGTTTATGTAACCATGCCAACCGGTTCTACACTCGAAGCAACAGACAAGGTAGTGGCCGAAGTGGAGAACCGGCTGGGAGAAATTGAGGAAAGGCAGGATGTCATTGCCAACATCCAGGAAGAGGAGGCAATAATTACAGTGGTGTTGCAGGAAGATTATGAAAAAATCGATGACCGGAATATTGCCGAAATTAAATCGGAGGTAGAAGGCATGATTAACCGACTTTCGGAGGCTGAAATCAGCCTCTCAGCGCCGGCATCCAGTTCCAGTTTCCGTGGGGGTGGCCGCGGAGGCGCCGGAATGGAAAACTTCAGCCGTTTTCTTGGAATTGGTGAAAACCGTGAGCGGATTGTAATTAAAGGGGAAGACTTCGAGGTGATGAAAGGGGTGGCCGAGGATCTGGAATATTACATCGAAAACCTGGAATCGATACGAAGCGCTAATATCAGTGTAGCCAGCGACCGGCCTGAACTGCACCTCTATTTCAATCAGCTTCTGCTTACTGAGTTTGGATTAACCCTGAACAATATTGCCTCAGAACTGGGCTCTTTCTCCCGTGAATTTACATCAGGGGTCAACTTTAAGCAGGGAACTGAAGAATACGAAATCATCATAAAAGAAAACCTCGCAGAAGAGGAAGAAGAACAGGAAAAAACCATTGAAGACCTGAGGCGGCTCCAGGTTAACAACAGCGAAGGTGCTGCTTACGATTTGCAGGATATTGCCGATCTGGTATATGCTGACGGGATGGCAAGCATTAACCGGGTAAATCAGGAAAAACAGATTGAATTGTTTTACCGCTTTGCTTCTGAAGCAGAACAATCAAAAGATCTGCTGGAAGCTTACCGCCTTGAAATTGATCAGGTTGTTGGTAACTACAAAATACCTTCCGGTGTGGCAATTGAAGTGATTCATCAGGAAGATCAGTATACCGAATTTTATTTCCTGATTGGGGCGGCATTTATCCTGATTTTAATGATCCTTGCTTCGGTTTTCGAATCGCTTACAACACCGGTGGTACTGATGTTTTCAGTCCCCCTGGCTGCCATCGGTTCATTTATCGCATTGATATTTACCGGCAATAGCCTGTTCAATGCCAACACCCTGACAGGATTTCTTATTTTGCTGGGCGTAGTGGTCAACAACGGCATCATCCTAATCGATTTTACCAACATCCTTCGAAAACGCGGATACCGCAAGTCACGGGCGCTTATAACAGCCGGTCTTTCACGGGTACGACCTATCCTGATTACCGCCATCACAACCATTGTGGCGATGATGCCACTGGCAATGGGGCAGTCGGAATATGTTGGGGCAATTGGGGCGCCTTTCGCTATTACGGTAATCGGAGGCCTTTCGGTAAGTACGTTGCTTACCCTGGTTTTTGTGCCTACGCTCTATTTCGGGATGGAAAATGCCGTGAACTGGCTCAAATCACTCCACTGGTCACTGAAAGTACTTCAAATTGTACTCTTCGTTGCTGGCACAATCTACATTTATTTCGAAGTAGAATCCTTTATGTGGCAACTCCTTAGTTTTATGCTGGTTGTCATTCTTATTCCGGGAGTGACCGCCTTTGTGCTCACCAGTCTGAGGCAGGCAAGTTCCAGGGTCATCGACGAAAAAGAGCCCATCCGTATTGTGGTTCGCAAACTGGTAAAAATCTATGATCGGGACAGCCGGCTGGCCCGTGAATGGAAGGCTGGAATCAAAATCAGGGAACGTGCCGGCTTGCTGAAGGATTACAAGAAACTACGTGATTTTTACGACCTCGTGTGGCAGGTTCCACTATTCGGATTTCTTATTTATTTCACCTTCTTCTATCTTGAAAGCAATGTATGGATGTGGGTCATGTCACATTTTGTATATTTCTTCCTGTTCCTGCTGAGAGTTCCGTTTGCACAGATAATGTCCAACAAATTTGAAGCAACCCAAAAACCTGTTTACCTGAAAGTTAACCGAATCGTAAAAAATGTAATTTACTGGGGAGTCCCGGCGCTGTTTCTTTTTATCTTTTTCAGGCGTTGGGACAACATTGGGATGATCATTTTTGCTGGCATTGTGTGGTTATTGTTGCTTGTTATTTACAGTTCGGGCGAATACATTCACCGGAAAAACCTGAACATCGCACGCATTGAAGGAAGACTGGCAACCTTCCGCCGGTGGTACTTTACCCTGGTACGGCAAATCCCTGTTATCGGGAAACGTAAAGTACCTTTCCGGGCGCTGAACGGCGTTTCTTTGGAAATTAAAACCGGCATGTTTGGATTACTGGGGCCTAATGGCGCAGGAAAATCGACCATGATGCGCATTATCTGCGGAATCCTTGAACAGAGCTACGGAAAAATCTGGATCAACGGCCTCGACACCCAGAAACACCGGGAAGAGTTACAGGGACTTATCGGGTACCTGCCCCAGGCTTTTGGCACCTACGAGAATATGTCGGCCTGGGAATTTCTCGACTACCAGGCTATCCTGAAAGGAATCAGGGATGCCGGCACGCGAAAAGGACGACTGGAATACGTACTGAAAAGTGTACATCTGTTTGAGCGCAAAGACGACAAAATAGGTTCATTCTCCGGCGGAATGAAACAACGTATTGGTATTGCCCAGATTTTGCTTAACCTGCCGCGCATTCTCATTGTAGATGAACCAACGGCAGGGCTCGACCCCCGCGAGCGTATCCGTTTCAGAAACCTTCTGGTGGAACTCAGTCGCGAACGAATCGTAATTTTCTCGACGCATATCATTGAGGATATTTCCAGTTCGTGCAATCAGGTAGCTGTGATAAACCGGGGCGATCTGAAATATTTCGGGACACCCGGCGACATGGTAAAAATGGGCGAAGGTTTTGTTTGGCAAATGACCCTGCCAGCCAAAGAATTCGACAACTTTGCCAACAAACAACTGATTGTGCACCACATGCGCGACGGCGAAAACATTAAGGTGCGTGTACTTTCCAAAGAAAAACCGGCGCAGGATGCAGTGAACGTGTCTCCTCACCTTGAGGATGCTTATTTATGTTTGTTAAAAGATTTTGCAAAAAATGTGTAGCAAATGAAACGAAATCCCGATATAAAAAACAGTCTTATCAACCTGGCAAGAATGGTACGGTACAACCTGAAAATTATTTTTGCCGGCCGGTTTATCTGGTTCCTGCTCGCCGCTTTTGCGTTCTTCCTTTTTTTCGCCATTCAAACAGTTTGGAACCGCGGTGTACTGAGCGAGGGCACAGTATACAGCCTGCTTATTTTCCCCGGAATCCTGCTGATTTTTTATCCTTCGGTATTCGGCATTCAAAACGACGACGATGCGCGGATGCTCGAAATCCTCTTTGGCATTCCGAACTACCGTTACAAAGTATGGCTGGTAAGGTTACTCATGATCTACATCCTGATTTTCCTGATCATCTTACTGTTTTCGGGAGTAGCCTCCATTCTTCTTTACAAGGTAGATATCACAGAAATGGCCTACCAACTCATGTACCCCATTGTATTTATGGGCTCTCTCTCTTTTATGTTTTCAACGATTATAAAAAACGGAAACGGAACGGCGGTGCTCATGGTGCTGATTGGAGTGGCTCTCATTATTTTACAGGACGCCGTGGAACGTACGCAATGGAATGTATTTTTGAACCCGTTTCAGATTCCCAATAATTTTAACGAAATCATCTGGCAGGGAATTGTTACTAAAAACAGGATTTTCCTGGGAGTAGGGATGGTTGTTTTTATTCTTTACGGACTTTTCAATCTGCAGAAAAGAGAAAAGTTCGTGTAAATATTGCTATCTGCTACACCAGACTGTTGGTTTCCAGGTCGGGAAAAATGATAGAGGGCTTGAAGCTTTTCGCCTCCTCAAAATCCATTAAAGCATAAGAGATAATAATAACCACATCGCCAACAGCCACTTTCCGGGCGGCAGGACCATTCAGACAAATGGTTCCCGAACCACGGTCGCCTTTAATAACGTATGTTTCCAAACGCTCACCGTTGTTAATGTTTACCACCTGTACCTTCTCATTCTCAATCATGTTGGCGGCATCCATCAAATCTTCATCAATGGTAATGCTACCTACATACTGCAGGTTGGCTTCGGTGACGGTTACTTTATGTATTTTCGATTTACAAACTTCTATCTGCATAACACGGTTTTTCAGTTCAAAACTATATTGTCGATCAATCGTACTTTACCACAATGAACAGCAATGCACCCTGTTTTTTCACCTTTTTCTTCCCAGGTTTTCACTGGTTGAAGGTTTTCACTATCAACAACCTCAAAATATTCAACGTTTAAAAACGGGTTTTTGTTGATGTTCTCAATCACCCAGTTTACAAGTCCTTCTACGGATTTTTCCCCGGTTAGGTTTTTTGCCTGACTTAGTATGTCAAATATCAGAGAGGCATTTTCGCGTTCCTCCGGAGAAAGCAGTTCGTTGCGGGAGCTCATGGCCAGCCCGCTCTTTTCCCTGATAATGGGGCAGGCAACGATTTCAACCGGCAGGTTTAACAAACGCACAAGCATTTTAACAACAGCCAATTGCTGAAAGTCCTTCTGCCCAAAGTAGGCCCGGTCGGGTTGCACTATTTCAAAAAACTTACTTACTACCTGCGCTACGCCGTTAAAATGTCCGGGACGGTGCTTCCCTTCCATTACCTGTTCCAGGTGCCCAAAATCGAATTTCCGGGTGTCGGGTTCCGGATACATCTCCGCTGCTTCCGGAGCAAATACCAGGTTACAGCCGGTCGTTTTCAGCAACTCGAGATCGGCCTCCAGGTCACGCGGGTAACGCTTCAGGTCGTCGGGATCATTAAACTGTGTAGGATTTACAAAAATGCTCACTACCACCACAGGGTTCTCCCTTGCAGCGAAATCTACCAACGACAAATGCCCGCGGTGCAGCGCACCCATTGTAGGAACAAAGCCAATGCTCCCTTTTTCGCGGAGCATCTGTAACTTTTCAAAAAGTTCCTTTTTGGTTTTTACCAGCATCATTGCTTCAAAAATTTGACGCTGCAAAGTAAATAAATAATCTGCTTATATCCCTGATATCGGGTTTTTATCCATACTGCGTTAACACAACGGAAACAACATCCGGAATGTTAACTACCAGGCAGGTGGAGTCAAATTCTCCCGGTTAATTTCCAAACACCTTCTCCCCGGCAATCCACGTACTTTCGATTTTTGCCTTTAACATTTCCTGCGGATCGGCCGTCATTAAATCAGTATCAAGGATAACAAAGTCGGCCCACTTACCAGGCTCAAGGCTTCCTTTTTCGTTTTCTTCAAACGAAGCTTTTGCCGGCCAGATGGTCATGGAACGCAACGCCTGTTCACGCGAAAGTCCTTCCTCTTTCAGAAATCCACCTTCGGGCCAACCGGAGGGGTCGGTACGAAAAACCGACGCATAAAAAGTAAACAGCGACTCGATACGCTCTACCGGGAAGTCGGTGCCATTAGGCAGCCAGCCGTTCTGCTTCAACAAGGTTTGATAGGCATATGCACCATTCTTCAGCCTTTTCTCTCCCAGGCGGTCACCGGCCCAGTACATGTCAGAAGTAGCGTGGGTAGCCTGCACCGACGGGACTATGGAATAACGGGCAAACTTTTCAAAATCATCCGAATCGATAATCTGCGCGTGCTCAATGCGCCAGCGCCGATCGTTTTTTTCTTTCAAAAAACGGGCATACGTATTTAATACCAGTCGGTTCGCGCTATCGCCAATAGCATGGGTGGCCACTGCAAAATGGTTGTCGTAGGCCAATTGACAAATCCGATCATAATACTCCTGTCCTTCTATTTGAATTCCACTGTTCCCGGGGTCATCGGAATAATCCTTGAGTAACAGCGCTCCCCGTGATCCCAGGGCACCATCGGCAAAAAGTTTTATGGTGTTTACCACCAGCCGTTCGTTTTTCTCCGGCCCGTCCTTCACAAAAAACTCAAAATTCTCTTCCGTAGGATTCAGCATGGCGTTGATGCGCATTTTCAGTTCGCCACCGTTTTGCATCTCTTTTATGAGCAGAATGGTATTTTTACCCAGGCCACAGTCGGTAACAGAGGTAAGCCCGGCTGTAAAACAACTTTTCTGTGCTTCCAAAAGCCCCTTTTTTTGTTGCTCCCGGCTACTATCAGGAATCAAGCGCGAAACCAATCCCATAGCATTGTCAATTAAAATTCCGGTAGGTTCGCCATTTTTTATTTCAACCATACCGCCAGCCACTTTGGTTGCGACAGTAATTCCGGCCAGTTCCAGTGCTTTGGAGTTGCACCAGCCTGCATGGCCGTCCACTCGCACCAGGTAAACCGGTGTTTCCGGAAAGAGTTCATCCAGTTTGGTTTTATCCGGGAAACCAGCTGCTTGCCAGTCGTTCTGATCCCAGCTTCGCCCCAGCAACCATTCTCCTCCAAACTTTTCGTGGTGCGCACGAATGGCACGGTAAATTTCATCCGGGCCCGAGGTTCCCCGTAAATCGGCATACTGCATCAGGTTTTCGCCGTAGCCGTTAAAATGACAATGTGCGTCGTTGAATCCCGGAAAAACAAATTTTTCATCGGCATCCAGTATATTTTCCGAGGTATATTTTGCTAAAATATCCGTTGCAGTTCCGGTGGCTGCAATCTTTCCATTTACCACAGCAAAGCTTTCCACTTTTGAGAACGTATTATCCACCGTGTAAACAGTGGCATTCGTTACTATCAAATCAACTGGTTTTCTATTCACGCACGAATTCATTAACAACAAAACGAATAAAACAAAAAGCCATTCCTTTCTCATTTTTAGTTATTTAAGTTTGGAATGAAGACAAAGATAAATTTAAAATTAAGAATGAGCCGAAAATTACAACCTTCCATTCGGCCAAAAGAGGTCCGAAAACAGACAGAACTTGAAATTACATATACTGAAGGTACATTTCCCGATTTTTGCCCGACCGGGTTCCAATACTCCTTCTTATCTGAACGTTTGATTTTTTTCGTGGAAACACCTGAACAACCCGTTGACATATCTCAACCACCCGGTTGATGTTTACACAAACTCTCTTTTAAACACAAAAACATTAAACAATTTTCCGACTTATTTTTTATACTTTAGCAAACTGACAGAAACAAAAAAAGCAGAATGTTTACAATAGGCATTTTTACCACACATATTCCCTACATCGCATTTGTGATGTTTTATGCCTTTTTCCTGCTTTTTGGTGTAAACAAAGCTTCTGCAGGTGAAATTCAATGGGATGAACACAATATCTTCATTGAATCTGCTACCGGAAAAACTTACGTTGAATCTGCTACCGGATATTTTTCAAACTTTCATTACCAAAGCAATGCAGATTTTTTCTCTCCCGGTACTAATGAATTTCTTGTCTTTAAAAAGAAACTACAGCATACAAGCTATTTCTGTTTTAAAAAATGGAATAACTGCTTTCACCCTGCTCTTTTTGGCCGTCCGCCTCCCACTTCATTATAAATTCATTTCAACCCGGCAGGATTAAACAAGGAAACTGCCTGACAGGTATGTATCAACACATTGCACTCCTGTTATCTTTAATTTCATTAGTGATTTTTTTATTCGAAAAACAAAATTATGATTGGCCTGACAGGGATTAGTTATAAAACGTCGCCCGTTGAAGTGAGGGAACAATTCTCTTTATCGAAAGAAGAAATTATTCCTTTCTCGGAACTGTTGCAAAAAGAAACCGAAATTTCAGACATTGTGGTTTTGTCCACATGCAACCGGACCGAAATTTACTTTTCGCAGGACAAGTACGATTTTCAGCTGGCGGCAAAGCTGGTGTACAAAACATTGAAACATTTCAAAGGAATTGAAAACAAATACTGGCACTCTTTTTACAGCTATGAAAACGATGACGCTGTAAAACATCTGTTTGAAGTGGCTTCAGGCATCGACTCTATGATTATTGGCGAAGACCAGATCATCGGGCAAATTAAAGAGGCCTACTTGTTTTGCACCGAAGCGGCACTGACCGATGCGGTTTTAATGCGGTTGTTTCAAAAATCGTTTGAGGCAGGGAAACGTGTGCGCACCGAAACCCGGATAAAAATGGGCGCTACTTCGGTAAGCAGCGCTGCAGTTCAGAAATGTTCTGCTTTGTTTGAAGACCTTGCGGCAAAAAAAGTTTTAATGATTGGCGCCGGTGAAACCGGAGGCCTGGTTTTACAAAACCTGTACAAAAACGGCATCACAAAAATCACCGTTACCAACCGGACCGAAGAAAAAGCCCGGAAACTGGCCGAAAGACACCATTGCACCGTCCTGCCTTTTGACCAGGTACCGAGCCACCTGTACCTGTACGATATTGTTATTGTGGCCACCGGGTCAAAAGTATCATTGGTTACCCGCACTATGATTGAACAGGCCCTGACTGAAAGGAAAGGTGGCAGCCAGGTTTATATCGACATTTCTGTGCCCCGGAATATAGAGGAAAATGTTGAGGGACTGGAGGCTGCCCGGCTGTTTACCATTGACGATTTACAGGAAATTGTAAACGCCAACATGGAAAAAAGAAAAGGCAGTATCGATGCGGCCAACGAAATCATCAACGAAATTGTGGCAGAATTCAGCGAGTGGCTGGCCAGTCGTTCTTTACGGCCCGCCATTAAGGCCATTACCTACAATATGCTGAAAGTGACCAAAGAAGAGTTATCGCTTTATAACAATATTAATTCAGAAGAAACGCAGCATGCCATCAAAGAGTTTTCAAATCACCTCACTCAAAAATATACGCGACTGTTCATTAAAAACCTGAAAGAAATGACCTCCAACGGCAAAAGAACCGAATCTTTGAAATTAGTTAATGAATTGTTCAGTATTGGCAACGAATAAAAAATGAATAAAAAAACCGTCAGAATTGGAACAAGGGGTAGCCAGCTTGCCCTTTTCCAGGCCGAACTAACCCGGAAAAAATTGCTGGAAAAGTTCCCTGAAACCGATGTTGAAATTGTAATCATCAAAACCAAAGGAGATAAAATTCTGGATGTTGCCCTTTCAAAAATTGGCGACAAAGGAGTTTTTACCAAAGAAATTGAAAAGGATCTGCTTGATGGCAAAATAGATATGGCCGTGCACAGCCTCAAAGATCTTCCCACTTCACTTCCCGAAGGATTGAAACTGGGGGCGGTTCTCGAACGGGGGGAATTCCGGGATGCCCTGGTTTGCAAAGACGGTCGCACGTTAGATGAACTGACAGGAAACGACATAATTGCTACTTCGAGCCTGCGCAGGAAAGCAAGCCTGCTCAGGTACAACAAAAACTTCCGGATTATCGATATCCGGGGAAATGTAAACACCCGTCTGCGAAAAATGGAAGAGGGTTACTGCGACGCAATGATCATGGCCGCAACCGGGTTTCAGCGGCTTGGCCTTGAAAAGTATATCACCGAAATCATTCAGCCTGAAATCATTATTCCGGCTACCAGTCAGGGAATTATTGCCATCGAATCGAGGACTGGCGACACAGTCACCGATGAACTTCTGAAAGGGATCAACCATGCCGCTACCTGGGATGCCGCGGAAGCTGAACGCGGATTTCTTCATGCCGTTGAGGGAGGATGTCAGGTGCCGGTAGGATGCTACTCACAATTCGACGGGGAGCATCTTTCACTAACCGGTTTTGTTGCTTCCTTAGACGGCACCTCTTACCTGTCGGATACAGAAACCGGATCCGCGGTTAATCCAGCTGTTGTTGGCGAAAGGCTGGCCCAAAAACTCATTGCACGAGGCGCGGCAAAAATGATAGAGGCAATCAGAACTTCATGAGCCAACATCTCCAAAATAAGGTATTCATTTCAACCCGTCCCAAAGGCGCTTCCGGTGAATTAAATAGTCTGTTGACAGACTTAGGAGCGACATTGTTGGAATTTCCTCTCATCGAAATCAAAGCGCTGGCTTTAACCGGTGAGGAAGAAAAAACATTTTTGGAGCTGGAAAAATTTCAATGGATGGTTTTAACCAGCTCTAACGGCGTCAGTTATTTTTTTGAAATGTTGCAGAAAGTAAAGGGGAATAGTAAACTACCGGAAGAACTGCAAATCGCTGTAATTGGGGAAAAAACAAAAAAAACACTGGAAAAATTCGGATACCGGGCAGCGTTCATAAACCCGGGTTCTACAGCCGAAGATTTCTCGGAGCCATTTGCCCGGCACATCAAAACAACCGGAACAAAACCCAAAATATTGTTGCCCCTTGGAAATCTGGCCCGCACGGTTATCCAGGATCATTTAAGCGAATGGGCCGATTGTACCAGAATAGATATTTACCAGACAGAAATGCCTGAAAAGATGGATCCCGAAGTGGTCGATCGAATTGAAAAAGACAAATACGACATGATCATTTTTACCAGTCCTTCGGGAATTTACAATTTTCTGAAACTGTTTCCGGGACTGAGCACTCAAAAAATTCGCCTGGCCTGTATTGGTGAAATTACTGCCCATGCAGCCAGGGAAAGCGGTTATCATCCGTTGGCGGTGGCACAAAACAGTTCTTCTTCAGGAATCGTTGAATCCATTTTAAATTATTATATTTCAAAAAACATAAAAAAGACATAACCATGACATTTCCAGTAACAAGACTTCGCCGGTTGCGCCAAACGGAAGTTATTCGCAACCTGATACGTGAAACCACCCTAACGCGAAACGACCTGATGATGCCCCTGTTTGTTTGCCCGGGGAAAGGAGTTGAAAACCCCATTTCTTCGATGCCGGGCAACGCTCAACTTTCGGTTGACAAGCTGGTGGAAAAGGGCAAGGAGTTATTCGACAAAGGGGTGCAAACAGTACTTCTTTTTGGAATACCTGAGCAGAAAGACGAAACCGGAGAGGTTGCCTGCCAGCACAACGGAATTGTACAACAGGCTGTTCAGGCCCTGAAAAAGGAAGTTCCCAACCTGTTTCTCGTGGCAGACATCTGTAACTGTGAATATACCACCCATGGGCATTGCGGAACTATTGTGAACGGCGATGTGCACAACGACTTCACCCTTGAGACGCTGGCCAAACAATCGGTTTCGCTGGCAGAGGCCGGCGTGGATATGGTAGCGCCGAGCGACATGATGGACGGCCGGGTGCAGGCTATTCGTGCAGCACTCGACGAAAAAGGCTTTTACAATTTGCCCATTATGGCCTATTCAGCCAAATATGCCTCGGCATTTTACGGACCGTTCCGTGAGGCAGCCGAAAGCGCCCCACAGTTTGGAGATCGTAAAACATACCAGATGGATCCGGCCAATGGCGATGAAGCCCTGCGCGAAGTAGAGCTCGACATCGAAGAGGGCGCTGATATTGTGATGGTAAAACCTGCCCTAAACTACATGGATATCATCTTCCGGGTAAAAAACACATTCAATATGCCCGTGGCTGCCTATAACGTAAGCGGCGAATTTGCCATGGTGAAAGCCGCTGCCGCCAAAGGCTGGATCGATGAAAAACGCATTGTACACGAGCTACTCACCGGACTGAAACGCGCCGGCGCCGACATCATTATTTCGTATCACACACAGGAAATTATTCAGGATTTGTAGCAGGTAACTCATGAGTTACTTAAAAAACAGTTAACAAAATGAATCTTACAAAAAGCATTGCAGCCTTTCAGGAAGCACAAAAACATATTCCCGGCGGGGTAAATTCACCCGTACGATCATTTGGCAGTGTAGGCGGAAATCCACCGTTTATCGCCAAAGCCGAAGGCTCCAAAGTTACCGATATTGACGGAAATGAATACATCGACTACGTGGGTTCGTGGGGTCCAATGATTTTAGGTCATGCTCATCCCCAGGTGGTTGAAGCCATTCAGCAAACAGCTGCCTTGGGTGCCAGCTTTGGAGCGCCAACCGAAACCGAAACCGAAATGGCACAACTTATAAAAAAGCTGGTGCCTTCTATTGATATGGTGCGGATGGTTAACTCGGGAACCGAAGCTACCATGAGCGCATTGCGCCTTGCTCGGGGGTACACCGGCCGAAACCTGGTGGTTAAGTTTGAAGGATGCTACCATGGCCACAACGACAGTTTTCTGATTCAGGCCGGCTCAGGGGCCCTAACCTTTGGAACGCCCAATACGCCCGGTGTTACCGAGGGAACTGCCCGCGATACGTTAAGCGCACAATTTAATGACCTCGTTTCAGTAGAACGGCTTTTCGAAAAATATAAAAACCAGATTGCCGCTGTAATTCTCGAACCAATTACAGGAAACATGGGAGTTATAATTCCTGAAAAAGAATTTATTACAGGACTCCGCAAATTGTGTGATGAAAATAATACTGTCCTCATCTTCGACGAGGTAATGACCGGTTTCCGGTTAGGAAAAGGCGGTGCACAAGAGTTACTTGGCATCACGCCTGACTTAACCACATTCGGAAAAATCATCGGAGGAGGGCTCCCCGTTGGTGCTTACGGAGGGAAACAAAAAATTATGGATTCCCTGGCGCCCAAAGGGCCGGTGTACCAGGCCGGAACATTGTCGGGTAATCCACTGGCCATGGCTGCCGGCATTACCACCCTCAAACTGCTCAATGAAATGACACGTTTTTATGATAAACTGGAAGAAACCGCTGCTTTGCTGGAAGAAGGGCTACAAAACAACCTAAATGAACTCCAGTTCAATGGCGTAATCAACCGGGTTGGTTCCATGTTTACGTTGTTTTTTACCGACGAAAAAAGTGTAAAGTCATTTGCCGATGTAAAAAAATGCAACACTGCCTTGTTTGCTGAATATTTCAGAATGTCGCTCGAAAGTGGCATTTACCTGGCGCCATCGCAATACGAAGCCGGATTTGTTTCAGGAGCACACACCAAAGAAGACATTCAAAAAACGGTGGAGGCCAGTTATATGGCAATGAAAAAATTGAAGTAGATTTTAAGAGAGGATAGAAGCACTAAAAAAATAATTAAAATTAGTTAGGATAATGCCGGAACCCATTTTGTTACAGACCTTAAAAGGAAAGCCTACGTCGCGCCCCCCCGTTTGGTTTATGCGCCAGGCGGGCAGGGTTTTACCTTCGTACCTGAAAATAAAGGAAAAGTATTCCTTCTGGCAGATGATGCAAAACCCCAAAGTTGCAGCAGAGGTTACTCTTTTGCCGGTTTATGATTTAGGGGTGGATGCAGCCATTCTGTTCAGCGACATCCTGGTTATTCCCTACGCTATGGGCATGGGGCTTGACTTTACTGATGCCGGGCCTGTTTTTGAAAAACCACTGGCACAGCGCAAAAACCCGCTGGAGAACCTGAATCCTAACCCAGAGAAGCTATTCTATATTTACGATGTAGTAGATGAGATTATCAAAACAAGGCCGGCAAATACCCCGCTGATTGGCTTCTGCGGGGCGCCGCTTACTGTACTGCTGTTTATGCTGCAAGGCCTGGGCCGCAAAGGCGATTTCCCCGATGCGGTCAAATTCATCTACCAAAACCCGGAAACAACCCAAAAATTGGTGGATGCCATCACAACACTTTCCATCATTTATGCAAAAGAGCAAATCAGGCACGGAGTGGAGGTGTTCCAGCTTTTCGATACACACGCCGGACTGCTGCCGTTCGACATGTATAAAAAACTGTTTTTACCGGCAACAAAAAAAATTGCGGCAGCTGTGCGTGAAGAGAATATCCCTTTTATCTTTTTCCCGAAAGGTGTGGGAACCGGTATTGCTGAAATCACTCCCGAACATTGCGATTTTCTGAGCATCGACTGGCAGACACCTCTGACGACAGCCAGAAAACTGGTGCACAATGACATAGGGTTACAGGGCAACATTGATCCGCGTCTGCTGTTTGCCAGCCGCGAGGAGATAGAAAGAACCCTGAACAATTACATTGAGTTCGGAAACCAACACCAAAACTGGATTTTTAATCTGGGGCACGGATTTATTCCGGGGTTGCCGTTTGAGAACGCATTGTTTTTAGCAGACTGGGTAAAAAATACTGATTGGAAACGAAATAGCTGAATTTTAACGGACTTCACTATAGTATCTCTTAAATTCTTTCAATTAGTTCTGATTTTACCCATTCGAAAGCTTCGCCCGGATTGTAAAAAATCTCCGGTCGCAATAAGCCTTCTATATCTCCACTAAATTCCGGGCTGTTTTCCTTTTCTTCAACATTCAATAAAAATTCCCTTTTACCGGGAGATCTTTTCCCTGTTGAAAATGAGGTATATTCTCTAAAGCATTTTATTATTTGCACATAGTTCAACTCCAAATTTTGACGGGCATAACTTAAATCAAACAAGTCTCGTCCTTTGCTTCGTTGGTATAAGGCTCTTAATTTTGTCCCTAACAGCTCATTTAGCGTATAAGTTTTTATTTGAGTTTTCCCCGTAAACCATTCGCTGCTTACTTCAAAAGGAAAATCTACCCATCCAAGTACATTAAAGTGTTCTTTACAATTTATTTCCAACTTCAATCGCATCCGTATTTCTTCATACTCCGAAGTAAAACGATAAAGCACTTTTGCTCCATGCCCTCTAACCTGTGTTGTTCTTTCTTCTTCAAAAAACGAAATAACTTCGCCTATTCGCTGCATTATTGGTTTTATGGGGCCTGGCTTAATTTGAACCAAATCAATGTCTTCGGAATATCGTGGGGCAGGACTGAGATATAGTTTATGCAAGGCAGTTCCTCCCCTAAATGCCAGATTTTCCAGCAGGAACTCGTCGTTAAATATCTCAACGAGAACACGCGAGATAATTAAATCCTGTTCCACCTGTGCAAATTCTTTCCAGGGGGCATATTCCTGCCATTTTGCGATATAAGGCCTCGGAATCATAAATCACTTTCCAATTTTACATTCACATCAACCTTCCATTTATTATTAACAGCTCCCGGTTTTTCGTCAGATTTTGGGCTTAACAAAACCGGAAATATTTTCACTGGCTTTAAGCTATCATATATGATATCCTGAAAATTTTTACTAATTCCTAATTCCTCAAGTAAAAACCCAAAACGTTGCAGAGTACTTTTACTGGGATACCATTTCAATAACTCAAGTAAATCAGGTTCTTTTAATTCTTCAGTAAGTTCCTCTACTACTGAAAATACCCTGTTTATTCCCCCCAGCTTACTTTGATGATGAATTAAATCAGCTATTGTTAAAGCCGGGCCGGATATTTTAAAAATACCAGCATCCGATTTTTTAATCTGAATATTTTTTTCAGACCATTTGCTTGTTGTAAAAAAACGTATATCAAAGTTGTTCTTTGAGATGTCATTAAATTTAGGCCTTTCAGTTACAATATAATCTCGCTGAATTTGCTGATGACCTGCTCCATAAAACTTTGCAGCAGAAAAAAGAGCGACATAATAATTTCTTTCCAAAAAGGTAAATAGTTTCTCACAATAAAGCTGGATCGGTAATTTTTGCGCTGATGAATATCTTGGAGTAATGATCAGATAAAACCCTTTTCGGAGATTAATAATCTCCCCTTTTTCTGCAAGTCTCAACAGTTCAAATTTTAATGAGGTACCATTGCCATCAGTTTTCCCTGCAATTTCTTCAAGTGAAAAGGAATAATCTTCTACTGACAATAAATATTTGATATATTTCTTTGCATTCACTTTAGTAATTTTTCGATAAAAGTAGCAAAAAACGATACTTTTCTCAAATTTTTACTGCGGTTTTTTTCAATATACTTTATGTGAAAAACAATATGTTGTATCTTGCCTTTTTACTGTGCCTAAGAAAACAATACTACACGCAGGCTGTTAAATACAACATCATCTCTTTTTTTGAGCGTATGTTTTCTGAAAAGCACGAACAGGAAACCACGCTAAAAAGGAAAAATAGTTTTTTAGGTTACATCGGTTAAAGAAACATGAATAAAATTGAAAAAATAGCCCGTACCTACTCTGACCTTCAGAAAAAAATTTGCAACACGCTGGAATCAGCCGATGGCAAAGGAAAGTTCAGTAGCGATCAGTGGGAAAAAGAAATTGGCGGAGGGACTACCGCCATTTTTCAAAACGGGAATATTATTGAAAAAGGAGCCGTAAACTTTTCTTTTGTGAAAGGAAAATATTCGCCGGAAATGAAAAAAATACTGGGCGAAAATGCACAACATTATGCCGCCACCGGCATCTCCTCCATTATCCATCCGCAAAACCCATGGATGCCCATTATTCATATGAACGTGCGCTACTTTGCACTTGACAATGGAATTTCGTGGTTTGGCGGTGGAATCGATCTCACACCACATATTATTGAACCAGAGGATGCTATTTCGTTTCATCATTTACTAAAGGAAACCTGTGACCGGTTCGATACCCGTTTCTATCAGGACTATAAACAGTGGGCAGACGATTATTACTTTTTGCCTCACCGTAACGAAACCCGTGGCGTGGGCGGTATTTTTTTCGACCGGCTCAAACCCGGAAGTTCCGAAGAGTTTGAAAAGCTTTTTGAATTTACAAAAAGCCTGTCACTACTCTACCCTGATATCTACGTGGGATATATGAAAAAAAACGGCCACCGCTCTTATTCTGAAAGTGAAAAAGAATGGCAGTTACTGCGTCGTGGACGGTATGTGGAATTTAACCTGGTACATGACCGGGGCACCAAATTCGGGTTGGAATCGGGAGGAAACACCGAATCGATTCTTGCAAGTCTTCCCGCAAATGCATCCTGGAAGTACAATTATTCGCCAGAACCCGGCGGTTTTGAGGAAAACACACTCGGATTATTAAAAAAGGGGATAGACTGGATACATTTTAATTCCAAACCTACATGAATCCGGATACCGGCAATATGCTTTTTTTCAGCAACATGCTGAGCCTTGAATGGCGCGTATTTTATACCTGCCTGGCCACTATCCTCATCAACCTGCCATTTGGCTACCTGCGTGGCGGGCTGCAAAAACTTTCCGTTTGCTGGTTTGTTGCCATTCATGCACCGGTGCCGCTAATTATCCTCATCCGTCAGTTTCATCATCTGGAATTGACCTGGTCGCTGGCGCCGTTTCTGCTGGGCAGCTTTTTTATAGGGCAATTTCTGGGCAAAAAAATTTGGACGGTACTTCCCTTTCGAAAAAAACAATATACCTGCGCTTTAAACAAGCTCTTTCACTGAATCCCTCATAAAATAACTGTTCGCTAAGAATCGCCAGTCAACAAGCGAAAGGATATAAAATGAGCTGGCGGCTTCCGACACACCAGCTCACTTATTCTACGAAAAAAGTCAGTACGTCAACACAAGTCAGCAGACGAACTTTCCGTGGATTCAAATTTCAAACGCATCCATTTCCCGGTAGGCTTTAATAAAAGCCAACTCCCCTTCTTTGCCCGGAATACTTTTCCCGTGCTCACAGCAAAGCACTCCGTCGTAACCTTTGTGGTAGATGTGTTTGAAAATATTTTTGTAGTTAATTTCTCCGGTAGTGGGTTCATTACGACCCGGATTATCGCCAATGTGGAAGGCGGAAATGTAATTCCAACTCATATCAATGTTTGGAATAATGTTCCCTTCCGTAATTTGCTGGTGGTAAATGTCATTTACAATTTTACAACTGGGATGGTCCACAGCCACACAAATCATCTTGGCCTGTGGCATCCGGGTAAGGAATAAACCAGGATGATTGGTAAGGGCATTCAATGGT
The DNA here is from genome assembly GCF_003573545.1 of Mariniphaga sediminis. Lineage (GTDB taxonomy): Bacteria > Bacteroidota > Bacteroidia > Bacteroidales > Prolixibacteraceae > Mariniphaga > Mariniphaga sediminis. Next base: position 74,918 of record NZ_QWET01000003.1, on the reverse strand, counting down.
TCCATAACCAGTTCAAGGCCGGAATCTCCCACAACGTCGCAACATAAACGCATGTTGTCTATCACATTGGCTGTTTGATAATCCCAGTGCAACTTTTCATCGTAACGCCCGGGTACAACCAAAGCTGTTTTTACATTGGTACGTTTTTGCACCTCAAGGGCTTCCTGCATTTTCTTTTTTAGCATCTCTTTTATTTCCGCATCCTGTAAAACAAAAGACTTTACACTAAAATCGGCATACAGCACGAAAGGACCTAAATCCATTCCAAGACGATCCAGTTCGCTGGCAATCTTTTCCTGCAACTCAGGCGGCTTTTTCATAAGCCCGTTATCGAAAATGGCCCTGAACCCCTGATCCGCAATAAACTTAATATTGTCAATGGGGTCTTTCCCTGCATGTGCCGCAAATGTTCCCAGATGAGGGGCATACTTCAACTTAAACCTGGCTTCGTTGGTGGTCATTTTCTCCGACGCTCCAGCGCTCCATACATTTCCGAGTCCAGCCATTGCAACTCCACTGGCTGCGGCATTTTTAATAAAATTCCTTCTTTCCATTGGTTATGGTTTTAATTGTATTTCAACATAAATGAACCTAAGTAATGACGATGTTTCTTTGGCGGAGCAATCACCAAAGAAACCAGCAAAACCCCGATTCCTAATTTCTTTTAATTATTGCAGCCCATCCACCACCGGGAGCCATTTCGATTTTAATTTTAGATGATTTGGTTACATTCACCTCTTCCTGGCTAAAATCTGCCGCATGTTTGTCTGCATTCACGCCGTCTTTCCACACCTGCATTTTGAAATTTCCGGAGTCGAGAAACCCGAGATCCAGCTCCATTTCACGGGGAGACCAATCGGTCATGGCACCCACATACCAGGTTTCACCCAAACGGCGGGCCACTAAAATGTAGTCGCTCACTTTGGCTTCCAGTACACGGGTTTCGTCCCAAACGGTAGGTACCTGCTTCAAAAACTCCATGCACTCCGGCTCCCGGTAGTAGTTCGACGGATTGTCAGTAAGCATTTGCAACGGGCTCTCAAATACAGCATACATAGCCAACTGGTGGCAACGGGTTCCGGGACTCATTGGAGCATTAAAAATAATACGGAAATTCTCTTTATTGGCGTTCAGCATGGCTCCGGGTGTATAATCCATGGGCCCTGCCACCATGCGGATAAACGGCAAGGTCAGATTGTGCTCCGGATCGGGCTGCTCAGACCACTTGCTATTCTCCAGCCCTTTTAACCCTTCAAAAGAAACCACGTTGGGATATTTGCGCTGAAGACCGGTCGGTTTGTAAGCGCCATGGTAATCCACCAGCAGTTTCCGTTGGGCACATTCACGGGCAACTTTTTCATAGAAATTCACCATATACTGGTCGTCACGTTGCATAAAATCTATCTTAATCCCTTTCACTCCCCATTTTTCAAACTGATCGAGCGCTTCGGTAAATTTATCATCCAGCGCTTTCCAGACTACCCAAAGAATAACGCCCACATTTTTTTCCTTTCCGTAGTCCACCAACTCCTGAACATCAATTTCATCCACAACATCCATAATATTCTCAAGGTGATACCAGCCCTCGTCGAGAATGATATAATCGAGGCCGTATTTTGCAGCAAAGTCGATGTAATATTTGTATGTGTTATTGTTAACTCCCGACTCAAAATCAACCCCGTAGATATTGAGTGCATTCCACCAGTCCCAGGCTACCTTGCCGGGTTTGATCCATTCGGTGTCTTCCAGTACGTTTTCAGGTGCCAGTTTAAAAATCAGTTCCGACTCCACCAGTTGCTTATCATCATCAGAAATGATCATTGCACGCCACGGAAAACTTTTAGGGCCTTCCAGTTCTGCGATATAATCTGCATGCTTTACCGGAGCCACATCCCGGTCGTTGCGCCTGTCTTCTTTCAACACCACACCAGCATATTTTCCTTCCAACCGGTAAGGATTTTCAGCAGAACCTTTTAAAAACATGCCGGCATAATCGGTAATCAAGTCTGACTCAGAGATGTAAACCTTTACGTTATTCCCGCAATCCACCAATAATCCGGTAGAGGCAAACCTTTCGGGAGTGATTTCAGATAGTTTTACATCGAGATACATACGCTCCTGGTGAGAAAACATACTCTCTTCCTCCGGAAACCAAACCCGGTGATCGGCAGGAAAAGTAAAAGATGCCAACTCTTGCATCACCTTCAGCGGGCCGTCTTTGGTAACTTCCCACCGATAAGCCACTCCCTCGTCATAGGCGCGAAAAATCAGATTGTACCCTTTAAAAGAAAGGGTCATTTGGTTATACGTATCTTCAATTTGGGCAAATTTACAGGCAACAACCGGCACTATTTTTTCATCTACCGAAATGGTCCGGGCCTTCTTCACCCTGGCATTCTGTCCCAGTACTTCATCCTCCAGTGTCAAAGAAACTGGCGATGGTGAAATGATTTCCGCACCATGAAGAAAAACGGAATATTGAATAGCTTCCTCCACCGATATTTTTACTTCCATCCTTCCTGACGGAGATTGAACAGAATAGTCCTTCGCATTTACGTGGAGCATTAGAAAGATCATTGAGAAAAGAAAAACATACTTCATTGGTCTCTAATTTTTGTTATTGTTTTAGTAATTAGTAGTTATTTCACTTCTGGCATTTAATACATAAGTGATTCAAGCTATAAAAGTACATCATTTTTAAAAATATCTTCTGTAACATTCCCATTCACTTCAAAAATATAAATTGACAGAAACAGTTAACCCGGATGTGACTTTTTTTTGAAATCAGGGAAAAAGACTGACTTATATCACACTTTAAAGGCCCGTTATCCAACTATCTTTATCACCCGTAAAAAAAGAATCAAAAATCATTTTAATCAGCAACCGATGTTTAAGAATCATCCCAAAGGTTTGATCGTTGCCTTTTTTGCTAATATGGGCGAACGATTTGGTTTTTATACCATGATGGCTATTCTCGTGTTATTTCTCCAGGCAAAATATGGAGTAAATGCAGAAACTGCAGGGAGCATTTACAGTTGGTTTTATTTTGCCATTTATGCGCTTGCCTTGCTTGGCGGTATTATTGCCGACGCCACAAAAAAATATAAAACGGTTATCCTCAGCGGTATTATTATCATGCTGCTTGGTTATGCCATGATGGCCATCCCGGGTATGCCGCTTTCGCTTACAGTGATTTTCCTTTTCACCATTGCCCTTGGGAACGGTCTGTTCAAAGGAAACCTGCAGGCAGTGGTGGGTCAAATGTATGACAATCCGAAATATGAAAAACTACGCGACAAAGCCTATTTGCTTTTTTATATGGGTATCAATATCGGCGCTTTTTTTGCGCCGTTTGCCGCCACGAGTGTTCGTAACTGGTGGCTAAAAACCAACGGGTTCGTGCACGATGGCAGTCTGCCTGCACTTTGCCACCAGGTTATCAGCGGAAAACTTACCCATTCAACGCAGTTTGCCGAGCTGGCAAACAGTGTTTGTTTGAACGGACCGGTAACCGATGTGGACAAATTTGCCCACGAGTACATTGAGGTTTTTGCAAAAGGCTACAATTATGCCTTTGCAGTGGCTGCCGGAGCTATGCTTGTTTCGCTGCTGGTTTATATTTTCTTCAGTAAACTGCTACCAAAAAAAGAGGTAGATACTTCAGCGCCTGAAGTAAAAGTAGAAAAGAGCTTCTCAAAAATTGCCCTTTCTTTAGGTGCAATGGTTGCAATTGCCCTGGTTATTTACCTGCTTTTTGGCAATGCCGACATTGCTTTTGCATTCGGCCTTTTTGGCGGTTTTGTTGCCTGGATACTCCAGGCATCTACAAAACAGGAACGTCCGCGGGTAACAGCCTTACTGCTGGTTTTTGTGGTTGTGATTTTTTTCTGGATGTCATTTCACCAGAACGGGCTGACGCAAACCATGTTTGCCCGTGACTACACCGCAAAATCAGTAGGCCCGTTTACTTACCTGTTTTTCAACCTCTGGTATATCCTTGCTTTTATCGGAGCCATTGCCGGACTGGTTATGCTGTTACGGAAGAAACTTCAGAAACAGATTCGCATTCTGGGAGGTGTTCTTTTTGCCGGACTGGGATTTCTTTCTTACTATTTTTTCAGCCATGGCAAACCGGAAAATGCCATTGCACCCGAAATTTTTCAATCGTTCAACCCGTTGTTTATTGTTTCGCTCACCTTCATGGTAATGGGCATATTCACCTGGCTTGCCAACCGCGGGAAGGAGCCTTCCACACCGAAAAAAATAGGTATTGGCATGATCATCGCCTCCTTCGGGTTTCTCATCATGCTGGTGGCTTCGCTCGATGTAGTGTCGCCCGTGCAACTACAGGGAGAACCTGTTCCTGACACATCCAGGGTTTCTCCTTACTGGCTAATAAACAGCTATCTGGTACTTACTATTGCAGAATTATTCCTCAGCCCTATGGGACTTTCGTTTGTTTCAAAAGTGTCCCCGGTCCGTTTTCAGGGACTTATGCAAGGGGGATGGTTACTGGCAACCGCAGTTGGAAATAAGCTGCTGGGAATCGGAAGCTACTTCTGGGATCGACTGGAACTGTGGCAACTATGGGCCATTTTTGTAATATGCTGTCTGGCCTCAGCTGCCTTCATTTTTTCTATTATGAAAAGGCTTGAACGGTTGACAAAATAAATTGCCGGCAGACATTACAGTTTCCCCATTTCCTCTTTCAGCCATTGCGGACGGTTGGTTGTAATAGCTGCAACACCTAAATCCGTCAATTTTTGGGCAACGGCAGGGTCATCCACAGTCCATACCAGTACCTCGAGGTTGTTTGCTTTTGCTACTTCCATAACCTCTTCATCCACGATGTTAAAATGAAGGTTAACTCCCTCCAAACCGGCAGCGGCAGCCTGTTCAATTTTCTTTTCCAATCCACCTTTGGACGAACTCAGCCAGTAACATTTATTATCCGGAAAAGCTTTCTTTGTGTCGAGGATGGTTTCCCAACCAAAACAGATAAAAATAATCTGATCCTTCTTCCCGCTCTTTTCAACCACTCGTTCGAGATGAGGAATTACCTCACTTCCACATTTAATTTCCACCACCAGCTTTTTACCTTCCGGAACGGTTTCAATTATTTCAGAAAGAAACGGAATTTTTTCCCCTTTGTACTTCTCATCTTTCCAGCTTCCTACATCAAGGTCGCGCAGCACCAGCGCAGGAGAATCTTTAATGACCATATTTTTTTTCCAGGCTGCAGTCCTTTTTGTGTCTTTATCATGAATAACCATCACCCGGTTATCCTTTGTAAGGTAAATGTCCACTTCCACAGCATCGGCACCCAGTTCCCAGGCCAGATTGGCAGAGGCAACGGTATTCTCAGGCGCGAGGTACGAAGCCCCACGATGGGCAATAAATGTTTGCTGGGCAAACAGCCCCGTACTAAAAAGAACCATAAAAAATGTCCAGTAAGTTTTCATAGCAGTATATTATTTATGCCGAAGATAAAAAGGAAAATAGTTTTTTGACCTGTTTTGGTCGAAAAAAGTGTAGTTTTACCTCTCTTTTAGAACTACTATGAACAGGGGCTTTTCTTCAAATATCGGTATCTTTTTCCTTAAACAGGTAGCCCGGTTTCCTTTTCCGGTACTCTATTTTTTATCCGGATTATTTTTTCTGATCGTTTATTATGTGGTTGGCTACCGGAAAAAAGTAGTGTTGGAAAACCTGAAAAAATCTTTCCCCGAGAAATCAGAAAAAGAATTAAAATCCATTTTCAGGAAGTTTTACAAGCATCTCGGCGACTTAATGCTTGAAGTGATCAAACTTGGCAAAATGAAAGAAACCGATTTTCGAAAAAGAATAACCGTTAAAAACGCAGAATCGGTGAACCGTTTTTTCGAAGAAGGGAAAAGTGTAGTTGTACTCACCATGCATTACAACAACTGGGAATGGGCGAGTTGTTTTCCCCTTTTTATAAAACATAAAATCCTGGGAGTTTACAAACCACTCCACAACCCGCAATACGATGTGTTTGTATATCAAAACCGCCAACGAATGGGAGCCGAGATGATCTCCAATTTCCAGGTTCTCCGCAGGGTAATAAAAGCCAACACAGAAAAAGAACCAGTGTTCATTTGGCTTGCCGGCGACCAAACCCCGCCGTTCTTTCACAAGTTCTGGCTCACCTTTTTGAACCAGGAAACCATGTTTTACCCTGGCCCTGCTGCCATTTCACGCCGTTTCAATTATCCTGTATTTTTTCAGAAAACAGTAAAGAAACAACGAGGCGTTTATGAAATTTCATTTGACCTATTATTTGAAAACCCTCAGGAATTCAGTGAAACGGAAATAATGAAAGCATACATTCGGAAGATGGAAGCCACTATCCGGGAGCAGCCCGAATACTATTTGTGGTCGCATAAGCGATGGAAAAACAAACGCCCTGCAGATGTTCCGCTAAAAGGTTAAATTTGTATCCCAATTATTGAGTTATTCCAATCATGGACGACAATCTGGCATTAAAAGACAAACGATACAGCGAAGGTTTTTTAAAAAAAAACCTCAATAGGCTCCTTGCCGGTTTTATGTTCCTTTTTTCACTCCTGCCTTTTCCGGTTATTTTCCTGATTTCAGATTTCCTGTACTTTTTAATCTACCACGTTTTTGGTTACCGGAAAAAGGTAGTGCTGGAAAATCTGCACTATGCTTTCCCTGAAAAGAGTGAAACAGAGCGAACAAAAATAGCCGCCCGGTTTTTCCGCCACTTTACCGATCTGATGCTGGAGAGCATCAAGCTACACAGTATGAGCGAAAAGCAGATGGAGAAACGGATTACATTTGAAGGTTTGGACACCATTGACGAGTGTTACCAAAAGGGGAAAAGTATTATTGTTTTGGCCATGCACCACAACAACTGGGAATGGTGCAGTTTTGCACAGACCAAAATAAAGCACCTGATTCTGATGATTTACAACCCGGTGCGGGGTAACCAGGCCATGGAAAAATTCCTGCTGCACTCCCGCGAAAAATGGGGAGGAAAATGTATTCCGGTACATCAATCGGCCCGGGTAGCATTACATTTTCACCGGGAAAAAATTCCCACGGCCCTGTGGCTGGGTGCCGACCAGACTCCGGCTGCCACCTCAAAATTCTGGACTGTCTTCCTGAACCGCGAAGCACCGTTTTTTTCAGGACCCGAAAAAATTGCAGAGAAAACCAACCAGCCGGTATTCTTTCAGCATGTAACCAAAACCGGACGCGGTCGTTACCTGGCCCGTTTTATTCTCCTGATTGAAAACCCGAAGGAAATAGACTCCAAAGAAATTTTGCGTGCCTATATTAGAAAAATGGAGAAAGTTATTGGTAAAGAACCTGAATTTTACCTGTGGTCACACCGCCGCTGGAAACACAAACGCCCGGAAGGAATTCCACTTTCCCTTTAAAAAACCCCCCTGCTCCTCGTTTGCAACGAGGAGTAAACTATAAGTCGTTTGCAACGACGAAAGCTACTACCCTCCCCAATTATCCCGGTCCAGGCTCCGGTAATGGATGGCTTCCGAAAGATGATGTGCCTGCACCTGTTCTTCGCTTTCCAAATCGGCAATGGTACGGGCCACTTTCAGAATACGATCATAGGCACGGGCCGAAAGCCCCAGTTTATCCATGGCATTTTTGATAAGTTCATTACCGGCTTCATCCAGTTGCACATATTTGCGGATGTGTTTGGAGCTCATTTGTGCATTCGAATAAACGCCCTTGTATTCAGCAAATCGTTTCTCCTGTATTTTTCGTGCTTCCATCACTCGCTTACGGACTGCTTCGCTATTTTCCGAGGCCTCCATTTCAGCCAGTTTTTTAAACGGCACCGGCACCACTTCCAGGTGAATGTCGATGCGGTCGAGCAGCGGTCCGGAAATCTTGTTCAGATACTTCTGCACCACGCCCGGCGCGCACACGCAGTCTTTGGAAGGATGGTTGTAGTAGCCGCACGGACAGGGATTCATGGAAGCCACCAACATAAAACTACTGGGGTACTCCACCGAAAATTTTGCCCGGGAGATGGTAATCAGGCGGTCTTCCAGTGGTTGGCGCATCACTTCGAGCACTGTGCGTTTAAACTCCGGCAACTCATCGAGAAACAACACCCCGTTGTGCGCCAAAGAAATAACAATAGGTTATATATAGGGTATCTCTAATTTGTTGTGCTATTGCGATATACGGCTCCCCAATCCTCTAAAAGTAGTTTTCCAAAGAACTCAAAGGAATTTTTACTGAAAATTCTGATTTAAAAATATAATCAAAAAACAATCATCCTAAGAATTGATTTGCCAATTAACTACACATTTCTGGATCTTTTAGATCATTTTTCAGACACATGTGCAAATTACTAAAATCAAGGACTGACTTTAAAATCAAGACTTCTAAGTGTCCCCTTTTGCCAATTAATTTCAATTTGTGAATCCTTACGATCTATTATATTCTATTTCCTCGGTAAACAGAAAAAAAGCAATCAGTATTTAATATCTCCTGCCTTTTTTCAATATGTATGCATCAGCCTCTTGATTAATTTCATCATTGGTTCTAACCTTACCTTTGTTTATCCAAGAATCCAATTCTTCTTTGCGGAAAAATAGTCTTCTCCCAACTTTATAATGCGGAATTTCACGATCCATAGTCATACGATACATTGTCCCCTTTTTCAATTTAAGATATTCCATCGCTTCTTTCATGTCGAACACTTCTTCATTCTCCGGTTTCTCAAATTTGAGTTCATTGATGTTCTTATTAAATGCACGAGTTACACAGTCGTCAATTATTGGTTCCAGTAAATCTCGCAGTAATCTCTGAAAATCAGTATCCTGTTCCATAATTATTTGATTAGTGATTGTTTTATTCAACGATTCTTAAAAACATGTGTTGCATTTTCTCGTAATCATTCATATGCCTATAAGTGACTATGATAATGTTAAAGAAGTTCGTATATCACGAGACGAATTATATGAACTGGTATGGACAGAAAGACAAAGTGATATCGCTAAAAAATACTACATTTCTGAAAATGGATTGATTAAAAAATGTCAGGAATGGAATATCCCAATGCCAAACTTAAAATACTGGATCCAGTTGAAAGATACCACCAATCCACCAACAAAAGTACCATTACCTCAATACTCCGGTTACGATATGGTATACCTTAAATTGAGAGAGGATTATGAAAAAAAGAAAGAGTCTATACAGAAGAAAATCTCCAATATTAAAAAGGAAATTGAGGAAGACTCCAATGTCAATTTGAAAGTCCCAGAAAGATTGACTAATCCTGATCCATTAATAGCTACCGCTCGTGATAGACTATATAAGAAGGAAGTATATCGTAAAAGCCAAGGTATTATTCACCACAATCAAGGGAGCATTGGAATTTACGTGACCCCGTCTCAACTTAATAGAGCTCTACGATTCATGGATACAATGATAAAGGCACTACGAAGTAGGGGGCACCACTTTATAAATCAAAACGGAAGTGCACATTTAGCAATTTATGGTGAAGACTATCGGATATCTTGTCAGGAGAAAGAAAGAAGGATAAAAATTACTAATGAATATGGCAGACAAGAATCTCAATTAGAACCAACAGGGCGTTTATCATTTAGACTTGGTGAATCTTACTTTCGAAAAGAATGGACTGAAGGGAAAATACCCATCGAAGAACAAGTTTCAAAAATTCTAGCTAGTGTAGAGTATCGAGGCAGGAAAGATCATGAAGAACGAATTGAAAACGAAAAACAATGGGAAGAAAGAAGACAAAAACAGCTAATGGAAAAAGAAATACAGGACAAAAAGGAAAAGGAACTTGACGATTTTAAGGAAATATTCAAATTATCTCTGCGACACGATAAAGCACAAGCAATTAGGAGATTTGCCGATAAACTTGAACAATCAGCTCTTTCAAATAATGACTTAGGCAATGAAACCCAAAAACGAATTGAATGGATTAGAAAAAAAGCGGATTGGTTTGATCCATTTATTGAATCATATGATGAACTATTGGATGGAATTGATAGAGATGAACTCGTTTTACACAAACAAAGTTTTTATTTGTTGAAAGATTAAGAACTGGCTTAAAAATAAGAATTGTGATAAAATCTTCAGAAATTCCGAGGCAGTACAAATTCAAACAACCTATCAAAGATATCACCTTTCAAAATAAACTTTCAGTACCTATTCCCTTTTTATTCCAAACAGACGCCGCTGAAAAATTAAAAAATCGTTTCGGGTTAAATTGTGTTTAAATCAACTACTTTTTCAAGGTTAAACAATTAAGAATACCTTCGGATGACACTTGCTCAGTAAAATCCTTCATATCAGGATACACATATTTTTTATCAATCCCTTCACTTTTTAATTGTTTTTTAATAGCAGGAATTAACGATTTATGAATATTAAAACACCCTGCAATTGTATCATGTAGTAATAACATATCCCATTTTTCCTCACCCATTTCTTTTTTTACATATGCAGCAAATTCTTTGTACTGATGCTCAAGAGGATACCATGGGTGATTATTATATAAAAACAAACCTTTTTGATTGATTATATTTACATTATTGATAACCTTGTATATTTCTGAACTTGGTAAAATAATGCTCATTTCATTTTCAGCAACCTGCTCATATGGTATTTCTTGCGAGTTAAACCTATTGTCAAAAACATTTTCCCACATCTTAAAAGCTGTTGCATCTGTATAAGTATAGTAAAGCGAGAAGTAATTATCTATCTCATTCTCACTCGGAGTAAAGGAAATATCGTCTATGGCAATATATAAAGCGACATAAGGATTATAAGTAAAATCTAAAAATGGTGTTGGAACTCCATAATGTTGCATATAGCTCAAGTATGCCAAAGAATTATTTTCATTTATGCCTGAATCTTCTAATAGTCGTTTCACAACTCCATCATTCCATTGTTTACAACTTTGTATTGATTCCGATACGAATTTATTATAATGCTCGCTAATTGAATCAGGTGGAACCTGTTTATGCAATTCCTGAGTAATGTATACTCTTTGTGCAGAATTGTACATTCGATATTTTGCTTCACCACAACCCCGAAATATAAAATTGGTTCCTTCTGTTTCAAATTCTTTAAGTTTCTTAAATATTGAAGTTATATTGACGCTAATTTTGGTTTTTCCATTAATGAAGAATTCCTCTTTTTCGTCAAGCGTTGAATATTCTTGTAATTTCATAATCGAATTTTCGGTTGTATAAAAATACGGTCTGCAATAGTACGAGTAGAAATTGGTAACATCTTCCTGTAATTTACATGAAGTTCGACACCACCATTTTCTTACGGTAAATTACATCACCGTTTGTTATTTTAAGAAAATAAATCCCATTACACCAGCCATTTAAATTGATCCTCTTTGATGACCCTACCAAATCGAAACGTAATACAGAGACACCACTTGTATTGTAAATTTCCCCGGAAACATCACCTTCAAATGGTGCTTCTATGACAACATACTCTGACGCAGGATTAGGATATAAAGTTATTTCCTTTATATCGAAAACATCCACTACGGTTACATTATCTCCCCAAATCAAATCGACAAATTCTGGATGGTCGATAAAGGGATTTCTGTTCTTTTGGTAAGAATATATTACATCATTTCTATGGATTTCAAAACTATCAACCGGATCTTCTTTATTCCATTCTAAAAGGGTTGAAAGTTTACCCATATACCCCTTGCCGGATTCATTTAAATCAAAGGTATTAACTGTATCCACCAATTCAAGGTCAGGTTCATCACCATCACCTTCATATCTGACAGCCATATAAAATAGCATCCTAGCGACATCACCTTTCACAGCGTCTCTTGGTTCCCAACTATCGGCATCAGTATAACATTCTGTTGCACCATCACCATCGACATACAAAGAACCACCATAATCGAAATCCTTATTGTTTCTTGCACTATTTACGGTGATGTCGGCTGGCCTAAGATGATGAACATCCGTTCCTGCACCCATTGTGGTTCCAAAATCACCATGCGACTTAGCCCAAACATGTTCCCTTGACCATCCTGTATTATCATTGTACTCTTGGGCTGCATTAACTGACCAACCAGTATAAAAAAGTATTACATTTTCGGGATTGGTGGTGTCCCGGTCGGTTTCTTTTAGTATATCCCATGTGTCGGTTGATGAAGATGTATATGGAAATTCTACATGGTCTTTGATAATGTTGTGAAGTTCAGATTTTAATTGCTCGCCAATTAAATTGTCAACTGTGGTGTAGTAACCATCGGGGATTTGTGAATAGCTGTAGCTTGAAATAAGCAACAACAAGAATATTATTTTTAAATTATTAAACATCTTATCTATAATTCCTACTGATTTAAGTAAGTTTAAAATCCTATAAAACCAGAATAAAAGTACTTCGTTATGTCCAATAAAATAGAAATAAAAGGAAATTTTGTAAGAAAACCTCTTGGAAAGTTACCAGAAAAGATACCAGTCCCTGTTGGATGGTTTGTTATTGGGTTCAACTTAATGAAGGATAAAAATGACCGGCGAGAATATCATGGTAAATGGTTTACTATAAAAAGTGACCATAAAAAGATATACCGGGTACTTAGATTTGCTCCAAACATTAAAGGGACAAGTTCAAACAACAATGATAAAGAAATCTTATTGGACTGGGTAGGCTGGTTAGACCTTAATAATCGAGATGAAGATATAGATGAACCAATTAAATTAACTATAACTAAAACGGGGCGGATTAAATCCATTTTTGCAGGGTTGTATCATCCTGAACCATCCTTTCGATTATCTACCGTTTTGGCATTGATCTCAGTCATACTTGGTATTTTGTCAGTTGTCCTTGCTTTAGTTCTTTAAATTTCCCCCTTTTAAATAAGGATTATTAGAAATATTGTCAAGACAAATTTACTTATACCCAATAGATCCGACCTTTAATTATATTAAAATGACTTTTGCATCCAACAGTTCTATTGACAGATGGTCTAATTGTTATTCGGTTCTTTTTATCAACTACATAATTCCAGCAAGGATTTGCTTCTTTCAATAAATTTAAATGAATCTCTGATTTGCAACCACATGGACATAAAAAGGTAATCAGCCATGGATTCTTATCCGTATCTTTTATAAGATATATGGTATTGGCTTTATATTCTTCAATAATATCATAAGCAACTCTTGTTTTATATTTGTTTCTAAACCAGAAATGGAAATTTCTATAATTCTTTAATACTTTCATTTGGATAATTCTGGCATTTCAATAAAAGGTGTCATATCACCCCTACCTGCTCTTTTCGCCAAGTAATGATCAACCTCATATGTTTCTTCTTTTCCATTAATAATATATCCCTCTGTAATATCAATTGTGCTTGATGCATATTCATTAGGTTCTTCAACCTTGTAGGGATGTATTCGGTTTAGAAAGTCATTAATTGCATGACTTGCGATAGTCATATTAATACTAATAACTGCTGGACTATTTACATTTACATTTTTAATGTAGGCGTTCTTTTTCAATTCCAAAAATTCTTCTGGATTTTTTCGATATTGACTTGAAGCTCTAACATCGTTCATATCAAAAAGATTTCTTGTTAGAAGGGAAGATTTAAGTGGTTGAACATAATGTACTGATGCAACTATTTGATTAATTCCACCTTCTCCATCTGCTTCCAATTTGACTCCAAGATCAAAATAGGGTAATAAATAAAAAGAACATAACTGATTTAGCAAGAACCTTCCGTCAACACTATCCATACAACCAAAAACACCATCACTTTTTAAAATTGCTTTTAGAGTAGCTATATCATCAAACAGATTCTTTTGAAATACTTTAATTTTTGTCCCTAATCCAATTTCTTCGATGGCATTAGCAATAGCTTCAACTTTAGGTTTTCTTTTTTTTGCGTCAGTATATTTTGAGTTAATTATTCTATTCAGATTTTTAAACTCGACTATATCCGGATCAACCAAAATGAGTTCCCCAACACCTAATCTTACCAATTGTTCAATTACTGGACTCCCCGTCCCTGAGCATCCGACAACAGCAATCTTCAACCCTTTCAGTTTTTGATATGTTGTATCACCAAAGGTCTGTATAGTTCTTAGTGCAAATTCCGGTTTTGAATAATCGTCACTATTCCCACCAAAATAGAGAAGTCGGTCACCAGCAATCGAAATTTTCGATATCGGTTCGAAATGTAAATCACTAAAAATATACCTTCCAATGATTTCTCCATCGGGCATCATTATGGCACTTGCATGTGGATTTCCAGTATTCGACCAGCCATAAACAGAATCAAATAACTCTTTATCTGAAAAATCATCCTGCTCAGAAAAACTTCTTAATCCCAATGGATGACTATGTATTTTCAGAATACCAAAATCTGTGTTTGTTAACCTTTTAAAAAAAGGAATTATTTTATTTGTTGACCATTGAATTAAGTCATTCTCCCTAACTTGACAATCTTCGTATGGTATTAAAATAACTTCATGGACAAAAAGACATTGGCAATCTTCATCAATATGACGTCCACATAAAGCGATAGCGATTGATTCCTTTTTATCATTAGGGAGTAAATGATTTTTTAATGAATTATAGTGTTCACCTGAAATTTTAAGCTGGAAGTCCATATGGTTGTTTTATGAATTCTTGTTCAAACCAGAAATTTATTAAACTAAAATGTGTAGATAGATCATCAACACCAGCTCGCCATGGATTCGCAGCAGTCCTGTGTCTTGACCAACGTTGATATTGTTTCCCGTCAATTGTCATATTACAGACCGCACGAATCCCTTTCCCATCTGACCTTTTTAAATGTGGAAAGAAATAAGCCATATCTAGTCCTAATCTTGGGTAACCTGTCTCAATTTTTACTGCGACACTTACTGAAGAACAATCATATTTTAAAGGAACGGGGTAATCATGTACGATTACCCAATGCATTCCTCTGTCAATAATAGTTTCCCATTCTAATCCTAAATTATCCAGAAAAAGTATATCTTCTTCAGGAAGTGTGAATTGACGCCTCACCGCTTACTTCCCCCCTTCAGTTTGATCTAAAGGGATCGTCATAAATTTTTCAATCCCCGGTTCGGTAAAATCGACTACTTGATCATAATCAATTTTAACTACCTTACCACCATTACTCCTTTGATTCAATTGATACTTTTCGACTGGATTTTTCCCGGCCAATATTAGAATTTCCCTTCCGGTCATTCTTTCCTGTTCGACAGTATAATGTTCCCTGTCCACTTTAAACTTGTACTTTTGCGCTTTAGGAACACTTTTCCCTTCTTTCGCATAAACTTCAAGGTCAATAATAATTTTTTCCATCTTTTTTTAAATTTGTTTTCGAACATAAAACATAGAAGCGTGACATCAACCGAAATGTCACGCTTAGGCGTTTATGTTATAAACATGAAATTATTGTAATGGAAATTGCTGTTCGAAATGATTCAATAATCTACTTGGTTGATAAGATTAAAAATGGCGATGAAAAGGAAGTGAAAATTGCACAGACAAGATTTTACAAAATCTTTGCTGGATATGTTTATAAACTAGCAGTTCAGAGCTGTAGCAATTTTGTCGATCCTAATTTTTTAGCTAAAGAAGTAGTTCAAAACACATTTATTAAAGCTTTTGATTATTTACCAAATTTTACTTTTAAAAGTGGTATCAAGGATGAAGAAGCAAATAAAATTATTAAAGCTTTGCTTGGACAAATTGGTAATAAAGTATTGTTGAATACGATTGCTGAATATATAAATGAAAAAAGATGCAATAAAAAAATAGAAATAGAGGAACTAAAAATCTTTGAAAATGAAGATGAAGAATTAAATGTTCAGCCAATTTCAAATATTTTCATGAAAAAACTACAATCAGCGTTAAATGATTTAAAAGAAAAAGATAAACATATAGTACTAACTTATGCAGCCGAAGACTGCATTGATAATACACGTCATATTAGCGAAAATGCAATGGAATTTCTTTGTTCCGCACATAAAACAACATCTGCAAATATCAGGCAAAGGAAAAAAAGAGCATTGGATAAGATTAAAAGTAAATGTTTCGAAGAAACAAAGTAAAAAATGAAAAAGCAATCAAATTCAAAGTATCAAGATTCCCAAAAAGAAATGAACATTCAACGTGCTTTAAGAACAGGTGGATTTTTATTCCCTGAAAATGTCGATGAAGTAGAGGAATATGAACTTTTGTATGGTAATACTGATTTTATTTTACCTGAAGAACTTCAAGAACCTGTATTTTTAGATACAAAAAAGAGTGAGGATATTATCTTTCCCGATACAACTAATACAGTCAGAGTTACAATGGCTGCCAGAGATGGGAAGAATTTTATTCCTGAACATATCAAAGAAAAAATGAAACAGGAACGAGATATCGCTCGAAGTAAGAAAAACAAAAAATGATTGATGAAAAACTATTGGAAATAGGTTATCTAGCAGAATCTATTGCAGAGGAATTTATTTTTGAAAATAAAGTTGATCCCTTTAAGATTGCAGAAAATCAATCAATATCTGTTATATCTGGAAATTATCAAGATTACTTCATAGGGGAATTGGTCTTTGATACAGAGGAATTTTTTATTCATCTAAACTATGATCAATTGATAGATGAAAACTCCCCTAGAGCGAGATTTACATTAGGACACGAATTAGGACACTATTTTATTGACGAACATCGGAATCTTCTGAAAGAAGGCATTTCATTACATAAATCGGATTCTGAAGGTGGAATTAATTATGAAATAGAGAAGGAAGCAAATTTTTTTGCATCCAATCTTTTAATGCCAGAAAAACACTTTGTTAATCTTTCTAACCAATTTGAACCGGGTTTAGAAACAATATTAAACTTAAGAACCCAATTTAATACTTCAATCGAAAGTACTGTAATACGTTATGCACAGCTTGATATTTCAAAGTGTATGATTATTAAATGGAATGCTGATATTACTCCAAAATTTATCAGTTATTCAAAATCCTTTGCAAGTGCAACCGGAGTAAAAGGACGACCAGCATTAAAAGTGAACGTTGACGGAGTAAAAAGTCAATTTGGACTGTTAGACTCCATTGATATTAATACCGATTACATTGAAGACAAAGTTTCCTTATCAAAATGGGTTCCTACTATCATTCCCAAAACTAAGAGAGATGTCAGCTGCATTGAACAAACATACAGGCTGGGGGATTACGGGGGACTAACACTTCTTAGGCTAGATTAAACTTCTTTGTAATGAAAGTATTTTATCTTTTCATTCTTTCTTGGCTAATGTTTCTTGCTTCTTCAATCGTGTCGCAAGTGAGTAAAGTGTCAATCATACACCACAATCTTCCATTAGGCCAAATTTTACCATTCTTAACGACTTTCGGGGGTTTTATTGCTGGACCTAAATGCAAATAAAAATGTAAGTCAGGAGTGTTATCACTAATAACTGTCGGCATACTTTGATTTAAGTTGTCGTTGACCTCAAATTTCTCGACCTTATGAATTGATTGTAATTTTCCATCATAACGGAAAGCCAGATAATTTGGAGCTTCAGTTGGCCAGCCATTTCCCTGATTATAAGGGAAAAAGTAACGACTATACTTGTTGACAATGTCAATAAATGTAGCGTCCGAACCTTTAACTTTAGTTCTACTTAGTGATACGCAATAGACCCAATTTGATTGTTCTCTGTCCATTGTAATAAGTTTTGATAAATATGTAGAATATTCGTTTAAATGATTTTTTTCAATTATTGAGGTCGTTTCGTTGTATGCCTTATTTAGTAGTTTATATATTGTTTTCCATGATACAAACTTATAATGCTTGTTAAGATTTCTTTTGGCATACTCATTTGAGCACTCGCTTAGAACTCCGATACTAGATGGGAAATCATTTTTAGTAAAACGTCCTTTATATTTTTCCAATTGATTGATATTAGGTAAAACCCATCCCTTTTTTGCTTCGATTATTAACAATCGCTTTTCTCGATACCAAATTTCGATATCAGAGTAACCTCTGTCTTTGATTTCATGTCTTTGAAGTTGAATTTTACAAAGTTCAGGGTCTATGTACTGGTGGCCATATTGCAAAAGTGCCAATGAAAGAAAAGCAGGACTTTTTGAAAGGACATAACCAAGTCCATAGGTCATGTCATCTTCCTTATCACCAAGCAACTCGTAAACAGATGTTATACTGTTATATCCTAATTTGAGATTTTGCATTCAGGTATAATTACATTTAAAGATAATCAACTTAGTATTTAATATAAGTTTATAAAGTTATCATTTTTTAGTTTTTCTTTTAATCGAATATTTTTTGCATCTACGCTGGGATTTTATGTAAAATCATTGTATCATTGGACACTCTTTAACTAATCCAAAGATATGAATCCCAGAATCGAGAAAATTTGCAAAGAGATTGCAGCACTTTCTTCAACCCAAATTGAAGTTATTGAACAAATAATCGAACAATTTTCGAAACCATATTTATTAATTCATAGAAATAGTGATTCTGATTTAATAAATGATTCTGTTTTAAAAGATTTTGGTGATACATTAAGAATCCATCATTGCTTTTCTCATGAACCTTTTAGGAAAGATAAATTTGAATATGCACTTGAAAGAATACTAAAACTCAACGGGTACAATATAATAATGCCTCGAATAGGAAATCCCGGCCATGATATTGAAATTAATAATGTAAAAGTTTCACTCAAAACCCAAGCTGATAGAGATATTAAATTGAATAAAGTTCATATATCGAAATTCATGGAATTGGGTAAAGGTTCATGGGGTGATAATCCTGATGACTTAAATAATCTTATGGATTTATTCTTTAATCACATGAAGGGATATCAAAGAATTTTTACCTTAAGATGTCTATCAAAAAAATCAAAGGGTTGGAAATATGAACTAGTTGAGATTCCAAAATCTTTACTTCAAGAAGCTGAAAATGGTCAACTCCGAATGATGTTGGGTAGTAAGCAAACTCCTAAACCGGGATATTGTGATGTTTTTGACGATCTAGAAAATTTAAAATTTCAACTGTATTTTGATGGTGGTTCAGAGAGGAAGCTTCAAATCAAAAATCTGCTAAAGAAATATTGCATCGTACACGCATCTTGGAGTTTTGAAAGTATAGATATTTAAAATTTTAGTACAAGTTCGTTTATCCGGTTCTTAGTAATATCAACATATTCAGGATTTAATTCTATACCAACACACTTTCTTTGCAACTGCTCTGCGACAATACCTACGGTTCCTGAACCAAAAAATGGATCCAAAACAATTGAATTCATTTCAGACCCGGCCAACATACAAACTTTTACAAGTTCTGGGGGGAAAACCGCAAAATGTGCTCCCTTAAATCCATTTGTGTTAATATTCCAAACGCTCCTTCTATTTTTCAACTTTCCATCACTTGCAGGTTCTTTAATGGCTTCAGGATCATAAAAGTATTTTTTTGATTTACTCAAAAGAAATACAAATTCATGAGAACGTGTTGGTCTATCCTTAACTGATTCCGGTTGACAATTTGGTTTATTCCATATGATATCAGACCTAAGATACCAACCATCATTTTGAAGTGCAAAAGCTAATCTCCATGGAACACCAATCAAATCTTTTGGTTTTAGTCCTTCTGGAGTAGGTGGTCTATATGACATACCTCTTGCTGGATTTTTTTTGTCAGAATCTCTCCATTTTCTATTCCCACTAGTAAAGGAATCGCCAATATTCAACCATAGGGTTCCATCTTCTTTTAAGGTTCTTCTGACTTCACGGAAAATGTCAACCAAATCTTTTATGTAATCATCAATAATAAATTCAGCACCAATCTGTCCTTCAATTCCATAATCTCGCAAACCCCAATATGGTGGACTGGTAATACAACATTGAAAAGTATTTTCAGGAATTGAAGCAAGTACTTTCCTTGAATCCCCAAGGATGAGTTTTGTTGCTGAAGTTAATTCCTCTCCGTCAATTTTCTTAAATTCTGTCATTTGCTATTCTAAAAAGGATATTACCTCTCTTGTTCATGCTACGGTTCAAAAATACCAATTAAATATTAATTGATCGAAAGACATATCAAAATCCAAATTTATATTCTTATAGATGTAAGCTATCATAAACTCCCATAATTTCACGTTCTTTAATGCCGAGATAGACCTTAGTAAGTTGGATCGAAGAATGTTGAAATATACTATTAAGTAGGACAATACTTTCGTTACTATAATTATTGAGCTTCAGAATCCGGTTACCAAGAGTTTTTCTAAACATGTGAGTTGAAACATTACCTTCAACTTCAATTTTGTATTTTTTGAAGATTTTCTTCAAGTTGACATTAACCCAGCTTCTATCAATTGGTTTAGTCCCATATCTATTAAGAAAGATATACTGACTGGTGTCTGTAATTTCCATTTTAACTTGAATCCGTTCAATTAAATCCAATAGGTCAGGATTAATTTTAATCTTCCTCGGTTTTTTCGTTTTCTTCTCGACAACATTTAAATAATTAGTATCATCAAATTGACACCACCTTAATTGGAGAAGATCCGATATGCGAAGACCTGTAAATACTCCAGTTGCGATAAGCAAACAGTATTTGTAATTTTTATCTCTCTCAAGTTTAAAAATTAAGGACTTAAAATCGTCCCAGTCGATGCTTGAAGTTGTTGTTTTTTGACCCGGTAATGACATAGTATAAAGTTTATAGATTTATACTTAAAACTACCGCAAAACCTTATACTTCGCAGCATTTCCAAGGTTAAGTATAAGCTAAATTTCAGAACTAACTAACGAAATTTCGTAAGTGATTGTGGACCAATAAAATCGAAAAAATTGTTGCTTATACTTCTTGAATAAAATAAAAGCACTTTCGCGTATAGAGATCAAGATAAGGTAATAACTGCATGTGCGCATATCACTATGTGGGGTATTACTCAATTTAATCATAGGATGGCTTAAATATTGCAAAGTCCCTGTGAACCAGACTGATACTGATTAAACTCACAATGCCTAACTTTATATGGGTTGCTAAAGTTGTTGAAATAGGATATATCAACAATATTTAACTATATAATTACTCTCATTATTTTTCGCCTTAAGACAACATGTGATAAATATCAAATAACTAGGCTATTACGAATATTAGTAATGATGTTATTTTAGAATTCTGAAGTGTTTTATAAAAATTCAAGGAGAATTGCTTCAGCAAAATAGATAAATAATTGCAACTAATATTTGCAAAATTGCTACCTTTAAAAATATGGGAGTATGAAGTTAAAGAATACGCCCATTTTCTGTTTAGGAAAGTGGCATTAAAATTAATGTCATGAAAAAATATTCTCTACAAATTATATCAACTATATTATATATAGTTTTTTCAGGATCACTTTTTTGGATTGAAAATGATTCAAGTTTTATAATCCGGGTTATTGCACAAGGATTATTAATACTTTTGATTTTCTTCTTGTTGACATCAAAAAGATTTCTAAGATTTCTAAAAGAAATTAAAAATTTATAACGTTATGGATTACAATGAACTTGGTTTAATATCAAATATTATAGGTTCTTTTATGTTGTTCGTCTTTGGATCTCCTTTTAAATTCACAAAAGAATACGGTATTATTTACAAATCACCTACATCGAATGAAAAGTTAGTCGAAAAAATCACAAAAATTCTTTCTTCTTTGGGAATGGCATTAGTGTTTATCGGTTTTGGGCTACAATATTATCATCACAATAAAACATACATTTTAGGACAAGTAAATAATACACAACCTCTAATAGTCGCAAATTATATATTGACATTATTCTTGTTGGTTTTAGTAATTATCGTACTAATCCGAAAGAATGAGATATAAGCTGCTGCAACTTCTTACTAAACTGCGAGCAAAAGCTATTTTCCTGTAATACTACATGAAGATTTTTACTTCTTTTTACCAATTGTCCAAAGTATTTTATCGAGAAAACGATTAAATCGGATTGTTTGAATATCTGGTAGTTTTCCCATGAATGGTGCTTCAATAATATTTAGATGTTTTTCAACGGAAGCCAAGCTTTCGTTAATTTCCAACATATGATTTCTCTTATACTCATTAAACTTTACTTTATAAGACTCATACTTGTTTTCTCTTAGATTTACAGCTCTTTTTACTAAGTTGTCAATTGGCAATATATTCCATGGGTTATTTAAGAACAAAACTTTTGAAGCCAGAGAAGTCATTGTTTTTCCATGGGTAATACCAATCTCATTTAAGAATTCTGCAAAATCATCAACGTATATTCCTTCTCCTTCGCTGGTATATATCATAGCCATTTTAAGTAATTCATCCGTTTTACCTTTTTCAATATTCCTTGCAACACGAAATTCATTTATAAAAGATTTAAAAGAACCATCTGATTTCTGCAAGTAATCTTCTGTCTTCAATTGGCCAGCTTTGTATTTTTGGAAATTATTTATGTATATCAAATCTGTATAATAATATTGAAGCAAATTCCCCAATGCCATTATTCTATCTATTTTATTCATTATTTACACTTTTATGAAATCACCATTTTGATATTTGTACAGTTCAACTTTTTTCAAATGCGAAAATTCACCATCGAGAATAGCAGCCCAAATAGATTTATATCCCTTAATTTTTTTAGGTGATGCCCAAAATCCCAAATAAAAAGAGGGGTAACTCCCTGTTGATAGAAGATTTTTTGCATACAATAATCTACGATCTGTATAATCTTGTTTTCCTTTTTCT
The DNA here is from genome assembly GCF_003573545.1 of Mariniphaga sediminis. Lineage (GTDB taxonomy): Bacteria > Bacteroidota > Bacteroidia > Bacteroidales > Prolixibacteraceae > Mariniphaga > Mariniphaga sediminis. The sequence continues at coordinate 52,141 of NZ_QWET01000003.1, read as the reverse complement.
GTTTTCTGATCAAGTCCATTTAAATAAATGTAATTATCTGCACGAATATGAACAAGTTTGGCAAAATCATCATTGAATGCTTTAATGGAAGTGCTACTCTCTGATTCAACAGCAAGAATAATTTTCTTTCTAAATCCATGTACGTTTTGTGTTATTGCTACGTCTAATAACCATTCACCGGGTAACTTATTTCCTTGATCATCTACGGGTATCACATTCAGAGTGTAATCAGTATTTTTATAGAATTCATTAAATAAGGAATGACCTACCGTTGAGACAAATTTGGCTGACTTTAAGGCATTCAAGTGGAAATTATCATTGGCAGTAATATTCAGGGAACTAAGAAAACTACTATTTAAAACTTCTTTTAATCTGTACTTATCCATTGAATTATGACTTCGTTTAATTTACAGGAAGTGTATTAACCACTTAATCTTACTGTGAATCTGACTTATATTCTTTTTGCTGAGCTTTTATTTCCGCAATAATATCTTTCCCAAGTGTTCTCGTATTTTTATTATTCCCCATTGAATTTAATAGGGGCACGCCAAGATCTAATTCATTGTTGATTTCACGAAGTATTGGTTTTGCTGTTTCTTCTCTTTCTTCATCAAGATTAAACACGATTATTGTGGTGGTGTCATATCTGTCAAGGCGGAATAATCCACGTTTAAGAGAAATCGTTACATTTTCAATAACTGTACCTCGGTCAAATGAACCCTGTGCTTTCTTTATTTCCTTCTGTTTTCTCTCTTTTTTAACGATATAATCCTTAGCTTCAGGTAACGGAATAATTTTGTCAGGATGTACAAATAGATCATTATTTTCATCGACAAAAGGAACAAGACGAAGACATTCGATATCAATTCCATAATCCCTAAGCCATAAAACAGATGATATCACGTCAGAATGAAATTCTTTGGAAACTAAAATTATTCGTTGGGAATGATTTAGTATATCTAGTTCTTCATCAATAAAATCGTCTATTCTATCACGAGCATCATCTTCATCTGATTTCAAATAAACCGCAAAATGATTTATAATTTCATCCACTAGATAATTTGAACAGTATGAAGTGTATTTGATTGCTTGCCAATCGACATCTCTCCCTGAATCATCACGCTTTAACTCGATGACAACAAGTCGTGCATGTTTATCAATTGCAAGAAGATCCAACCGGCTGCCGGACGGCGTTGGTAATTCTTTTGCAATTATTAAAAGTTCTTCCCCTAATATTTCAGGTGTCTTCTCAATCCATTCTTGAATATCATACCTTTCTAAAAGGTTGTGTACCGAAAAATTAGTAGGGGTCAGTTTGGTTAGCGACTTGTCAGTAATGTTTACTTTATACATCGTTTGAGTTTATCAGTTAGCTGCAATAAATTTAATTAAATTATGTCGGAGCATTATTAAAATGGTTGATATTTATTGATATACTCGGTGATGTCCGGTAATTATTATTTTCATTTGAAAGAAGGTGTCTTTATATTGGATCACCTTCTTTTTAAATATAAATGACATGAGATTTTTGTTCAATCTTCATGTCTGTCTGTTTTTATAAAAAGAAAATCCCGATAACTATTTATATCAGGATCTCTTTCAGAATTAATTTAAGACTATTACAAATGGGATTCAACTAAAGAACACGTCATTAATTTTGTTGTTTTCAACAAGACCCTGCCAAACCTTTTTACTTATCTTCTCCTTTAATTTTAATTCGATAAACAGGTCTATGCATACATCCTTCAAGTCGTCTATTCTTATAACAAACTTCGAGAACTTAACCTGTTCTCCTTCAACTGTTTTTGTTTCTCCATTGTCTTCATCAATTTCCTCATATTCGTCCAAATAGTTTTCAAAATAAAAGGTAATGCCGTTTTTATTTAACGCTGTTATAATGTTTTCAGTAGCTGAACCACTTTCAGCATGGAATACGGCATGATTTCTACCATCTGTCGTCCGGAAAATACAATTTTCTGATAATATACTTTCCAAATTTTTGTTTGTGAATTTTATAGTTTTCATAATCTTTTGTTTTTAAATAATCATTGGTTTTTAGTGTAAAGGGAGAGTGGTTGTAACCACTTCCCTTTGTCAATTAAGATCTACCTCGACCTATTCTATTATGCAGCCTGAACATCACCGTTCGATTCTTCGAGAAATTCTTTTTCAAGTTTTTGAATCTCATTCAATTCAGGTAGGTTCTGTTCCACCATATTAAGTCGTTTGACTGCAAATTCATGACTGACTTTGTCGATATCAAATCCGATTGCTTTACGTCCCAATTGTAAAGCAACAGCGGCAGTTGTCCCCGTTCCTGAAAAAATATCAAGGACAGTATCACCGATTTTACTACACATTAATATTGGAAGGAGTGTGATGTAATAAGGGAAAGGAGCAAGATGACGAAAATTGGGATCTATTTCCTTGAGTTCATCCCAACGGAAACCATTGGCTTCAATTACATTTTTAACGTGTTGCTCGTCTAAGAAACTACGAAACCTTTCAATGGGTTTGACCAAAGTCCAACCATGGTCTTTCCTTTCTTTACCTATTCCCGAATCTTTTGAAGTTCGTTTTGTTTCATAATTACCTTCTTTCCAATTAATAAAATCTCTGAAATAGAATTTTTTAGGATCTTTTACAAAATGTATCAGCACCTCGACATTCGGCATTAATCTTTTGATATTGTGTTGCGGTTTTGGATTTTCCTTAACCCAATACCATTTCTGATTGACATACCACCCATGTTCTACCATTTTAAGAATTAACCGTTCCGGTATCAGACAGTCAACACCTTTATCATAGCTATCTGAAATGTTGACAAACAAACTTCCTGAATCGGTTAACTTTTTATAAACCTGATCATATATCTCAACCTCTTTTTCGATAAATTCTTCAGGGGTTCTTTCCAATCCATGCTCCGGTGGTTCATCATTCCCCTTTTTCAAATAATTACGTTGTTGGAAATATGGTCCTGAATGGATTGCCAATGGCACACTATTATCGGGAACAGCTGCAAGGTTTTCACAGGATTTATTGTGTAGTTCAAAGTTTTTTCCACGTACATAATCCAATGATTCTGTCAATTCATTTGAACCTTCTTGCTTCTTGAATAAGATATAATTATTCATTGTATTCCAAGCATTATGAATTTTCATTTCGCCAGAATCCAATTTCTCTAGCAATTGCAGACCTTTAATTTCGTCATCACCATTATCCACAAATTGTTTAACCGCAATCAACCTTCTCAATGAAGAAGCTTTAATGTCAGCACCAATAATATCACAAGCAATTTGAAACCTATCTTTACCTACAAGTGAAAATTCGTCATCACCCATCTCTATATCACCAATTCTTTCACGTACCTTACCTTGACTCAATCCGAGTACACCAAGGATGACAAGAGCTTGTTTCAAGAGTTCCATTATTGACCGCCTCGTCTTGTAATTTTTAAATACGAACTGCTCGTTTATTTCATCATCAGATAATTCGTGAATCTTAACCGGCAATTTTTTCCACCCTAGTTCCCTGCAAGCGAAGTATCTACTAATGCCATTGATAATTTTAGGTTCTCCCCCACGCATTACAACATCAATGGGTTCCAGTAATCCCTTTAACTTAATTGTCAACTTGAGAATGGAAAGATCCTTAGTCTCATAAACTTTGAAGATAGATTGAAAGGGTTTCATATCTTCAACATTCGCCATTGGATTGGATTTGTCCAACCCATTGTATAGTTCAACACTTGAACCATTTACTGATTCATTAACTACTTCATTTGAAGTTTCTTTTTTGTTTGTTTTTTTACTTTCCATTGTGTAAAATTTTAAAATTAATTAATTGTAATTCTATTTTAATGACTTACATATTTTTCAAAAAAAGAGAACGCAGCTCTCTAGCGAAGATGATTTCTCACCCTCGCTGTTCACTAATTTTTATGTTTTAGTTGTTTATATGAAATGTAAATCACATTAAATGACTTACATGTTTTGCAAAAAAATTTAATCTATGTACAATTCCTTATAATGTTCATACATCACCGGTTGAATAAGATTCAAACCATCTTCCAACGCTTGAGGATCTTTAATCCCAAGCTTATAATCTTCTGTCTTACCAATTAGCTTAGTAAACTTTCGTACCTTCTTACCATTATCACTTAACCAGTATGACTTCACATATAGATATTTTATCTTGCTGACAGGATGTACACCATTTGAGATTCGAATTTCTGGCTGCACGACCATTCTTATCCGCATCAGTTGAATGACAAAATCACTAAGGGTACTATCCACATCACAAGCCATATTGATATCATTCTTTTCCTCTGAAAGCTTATCAATTGTTTTAAAATAGAAATCTAAAATATTATTCCTTACTACCTCAAGTTGAAATTGGTATAAGGATATATTTCGATTCAATGTCTGCGCACTAAAGTTGTCGTTAAAAGCCCATGACACAAATTCGCGTGCCTTGTCTTTATCTCTTACATCTTTTTGATATTTCATATAATGTTCCATCTGTTCTTTTACATATTCATTTGTCATTAAATCTTCAGCTTCTAATAGTAGTAGCATTAATGATTTAACTACCCCTGCACTAGTTAGACTGGCTAATATAAATTCAATAAATTCCATGAAATCATTATTTTTACAGAACAAAGTAAAGAAAAATATTCTGTAATTCAAAACAAGTGAATTACATTTTTAAAATTTATTGATTTTTTTCTGCTTCATGTAAATTACAGGATGTAGAATATTCTTTAAAATTCCCCATTTCATTGGTATTACAGGAACTTCTAATAAGTCCTAATTATAGCATAAATTGATAAAATGTAAAAAATTGCTAGAAATTATCGAATGGGATAGTTTCTTGGGGTAAATTTTGGAAAGTAAATTTTATCTCATATTCTCGTTCCTGTACACGGGAACCCAAAAAAAAGTGATGAAATTTAAAGAAAGCCAATAGATACAAAATACGATAAATTATATTCTTAAACGTACATGAAAATACCTTACCAGAGCAAATCCGGTAGTGTAATTTTAAAGGTTGCCAATCTGAAGGGATTTCTCACTACCCAATCAGAAAACTTTGTTAAAATGGATTGCAGCAAATTCATCAGTTGGTATTGTCTCCCAAATATCCCAACTATATAATTCAATTAACTTTATAAAAGACACCACCTGTTTTTCATTTGATATCAAAAATACCTAGTACCGAAATTCATCGGAAATCCGTAAAGGAAAATTTGAATACAAATCGACCTGTGCATCTGTTCGTAAAGTTCTCGCACGACCAACGGCTTGAATTAAATCACTTTGTATTAGTGCCAACTGAATATTGCGTAATTCTTCATGGTCGAAACAATTAAACTTGAATTTAAAGCCGTTGTACTCAATGTTTTGATAACTCATTGTAGTATCAGTTGTTTTATAATCAACACCAAGAACCTTCGCTGTTAACAGATATTCTACATTGTTCCTGTGAGGCGTGCCAACAACAGCCAGATCTTTACCACTCATTCCATTATATCCTGAGCAATTCCCAAAATACATTTCTTTTACAGGATTCTTAAAATGATGACCATATGACATAAACGTTATTACAGGTTTGTCTCCAACCTGCTTACTGATTGAATCAACATATCTATTCAATCCATTTCTGGAACAGGATTTATTTGTGTATTGGATTATTTTTCCTTGTTGCTCGACATCGGTTAGGTCAATAATTTCAACCTTGTCCCCATACAACTTTTTATATATAAATGAGGGTGCTGTCGCCGACATTACTATAACCTTTTTGTCCTTTGGTAATTCTTTCTTCACCACATAATGAATAATGTTATGGTCAAGTTTATCTTTCACGAAAAAGGAGCTATGAAAGAATTCGAAAATATTACTTTCAAATTGAAATGTTGAAACTTGCTTCACTAGTTCATCTATTTCGATATCAATCAATGTTGGTGTGTTATTAATCTCGGTAGGAATAGATTTTTCGAGTTTCTCGATAACTGGGTCTAAATCACTTTTAAATATTTCTCCTGATTGTATCTTTAATTTATGCAAATCGGAAATCTGAATCTGTTTAATATCGAGAATTTGATTCAAGGGATCTTCATCATAAACAATTGTGTCATGGGAATATTCTGTATGTAATGCTCTTGAATGTGTTGTAAGTATCGTTTCTGTGGAATATTTACATGCACTAAGTTGGTCAATATAATTTTGTGCTGAATCTATGTCCTTCTGAGAATATCTTCCAATACCCTGCTCAATCACCTTATATAGTATTGCTGTAGCTTTTTTCGGCAGACCGATTGAATAATAGTGTCTTAGAGTACGATTTAATGATTCATCTTCAAACTCTACCGGATCTGGGGAAGTTATATGTTTTACTTTCATCGTATCACTTATCTCATTTTTTAAATCATTTGTAGGTACACTTATGATTACTCCTTCTAAGAATAATAATGATCGAGTTTTTCCAATTGCCGTTGGTAGTATAAAAATGTAAATCTTACCCTTTTCAGCATGTTTCATTAAAAACTCAAATTTTTCTTTTAGTAGAGCTTCTGCATCAGATAGTTTTATCATATTAATGGGTTGTGTAATTATAACTTCACCCCTAATATCTTTGGTAGCTGAGATTATATCATAGTGTTCATGGTCTTCTTTATAAGGAGAAAACTCATAAAGCGGGAGTGGTGGATATTTGGGGACATTTAAATAGCTATGAATATTGAAATTGTTCTGAGTGTATTGTGTTAGTCCCAATTCATTGTATTTCTGCATTGTTTCTTTGAATAGTTTCCTACCACCATTTATATAAATCAAGTTTGTTGCTAGTCCCCAAAGTAAATCATGATTCAACCATTTACCTTTAAGGAAGTCATCAAGTATTTTAACCTTTTTCCTAGCTACACACCAATCAATCTTTTCTAATTGACCCCCTTCATATTTGTATTTTTTATTTTTTGGTGAAATCTGGGTATTTGTATTATAATCATATAGAAATGACCAGTTTTTACCATTTTTATGGTTGCTGGAATTTTTAAATAATTCCGGTGTAATTTTTCTGGTTCTTCCACCATCTTCAGAAGTCATTGTGATTCCAAGTGCATCAACTAGTTTTTGTAAAGGGATTGGATCAGTATGAATAATAAAAGATTCTTTACCACCAAAGTACCACCTACCACGATTTTTACATTTTTGGTCTGCTTCAGGGAATAATGTCAAAAGACCTTTGGCGATATAAGAATGTTGTAATTGATTATTCGCTGGCATATCAGTAAATAATACCACCCTAAATTTTCGTAATGAAGGAGAGTCCGAAAAGGAAGTGTACCAAACCTGTGGTGTTATCCCGAATTCGTTTAGTCGTTGAAAAACTTCCTCAATAGTTATTTCCCCTTTATCGAAATCAAGACCAAAAATTTGTTGTAGATACCAATTTTCATTGTTGATGTTTCCATGGAATAGACCACCAGACCAAGTATAACCGAAAGGTTGTCTTACGATTTTGGAGAAGTGGTTAATTGTTAATCCGGTGGTGACATTTAGGTTGTTGACAATCTTGCCAATTATTTTATCATCTTTTGGTGGTTTTGATGATAAAGGGGCTGGATTTATTGTTAGTTGATAAGTAATTTCATTTTTGTGTTCCATTTGAGGGTTGATGTTTTTCTATTGAATTATCACCCCAAATAAGATTTTTCATGAGGATCTGTTTGAGAAGTGTGGCAACCGGCAGATATTCCTTGTGTGCTTTTCTTTCAACTTTCAAATAAAACTCAACCGGCAAAGAAAGGTTGACTTTTACATTCTTGTTTTCTGTTTGAATACTTGTTTTTAACATTGTATAAAGTTTTTATCTTTTTATTTATTATCAGATGCATATAAGTATCATCGAATAGTAAATTATATTAAAAATTTCCCAAAAATTGTATCAAATTTCAATGGATAATTGCTATGTTTTTTTTATTTGTATTGCTAATCGCAATGAAGGAGATGTCGTTCCTGTATTTTACAGGATGTCAGATTTTAGGGAAAAAATTGGCAGAAAAAAATTTGAATTCTAGCGTTTTTTATGGACCAAAATTTTCAAGGTAGTCAAGACCTATTTCAAGCTACCGGGGGGGACTCTCTAAGAGGGGATGGGTAGAACCCTTCTGTCCGGGAACACATATCATAAAAGATGGGCTTGTCAATTTTAATTGGCAATAAAAGCACTTAAAAAGGATTTATCTTTTTCGATTGAAACGTTCCCTTTTTAATTCCTTGAAATAGGTTATCTTGCTATAAGGGTGTGTTGAGGTTTTTGAATCATCAGGATGCAACAACATTTCATCAAAAGAATAAACCTTATTATAGTCATAACGAGGATGTGGAATTCTAATCTCATATGGATCATAATCTGTCAGGTTTGAAGTTCTACATATTCCATGAAACATTTGTGCTGAGATTTTATCCGGTAGATTAAGTCCAATATTATTCTTCTTCAAGTATTCAGTTTTTGCTTCGAAATAAATATCATTTTCAGATTCCAAAGCATAAAACTGGTTATCATCAGGATTGAAATAGTAGAACGTGTAATTTAGTTTCTTAAATCTGTTGCTATTTTTTTTCGCAACTGCATTATACAATATCATTTCCTTGTAGTTGTTAATATATTCAATAATTACGATGGTTTTAAAAAATCCAATCTTATGAAAGGTAATTTCACGAACAATAGTTTTTATAACCTTTTTAATTTGCACACGATCAGAAATTGAATCAAGTTCCTGTAATCGGTTAGAAATATTGTTAGATTCTTCAAGAATTCTTTCATTATATCTTAAATCTTGTTCATATAACTCGATGCTTCTTAGGCATTCATTTTTTTCATTGTTTATTTTACCAATCTCATTCGTGTATTCTTCCACAGAATAACCTTCATTCTGAAAAATAATATTGGTTCTTTTTCGCCTATTTTCAATTCCTTTTAATAGATCTTGAAATTCGTTAATCTGATTCTTCAAATTATCAATCTTATCGGTACTTGAAATAAAGAAACCTTCAACTTCTGTATCAGGCATATTAATTAAGTTTTCTTTTACCAGTTCCCAAGTTATACCATCTAATGTTGATATCGAAATATTACTGCCGCGACAAGATGTTCCCTTATTTGTTTTATTACTACCTGAATTTTTTGGACAGATATAGGCATCATCTGTTTGTTTTCCCACATAATACTCACCGCAAACAGCACATTTGAGTTTCCCTCGAAGTAAGAAGATATGCTTTTTACCTTTATCCGCTTTTGTCTTATTAGATTCAACCAATTCTTGTACAAGATTGAATTGTGCTTTTGATATCAAAGGTGGTGTAGGTCTAATTCCAAGTTTTACTATTTTATACCCTATGTATTGAGTGTTCCGAAGAACCCTTGCCAAAGTATGAGTATTGCAAACGATTTTGGGGTACTTCTTTGAGCGACATATTCTGCTAATCTTTGAACAGGTTAGACCGTCTTCATAAAGGTCAAACACTTCTCGTACAATATCGGCTTCACTCTTATCTAAAGATTCTATAATTTTGTCATTTACAACGAAACGATTCTCGTTGTCTAGGGTGTACCCAAATGGAATTTTTCCCCCATTGTATTTACCATGCTTAACATTATTTGTTTTTGCAGATATAAATCTCTCTTTTGTTAGCCGAGCCTCATATTCAGTTAGCCATCCAAAAACGGAGATAGATAATCCAGCTTGAGGACTGACTTTCCCGGTTTCATCCAATAACCAAAACCTCTGAATGTAAAAATAAACGTTAATTGAATTATTTTGAAAGAAATCAGTTAGCTCGAGCAGTATTATTGGTTTTCTTGCCAGACGCGACATCTCCCATACTAACACTATTTTGATATTAGATGCAATTACCTCTTTTAAAAGTTTGGCCAGACCTTCTCTTTCCCTTTCATCTTTAAATCCACTTAATTTATCTTCATAAAGATTTTTGTCTTCAAAAATGAAATTGTTATCTTTCACAAAACTCTTTAAATCTGACACTTGTCTTTCGTAATCCTGAATATCACTACTAACTCGGATATAAATTGCGCATCTCTGTGCCATGTAAAGTTTTGGTGTAAAATACAAAAAAATATGGAGATACCCTTAATATTATCTTATGTTATTTCGCCCGGTTGCGGATAATTCCCGCCTCCCACAAGGGCAACATCGGAGATGGTATGATGCGGGCTGCGAAACGGTCGCTGGGTCATCAGCGAAGTATCTTTCCCTATTTTTCCGGCTACCGAATGTATTTTAGTGGTTTCCAATGCCTCTTTTAACGTAAAGGGCGGCAATATGGTAGGAATCCGTTTTGCCAGCATTGTTTTTCCCGACCCGGGCGGACCAATGAGAATAATGTTATGTCCTCCGGCAGCTGCAATTTCCAGCGCCCGCTTCACATTTTCCTGCCCTTTCACATCGGAAAAGTCGAATGGATTATTGCTGATTTGCGCGTAAAACTCAGCGCGGGTATCCACAACAGTTTGTTCCAGATTCTCTTCGCCGTTCAAAAAATCAGTTACTTCCCGCAGGTTTTCTGCCCCGAAAACTTTCAGTTTGTCTACCACCGCCGCTTCACGGGCATTCTGTTTTGGAAGGATGAATCCCTCGAACCCCTCTTTCCTTGCATTGATGGCAATGGGTAAAACGCCTTTCACAGGTTGCAGCGTGCCGTCGAGCGAGAGCTCTCCCATCAGCACATACTTCTCCAGTTTCTCCGCATTAATTTGGGCTGAAGCCGCCAAAACAGCGGTGGCAAGCGGCAAATCATACGCCGATCCTTCCTTACGGATATCGGCAGGCGCCATATTAATAATTATTTTGTATCGCGGCCACTTAAAACCGTTCAGCCGGAGGGCCGATTCAATACGTTGCTGACTTTCCTTTACAGCGTTGTCAGGGAGGCCAACCAGTAAAAATTTGATTCCTTGTGTTACGTCTACTTCAATGGTAATGGTAGTGGCATTTATTCCGAAAACTGCACTTCCGTAAGCTTTTACCAACATGGGAATGGGTTTAAATTTGATTCTTTCTGTTTACCAGGTAAATGTAAAAAATAAAATCAGAACAGAAGATACAAAATCCCTGATTTCGTTGTTGTTCCGAACTACCTTCCCCTCCCAAAAGAAACATCTTTTTACTCCGGAATCATGCCATATCTAAAATGAAGAATTCACAATGCACTCCAGATCCCCGGAAGAAACATACCGCTTTGCAACCTTTCTGCCGCGAACTGAAAAGCAAAAAAACAGACAAAGGCCGTGAATGGCACAACGTAAAAAACCGGCTACTCCTCCTCTTTCCCGAAGCACCCCCTCCGGGTGTTTCAATAATAAATCTGTCTCCTTCCACCAAATTTATATTCTGAATGGAATCCAGCTGAATTTCTTCCCCGTTTTCCCGGATAATTTTTTGGCATCCCGGCTCACCCTCTTCTCCTCCACTCAGACTGAATGGCCCGGATTTACGCCGCTGGGTAAGCACAGAAAGGCTCATTGGCTCAAGAAATATGAACTCACGGATAACACCATCTCCTCCTTTCCACCTGCCATTCCCGCCTGAATTTTTCCAGACACAAAATTTACGGGTAGCGGTGCTCCAGCACTTCAGGGTCGGTAATCCGGGTGTTCGTCATGTGGTGGTGTACCGCATGGGCTCCGTTAAAACTTTCTCCGGCACCGCAACCTCCGCAAACAGTTTCGTAGTAACCGAAATGTTGATTACCAAAAAGGACGTTATTCATGGTTCCCTGACTCGCTGCAGCTACTGTTGCTCAATACTTTTTGTCGATACTCGTTCCCATATTTGTCTATTCCGATACAATCGGTAAATGTGCCGCCGGTATCCACAAAAAGCTGAAAATATTTCACATCCACAAAGTACTATTCAGGTTACGATTTATAAAAATACACTTCAAACTCCGCTTCCGAGATTTCATTTACCCAATGCTCAAAGGAAAGGCTGGTTGCTTTATCGATGAGTGGGGCAGGCAAGAATGGCGCATATAATTTATACACCATGCCCGCAGGAAGCTGTTTCAGGTCAGCCATCACCTGGGTTACCGGATGTTCGCCTGCTGCCAGCATTTTGCGCGCATCCATCTCTTTATAAATTTTTTGTTCATTGACCCACCACAGGCGAGCCGTGTTATAACCTCCGTGTTCCGTTTCTTTAAGCAAATCCTGCCCAACCTCTTTGCGTAACCGATTAATAAGATCCTCCACCTTTACATTTCCGATGGTGGCAGCCTGTTGCAGTGTGGCAATTTTAGCCACTGTTTTTCGCAGCACCGGGTTCTTCAACTTACTGAAAGCCGGCACGTAATCTATGAGTACATCTTCCAGTTGCGGCCAGGTCTCAATGAGTTGCATCACCTTTGTTTTGGGAGAAATAATGATATCGTTCTTGTTTTCCATGATGTCTATGTATAAAATTAAAATGCGCTGTTATCCATGGGAAAAACGCGATTAAAAATAGCAATCTACCTATTTGTAGGACAAGATGCGTTGTTCTCCCTCCAGCTTCCGGTATTCAGTCAGGTCTTTTGAAACCTCAAGGGTACCCAGGTACTCTCCTTTTTCATTATGCAGGGCAAAATATTCGATATGAATGAATTTTCCGTGCAGGTTAATCCAGAAGGGCGCACGGGTCTGTTTCCCGGATTTAAAATCTTCCAGAATCTTGTCAACAATATGTGCACTGGCCGGTGGGTGACAGTGCCGTACATCGCGGTTCAATATTGCCCGGTTCCGTTGAAAAATCCGTTCGGCCCCCTGAGTGAAATATTTCACTTTATCGTTACGGTCTACAAAAGTCATGTCTGCCGGAACAGTATTCAAAATAGCCATTAACTCTTCGGCAGTAAAACTACCCGATGGCAGCTGGATGTTGCCTCCCTCTTTCTGCACTTCGTTAATGCTTTCCTCTTCCATCCCTGCCGGAGTCCATTCTGTTGGCGGATCGTACAGGCAAAAACCAATTTCTACTGACTGCTTACGAATCTGGTACCAATCGCCATCGGTAAGTGCATCCATCGCCATTGGGAACAGGATTTCTTCTTCCTTCACTGTCATATCCACGACCGCTTTGGCAGCTGGCTGCAAAATCAGTTCTGCCGAACCCGCCAAATCGTCTTTTGTCAGCCCGGGCATATTCAAAATCTCAATGCTCCCGTGGAGCAACTCCCTTATTTCATCATGCTTTCCCCACATTACTTTAGGCGGCCCGGTAATACCTATCTTTTCAAGGTAAGGAAAGAGTAAATATTCTTTTCGCAGGTAATGTTTATCCACATCAATCAACTGATTAAACCCAGCTTTTAACTGAAGAATAGTCTCTTCCAGGTTTTCTTCTTTCACATACTCCAGGGCAGACAAGACAGAAAGTACATTCCCGGCCACACGCTTCAGCGCCTTGTTCTCTTCCTGCATCACATCCACCGGGTGTCCTTCGGGAACTGCTTTGGAAGATGAAAGATCAACCCTTCCTTCCAAAACAGCAGAATGAGCATCGCAAAGTTTCAACACTTCTTCTTCCGGGAGCCCTTCTGAAATCAACTCCTGCTCCACTTCTACCACTTCACCGTAAGGAATATTGCTCAAACTCACCAAAAGTTGCTCTCTGACTCCTTCCTGCGATTCACCTTCGTGCAACTTCAAAATAAGTTCTTTCAGCTTTGCTTTCCTAAATTTTGAATTGTCAATATGTTCACTCATACAAATAATATATTTTTAAAACGTAACATGAAAACCCAGTAAATATCCGACTGGTTTTAACATACGATCTTGTAAAATTAATAAAAAAGATAATTCTGTCCTGTTTTCTGATATACCCGGATTGTATACTGATCCAAAATAGGTAATAGTGTACGGGTGAAAATTATATTTCAAACTACTGATTTACTGCCTGCTGCCTAATAACTGACCGGAGTATCCTTTTTTAACCTGCTTCGTGCAATAACCGCAGGCGAACTGCCGCTCATTTTGTTGAGCATTGATTCTGCGAACTGAAACTTTGGTAAAAACAGATATTCTAAATAAACATAATAAAGAATATTACCAATCTTGAAAAATTCAATTATAGATTAAAAAACCGAAAGAGAGCAAAAAAATGAATATCATCCGGTTAACCTTTTCTTCAAAAAATGATACAGGCCGGATAGAGACGGATACTAAAACAGAGTCGGTAAACACAAAACTACACCTGAAACCAATGAATCAATTCTGACCGGGCGGAATACCCGGCCAGAATGATAAAACAATATGTTAACTATTTACGTTCTTTGGAAATACTCCAGCCAAATTTCAGACCGAATACAAACCACACCAAGGCAACCGTTCCCAATGCGAATATTGTGTCACCGATTACCCTGAGCCACTTAAATGTATCAATGAGTGGTTGCTGCATAAACTCGGCGGAACGGGCGTACCAAAGTCCTTCCTGAACACTGGCAAACGTTTGGGCCATCCCGATGGGCAATACGCTGATGAGCACCATGGCCAGCAACCCGATATTAATAGACCAGAAAGCAAACTTCAACCACTTTTCTTTCCAGACTGAAACCGAGTCCATGTCGCGAAGGACGAAAAGCATGAGGCCAATACCCAGCATTCCGTAAACACCGAACAGAGCTGTGTGCCCGTGAACCGGCGTGGTATTCAGCCCCTGCATATAATAAAGTGCAATGGGCGGATTGATAAGAAAACCAAAAATTCCTGCTCCCACCAAATTCCAGAATGCGACGGCTATAAAACTGTAGATAGGCCACTTGTAGGGTTTTATCCACTCCGAACTGCGGTATATTTTCAGGTTATCGTAGGCCTCATACCCCATGAGCACGAGCGGCACTACCTCAAGGGCACTAAAAGTTGCCCCGAGCGCCATTACAGCAGTTGGCGTACCCGTAAAATAAAGATGGTGAAACGTCCCTAAAATCCCACCTGAAAGAAAAATGATTGTTGTAAACAGCACAGCGAGCGTGGCAGTAGTTGCCTTTACAAGCTGCATTCGCACAAACAGAAAGGCCATTACCACAACGGCAAACACCTCAAAGAACCCTTCTACCCACAGGTGCACCACCCACCAGCGCCAGTATTCGGCAATGGCCAGGTTGGTCTGACGGCCCCACATCAGGCCGGCTCCGTAAAAAACAGCAATGGCAACCGATGCAACAAGAAAAAGGATGAGCAAATGGCGGCTTTCGTTACGTTGTTTCAATGCCGGCCAGATAGCCCTCCCCATTAAGAAAAGCCAGATGAAAAGACCGGCAAAAAGGAATATTTGCCAGAATCTGCCTAAATCGACATATTCATATCCCTGGTGACCGAACCAAAAATTCTCCACCAGTCCCAATTTCTGCATTACTCCCATCCACTGACCGGCCAATGAACCAACCACAATCACCAGAAGTGCGCTGAAAAGTACATTCACTCCTAACCGTTGGAATTTTGGTTCAACGCCCGAAATAGCAGGCGCATAGTACAGCCCGGTAGCCAACCACGATGTGGCAATCCAAAAAATGGCTATCTGCACATGCCAGGTACGCGAGATGGAATAGGGCAGCCAGTCAGCAAGCGGAATCCCGTAAAATGCTTGTCCCTCAACACCGTAATGTGCCGTCACAACACCCATGATTACCTGAACAAGAATTAAAAGGGTTACAATCCAGAAATATTTTAACGTTGCCTTTTGAGAAGGAGTTTGCACAATATTCTTTAAAGGATGCGAAGCAGGAGGCTTCAATTCATCATCTTCTTTTTTCGACGCATAGTACCAAATCATTATCCCGATTCCTGCCAGCAAAAGAATTACACTAAATCCTGTCCAAAGAATCAGGGACCCGGTTGGTTTATTACCAATCAGGTCATCAGGCGGCCAGTTATTTGTGAAGGTGATATCCTTATCCGGCCTTTCTGTAATACAGGCCCAGGAAGCCCAAAAGAAAAACGTATTTAACTTACGAACCCGTTCCTCATCTTTCAGTGAATTTTCAGGAACACTATATGCATCGCGTAAATGCGCCAGTTCAGGATCATCGGTAAACAGTCCGCCATAATGTTTACTATTATGGATAAAAGCCTCAGCTCTGAGCGAAGAAACCGTAATAACATCCCGCTCGGGGTCATAGGTGTTCGTCCGCATATCGCGCTGCAAGGTAACCCGCAGGGCAGCCTGCTGTTCTTCCGTCAGATCGTCGTACCCCCTGCCGTAAGTTTCCATGCCGAGCTCATCCAGCATAAAAACCGCTTCGCGATGCAGCCAGTCGGCAGTCCAGTCGGGAGCCTGGTACGCGCCATGCCCCCAAATAGTTCCCAACTGCTGGCCCCCAAGCGATTGCCAGACGTTTTGACCGTCCTTGATATCCTGACCGGTAAACAAAGTTCTCCCGTCCTCTGTCAATACTTTATCAGGAACAGGCGGAGCTTCGCGATAAATTTCCTTACCATAATATAACAATACCCCAAACGAAATCACCATTACTCCGATAAAACCTAACCACAATTTTTTTGTCTTCATAAAGCCTGATTTTTACTTTTCTATAGCGCAAATATAAAAATCTTTTTCTTTTGTTGACAAAAAGGTCTTTTAATCATTACAATTTTTTTATACTTTTGTCATCTAAAGAAAAAAAGCCGTGTTTAAGAAAGAAACCGAGTATGCACTTAGAGGGCTGGTATATATTCAGATTCAAAACCAGTTGGACAGAAGACCAGGAATTGTTGAAATTGCCTCAGAAATAGATACCCCGCCGTCGTTCACTGCAAAAATTCTGCAGCGACTGGTGCGACTGGGATTTCTTGAATCGATAAAAGGCAAAAACGGAGGTTATTATTTTAACCCCCAGAGCCCTGAAATCCCACTTAAACAAGTGGTTGTTGCCATCGAAGGCGATAAAATATTTACAGGCTGTGGATTTGGGCTGAAACATTGCGATGAAAAAAACCCATGCCCCCTTCACGACGCTTACGGCCCCATTCGCGAGGGCATCAATGAACTCCTCACAAAAGAAACGATACAAAGCCTCGCCAAAAAAGATAATCCCGAACGTGTACTCAGCAGAGTCTCAGAATAATATTGATTCACTCTTTCACCCCCTTTATTTCTTTTCTCAATCCATTATATCTTATAATCAATTTTTGTAATTTTGAAGTTCATAATATATAGTATTTGAAATAAATACATAAAAATATATGAACAAAAGTTATTTACTTTTGATTATAACAAAAACGACCAAAGTCCTTACAACCGCCCTCTTTTTGTGTATGTTACTCAAATGCCAAACAGAAGAGGTCAGTTTGCCCATTCAACTGGAAGCAGAGATACAACATGTAACAGAGTTTGGTGGAAGCGATGGCTCCATTGATTTGACCGCAACGGGAGGCAGGGAGCCTTTCCGCTTTTTGTGGTCACTACCGACACCCTCGAAGACTTATCCGGAATACCGGCAGGGATCTATTCGGTTACGATTTCCGATCAATCATCTCAAACAGTAACTGACACCTTTGAGGTAATACAACCCGAACTGGATGGAGTGATGGATGTGGACGGCAATATTTACTCCGTCATCACCATTGGCGAACAAACCTGGATGGGTGAAAACCTTCGGGTGAAACATGCTCCCGATGGTTCGGAAATTATCAGCTATGTTTATATTGATAATCCCGAAGCAGAAGAAAGGTACGGCCGGCTATACTCCTGGGATGTTGCCATGAATGGCTCCACAGAAGAGGAGGCACAGGGAATCTGCCCCTGTGGCTGGCACATTCCTGACGACGATGAGTTCAAAAAGCTGGAGATACACCTCGGCATGACACAAGCTGAAGCCGAAATGGCAAACACATGGAGAGGCTCGCTGGTAGGGACTTCACTAAAAGAAGGGGGTAATTCCGGCTATGATGCTCAATTAGCCGGAAGACGTTCATCCGGTGGGCGTTTGGGGTATATTGGCGAAATGGAATACATGTGGACCTCTACCGAATACGAGAAGGATCTGGCCTGGCGCCGTTGTCTCAATGTCAATTCCCCGACTGTGGGGCGCTGGAATACTTTCCCTAAAAGCTACGGCTTTTCTGTACGGTGCATACAAAATAAAAAAACAAAATAGTTCTTAAAAATGAACGGAAAAATAATACTCACTCTGGCCCTTCTTGCCTGCTCCTTCCTGTTTTTATACTGTAGCGAAGAAGAGAGGGAAATACCCTCTGATTTCGATTTTTACTCACTGGTAGCAGAAAAGGACACCATGGCTCCTGGCGAAACGGTAAAACTAACTGCCAAGGCCACCGGCAGCGAACTGAGATATTTCTGGTCGGCCTCCGTAGGCGATATATTGGGCTCAGGCGCCCAGGTAACTTACGCCGCATCGCCGTGCCAGATAGGGAAAAACCAGGTTACATGCAGAGTGACCAATGGAAGCAAACTGTCGCAAACGAAGACCATCGATATTGTTGTTTATGAATAAATATTGTTTTTTTCTGATAGTCGTCGCACTATTTTACCCCCGGTTTTCACAGGCTCAGTGCCTTTCTTCTGTGAACCCTGTTGGCGGAACAAACAACCTGCTGGTATTGGAGAAAAACTCCCTGAGGGTTATTTCCTTTTATAAATACGGACAGGGATACCACTATTTTGAAGGGTCTGAACATTCAGATTTTAATTTGATAAACAAGGCGTACTACAACTACCTTTCGACCATCATTAGCTACGGACTTACCCACAAGTTAACCCTGGAAACGGAGCTGGGCCATTTTTTCAACAAAACACAAAATTATAATCTCCAGCCGGCTTACTCCCTCACAGGAAAAGGATTGTCCAATGCGGTGCTGCTTGCCAAACACAGCATTTTCACAGATCCGTTCAGGCGCATTTACATTACCGGTGCCGTGGGTGCAAAGATCCCTTTTTCGCGCAGGTTGCAATGGTCGGAGAATGTAAAACTGCCCGTAGAAGTACAGCCCACCATCGGGGCATTCGGAGCTGTGCTTACAGCATCTTTTGTAAAAGAAAGTTCGGAAACGGGCATGCGCTATTTTTTCACCAACCGGGTGGAAATGCACTCCCCCAACAAAGAAGGCTACCGGTTAGGAACCTCTGTATACAACTCTTTTTATATTTCGAAGCACCTCAAGCAACCCTGGCTAAAGGATAACTGGACTGCCATTCTGCAATTGCGAAATGAAATCAGGGCACCCGACAAAATAAAAGAACAAAAAAAAGAATCATCGGGAAGCACTTTGTTTTTTATCGCACCACAACTCAATTTTGTGCTCCGGGAAGAGTGGTACCTCTCGGGCATGATCGACATTCCGGTTTACCAGCACTTTAAAGGCACTCAACTGGGCGCCGGCACAGGATTTACCTTTATCATTTCAAAAACATTCAGACTCTAAAAATATTTACAACAGCACGACCTCATCCTGCTTTTTCTTTCTGTCAGAAAAGAAAGCCACTAAAACAAGCAGCAACACAATACCAATTCCAATATAAACGCCTGCAGGAATGGGCGCTGGCTCTCCCTGTGCATAAGAATGCAACCCGGACAAGTAGTAGTTCACCCCAAAATAGGTCATTAAGACCGACCCGAAGCCAACCAATGAAGCAGCGCTTACGGCGTAGTTTCCTTTAAATCCGGGGATTTTGTGCATGTGCACAATAAACGTGTACACTAAAATGGTAACCATTGCCCAAGTTTCCTTGGGATCCCAGCCCCAGTAGCGCCCCCAGCTTTCGTTGGCCCAAACCCCGCCAATGAATGAGCCGGAAGCCAGCATCAAAAGACCCAGAATCAAAGAAATATGGATTATTACCACCAGTTCTTTAATGGTGTGGTTTAGCCTGATTTTATTTTTATCGTTTCTGAAAATCATCAGAACAAGATTTAAAAGTCCCAGCATGGCACCGATTCCCAAAAAGCCGTAGCTCGCCATGATGATGGCCACATGCACAATCAGCCAGTATGATTTCAGTACAGGAACGAGATTGGTTATTTCAGGGCTCATCCAACTAAAACCGGCGACGAGAAGTGTTAATCCGGCGAGCAGCGTGGTAAGCGACAACGTAATTTCTGAACGGCGCACAAATACAAGTCCTGCCAGCAAGGTAGCCCAGCTTACAAATACCATCGACTCATACCCGTTGCTCCAGGGAGCATGGCCCGATATATACCAGCGAACCGCCAACCCAACCGTTTGGGCCGCAAACAGCAACAAAATAAAAACAAAGGCCACCTGCTTGAGCGTTGTCAGTTTTATTTTCGGATTAAAAATGGTGTAAAGCTGCAACAGCAACAGAATCAAACCAGCAGTCAGCAATATTTTCGAAAGTTTACCAAAAATATCCCATTTATGATACCAAATCTCAAGTTTGACCTTTGCAGGGGATGGAATGATCTGCGCGCCTTCTTTTTGCTGGTATTTTTTTATTTGATCCAACACCTGGGTTGCAGTTCCCCAGTCGCCCGAAGCCACAGCACCCAGATAACTTTGAATGGTCTGTCTGGCAAAAGTGTCCCCTTCGGCACCCAGCGTGCCTGCATCGTTTGCCGTAACCCATTTCTGGTTTTCGTGGCCGGGAACCGGAAAAACAGTTAAAAAGTTCCCGGAGAAAACATTAAAAATAATATTCACCCGCTCATCCACATTAATAATTTCCTTATCGAGTTTGTTACGCTCGCTGCTTTTTTTGGCAAAAGCTTCCGAAACCATTTTATTCAGCTTGTACCCCCCCATTTCGCGTGGCAGGACAATGGCATTAAAGGGTGCATAATCCGTTGAAATTCCCAGCGTTTTCCGAAGTTCGGGATTGGCCACTTTAATAATCGGTACATTTTTCCAATGTTCGGGACTGGCCTGCATGGAAAGAAAAACCTCCGTGGCGCTCATTCCCTCCCACTTGTTCTTTTTGGCAACTTTTCGCAATATTTCAGAGGCAAGAGTTGCGGTTGGTTCGGTCCGCCCTTTGGTACTTTGAAGCAACAATTCATCAAATTCAGAAATATGATTTTTATTCAGCGACTGAATATTTTGCACTGGCTGGGCATTCAATGCAGAAAAGAAAAGTCCGAAAATAAAAATGGCGAACAGCTTTTTCCGCTCTTCCCGCAATTTGGCCGAAGCTTTTATAAGTTTCATAAACCGGCTGTTTCTGTTGAAAAGCGTCAAAACAAATCCAATGGCCATAAGCAAATAACCCAAATATGTGATTGAAGTCCCCCAGGCATCACTGTTTACCGAAAGGATGGTGCCTTTTTCATCGGTATCGTACGAAGACTGAAAAAAGCGGTAACCCTGGTATTTCAAAATGTTGTTCATAAAAATACGAAACGGTTTTTCAGTGGCGCCATCTTTTAAAACGACCTCACTGGCATAAGATGACGGACTGTTGGATCCGGGATAACGCTCCAGCTGAAAATCAGTTAAATGGATGGAAAAAGGAAGTTCTATTTTTTGGGAACCGAAAGTAACTGATACTTCGGTATCGCCAATTGTTGTAGTGTAGGGTTCGCCAACCATGCCTTTCATGCCATAAACCACCAGGTTTTTTCTCTCGTTTCCAACGGTAATTTCCGTTTGGATGGCATCACTAATGGACCGTCCCTGTTGGGGCGTTGAATAAACCAGTTGTGTTTTTCCTTTTTGAAAAAACTGCCTGACTGCAAAATGAATATTTCCGGTTGAATATATCGTTTGGGTATTTAGCTGATGGCGAATCCCGGGAATTATTGTCTCCCTGTTTGCCCCGCTCATATCCAAAACAAAAACAGAATCGGAGGCAGTAAAGTATAAATTTCCCTGATCCATTTCCAGGTTTATATCCGAAATTCCGTTTTGTTCATTAAACCCGATGGTGCTGCCTTCAATCGTTTTTTTGTCACCATTTTTCAAAACGAAGTCAGTCCGTTCCATTCCCGCATTAACGACCATGAGCGCAACGAGCGGCTCTCCGCCCGGGTCAGCCACAACTGTTTCGGCTGCTGACGGCATGTACTGCAAATTCGTAACCCGAACTGCATGCCCGTTAATTGACACTTCTTCAGAAAACCGGTTTGCCGTGTAGGGCGAAAATTTAACTTCATACAATTCTTCAACAGCCGCATTTCCGTTGGCAGCGGCTATTTTTATAAATGTTTCCTCAGAAACGATAAAATCAGACGATTGCCCTTCACGAATATGCATGGTGCCTTCGTAGCCGTAATACCGGGTAATTCCGGCGCCAATAATCATAATTACAAAAGAAATGTGGAACAGAAATCCCGGCCATTTCTTTTTACTGAAGAGGTTATTTTCAAAAATACTTCCGATAAGATTTATGGCGATTATTACCAATAATATTTCAAACCACCTGGAGTTGTAAACCAGAATCTTCGCGGTAGCAGTACCATAATCATTCTCAATGAAAGTGGCATAGCCGATTGAAATTGCAAAAACAATTACCAGAATTCCGGTAAACAACATGGAGAACAAAAACGAACTAAATTTTTTCATGCTACTAAAAATGTTTGTTTTTCAAAGGTAAAGTATTCCAGCCCGGCTTGCGTGGTCAAACGGGAACTCGCATGCATTTTCATCATTCTCCCGGGCGTACCTGTTTTACATGCTCGTTTCATAACTCAAATAGTTCCCTTTTAAAAAGTTAAGGTGGGTACTAAAATCAGAAAAAAATTTTACAGCTAAAAATTAATACAATTGGGAATGACATTCGGAGCAGTGTTGTTCGCGCCAAACTTCATTAATTTCGACTGGGTGTTTAAACTCCAGCGGGTTAGCTACATTTGAAACTTCCAGGTTATCCACTGTTCCCTGCGCAGTAATGTGATGACACAGGTTACAGTCGCGTGAAATGACTTCTCCTTGTGCCGAAGTGTGCCTGTCGTTATGACAACGATAACAGCCCTCTGTTTCGAGGTGCCCCAGATGGTTGGGATACTCGGTCCATTTCACCCCCATCACGGGAAAAAAGTTTTTGGAGTAACCTTCCTGTATGCTAGCAATGGTTTTTTCAATGTCTTGTTTTTTAGATTCCAGCAACTCAGGATACATAATTTCATAGTATTCGTTTACCTGTAATTTGATGGCTGTAAATGCGCTGTCGGTAGTTGGGTAATCCTGCGTAAAAATGCCCATTGCAACCGATTTAATGTCGGGTAAATCTTTGGGTATTTCCCCGGAAGCCAAATACTCGTCCACAAAATTCTGGGGCACTTTATAGTTGTGCGATGGCCGGTTATGGCAATCAAGGCAATCCATTACCCTCACCTCCAGTGAGTCCATCCGGCTTTGCGGGAGTTTATTTTCCTTATCCTCGTAAACGGTTATTTCGCCGGTTTTCAGATTGGTATATTTTACCCACGGAATGGTGCCGCGCTTTTCATCGGAAGCAATATATTCGATCTTTACTTCCGGATTAATATGCCAGTGAATACCCTCACTAATCCCTTTAGCACTATGCTCCGAACTGGTTTTTAAAAGCATGTGGATATCCCATTCCGTATTTCCTTCATCCGCAATATATGAACGTTTGATTCGTAACTTTCTGTCGTAAAATTTTTCCGGCCAGTGGCATTCTTCACAGGTTTCCCTTGCCGGGCGCAAACTATGAACAGGAGTTGGAATGGGACGCGGATACTTGTCGAACATCACAGAATATACCTGATACAGACCCGACAATTTACTTTTTACATACCAGTCGGCACCACTACCCACATGACATTCTACACATGATACACGCTCGTGGGAAGATTCCTGGTATGCAGCATATTCCGGCTCCATAACCCGGTGACAAACCTTCCCGCAAAATTCTACCGATTCTGTGTAGTGAAAAGCTTCATAACTTCCAATGGCCGAAAGAATTAAAATCAAGACAGTGCCCACTGAAAAAATTATGGTTGCATTTCTGGTAGCAGGATTATTAAAGTCGACGACCGGCCAGTCTTTTCCTTCAGAAACTTGTACCTGTTTTTTTAATCTGCGTTTTGCGGCCAGCATTCCTACAGGAATCATAACCAGCCCAATAATTAAAAAAATGGGGAGAATGATGTATATAAACAGTCCGACATACGAACTTCCAATATCAAGAACCAATGTAATTATAAATAGCAGGGCGATTAAAAACAAGCTTAATCCGACAAGTGCTGCCCCAACAATGGAGGTCCAGTTTCGAAGTGATTGTGGTAGTTTCATTGGATATGGATTTTTAAACTGATCCTCAAAATAGTTTGATTCTCTTTAACAAAAAATGACGCTTATCACCCCACAGCTTCCTGGTTTTCAGCCATGCCACCCGTTTAAAATACTCCTGAAATTATCGGAAGGTGATTTCCCAAGCGAAGCAACGTACAAATGAATCAGCAAAAAGATAAACACCAGAAAACCGGAAACACTATGCAACACTGCCGTAAGCATAACTCCGCTCACCCGGAAAACCTGCTCCATAATAATCTCGGGAAAAAAGAGAGCAAACCCGGTAACAATTAAAAGAGGCAAAAAAAAGTACATTATGAAAATGTAGGAATATTTTTGCAGCGGATTAAATTTTCTTTTCTCCGATACCGGATAAGGAGGTTCTTCCCCTTTAAATATTCCGGAAACATAGTACTGAATTTGCTTTTTTATTCTTTTGGAAAGGCCTGGCACTTTTACCCGGTAATACTTCCCGTTTTTGGTCATAATATTTCCAAGAACAAATAAAAAATAATTTGCTGAAACAAGTACTCCTGCCATATTGTGAAGGGCAATTGCTGTTTCAAACTTCAGCAGGAGAAATCCCCTGCCGGAATAATGCAGGCTAATCCCGGAAAAAATTAATGCCAATATTCCCAGGGCATTTATTGCATGCCAGATTCTTAACCACAGCGGATACAAATAAAGTTTTCCTCCTGTTCCCATAAACCTATTTTTTTATCATCCTCATGATGGTGTGAATAACAATCCCCCCGACCGCAGCAAAAAAGACAACGGCAAAAAACACATTAAGGAAAGGAACACGCGAAGCTCCGATTACATAATATTCAGATGTAAATTCTTCATCCGAAGCATTTACTTTAAAAAGACTTAAAAATGATTTTTGGTTATTTCCCCCGGTTTCCGTTCGCGTTCTAAGATTTTGATATTTGTAAAGCGAAGCCTGTAACATGGAATTGGCGGAATGACATTCCACACAGTTTTTCGTTGCATGTTCCTTCCTTAAAATATTATGTGAAACCATTAAAGAATCCTGTACATCTGTATGGCACTCGATGCACCGCACCCGCCTGAAATGCAGGGCCTGATTGGGCAACCAGCTATGAATTTCTATCAGTTGCGGATTTTCGTGTTCCGAAACCAACTGGTATTTGGTCATGTTATCGTGGCATGAAAGGCACATATTGTTGCTGTATTCTACAATCTCCTTTACGTCACTACTTGTTCTGGCAGTAGCCCGGTAATAGTGCTGGCTATGACATTTCGAACAGGAAAACTGCTCTCCATGGGTTTCGAAATGGACACTCTTCTTAAATTCCTCTTCAACCCTGTCGAACTGCCACTCTGCAAATGTAGGATCTCCTCCATGGCAATCGATGCATGTCATCATCGGTTCAAGTTTCAACTCCCCGTTGTGCGGATATGTTTCATATTCATAGGAGTGACAGTCGATACAGTTAAACGTATGATGAACGCCCCCTGCCAGTTGCACGGTATCCAGAATATAAAGAGGATTCATTAACCGTTTCTCTTCTCTCTCCGTCCATTCATTATATATGGAAAAAGTTTGTGAGGCATGGCATTTCAAACAGGCTCGATTTTCTTC
The DNA here is from genome assembly GCF_003573545.1 of Mariniphaga sediminis. GTDB lineage: Bacteria > Bacteroidota > Bacteroidia > Bacteroidales > Prolixibacteraceae > Mariniphaga > Mariniphaga sediminis. The sequence goes on along the minus strand of NZ_QWET01000003.1, from coordinate 26,313 downwards.
CGGAACAGAAGATTGCCCGTTAACAATACCAGTACCGGCAAAAACGGTTACAATCAGACACAGAAGAGTATGAATTTTACACTTCATAGTGTGAAATTAAAAAGCTGCCCCAAAATTCTCCGAAGCAGCTTTCGATTTTATAACTTACTTTAAGGTCCTTATAAAATTGATAAGCGCCCAGCGGTCTTCCTCATCCGGGATTTTTTTCTCGAAATTGGGCATTTCATCCCGTCCTATAATCGATTGATAATAGATAGCGCCATCGCTTTGTCCCTGAAATCCTGCATCGTTGAATGGAATCATTTTGGTTTCCATACTTGCCGCCTTAGGGCCATCACCAAGACCGATGTTCCCATGGCAGGATTTACAGTGTTTTGCATAAAGCATCTTCCCCACCCTTTCCAGGGATTTATCCCCTGCATGCGGGTTTTTCATCTCTTTATATTTTGCCGGAATATCCCACTCTTTCGACATATTTACTGAAGGTGATACAAATGCTGCCAATAGTATTCCTGCGAACAGGAATACCAGGGGATATACTAAAAAATTCATCTTACTTCTTTTCATGATGTTCTTTTTATGGTTAAATTAAAAATTCCAAATTCTCGTTATCGTAAAACCAAATGCTAAATTTTTCCAGCTAAAGCTATTTGAGTTCCACATCATCACATCTTGCGGAATAATACCGCCCGAATTTCCCATATAAATTTGGAAAGCGTGCGTACTGGTAGCAATCTCAATACCTAAAGCTACGTTGGGTTCGTGGTGCTTAGGCACTTCAAGTTGCTCAGAAATCTGCTGAATTTTCAGCGGCAAATCGTAATTGAAAATGATGGATGACTGTGGTGAAACATTAATTCGTCCGTTAAAATGCAATCCGACTTTATCGTGGTCAAATTCCCGTTCAACCATGTTATAATGCGTAAAACTTACGCCTGTTTGAAGCGAAAGCCAGTGATTAAACTTACGGCCAACAATCAGTTGAGAAAAATAAGAAAACCGGTCGGCAAGAACCATTTCAAATTCTGATATTCCTTCTCCCGAGTGCCAAACTTTACCTTCTCCAAAAGCGCTTTCATTCCTGCCGTCAATAGCTAGAACTCCATATAGCGCAACCGCCACCGGGATGGTGTTTTCACGGGTTTGTTCAAGAATGGTCCATTTGGCGTTCAGGTCGGTGTACATTTTTTCTTTGCTCAAACCGAGACCCACCTGAAAATTGGTTATTGGCACATAATTTAACCCGAGCCTGATATTTGAGCCGGGAGAATAAATTCCATAAAAATCGGAAATGCCGTTTTCAATGCTTCCAAATTTATGCTGAATGGCAAATTCCAATGTGCCTTTAATTGGAATCATGGTCGTTTGGTTATCAATCAGATATCCACTTGCAAAAGGCGCCCTCACCGGCTTGTCCTTCTCCTGCTCTTCCTGTGCAAAAATTCCGGAAAAAGGCAGGATGGAAAGTAAAAGGAGCAATATATAATTCTTCATTTTTACCATTTTATCTGCGGTTAGTTATTTTCAGCGCCCTGCTGAATCCATGCCTTAATATATGCAGCCTGCGTTGCAGAATATTTTTTTTGCGAATGGCCGTCTGTATCAGGATGAGGGACAGAATAAATTCTGCTTTCTTCGGGCGATGTTTTATTAATATACCTGGCGCTGTTCAGCGAATTATAAGCTTTATCAGTCCGTAAGTCGGGAATCTGGCCCCCGTCGTGGCAGGCTGTACAGTTATTATTGTCTGTAAAGATAGGCAGGATATGTTCCGAGAATTTAATGACATCTTCATTCGGATCGATATCCGGAACTTCTTCGGGAATTACCCAGTCGTATTTACACCCTACAGCAAAAAAAACCGCTACAACAACCAACAGCAATATTTTAGTTTGAATCTTCATCTTGTATCATTTTTCATTCCTGTACCAGCTACTTTTAAAGCAACCAAAGCCTGAATAACAGTACCTGCTAATTAGCTGGTTGATATGCATCCAACGCTTCCAGCGTGTTGATCAACAAGGCATTTGTATAATGAGGATTGTGTACCCCAAGGCTTCTGTCTTCCACCAAACCAATCCAGTTAAAATAGGCTTGTGCCAGAACCATTGGGAAAGTACCGACCACCGGCTCAAATCCTTCTTCTTCGTTTCCTTCCACAACTCCAAATTCAATAAGCTTCTCCCTTAGTTGAGTAAGTTTTGTTGCCACATCGGTTTGTCTTCCACGATAATTAAAATCTGCTGTTTCGTGGCATGTATTGCATGCATCCAGGCTGGGATGCCAGGAGTGTCCGCCGCCACCGTTGCTAAATTCACCCATGTGACATCCCGTACAGGAAGCCTCTTCTTTCAGGTGTACTGAATTTCCGGCAGAAGGATACGAAACAGAACCTTGAATTTCTGCAAAACCAACTCCTGCCAGCAAATTAGACTGTGGCCCGTGGTGTGGTCCGTAATGGGTTGAAGTAATGGCAAACATTCCATTTCCCGCTTCATCAATAACACTTCCGTCTCTGGCTTTTTGTTCTTCATCTACCGGAGAAGGAGTTCTGGTTTGATGACAATTGGCACAAAGGTTACTGTTCCCCTTCATGTCCAAAACGGTTGATTTATCAAACTGTGCAACTACCGGTTCATTTAGCCTCAGGGCATAGTCGGTCGTTTCAAATGTTTCATGCAACCCATGACAGGTATTGCATTTCCATGCACTCGGGCTCGAAATATCACCAGCCACTCCACCCAACTCAGCATATTGAACAAATTGTTCGTGAGAGTGACAGGGAGCGCATCTTGCCTGTGCACCAGCATAAGCAACTGCTGCTTCACCGGCATAATGCCCCGACATGGCAAACTGCCCCTGAATGGACTCTATATTATCACTATTGTGGCACGCCAGACAGGAAACATTCCCGTCCACACCATTCATACCATCCTGACCATCTTCACCGTCGGCTCCCGCAGGTCCCATTGGTCCTTCTTTCACACACGATGTGGCAAGAAATGCACACACGACGCAAAAACATAACAGTTTTAAAAAAGATACATATTTCATAACATGACCAGTTTAGTTGTTTATAATTCTAATTAATTACTAAAAACTTCATGTCGTAAAAATACAATGGAAACCGTTTGAAACTGGAGTGTAATTGATGATATATCAATGAGTTGTAATTGATATAAATTTTTATGAAAAGTGATCTGGAACAATCAGAAGATTGACATATATCAATCAGCCGTTTCTGCTTATTTCCTGAAGGCCGTTCTCATCCAGTATTTCGAAGGTACTTCCCTGTGTTTTGATTAATCCGGAAGATTTAAACTGCTGAAGTATTCTCACCAAACTTTCTTTGGTCATATTCGACATATCAGCCAAATCCTGCCGGGTTAGCGGAACCGAAAACGGATTGACGCAAAAAACGTGGTTTTTCAGGTAGAGAAGTGTATCTGCAACCCGGCCCGGCATATATTTCTGCGTAAGGACTACCAGCTTGTTCAGCAGGTCGTTATTCTGTTTCGTGTGGTGCCGCAGCAGCTCCACGGCAAAGCGGTTGTTTTCTGAAAAAAGTTGTGAAAGTTTCGATGCGCTGATCAGGCAGCAGTGAACCTCTGTAACCGCCGAAATAGTGAATTTCTGAACGTTCCCGTTAAAAAGATCGCCGCCGGTAACAAAATCATGCTGACCAATGAGCCTCACAACCAATGATTTTCCCTTTACTCCTTCAACATATACTTTGGCAAGACCTTTACGAATGCAAACCACATAGGTAGAAGAAGTATTTTGCTTGATGATGGTTTCACCCGGTTTGTAGATTATTTGTTGCTTCCCGTCCACCAGGAAATCCAGTTCTTTGTAGTCCAGTGATTTCAAAAGATTGGTACTACCGTCATTAAAACAGTTTTTACAGCAGCAGTCCAATGTTTTCTCACAGTCGTTATGCTGCTTCTCACAATGGAGGCAGTTAAAATCAACGCCTTTTAAATGAATATCATCTGCCATTACACTGTAAAAGTATTTTAAAATACAATTTACTCACCTTCAGAAATCACTTTGCTAACATAGCAAAAAAAATCTACTTCCTGAAAACATATAATAGCAAAAAAATATCTTTTTGTGCTTATTATAATGATTATTTAGACAAGCAACGGAATTTCACTCCTGTCCCATCTAAAAAGCCACATGTTTTATCAGGCCGTCCATAGCCTCAATCCACGAATCCTCAGCGTTTAAACTTTCAACCAGTTGCAAATCCATCCCTCCTTGTTCCAGGAATATCTCCCGGTACTCATCGCCAATTTCGATGATGGTTTCCAGGCAGTCCGTCACAAAAGCAGGGGCAAAAACCAGAATTCGCTTCTTTCCTTCTTTCAACTTTTCAATCAGCACCTTATCCGTAAACGGTTCCATCCAGTTTTTGTCGAGCCGCGACTGGAATGCAACGGAATACTGTCCCGCTTCCAATCCCAGCTCCTTTGCCAGCAGTCTTGTAGTAGCGTAGCAGGATGCCCGGTAACACTGTTTCCCGTATGACGGAACGGAAACCTCACAGGAACAGGTTTCGGGATCGATGTTCGGGTGGGCTTTTTCCAGGTGCCTGTTGGGAAGACCATGATAAGAGAAAACCACGTAGTCGAATTTTGAGAGGTCGTATTTCCGGCCCTGTTCGGCAAAAGCTTTAATGAACTGCGGATTGTCGTAAAACTGCCCGACTACCTTCAGATCAATAGTTGCCTTTTGCTGTTTTAACTCCTTTTCAATGGCAAAAACCGTTGTTTCTGTAGTTGACATGGCATGTTGCGGGTAAAGCGGAAACAATACCAACTTTTTAAACCCGCGTTGTTTAATGTTCCCGATAACTTTCCGGAAGTCAGGATTCTGATAACGCATTGCCACAAAAACCTCGTAATTATCCCCCAGCTTGGCCTGCAGCTTTTCCTTCATTTCAAAGGAATAAAAAATAAGGGGCGAGCCTTTTTCTGTCCAAAGCATTTGATACAACTTTGTCGAGTTCCGCACCCTGAACGGGATAATGATACAATTCACAAGAAATTTACGAAGCAAAAAAGGAAGGTCGATAACCCGTTTATCGTTCAGAAACTCGGTAAGATATCTCCAAACAGATCCAATTTTGGGCTCGTTGGGGCTGCCCACATTCATCAGCAGGACTGCCGTTTTATCGTTTTTCATTTTCCGGAATTTATAAGTTGGGAAGCTACCGTTTTCCCCTGGTTTATACGATCTGCAATACCGATTCCGTCGCGGATGTTCCCTGCCAGCACCAACCCGGGGTGCTCACTTTCCAGCTGTGCAATGGTTTCCATCTTTTCATGGGATTCAAAACCATACTGAGGAATGGCATGGCTGTAGCGGAAAATTTTAAGGAGTTCCGGTTTAAATGTATTTAGCTGAAACATTTCTGTCAGTTCTTCTTCCACGATGTGAGCAATTTCTTCATCGGACAGATCTATTATTTCGGGCCTGCGAACACCGCCAAGAAACACAGAGAGCAAAGCGCCTCCTTCCGGGGCTTTGTTTTTCAGAAAAGATGAAAGAAACAACGCACCCAAAATACGCCGCTGCTCAATAAAGGGTACCAACCCGCCAAATGCCCTGAGTTCATTCCCTTCCCATTTTTTAAAGCCAAGCGAAACCTGCACCACTCTGGAGTATTCCATTTTTGTAACCGCATGCAGTTTCTCTTTTTCAAGAAACGGGAATAAACTTTCCAGTGCATAACTGCCCGTAGTGGAAACCACGTGGGTAAACGCTTCGTCTCCCTGATTGGAAAAAAATCCATTGTCTTTTTTCCCAAAGGAAATCGTGTTGCAATTCAACTGAATTTTTTCTTCCCCTATATTTTTCACCAAAGCATGGATCAGATTGCCCAATCCACCTTCAATAGAAAAAATGGCTTTGGTAGCTTTTTTATCGCGGTCGGTTTTGGGTTCCTTTGCCTTTTTAACCGAACCGCCTATAAAGCTGCCATAATCCTGCTCCAGCCTGTAAAGCTTCGGAAAAGCATACCGGGTAACCAGCCGGGCGGGATCGCCCGAATAAATACCGAGAATAAACGGGTCGATGGCATAATCGAGAAAGCTTTTCCCCATCCGACGCAAAACGAGCTGAGCCAGCGATTCGTCAGGGTTGTCGCCTTTTTTACGAAAAGGTTCTCCCAGCAGGCGCAGTTTATCGGGAAAAGAAAACAACGGCGTTGAAATTCCTGAAGCAAGGCCTGATGGAAGCGGCACCCACCTGTTTTTTTTCCAAATCCAGCGGGCTTTGGCTGCTTCGTCAGCTGTTTCAAGGGTACAGTCGTCTTTCAGGTCTTCGAGCAACTCTGCTACTTCCGGTCTTGACAAAACACCGGAGTTTGGGCCTGCTTCAAAAGTAAAACCGTTCTCCCTGTGTGTTTGAATAACCCCCCCGGGTCGTCCGGCTTTTTCAAAAACCCGGAAATCGATCCCGGCTTTACGCAGGTAAAATGCTGTGGTGAGTCCTGTCAGACCGGCACCTACAATGGCCACTTTTATTTTTGCTTCCTTTTCCATTATTCATTTTGCTTACAACGCTTTTGAAAACTGTTTGTTCGTTTTATTCAGGTTCGGATCGAAACGGGCGGCAATGTTGCGGATAAAAAACCGGCCGCTACCGGAAACCTTGAAATTGTGATCACCCTCTATTTCCAGCAAACCGTCGGCCACAAAGCCACTGAACTGGGATTTATCAAAATTCAGTGCTTTTTTTACTTCCTCTGTTGAAATGCTGAAATGTGCAGCGGTTTCTTCAAACGAAACAAACTCATTGCACATGATTTCGGTAATTACGTGCCGTATAACTTTTTCGGATCTGTTCAGATGATATCCTTTTTCAACTGTAAACTTTCCCTGGTTAATCAATTCCACATAATTGTCGGGTTTCTTTTCATTCTGGGCATATACACTTTCGAGCTGACTGATTCCGGTGGAGCCAAAAGCATAAACCTGGCCGGTGGTTTCCCGGGTACAGTATCCCTGGAAGTTACGGTGCAGCTTCCGGTTCTTCAAAGCAATACTTAACTCATCAGTATCTTTTGCAAAATGGTCGAGCCCAATGGGAGTATACCCGTTTTCGGTCAGAATTTTGAAGCCGGCTTCAAACATTGTCAGCTTTTCATCTGCTTCGGGAAGCCCGCGTTTTTCAAGAATTTTTTGTGCTTTCTTAATCCAGGGCACGTGCGCATACGAGAAAGTAACCAGCCGGTCGGGTGAAATCTCCAAAGCCTTTTCAATGGTTTCTGAAAACGTTCTTTCATCCTGAAACGGTAACCCGTAAATAAAATCGAGGTTCACACTGGTATTTTCAAAACTTCGTATCCAACTTACAATTTCTTTTACCGGCCTTTTAGGTGCATCACGGTTTACGTTGTCGAGCACCTCCTGTCTGAAATCCTGAATCCCAAGGCTGAACCTGTTAAATCCGGCCAATACCAGCTGACCGGTATAATTCTCATTGAGCATGGCCGGGTGGCATTCGATGGCAATCTCGGGCCGTTTGATAAAAGAAAAGTTTTCGTGAATGACATCCATTATTCCACGAATCATCTCAACCGGTAATGTGTTGGGCGTACCTCCTCCCCAGTGCACCTGGGAGACTTTTCGCGACGGATCAAGCAACCGCTTCACCATCCGGATTTCTTTTTTCACCGCTTCCACATAACGGCCCATTTTCTCTTTATCGCGGGTAAACTGCGTATTACAACCGCAAAAGTGACATAACTTGGAACAAAACGGAATATGAATGTAAAGGGAAATATTTTCGGGCCACTCGCTGTTCGACGCTTCTATGGCCTTCACATAATCGTCTGCTCCAAAATTTTCATAAAAAAAATTGGCCGGCGGATAGCTGGTGTACCGCGGAACAGGGATGTTATATTTTTGAATCAAATTTTCAGGAATCTGCATAGCTCTTGTAAAAATGGTTTTTAAATATAAACGGAATCAGTATAATTAACAAAAGTCCCATGCCGATTTCGAGGACAAAAAGTCCCCGGTACGTCACAGCATCGGCTATTTTACCACTCATCACCGCAATAATGAGGCTGCTCAGGTGAGTGATTACAATCTGAAGGGTGAAATCGGTCCCTTCGCGGCCTTTCCGCACAATTTTCATGGCCAGCGTATAAACAAACACCGACGACATGGCGTAAGCGCTCCAAAGCAATGCCACGGCAATATAAATAAGATAAGTGGTATGGCTCGTAAAAGTGAGGCCAAAAAAGTAAAAGGCTACCATCAGGTTTATGAGAGGAAAAACCCAAACAGCTTTGGACAAACCCACTTTCCGGATAAATATACCGGCAGGAACTGTCATTGCTGCACCACAAGCCGTACCAAAAATACCGGAAATAAAGCCAATCTCCTTTACACTGTAACCCAAATCAACCAGGTAAGGTTTCACCATCGTTAAAATACCGATAAGGCCTGAATAAAAAAGAAACAGAAGCAAAAGGTGCCCCCCGATTTTTTTCTGCCTGAAAAACCAGACAAACTCAAGGGGAGAAATATTTTTACGCGATTGTTCGGGTTGCTTTTGTTCCCGGTCGCGGTAAAGCGAAACCGGAATCAGGACTACAAGTACAAAAGCCGCCAGCGAAAAAAGCAGGTATTGCCAACCCCAATAATGGTAAATAACCAACAATACACCGCTGCCCATGAGGGTTCCTATAAAATTGCCTGCCGACTGCATACTGTTCCCCAAACTGCGTTCACGTTCCTTCAAAATAAGAATGGCAAACGCATCGGTGGCAATATCGTGCGTTGCCGAAGCGGTAAAAGCAATCACCATTAAAACAATGATCGAGGTAAAATCGGTTTCGAGGTTTAAAAAACCAATGGAAAAAATGACCACGGCATAAAACGTTTCCGAAACTAGTATCCACCGACGGTACTGCCTTGTATTGTTGCAATTTCTGTCAACCATCGGCGCCCATAAAAACTTAATAATCCATGGCAGTTTAATCAATTGCAGGTAGCCAATGGATTCTAGCGAATAATTTTCCATTCGCATAATGACCGGCACTACGGTAGAGAAAAAGCTCATGGGAATCGACTGCGCCAGGTAGAGGGTCAGCAGCGTAAAATACTTTGTTGTTTCCTGTTTTTTCATTCTTTTTTAAAATGATATTTTTAGGTTAACCCCCATGGTGGCCGGTTTGCCAATCTGGGCATATGAATTCCCCAACGCCTGAAAGTAGAATGAATTATAGGTTGCATTCAGGATATTTTTTCCCCAGAAGGAAAAAGTAATGTTGTCCTTATCAAAGCTGACCCGGTGGTTCAGCAGGCCGTAATAACTCTGGTAAGCTTCGTTTGATTCGTGCCAGTAATGCTTACCAAATCCATTGTAGGTGAGGTGAATATTTACACGATCGAGCCAGTTTGCCCTGACGTTAAAATGATAATTTCCGCCCACATTAAAGGAATATTGGGGGACATACGGCAGGTAATTCCCGCTGTAATCTTCGTTTTCGTTTTTTACGTATTCAACAAACTTTGCTTTGTTGTAGCCAAAATTCACCCAGGTTTCCAGGTTCCGTGCCGGAAGCGCTTTTAACTCCAGTTCAACGCCTTTGCTTTCCGATTTACCGGCATTGGTAAGCATGGAACCGGTGCCGCTGGGAACTGCCTGGTATATCTGCTGGTTAACCCAGTCAATGTAAAAAAAGGCTAGGTTTGCATAAATTCGTTGCTGAAGCCATTTTGCTTTTACTCCGGCTTCGTAATTCCATGAATGCTCGGGCTTAAAAGAACGATCTTCATCCCGCTCAAAGGTAGAATTAAAGCCGCCGGAGTTGTACCCTTTTGCCACAGTTGCATAAGGAACAAGATATTCGTCGATGCTGTATTTCAACGCAACTTTGGGTAGGATCTCAAAAAAATCCATCTCGCTGACAAAGGCATCGGCATTGTTCCGGTTGCCATTCATAAAAAGATCATGCACATAATCGAGGGTAGCCTTTTCATAGTCTGCGCGAATGCCGGCCGACAACGAAAACCCGCCCAGGTCTAGCGTTGACTGGTGAAAAAAGGCAATGCCGGAATTAGTGTTGTCGTAAAACTTGGTGTAATGGTACTGCGAAAACGGCAGCTTGTATTTTGCTAGTCCATCTTCGCCGTACTCTACGGTAACTGCCTTGTCAAGAAGCTGTTTAAAACCGAAGGTGCCAAACAGCCAATTATAAACCCCTCCTTTTGCCGACTCAATATTCCACTCCTGGGCAAACATTTTCAATTGCTGATCCTGCACAACAAAAAACAATGACTGGGGCGTAAAATCCTGATCAATCTCCTGAAAATCATCCAGTGACTGGTAGCTGTAATTCACCCGCAGGGAAAACCCCGGACCCGAATAATTCATGTTTACTCCGGCAGATAATAGCTGGCGGTTGTAAATACTTTCCTTGTCGTAACTGATGTCACCGGCTTTCATTTCCTGATCGTCAAATAAAGCATAAGGATATCCTCCCTGCTTACTGTCTTCATATTGTATGCTGGTCAGAACATTAAACTTGTCCGATGGCGAAAGCAGCGCCTTGACCCGCCCGGAGTAGCTATTGATTTTGTCCACTTCGGTTTGCGAAAATGTATTTTCATAAAATCCATCGTTGTGCCGCTGGTTTAAACTCGCCTGAACAGACAGCGCCTTCCCCAGGGGCTGGTTGTGTGTAACATTCGACCGAATCTGGTTATAGTTTCCGTAATCAACCGAAACGCTCGTTGATTGCTTCTTCCCGGGTTTTTTGGTGAACACGTTAATGAGCCCACCCATCGCATTCCTTCCGTAAAGGGTTCCCTGCGGGCCGCGCAGAACTTCGATTCGCTCCACATCGTAAAAATCGAAGTTGAAAGCGGCCTTTTCAAAGTAGGGAACATCATCAACATACAACCCAACCGAAGGGGTATTGATGCGGTTACCTACCCCCCGGATATAAACTGGGGAGGTTAATTTAGATCCATAGTCCGGCATGAAAAAATTGGGAACCACCAACGAAATACTTGTCAGGTCTTCCACCCGGCTGTTTTCAATCAGCCGCTCAGACACCATGGTTGCTGCTGCCGGAATTTCAAAGATATTCCGGTTATATTTGGGCGACTGAATAACAATTTCGTCTAATTTGTAATTCTTTATACTGTCCTGTTTTACTTCCTGTGCCCTGGTTACGGCATAGCAGGATACAACTATAATGGCTAAAAGTGTTAATTTTTTCATGATTTTTTTGAAAAGGCAATGTAAAAACCCAGGCCTTGCATCCCAAAGCCCATTTTTCATCAAACGAACAAAAAATCAGATAATTGGCGGGGGCCTTGAAAAGAAAGAGAAGTAAAATATTTCCGGCTTCAATTTTTCTGCCGGAGCGTAAAAAAACGTTGTTTTTCGATCCACATAAAACGTTTTCCCTTTTTCGGGAGACCGCATAAAATCAAATGCATTAAAACTGAACTGTCCGGCGCTGGCATCAAGCTGATGGTCGGTGACAACCACCACGTGGTGACGGAAACATTTTTCATCGCCCGGTAAATCATCGTCAGCAACTTTTTGCATTCCAAACAAGAAAAAAAAGGCATAGAAAAATACAAAAGCGAGGTAGGGCAAATGGGTTGAAAAAATTCCGAATGTAAACATGTTGCTTTTGTATTCTTATCTTTTAGAATGCACAAAAATAGAATAAACCTTTGTCTCAAAAAACAATAGCTACGTTTTTTTCGTTGATTTATCTCAATGGAAACAGTGGGTTTAGAAACAATAAGATTTATCGTATTTTTGACCCAAATTGAAAAAATATGCTACCGAATATAAAAAAAATTACCCATCGCAGAGAAAATATCTCAGCAGCATTGTTGTTCGACAATTTTGAATCTCCTTCTTTCTCCTCTTTTGCTGAAAAAGAAGCCGGCTATTTGAAAGAAAAAATGGCTTCCGAAAACGAGTGGACGGTTTTTAAACAGCCGCTGGTTTTCTTTTTTCACAAAGCCAAAGAAGGAAAGGCTGCCTGGTTACAAGCCGAATCGGCCCGACAAGCCGGCTCCAAATTCTACGATGTGCTGAAAACGGAAAAAATCACTTCCCTGCAAATAATCGGGAGCAGTAAAAATGAACTAACGCTTCCGTTTTTGGAAGGGTTGCTGCTTTCGGCCTACTCTTTTTCAAAGTATAAAAAAGAAAAGGACAACTATGCACCGGCAGAAATTTTTGTACTCGACGACCGGGTAGACGAGAAAAAAATAACTGAACTGGAAACACTGACCAGCGCTGTTTTTTGTGCCCGCAACCTGGTAAACGAGCCACTTTCGTACCTCACTGCCAGCCGCTTTTCGGAAGAGATGGAAAAAATGGGGCATGAAGCAGGATTCTCCGTGGAAATATTCAACCGGAAAAAAATTGAGTCATTACGAATGGGCGGCCTTCTGGCGGTAAACAAAGGCAGTATCGATCCGCCCACTTTTAATGTCCTGGAATGGAAACCTGAAAACGCCCGGAATAAAAAGCCGCTGGTTCTTGTGGGCAAAGGAGTGGTTTACGACACCGGCGGTTTAAGCCTGAAACCCACGGCAAAATCGATGGACTACATGAAAAGCGACATGGCTGGTGGCGCCGTGGTGGCAGCGGTTTTGTACGCCGTCGCCAAAAATAAACTGCCCCTGCACATAATTGGCCTGGTTCCTGCCACCGACAACCGCCCTGATGGAAATGCCTACGTGCCCGGCGATGTGATTACCATGTTCGACGGTACCACCGTGGAAATTAAAAATACGGATGCCGAGGGGCGCCTCCTGCTGGCCGATGCGCTGAGTTATGCAAAAAAGTATAATCCCGAACTGGTGTTGGACATTGCAACGCTTACCGGCTCCGCAGAAATTATTACCGGTACGCAGGCGTTTGTCGGAATGGGAAACAGCAATGAAAACCTGCTCAGGCTAAAAAAAACCGGGGAAGATGTTTACGAACGGATGGTGGAGGTGCCCCTCTGGGAAGAGTTTGCCAAACCACTCCAATCAACTGTAGCTGATTTAAATAACCTTGGTGTGCGGGAAGCGCAAACTTCCATTGCCGGAAAATTTCTTGAACATTTTACGGATTACCCCTGGCTTCACCTCGATATTGCCGGGGTGGCTTTCCTTCAGGAAAAAGATTTTTACCGACCAGCCGGAGGCACTGGTTTTGGAATCCGTCTGCTTTATCACTTTTTGAAAAAATTCAATTAAAAACGTAACTTTGCCTCTCGCATTTAAAAGATTAATTGTTAATCTGATAGAAAATAAAAAATGACAAATACAATCAAAGTAGGAATATCACATGGCGATATTAACGGGATTAGTTACGAGGTTATTATGAAAACCTTACTCGACCCGCGCATCCTGGAAATGTGTACGCCCATTATTTACGGGTCACCCAAAGTAGCGGCTTATCACCGGAAAGCGCTGAACATCAACAATCTCAGTCTAAACCACATACGAAACCCAAAAGAAGCCGGTCCCAATCGCGCCCATGTGCTTAACTGCATTGACGACGATGTACGGGTAGAACTGGGAAAATCAACCCCTATGGCAGGCGAAGCCTCTTTTATGGCGCTTGACAAGGCAGTTACCGATCTGCATGAAGGTTTGATTGATGTGCTGGTTACCGCTCCCATTAATAAAGACAATATCCAGAGTGAAAAATTCAACTTTCCCGGGCACACCGAATTTTTAGCCCAGCGATTTAATGCAGGCAACTTTTTAATGCTGATGGTAAGTGAAACGATGAAAGTCGGGCTGGTAACCACTCATTTGCCCCTTTCACAGGTAGCTGATCACATTACAAAGGAGGTTATTTTATCGAAGCTGCGAATTATTTCACAGTCGCTGCAGCAGGATTTTGCCATTACCCGGCCACGTATTGCAGTGTTTGGATTGAACCCGCATGCCGGCGATAATGGTTTGCTTGGAAATGAAGAAAATGAAATCATTCTGCCAGCCATTGTGGAGGCCAAAAAGGAAGGTATTATTGCTTTGGGACCATATCCCGCCGACGGTTTCTTCGGTTCAGAAAACTACCGGCGATTTGATGCCATCCTGGCCATGTATCATGATCAGGGGCTCATTCCGTTTAAGCTGGCTTCGTTTGAACGGGGAGTGAATTACACGGCCGGGTTACCCGTTGTCCGCACCTCGCCTGCCCACGGAACAGCCTATGCATTGGCCGGGGAAGGTAAAGCTTCTCCTGATTCATTCCGTCAGGCACTCTATCTGGCACTCGACATTTACAAAAACCGACAAATCCATGAAGAAATTTCCAGAAACCCGCTGAAAAAATATGACATTACTTCCAACCAGGAAGATGAGAGCGTTGACATTGAAGCCGAAGACGAACAAAATTATTAATCCGATTTTCCATGTACGAATTTATACGGGGAACTATTGCCGGACTGAACCCGGCAAGCGCAGTGGTTGAAGCCGGTGGAATTGGTTTTTTTGTAAATATTTCACTGAATACTTACACCAAAATTAACGACAAAAAGGAAGTCAACCTTCTCATTCACCAGGTTGTGCGCGAAGATGCCCACATTTTATATGGATTTGCAGAGAAACGCGAACGGGATCTGTTCCGGAATCTCATCTCGGTAAGTGGTGTCGGCGCCAGTACTGCGATTATGATGCTTTCGTCTTTGGAGCCCGATGAAATAGTGGCTGCCATTACTTCCGGGAATGCCGAAACATTAAAGGCAGTGAAAGGGATTGGTGCAAAAACAGCCCAGCGTATCATCATCGATTTAAAAGATAAATTCGGGAAACTGGCGGACAGCGGGCAAATTTTAATTTCACCAGACAATACTCTGCAAAATGAATCGTTATCTGCATTAGTCACACTGGGTTTTACAAGGAAAGATGCAGAAAAAGTTGTGTCGAAAATTATCCGGGATAAACCGGACGCAACAGTGCAGAGTGTGATAAAACAGGCATTAAAAAGGTTATAAATTCAGGAATGGCCCGCTTTTTACGAGAATTATTCTTTACTATCCTTATTGCTTCCCTGCTAACTTATGGGGGAAGAAGTTTTGCAGCATCCGATTATTTGGAGTACCAACCCATTGTGCAACTCCCTGATTCGGTTGTAATTGACACCACCGGATCGTTACCGTTCCCGTTTAAAGATCAGCCTGCCTTTGGTACCCCTTCGCAGGACTCAACCAAACTTTACCTGAATAAACCGAGTAACATCAATTTTGAAATTGAATACGATGCCGAAACCGGACAATACGTCTTCTACGAAAAAATAGGCCGGTTAAACTACCGTCTGCCACAAGCCATGACCCTGGACGATTACATCGATTATGATTTTGATAAGTCGATCAGGGATTACTGGAAACAGCGCAGCAGGTTGCAGGACATGGACGAACGCGGTTCACTCATTCCCAAACTCACTATCGGAGGAGAAGCGTTTAACCGGGTTTTTGGTGGCAACACGGTCAACATTCAACCACAGGGTTATGTGGAAGTTAGTTTTGGCTACCAGGTAAATACCACTGAAAACACGGCCATTCCCGAACGTTTACGAAGGGTGCCCACTTTTGATTTTGATCAAAAGATCCAGATGAACGTAATGGGCCAGATCGGTACCAAAATGAACATGCGGGTGAATTACAATACCGAGGCCACCTTTGATTACGAAAATAAAATGAACCTGGAATACACCGGAGATGAAGATGAAATCCTCAAACGGATTGAAGCCGGTAATGTATCTCTTCCACTAAACGGTACACTCATCACAGGAGCTTCCAACCTGTTTGGGGTAAAGGCCGAAATGCAGTTCGGAAGGTTGACGCTCACCACACTATTTTCGCAACATAAAGGCGAATCGCAAACAGTGGAAACAGAAGGAGGTGCCCAAATTACCAATTTCGAAATTTCAGTGGCCGACTACGATGCGAACCGCCACTTCTTCCTCTCTCAATATTTCCGCGACAATTACGACCGGTGGCTCCAAAATACCGCCGTTCCCACATCGCCTATCAACATCAACAAAATTGAAATCTGGGTAACCAACAAATCCAACAATTTTGAAGAATCGCGTAATATCATTGCGTTCCAGGATCTTGGGGAACACAATCCACATATTTACAACAACATTGCCGCATTCCAGGAAACACCAGGAATGCCTTATCCTGAAAACATATTCCCGCTCAACAATGCCAACGGCCTTTATTACGAAATGGCAAATACTTACAGCGATATCCGGAGCACCGAGAATATCACTTCGGTAATGGCCCAGTTTAGCCCCGGGTTTACCGGAGGGCAGGATTACGAAAAGATTGAACAGGCGCGGAAACTCTCCCCGTCAGAGTACACCGTAAACGAGCGACTCGGCTATATTTCACTGAACACATCCCTCAACGCAGATGAAGTGCTGGCAGTTGCCTTTAGTTATACTTCGAACGGCAAAATTTTCCAGGTGGGTGAATTTTCAACCGATGGGATTACTGCGCCCCAAACGCTGATCCTGAAATTGCTGAAAGGGACAAACCTGTCGCCGAACCTTCCCACCTGGGACCTGATGATGAAAAACATTTACAACCTGGATGCCTACCAGCTTACCAACGATGATTTTATTCTGAATATCGTTTACCAAAACGATTCTACCGGAACGTACATTAACTACCTTCCGGAAGGAAGAATCAATGGAAATATACTGCTGGAGGTAATGAACTTAGACAAGTTAAACAAGCAACTTGACCCATACAAAGACGGTTTGTTTGACTACATTGAAGGGCTTACGGTGCACTCAAACCGGGGACGGATTATTTTTCCGGTGGTGGAGCCATTTGGCAGTCACCTGGCCAAAGCTATTCAGGATCCGGTACTCATTGAAAAATATACTTTCCAGTCATTGTACGACTCCATCCAGGTGTATGCCGAGCAGGATGCGGAACATAATAAGTTCCGATTGTCAGGGAGTTACAAAGGAGCTTCCGGTTCCGATATTGCCCTGGGAACCTTAAACCTGACCCAGGGTTCGGTAAAAGTTACTGCCGGAGGGCGCGAACTGACTGAAAATGTAGACTATACGGTGGACTACACTCTGGGTCGTGTAAAAATTATAAACCAGGCATTGCTTGAAGCGGGCACCCCTATCCAGGTTTCGACCGAAAGCGAAGACCTCTTTACCATGCAGCGGAAAACATTGCTTGGAGCACATGCCAACTATGCTTTTTCCGATAATTTTAACCTCGGCGCCACAGCGCTCTACATGCAGGAACGCCCCCTGACACAGAAAGTGGATTACGGGGAAGATCCTATTTCAAACCTGATGATGGGAATGGATGCACGTTGGTCGACCGAAAGTATGTTGCTGACCAAGGCAGTAGATGCTCTGCCGTTTTACAGTACCAATACTCCGTCTACAATTGACATGGAAGCGGAAGTTGCCCGGTTGATTCCGGGACACTCCAGGGTAATTGAGAAAAGTGGAAATGCCTATATCGACGATTTTGAAGGAACCAAAACAACCATCGATCTGAAAGCAAGGCAGGCATGGGTAATGGCAAGTACCCCGCAGAACCAAAACAATCTTTTCCCGGAAGGAAACCTTACCAATGACAGGAGCCAGGGTTTTAACCGGGCCAAGTTAGCCTGGTACATCATTGATCCGCTCTTTTTGAGAAATAACAGCCTCACTCCCGATCATATCAGGAATAACCCGAATCTGCAGTCTAACCACTTCGTTCGCGAGGTGTACGAAAAAGAAATTTTCCCTGCCAAAGAATCGCCGGTTGGAGAGCCCACCAACATCCCGGTTTTCGACCTGGCTTTTTATCCGGAGGAACGCGGCCCGTATAACTATGACACCTCTCCTACCGGTTTCTCTGCCGGGGTAAACCCTGACGGGACCCTGGCAAATCCGGAATCAAGGTGGGGTGGAATTATGCGGGAAATCGAAACCAGTGACTTTGAAACTTCCAACATCGAATTTATCGAATTCTGGATGATGGATCCTTTTGTATATGATACATTGAGTACCCATGATGGCGGACAACTCTATTTCAACCTCGGCGATATTTCTGAAGATATTTTAAGGGATGGCAGAAAATCGTTCGAACAGGGTCTGCCAACTACCGAAGAAGTTACAAATGTAGACACTACTATCTGGGGACGGGTTTCCACTCTCCAGTCACTGGTAAATGCCTTTGTAAACGACGACCAGTCAAGAAAACACCAGGATATTGGCCTCGACGGCCTGAATGATGAAGATGAACAGTCATTTTACGAAGAGTACCTGAATGAACTTCGCAACCTGGTTTACGACGATGTGTTTGAAAAATATTTTAACGACCCTTCCTCCGATAATTTCCATTATTACCGTGGCTCCGATTATGACCAGCAGGAAGTAGGAATTCTTGAGCGATATAAAGAGTATAATGGCCCTGACGGAAACTCGCCCACCACTGAGATATCCCCGGAACCTTACCTGACGGCTGCATCCTCCATTCCCAATATGGAAGACATTAACGGCGACAATACGCTGAATGAAAACGAACGATATTATCAATACAGGGTCAATATCCGGAAAGAGGATATGCAACTGGGACAAAACTATATTACCGATATAAAAGAGAGCCGGGTCCAGTTAAAAAACGGCCAGATAGGAGAGGTGAAATGGTTTCAGTTTAAAATACCGGTTCGTAATCCCAACCAGGTGGTTGGAAACATCCGCGACTTTAAGTCAATCCGGTTTTTAAGAATGTATTTACGCGGTTTTGAAGATCCGGTGATTTTGCGTTTTGCCACCCTTGATTTGGTTCGGGCCGACTGGCGCCGCTACACCCGTCCCATTGGCGAATCTGACGCTGTATCGCCCAATGCCACTTTCGATGTATCCGCTGTAAACATCGAAGAAAACGGCAGTCGTTCGCCGGTGAACTACATTCTGCCTCCCGGGATTGACCGCGTAATCGATCCCGCCAACCCGCAGCTTCGCCAGTTAAACGAACAGTCGATGGTATTAAAGGTAAACGAACTGGAACAGGGTGACGCCCGTGCTGCATATAAAGCGCTTTACATGGACTTCAGAAGATATAAACGGCTGAAATTAGAAGTGCATGCTGAAGAAATGGAGAATTACCCGCTGGAGGACGATGAATTGCACTTCTTTATCCGCCTGGGTTCCGATTACAATTACAACTACTACGAATACGAAGTCCCCTTAAAATTGACCCCGCCACATAATGGAGGTTTGTATAGAAACGACATTGAAAGCGATCGGTATATTGTATGGCCTGATGAAAACAGGCTTGATATTCCGCTCGAAATTTTTACCAACCTCAAACTTGACCGAAATGCAACAATGCGAATGGCAGGCTCCACTTTGGGCATTCAGGATATTTATGAAGATGTCCACCGCGGCTGGAATAAAGATAAAAACCGGGTAAAAATAAAGGGAAGCCCCAACCTGGGGAATGTGCAGGTGATAATGATGGGTATCCGCAATAAGAGAGGACAACTTAATACCGGATCCAAGTCGGTGGAAGTGTGGGTGAATGAAATGCGGCTTTCCGATTTCGATGAAAGCGGAGGTTGGGCTGCCAATGCAAGGGTTACCACACGGCTGGCCGACCTGGGGAGCATTACCGTTGCCGGACGTACCCGTTCTGCCGGGTTTGGCAGCATCAGTCAAAATATCAACAGCCGTTCGCTGGACGACTTAAATGAAATAGATGTAGCCACCTCTATCGATCTGGGCCGCTTCTTCCCTGAAAAAGCAGGTGTCAGGCTGCCCCTGTATTACGGCTATTCACGCAGTGTACGTACTCCCAAATACAATCCGCTGGAACCGGACATCGAACTGGACAAGTCGCTGGAAAGGGCTGAATCGGATCAAATACGCGATTCCATCAAACACATCTCACAGGATTTGGTTACCCGAAAAAGCATCAACTTTACCAATGTAAGGGTAGAACCACAACGCCAAAAAACCAAGGCACATATCTGGGATCCGGAAAATTTTGCAGTGTCTTATGCGTACAACGAAATTTTTAAACGCAATGTAAACACTGAATTTAACCTCGACAAAACTTACCGGGGTATGTTTTCATACAATTACAGCAGCCGTCCGAAAATTGTGGAACCATTCGGGAAGGTTAACCTGTTACAAAAGGGGCCGTTGAAGCTACTGGGCGATTTTAACTTTTATCCGTTGCCCACGCAGATTTCGTATCGCACAGACCTTACGCGCCGCTACCACGAAACGCAAACCCGGAATATTACCAATCCTGAATTTATCCTTCCTGCTACTTATGAAAAGGATTTTCTGTGGAACCGGTTTTTTGATCTCAGGTATGATCTGACCCGCTCCATCAAATTTGATTTCTCGTCGCGGTCTACCTCGCGTATTGACGAGCCTGAAGGCCGAATAAATAAAAATATGGACGACTATCAGATGAAACGCGATTCCATCCTTAACAACCTGTGGAACCTTGGAAGGCCAACGTTATATAACCACAATGTAAACATTTCTTATACCCTTCCTCTCAACCGGATTAAAATGTTCAATTTTATTACTTCCACGGTACGTTATCAGGGAACTTACGACTGGCAGGCAGGTCCCATGACCGCCGACACCATCCGGTTGGGTAACCGAGTACAGAATTCCCGGAATATGCAGTTCACCGGAAGTGTCAATTTGCAAAGCCTCTACAATAAAGTTCCGTATTTCCAGCAACTGAACCAAAAGTTCCGCAGAACCGGTGGAAGTCGTTACAGCCTGAACCGACAATCGGGCGGGCGCACAGGAAGGCAGCAGACACAAGAGCAGCAGCAACCGCAAAAAAAAGCCGAACAAACATACTCAACCGAAATTACGCTTACATCCGGACAGCCGCAAACGATTAGCCACAAGCTGAATACCCGGAAAGTAAGGGTATTGGCGACCAGAGAAAACGGAGAACCTGTTCGGGGAAGTATAAATATTACTGATGTCAACAATATTGAATTTACAGCCCGTGCCGACAGCGGGAAGGCCCGAATTAGTGTTAAAGGAGTGCCGGGCGACCAAACCCTTTTCAAAGACATTCTTGACCTGACCACCCGAATGCTTATCGGTGTGCGTACTATTTCGGTTAATTACAGCCTGAATGGAGGTACCGTTTTACCAGGGTATTTGCCCGAGCCAAGACTTTTTGGCGCCGGAACTTACTATCCGGAGATGAATATGTTTGAACGTGACTTTGGAGCCAGTTTTGCTCCCGGGTTACCATTCCTGGCAGGCTGGCAGGATTACAACTTCGCCCGGAAGGCCGCATCCAAAGGATGGATTACGACCGATTCCACCCTGAATTCGCCTTATCTTTTTACCAAAAACGAGCGTTTCAACATCCGGGCTACCGTAGAACCCTTGCCTGACCTGCGCATCGATATTACTGCCGACCGGTCGTTTTCAAAAAATGTAAACGAGTTCTACAACTATGATCCGGGGAGTGGTGACTTCACTCCCAACAGCTTTTCCGAAAGCGGAAACTTCAGTATGTCAACCCTTACCTGGGGAACCGCCTTCTTTGCGATGGGGAAAGAAGAAGTGCACCAGTCGGAAGCATTTGAGAACTTTAAAGAATACAGACGTATTATTGCCCACCGTCTTGCGAACCGGCGTAATCCCAACAATGGTTTTGGTTACGACCCGAGTGCGCCACACCCGGATGACCCGAGATATCCGGATGGCTATGGGCCCAACTCGGTGGAAGTTATGGTTCCGGCATTCCTGGCTGCTTACCAGGGTAAAGATCCGGAAACCGTTTCGCTGGGCCTCTTCCCTTCCATAAAATTTATTCGCCCCAACTGGCGTATCCGGTACGAAGGGATGGTTTCGAAAATACCTGGGTTGAACCGCGTAATACGCTCCCTGAACTTTACACATGCATACCGTTCAAGCTACAATGTGGGTTCATTCATTACCAATCTGAGATATGCTGAGCAGGAAGACGGATTCAGTTACATACGCGATCTGGCTACCAACACCAACTTTATTGCTGCTTACGATTTTAACTCGGTAAGTATCATGGAAACTTTCAGCCCGCTTATCAATATAGATATAACCTGGCAGGGCGACCTGACCACGCGTGCTGAAATAAAACGGTCGCGTAACCTGACCCTTTCGTTTGCCAATAATCAGCTCACCGAAGTGCTGAGTAATGAATACACCATTGGAGCCGGCTACCGTTTCACCCAGATGGATTTGATTATTAAAACAAAAAATTCACAACAAGCTTACTCCAACGACCTTAATTTGAGGGCTGATATTTCATACCGGAAAAATAAAACTGTGTTACGTAAAATTGTGGAAGAGGATAATCAGATTACTGCCGGACAAAGCGCTTTTACTATTAAAACGTACGCGGATTATATGCTAAGCGACCGGTTCCAGCTTCGTGTCTTTTTTGACAAGGTGTTGAACAACCCGTTTACGCAACTTTCGTTCCCAACATCAAATACAAACTTTGGGGTAAGTTTCCGGTTTACATTGGCACAATAATGCCCGGTGTCATTGAGGTATCAGGTTACGGTAATGTTCATAATTTCCGATTACCCTGTCTACAAAGTTGAAGGCCTCTTCTCCGCGGCAATATCCCCAGCGGACTACGGGGTCTTCAAAATATTTTTCAGATGATTTGTACCTCAGGTAGTAGTCTACATTGTTCTCCCAAACATGGCTGTTCTTTCCGTATTTTTCTGCCAGCCGTTGTGCATCCTGCACATGTCCCAACCCAATGTTATAGGCGGCCAGTACAAACTTTATTCGTTCTGTCGAATCAGAAATGGAAGTAATTAGTTGCTTATCAAGCCAATTTAGAAGTAAGATTCCCCCCTCAATATTTTGTTGCGGATCGTAAATATCATTCACGCCAAGCGCCTCGGCGGTATTTGGCATGAGTTGCATCAGACCGTATGCCCCGCCCCAGGATTCAGCCTCAGGATTAAACCGGGACTCATGATACATTACAGAAGAAATCAGCCGCCAGTCCCACCCATATTTTACAGCTAGTTTTTTCACAACTGGATCGAACTCTGAGATTTTCCCCCCTGAAATGCTATGGTACTCACTGTTGAAACGCCCCGAAGTGCGTGGGCTTACAAAATAACGGTAATAAATCTGCCTGTACTTTTCGGTCTTTTCAAACTTTGTTATCCATCTGTTGAGATACTCCCGCCACTCTCCGGAGCCTTTTCTTACAGCCCAGGCAATGTTTTGAGGAAAACTGATTTTTAACGAAACATCTATATTGGGATAATAAGATTGATTCAGAATTGCCACATTTTCATCGCAAACGGTGTAATCAATTTCTCCCCGCGATACCATCGCTACAAGTTGTTCTACGCCATTAACCGAGTCTTTCACAATTTCAATAGGATAACCAATTTCATTGGAAAGGTGAGTCAACCTTCGGTAATAAGAAGTATTTTTTTGAACGTGAACTTTTTTACCCGCCAACCCTGTAGTAGATTTCAGAAATAATGAATCGGGTGTATTTTTTGAAGGTTTTCGTTGGACAATTACCTGCCGGGTTTGTTTTAATGGTTCGGTAAAATCTACCTCCAGGCTACGTGCCCGTGTAACGGTCAGATTTTTGGCAATTAAATCAAACTGCCCGCTTTTAAGCCCTTCAAATGTTTCCGTCATATCATTGCTGACAGTGATTTCAGCTTTTACCTCCAAATCATTGCACAAGGATTGAATCAGCTCATACTGATATCCCATCGGTCTTCCCCTGTAAACAAAATAGTTGGTAGAATTAAAGTCGATAACTACTCTTAAAATTCCGGTTTCCTGAATGTGTTGAAGATCGTTTCCCGCTTCCTTTTCCCGTTTTCTTTTACAGCCGACAGATGAGACAAAAAAAAGAACCACAAAAAAAAGAAACAAGGTTTTAACGGTTGACTTATATATTTCGGAATAAAACATCAATCGTAAAAAGTCCAGGCAACACCCAGTCTGAAAGTCATACGGTTCATGGGATACCCTGGTGTAGTGTAGTACTCTTTATTTATAAATTCAGTCCCTACATTCATCATTTTAAAAAATACCCTTGTTCGTTTCAGGCGTAAATTCACATACGCATCAATATACGGAAAATCGCCGATTTTTTCCTGATTCTGCAAATAGAAAAGACCAGTTGCCGGGTGGTAAGCATCAGCATAATACGCTGTATTGTACCGCATATCCACACCAAGCTGGGAAAATAAGACCTTGGATACCACAAACTGGAAATAGGTTGAAACAAAAGCAGAAAAGTCGGGTAAATGCAGTATTTCCTCATTGGATGCTTTTTGCCATAACAATCTCGTTCTGAAATGAAAATTACCAGCTTTAAAATCTTTGTCGGCAAAAGCAGATAAAACCAGTAATTGTCCTCCAAACTGTGAAGGAATTCCCAAAGTATCGTTGTAAATAAAATTATTTATAATGGCATAATTGGCACTCAATTCCAATTTCCGGGATGGAAAATTCAGGCTACCGTTCACTGTCATTCGCTGTTCCATTTTCAGGTCTTCATCCCAACGGATTCGATTGGAATAAAATTCCTCCTGAAAATAGTCAGGCTTCAAGTTTTCAATTCGTCCTTTCAGGTTTAATGAAGCCAGGGAATCTCCCAAAAACGGCAATGGTTTTGTCACCACACCCGAGAGCTCGGTTTGCCCCACATTCCTTCCAAGCAGATAAATACGGCCATCAAAATTCCATCTCCAGAAGTTACCTGTTTCCCGAAAGATACCTCCCCCGGCATAAACATTTGAATATTTATGGGTCCTATAATTATAAAATCCCAAAACAGGGCCGGGAGAAGAGGCTTTTACAAACTCCTGCCCCAAAAATGCACGTTTCCCAAAGCTGGTTTTTCTATCAGGGTTTTCATAATGTTTAAGCTGAACAATGTTTTTTATTCTCCTAAAACGAACGGAGTCTTTCGTATAGTCATCCCCGAAATAAGCATGTTCAAAAAAAGTATTGGTTGTATCTTCCTCGTCAATATATTCTTTCCTGTGATTTTGAAATTCAAAAGAGTACAGAATCCCTGCAAACGGTTTAAACTTCTTCTGGTTTACTAATTCCTCTTCCTCTGAATCTTCAGAATCGGTATCTTCAGGTATTACATCAATGTACCGTCCAAACCGGTACTCCCCTGTTGCAAAAATATATGTACTCGAAAACTCGGAACGAACAGAGGTAAGATTGACGTCAAGAAAGTCGGTATCCGGCTCACCCAACAGATCGGCATCTTCATGTAACCCTCCATTTTCATTATTCAAAATACTATTACTGATAAATCCGGTATGAATACTCCATTTATCTTTATTGTAACTTGAATAAAGCGTTACAAAATTATTTTTTGTACTCTGATTCTGGTATTGCCCGGCAGAACGCGCCTGATCGTACCGGAAAGTAAAATTAAGATACGGATTGACATTCTGGGTATGAAGGACATTGAACCGGGTTTCATTTTTCCGTGTCCGGTGTTCACTCTGTGTAAAATCAAGGACAGTATAGGGAGTGCGGGTATTGTAATAGCTAATAGCTCCCGGAGTCATTAAATAAGCGTCTCTCGTTCTCAGAAAAAAGAAATCATTATCCAGTTCTCTGTTAAAAAAATTATTATCCAGATAAGGAGAGCCATAATTCCCTACGTAAGAAGCTGTGAGCGTATTCTTATACACAGGATGGTAAATATGTGAGTAATCAAGCAAAGTATCTAACCGGACAGAATCTTTAAATGCACCAAACCCTTTTAATTCCCAAAGTTTAATGCCCGGTTCAACCTGCTTTTCAGGATTGTGTTGGGTTCCTTCGTCCTGCATCCCCTGAGGCCTTTGCCCCATCCTCATTTCCCGCTGTGTTTGTGAATAAACCGTACCGGGCAAAAGGGTCAAAACGACCAACAATAATTTTATACTTTTTAAAACGCGCATATCATTGTGCAAAAGCAAAGCAAAACTAAAAAAAGCAAGGGAATGATGGATAAAACTTAAAAACTTTTCATGAAAATTAACAGGATTTCATAAAAAAGCCCGTGCTCAAAAGAACACGGGCTTTGGATAAATCCGGCAGCGGCCTACTCTCCCACTTTTACGCAGTACCATCGGCGCTGGCGGGCTTAACTTCTCTGTTCGGAATGGGAAGAGGTGGTGCCCCGCCGCTATAGCTACCTTAATCTTTTAGAACCGCTTTGATTTCTTCTCCCTGGAAGAAATGCGGCCTGCAATACCTTTAGGCACGATGGGAAGAAAGGATTATTTGATTACAATATCAGGGTCC
>NZ_QWET01000029.1 GCF_003573545.1 Mariniphaga sediminis | reverse complement strand
ATTTTAGAGTCCATATCAGAGCAAGGTTTTGTTTGTTAAATATTTAAATATAAGACACTTAAATATAAACAAAACTTTGCTTTTTTGCTAGCAATTTCTTAGGTTTCTTACATCGAACTGACGTTAATAATACGTTCTGCTATTTTTTGGGCTCACCTTGAAAAGGGATCACCTTGAAAAGTAGGTGAGCCAAAAACTGTCCGAACATAAAATAAAAAAACCGTTGGAATAATTATTTCAACGGTTTTTACTAATCTTAAAAAGTGACTCAGCTGGGGCTCGAACCCAGGACCCCATCCTTAAAAGGGATGTGCTCTACCAACTGAGCTACTGAGTCATCCTTATGTTGCCTTTTCCTTAAAGGCGGGTGCAAAAGTAATATTTATTTTTTTCCAGACAAATCCAGCCAGTATTTTTCCCTAAAAAAAAACCTTTTTTAAACTTTCAAAATACACTCCCAAACAGAAAAACATTCATTATCAAGAAATAAAACAAAAATACATTTTTTAAGCCGATGTATAAGGTAATGAGGAGTGATGCAAATTGATTTTTAATTCTCCATTCTGGTTGAGAAAATACCCAAAGGTATATTCTACTTTCACTTCATATCCGGTCTTATCGGTGAAATAATAGTTCCCCATGGCAACCGCATGATTTTTAATGATAATTATCCCGGCATTCCGGAATTTGACTTTCACCCATGGCCTTATCGCAAACCCTTGGTCTTCCGTATATTTCGGATTCCCTGAAATAAAATACGATAATGCCTTCTCAAAGGTATCGCGAAATTGTTCAACAGAAGCCAGAGTGGGTTTAAAAAGAACTATTCCTTCCTGGTACCCGTAAAACTTTTTCACAAAATCTTCTGCAACCGACTGGTAATCCCCATTATTGACGTAGGTATTTCCTATTTCGACAATTCCATCTCCCCACATTTTTTGTATGGAGTTGATCTTTTTTTTAGTCAGTATTTTTTTCATCCTTTTCCATGTTTGTGGCTTTAAATATAAATTAAAATTGAAAAAATCAGCCCCGCAATTCAGACAAAAAAGAATTTTATTTATCCATTCTCAATATCGCCCTGCATTTTTCATCCTGTTTTCAAAAAAAGAGAGCGGTTATTTATAGGAATACAGATATCTGCATACAAGCATTTGTTAAGTCAAATGCAGTCAGAAATATTAATTCCGGCCAATAAAAACAGAGAGATTTAAAAGAAACTACATTTGCAAAATTTTTTAAATAGCAGCCAAATGGAAACATCCTTTAAGCCAAAATTATTCAGTGTACTAAAAGAGGGTTATTCCCGAAAACAATTTTCATCCGACCTGCTGGCCGGGATAGTAGTTGGGATTGTGGCCCTTCCTTTGGCAGTTGCCTTTGCCGTGGCTTCGGGTGTTTCTCCTGAAAAGGGATTAATTACCGCAGTGGTAGCAGGCTTTTTAGTTTCTCTGCTGGGCGGCAGCCGGGTACAAATAGGCGGTCCCACCGGCGCCTTCATCGTGATTGTTTACAGCATTCTCGCACAATATGGTTTCGATGGATTATTAATATCGACAATCCTGGCCGGCATAATCCTGGTTATTTTTGGACTGTTAAAACTGGGGTCGTTGTTGAAATATTTTCCTCATCCGCTGATTGCCGGATTTACCAGTGGAATTGCCGTTGTTATTTTCTCCACTCAGATCAGGGATGCATTGGGGCTGGACATTCGCAATCTGCCTCCCGGATTTATCGCAAAATGGGCTGTTTATTTTGACCATATCCAGGAAGTCAGTTTTTATGCTGTCGGCATTACACTTTTAACTATTTTACTGGTAATCTTTTCCAAAAAATTTGTAAAACAAATACCTGGTTCACTTATTGCCATCATTGCGGGGACGCTGCTTGTCCAGCTATTTAAATTACCAGTACTCACCATTGAGTCGTTTTTTGGTGAAATTCCCCAAACGTTTCACCTTAGTTGGCCGCAGTTGGAGATTAACAAACTGGGAGATTACATCCAACCGGCATTGACCATTGCCCTGCTTGGTGCTATCGAATCGCTACTTTCCGCTGTTGTCGCTGACGGGATGATCGGGGGGCGCCACCGTTCGAATACCGAATTGATCGCCCAGGGAGTTGCCAACATTGTAACTCCATTTTTTGGCGGAATTCCGGCAACCGGCGCTATTGCACGTACTGCAACCAATGTAAAAAATGGCGGGAGGACCCCTGTTGCTGGCATGGTACATGCCGTTGTATTACTCCTTATTATGCTGTTTTTCGGCCAATGGGTAAAATTAATTCCCATGGCAAGCCTGGCCGGCATTCTAATGGTTGTAGCTTACAATATGAGCGAATGGAGGACGTTTCGCTCCATTCTGAAAAGTTCGTTTTTCGATATTACCGTTCTTTTGACCACTTTCTTTTTAACGGTACTGGTAGATTTAACGGTGGCCATCGAAGTGGGAGTAGTGCTGTCGGCCACACTTTTTATGAAAAGAATGGCCGATTTGGGTAAAAACATCCCTGCTGTTGTAGATACCGACATCATTGAAGATTATTCGCAATTACCCCGGGAAATCGGCATTTACGAAATAAGCGGACCGCTGTTTTTTGCTTCTGCCAAACAATACTGCGAAGTACTGAAAGCTACCGGACTAAAGAACAAAATTGTCATCATCCGGATGCGCCATGTTCCGTTTGTCGATTCAACCGGTATGAAAAATCTGAAAGACGCGCTAAAAATTCTGAATAAGTCCGAAATAAAAGTCATTCTATCGGGAGTGAATGACAGCGTAAATGCTGACTTAAAAAAGGCTGGTGTGTACAAAATAATTGGAGAAGATTCCATTTTCAGCACGTTTGAAAAAGCGGCAGAAGAAGCAAAAAGGCAACTTGGTTAAAGCCAGGATTGCCCTGCTCTTTAATTCAAATTTATTTCCATAAAATCTTTTAGCTGCTCCACCGTCATCTTCTTTGCCACTATCTTTTTATCTTTATCTAAAACATACAATCCGGGTGTTTTACGGCCATCATACTTGACTTTAAAACGGGAAACATGATGCTCGTCCCACACATTAATCCAGTCAAATAAATTGTGTTCCGTCAGAAAATTGCCCCACTCCTCTTTGTTATCCATGGAATAAATGGCATAAACCTCCAGACCTTTCCCTTTAAAGGGTTCATACACTTCGGCGTGCAGGCCCGGAACAAATACTTTGCAATGCGAACAGTCGGGTTCGTAAATGAGCACCAGCGTAAACCGGGCATTTATTGCGTGCAGGTTATGGTATTCGCCGTCAAACCCTTCAAGGGTAAGGTCGGGTGCTGTTTGACCGACAAGGTTGTTTTCAAAAAAAAGCACATTTTCCCTCACTTTTTCCAGCGATTCTTCCGTGGCCCAAAATGCTTCACCGGAAAGGTAATATTTACGGGCAAGATCCACAAAAAGAGCATCCATCCCCATAATATTGCTGTTAATACTGCTGTTTAAAAAGAACGACACGGCAAACTGAAAAATTCGCTTGTGTGGCCGGACTTCCTCAATAAAACCAAATACATGGCTTTTCACTGAATCATGGTGTTGGTAAAGTACTTTGGTAAACCAGGTTTCGAGTTTCGATTTAAAAAACGGAGTGTAAAGGAACCGTTCATCCGTATAATCGAAATAATCCCAGAAATGCGCCTGCTGGTAATAAAACCGCGCGTTCAGTAAAAGCGAATCATTATTTTGCACTTCTTCGGGCAATGTGGAAATATCTAACGCGGGAACAGAACCTGCTTTGACAAATTTTGAAAGAAAAGAATCCGGAAATTCTTCGGACAGTCTATCCCAATAACGATGCAATTGAGGTGTAAGCTGTAAAAGTTCTTTTCTCAATTTCTCTTTTTCTTCCGTAGAAGCAGATTGCAGCCGATCGTTTAATTCCGATTTTTTGGTCTGAAGGTCTCTCAAAAAAGAGGTATAAGCGCCAAATGCCGCCGTTTCTTCCGCTCCTTCAACCTCCATGGTTTCGGAATTGAATGTTTCATTTTTCAGCAATAACTGCTGATCGGCTCCCAATAAAAAGTCGAAATGATGATTCTGGTCTAGGTAAATTTTATACAACCCTTGCGGAAGCAATGAATCCGATTCAAATATACCAACCCCTTTCCCATCTGTCAGAACAGTATCTTTCACATAAATATTTCCAAGATAATGGCTGGCAAGAAAAATCTTTTTGTCCACTGCCTGTTTCAGCTCAACCTCAATTTTCAGCCCTTGCCCGAAAACAGCAAATGGAATCCCAAAAACTACACAAAAAATGTATTTTAACATGCTCCCAAATTTTTAGACTGAATTATTCACCTACTACTTTTCTAATCCGGAATGACTACGATTCTTTGAAACCTTTTTCTCCATTCCCCTCCATCTAAGTCGAACAAACCAAAATCAAATGCATATGTAGTAAAAACTTATGAATAATTCAGGTCAACTTGTTCCAAAACAGGATATCAAAAATAATGTTTAACCGGAAAATATTCTGACCCCCTGCCCGAATCCCTGCATTTTTTCGTAAATTACAGACAGAAATGTCTTTTATTATAATAATTACAAGGGAGAACAAACTATGGAAACAAAGTTTATTGATTTGCACATCCACCCGGCCATGAAACCAATGGGAAAAAGTTTTAACCGCAAACCCGGTGTAAACAACCCGGATAAGAACCGGCTCAACAATATCTGGCATCATGATTCAGCCACCTTCCTCGATAAAGTTCTCAATATTGTGACCACCCTCACTAAGTTCAGGCAGTCTGACTTTACTTCGCTCGCCAAAGGAGGAGCCGAGGTTGTTTGTGTGTCGTTGTGCGGACTGGAAAAAAGTTTTGTAATGTCTAAACTTGGCACCCGGCTCCCGGGCGACGTGGTGAGTGATCTGGTTACCGGACTGGGCAAAAAACGAATAGACCATGTACAGGAAATGAGCGACTACTTTTCTGACCTGGAAATGGAGTACGATTTTTATAAACAACTGGACGGGCACAAAGTAAAAATTGACGGATTATGGCATCGTTACAAAATTGTTTCAAGCTTCAACGAGATAGAAGAAAGCCAGGATCCGGATACAAAAACCATTTTTATTATTCTCACCATTGAAGGAGCCCATGTTTTTAATGCAGGGTTGCAAATGATGGGAAAAACAGCAAATCCGGACGAAGTTTTGGCGAATGTGGATAAAGTAAAAAACTGGGACAAAAAACTTTTTTTTATGGGACTAACCCATCACTTTGATAACGAAATGGTAGGTCATGCCCAGAGCCTTCACGGTGTGGTAAGAAAAATGTGCGATCAGTCGGACCGGATGAACGAAGGATTTAACGATCTTGGCTGGAAAGTGTTACGCAAATTACTTGACAACTCGAATGGAAAAAGGGTTTTGCCCGACCTGAAACACATGAGCGTTAAAGCCAGGAATGAATATTACCGTTTTTTGGAAGAAGAATATCCCGGCGAGATACTTCCGCTAATTGTAAGTCATGGTGCGGTAAATGGTTTCAGATCACACCTGGAGAAAGTGGAAGATGACCTGTTCAATTACGGGAAGTTTCAGCCTGACGATATTAATTTCTATGACGATGAGATTCTCCGCATTGTCCGGTCAGGAGGGGTCTTTGGCATTCAGTTCGACGAAAGAAGGGTAGCCAGCGAAACGGAACTTAAAAAAGGCGGGCCAACCCTGAACCGACGAAAAATGCTTTTTTATAAATCAAAACTTATTTGGAATCAAATCCAGCATGTCGCCGAAGTTCTTAACCGGAATGACCAGTTTGCATGGGGAATTCAGTGCATCGGCACCGACTATGACGGAATGATTAACCCGCTCAACGGCTTTTGGGGGGCAGAGGAAATGCCTCTGTTCGACAGTTATCTTGAAAAACATGCTTACAATTTTCTTGCATCAAGCCAGTCTGACAATCTGAAAGATTACAACAAACTGAAAGCTTCTGATATTGTAGAGCGGTTTATGAGAGGCAATGCCTGGGATTTCCTGAAGAAAAATTTTTAATCTGAAATAAAAAAGAGGGGCGACTTGCGCCCCTCATCAGAAGGCGATACCGAATTGATGGTAAAAAAAAAGTGGACTAATGCACGCCTTCATGGATACAAAACGGTGATGTATGTCTTTTATTATTCATCGTCACAAAAAATCAAAAATGTACTCCCAACGACAGAAAAAAGTTTATCCCGGGCGCAACCACCCCCGATGAATAGGTGCGGTATCGGCGATCGAAAATATTTTCCACGCCGCCGGCAATGGAAAAAACATCGCTCATCCGCCAATTCATTTTAACATTTAATGTCCACCAGCCAGGCGACCAGGGCTTCCCATTTTCATCCGCTGCATAAAGATGTGGTTTCTCCTGTTCATCGGGAGCAAGCTGTTCAAAATCAAATTTCCCGGAGTAATCCACATACATATCAAAGAACCACCGCTGTTTTTCAAAAAGAAAATGCGAACTTCCAAAAACAGGCGGCACATGTCGCAAGGGATAGCCGTCGGCATCTTCTCCCCGGGCAAACGAAATATCGTTTCGGGTACGGAAAGCCGGAGAAAACAGGTACTCAAAAGAAAAATTTCCGCCAAATACCCTAGCCGATTCCGCGTTAACCAACGCTTCCACCTTACTTAAAACACCGTCGTATACAATGGAATCACTTCCTCCTAAAGAGAAATCACGACGAACCATCGCATCCTTCAGGTGGGTAAAAAATACCGTTAGTTCCACCTTTGCCTTTCCGGCATAACTTCTGACAATACCTGCCTCCAGATTCCGGGTGTATTCCGGCCTGAGGTCCGGATTGGGAACAACTACATTCCCCGGCTCCGAATCAAAAACCTTAGCCACATCGTCGATATTGGGGGAACGAAACCCGGTAGAAGCATTCAGGTTGATTTGCCAATCAGGGGTCGGATGCCACACCAGACCTGCATTTCCATTAAGTGCTGAATTTTTCATATCGAACCCCTGAAAAGGGAAATTATAAAAAGCGGGGTCGAACTGTCCGTTTAATTCGGTGTAAGTATAACGCATTCCGGCCTGCAGAATCAATTGATCTTTCAGGTTATATTTCCATGAAAAATAACCTGCCCAACTTTTGTAATCCGAACCATCAGGGTATCGTGGAGCAATCTTTTGAGGAGTTCCCCCGGAAATATTTTCGGCTGTACCTTTTGAACCTACCTTATTCAAAAAGGCTTCTGCCCCGTAAAAAAAATCGTTACGCTTGTTCAACGTTTTTCCCAAATCCACATTAAACGAAAAGATGTCTAATGCCTCCTCGCGGCGGAACATTTCTTTGGCGTACAAGCTTCTGTCATGGCGGCTTTCGGCATACTGCTGAAACCCCGCCAGAATATTGAGTTTATCAAACAATACATGAGTGCGCCGATAATCTATCCGCGCCGAAACCAACGACCACTGTTGGGGCCCGTAATACCACCGGGCATAACGCAGGGCGTCGTTCCGGTAAACCACCAGCCGATCGTAACGGGGAATATCGGAAGTTTGGGAAAGATGCGCCCCCAGGGTAACATCAAAATATTCGTTTGGCCTGTACCTTGCTTTTGCCATCAGGTTAAACTGGCGGTAACCTGTTGACACCTGAACTTTCGGATTCCGGTTACGGACTATGCGGTCATCCGTTCCCATTTTTCCGGGTTGTACATACTCGGGGCGCAGATACTCCTCCGGGCCATGAGTTCCCATGCGGAGATTATCAAAGTCTGAAAATGTGGTACTCACTAACGCAGCCCACTTTTTCCGGCCAAAATTAAGACGACCATGAATCATTTTCTCCATGTTGGCGCTGGAAACACGCGACATGATTTTACCTTTTTGTTCTGCCTTCTCGGAAGTAGACAACCGGGGAGAAAAAGTGTTAAAACTCATTACCCCTCCCAAAGCATCGCTTCCATAAATAACCGATCCCGGCCCGAAAATAACTTCGGTTTTCTCCAGGCTGTTGGCATCAAGCGAAATAACATTATGCAGGTTTCCACTGCGGTAAATGGCATTGTTCATACGAATTCCATCCACCACCAACAACACCCGGTTCGCGGCAAATCCTCTGATCATAGGGCTTCCGCCACCCATCTGACTTTTCTGAACAAACACGCCCCCTTTGCTTCCAAGCATATCAGCAGTCGTTTGCGGTTGATTTTGCAGTACCTCCTCGGCCCCAATCTGGTGAATTTTATGGGGTATCTCGTTTTTTGTCTGCTCCCAGCGGTTTACCGAAATCACCACCTCATCAAGCCGCACCGGATCTTCAATCAACATCACAATATTTCCGCGGTCTGCAATTCTTTCTTTTGTACTGCTAAATTTTAAAAACGAAGAATGTTGAAACAATATTTTTTCATCAGGTTTGATGTTGTCAAGACTTACTTTACCTTCAATATCTGTTTGGAAGGTAAAGTTTTCTCCAATGACAAGGACTCCTTCCAGCGGTTTGCCGGTACGGGTAGTTATAACCTGAACAGTTTGCCCTGTCAGGGTGAAAGTAAAAAGAAGAAGGATAGCGTAAACAAAAAGAAACTTCACAAACTGTTGATTTTATTCAAATTCCAAGGCGTTGCGAAGCAAAAATTATGCCTGTTCATACGGATTCATACTGAAACAAAAAAACAGCTTACAAAAAAATATCCGGACTGGGTTGTACAGTCCGGATACTAATCTTATCAAAACGAAATCGTATAATCTATACCAGTCCCTGCGCCAGCATTGCGTCGGCAACTTTCACAAAGCCGGCAATATTAGCACCTTTCACGTAATTTACCACTCCGTTCGAACCTTTTCCATGTTCAACACACATGGAATGGATATTCTCCATAATACATTTTAGTTTTTCATCCACTTCTTCACGGGTCCAGCTCATGCGCATGCTGTTCTGTGACATTTCCAGTCCTGAAACAGCCACACCACCTGCATTGGCAGCTTTTCCGGGAGCGTACAATATTCCTGCATTGAGGAATTTATGTTCGGCCTCGTAGGTTGATGGCATGTTGGCGCCTTCGGCTACCACAAAACAACCATTTTTCAGCAGGGTTTCTGCCTGGCTTCCACTGATTTCGTTTTGCGTTGCACAAGGAAGTGCCACATCACATTTAACACTCCAAGGACGCTCGTTTTCAAAATATTGAACGTTGTATTTATCAGCATACTCGTAAATCCTTCCCCGGTAATAGTTTTTCAACATTTTAACGTATTCCAGCTTTTCGCGATCTATTCCATCGGGATCATAAATGGTTCCGCCTGAATCGGACAACGTCACTGGTTTTCCACCAAGATCGAGTACTTTTTCAACCGCAAACTGGGCTACGTTACCCGAACCTGAAATCGTCACTGTTTTTCCGTTAATGCTGTCTTTCTTCGTTTTCAGCATCTCTTCGGCAAAATAAACCGTTCCGTAACCTGTGGCCTCCGGACGGATGAGAGAACCGCCCCATCCAATTCCTTTTCCGGTAAACACACCCGTAAACTCATTTCTTAACCTTTTATATTGGCCAAACATAAAACCGATTTCGCGTCCCCCAACGCCAATGTCTCCTGCCGGGATATCGGTATCAGGACCAATGTGCCGCGCCAGTTCTGTCGCAAAACTCTGGCAAAAACGCATTACTTCGCTGTCTGTCTTCCCTTTTGGGTCGAAATCAGAACCTCCTTTTCCACCCCCCATTGGCAGCGAAGTCAAACTATTCTTGAGTACCTGCTCAAACGCCAGGAATTTAAATATGTTAAGGTTAATTGTTGGATGAAACCGAAGTCCGCCTTTGTAAGGACCAATCGCACTGTTCATTTCCACCCGGTAACCCCGGTTTATATGAATATTGCCTTTATCGTCAGTCCAGGGTACCCTGAATTGTATCACCCGTTCGGGCTCCACCATCCGCTCCAATATCTTAGCTTCGACGTAACGTGGATTTTTAACCAGAAACTCCGACAGGGTTTCAACTACTTCGAGAACTGCCTGATGAAATTCAGCTTCTCCCGGATTTTTTGCTTTCACATAAGCCATAAAATCCTCTGTAAATCTCTTTGGATCTTTTGTCATTTTTGTCTATTTTAATCTGTTGCTGTTGAACTTAATAACCCACTCAATCTTATTCTATTTTACTGAAGGATACAGAACATTAGTTCTTTATGGTTTGGATTTCCCCTTAAAATAGCAGTTTATACCGACTGAATAAAAACTTATGCAAAAATAAAATTTTTTGATATTTTAATCGAATTCCTTCAAAAAATCTAATATTTCTTAAAAAATCATCAAGTTTTTCAGCAAAAATGACACAAAATGACCCAAAAAACACAAAATTTAAAATTTGGGGGTTTCTCCACTCACAAAAAAAGCGGGTTTAAAAATTTGCATTTTTAAAAACCCGCTGACAATAGGAAAAAAGAAATTCTGATTCTTCTCTACCTATTCATTATGATAAAAAAATCAAGGTATTTCACCTGTTCATTCAACTTAACAATATAGATCTTGCTTCTTCATCCAAAGCATCTGTCATAAACGGAATATTTGCCACCTCTGCCGTTTCACGATTCGATGACATTAAATCGTTCCGGCTTAACTCGTTCAGGTTGAATTTCCGTGCGCCGGCCATAAATTGCTGCAACCCGGCTCCGAGTTTATCGGCATATCCCATCATCGCAACAGCACCAAAAGGAATGTTCTTCATTTCATCTGCTCCCACTTTATTTTTTACGGTTTCCCATTCCGTAAATATCTCTTCGGGATAAATACCGTATTCGGTAACAGACGGGGGAAGCTTCTCCCAGTGTCCGTTCAGTTCGGCTTTTCTTTCCGGGTGGAAGGTGCTCTCAATATTACTACCCAAAAATCCGGCAATCATGGGAGCGCGCCCCAAACAAATCATTTTCGTAAAAGGTGCCCCTAAAGACAATGCTTTAAAAAGATGATCCTCGCGGGCAAATCCTCCGGCAAATGAAATATCGGGAACCTTAATTCCTCTTTTTTCAAGCAACTGACAGTATTCGTACGTTTTAGCATGCAACGGAAGAGAAGGAATACCCCAATTCTGCATCATATTCCACGGGCTCATTCCGGTTCCTCCGCCGGCGCCGTCAATGGTTAGCAGGTCGAGTTTGGCATCGGCTGCAAACCGGATAGCCATGGCCAGGTTCTCCATTCCGTAAGCTCCTGTTTTTAAAGAAATCCGCTTAAATCCTAACTTGCGGAGGTAAGTAATACTATTCATAAATTCCTCGCGCACTGCTTCTGCATTGGGCTTATCGGTTGCCCCCAAACGACTGTGACGGGCAAATGCGGTAACTGCCCGGTTTTCATACCCCCTGATTATCACCGGGCTGTATGGATCCGGATCGACAATATAACCCCGATCCTTCAAAAACTGGGCATACTCCAGGCTCGAAACCTGGATTTCACCGCCAATATCTTTGGCGCCCTGGCCCCATTTAAGTTCGATAATAACATCATTCCCGTATTTTTCAATCAGGTATTCAGCCACTCCATTCCGGGCATCTTCCACATTCATCTGGATGATTATTGCGCCGTATCCATCGTAATAACGCATGAAATATTCAATCCGCCGTTCCAGTTCAGGCGCTTTTATAATCCGTCCGTTTTTTATTTCTGACTGCTGGTCCACACCTACCACATTTTCTCCAACCACAATAGGAAAGCCGGCCAAAGCAGCCCCTACCGCAAACGAAGGCCAGTATTTGGCTGCAATAAAAGTCGATCCAAGCGCTCCGGTCATAACAGGTAACCGGCTTTTGGTTTTTATTTCATTTCCAAATTCGGCCTCAATGTTTACATTCGTGAAGATGCAATCATCCGGATCATGGGTGAGGTTATCTGGAATACCTGTTGAGCCATAAGCATAACCTTGTATGCGTAAAGCATGATAACCGATGCCAACCGCCGTTACCTGATTGGCACCTGAAGTAGAATAACCAAACCTCCTTGGATAAAGCATCTTCCGTCCTTCGAGACAGGAAAGCCAGGTTTCACATTTTCCTTTGCAGGAAGATTCACACAGGGTACATAAACCCGATTCACAGGGAACACCCCTGTTTACACTCCCGAGAGCGTCATTGTTTTTTACAAACTGTAACATTTTTGCTGTTTTTATTTAAAAATTAGTTGACTTATCTCAAAAATAGTAATAATCTGACACAAACATGTCATTTGTCATGTTTTTCACAACATATCAAAACAAAACAGCATTCAGCAACATCGAACAAAATCTTTATCTTTGCAGCTTTAAAATCAAAACCTTTTTTAAGAAGTAAAAAATGGAATATAATTTCGCGGAGATAGAACCGAAATGGCAACAGTACTGGGAAAAAAATAAAACCTTCAAAACCACCGATGATTTTTCAAAGCCGAAATATTATATCCTCGATATGTTTCCTTACCCTTCGGGGGCAGGATTACATGTAGGTCATCCGGAAGGATACACGGCTACCGACATTTTGAGCCGTTACAAAAGGATGAAAGGGTTCAACGTGCTGCATCCCATGGGTTACGATGCTTTTGGGCTGCCCGCGGAGCAATATGCCATGCAAACGGGTACTCATCCGGCCATCACAACAAACAAAAACTGCGACAATTTCCGGCGTCAAATCAAGGCCATTGGTTTGAGCTATGACTGGGACCGCGAAATCAACACGACTGATCTTCATTATTTTAAATGGACACAGTGGATATTCAAACAGATTTACAACACCTGGTTCGATGAAAATTTGCAGAAAGGCCGGCCAATTTCCGAATTACCGATTCCGGAAGAGGTAAAAGCTCAGGGGCAGGAAGCCATAAACGAATACGTTGCCGAAAAACGGCTGGCGTATTACGACAATGCACAGGTATGGTGGTGCGACTCGTGCAAAACAGTGTGTGCCAACGAAGAAGTTCTTACCGATGGTTCGCATGAGAAATGTGGCCACCCGGTAGTTCGAAAGAATTTAAAACAATGGCTGCTGCGCATTCCACACTACGCCGAAAGATTGCTTCAGGGGCTTGAAAACCTGGATTGGCCTGAGGGAGTAAAAGACATGCAAAAAAACTGGATTGGCAAATCCACCGGGGCCGAAATCGATTTTCAGGTTGAAGGACTGGGCAAAAAACTAAGAGTGTACACTACCCGTCCTGACACATTATTCGGAGCAACTTATATGGTTATTGCCCCGGAACATGAATGGGCAGATGAGATTACGATTCCGGAGAAAAAAGAGGAAGTAAAAAATTATATCCGTACAGCAGCATTAAAATCGGATTTGGATCGTACGGATCTGGCCAAAGAAAAAACCGGCGTATTCACCGGTCGCTATGCGGTAAATCCTGTGAACAACCAGCCCATTCCTATCTGGATTGCGGATTATGTACTTACAGGATACGGAACCGGGGCCATAATGGCTGTTCCCGCACACGACACCCGCGACTTTGATTTTGCAAAAGAATTTGATATTCCTATCGTTTGTATCCTCGATCCGAAAGAGGTGGAAGGCCGGGAAGAAATCCTGTCAGGCAACAAATGCTGGACTGAAGACGGACAGTATATCAACTCAGCCAGCGAAGAAACTGGATTGAACATTAACGGGCTGAACAAAGAAGCCGGCATCCAAAAAACAATTGAATGGCTTGAAGAACGTGAGTTAGGTAAAGCCACCGTTAACTTTAAAATGCGCGACTGGCTGTTTAGCCGCCAGCGCTACTGGGGCGAACCATTCCCGGTAATCCACTGGGAAGATGGTGAGGTGTCTCTGCTTGACGACGAGGAATTACCTTTGGCTTTGCCTGAACTCGAAAAATATACACCCGGAGAATCGGGTGAATCGCCGCTGTCCAATGCCAGAGAATGGCTTCATGTGACCGACAAAAACGGACGTAAAGGTCGCCGGGAAACCAACACCATGCCGCAGTGGGCTGGTTCGTGCTGGTATTACCTTCGGTTTATCGACCCGAACAACAAAAACCGGATTTTTGATCCGGAAAAGGAAAAATACTGGATGCCCGTTGACCTTTACATCGGAGGTGCCGAGCATGCCGTACTGCACCTGCTTTATTCACGTTTCTGGCACAAAGTACTGTTTGATTTGGGTATTGTTACTACCGACGAACCGTTTCAAAAACTGTTCAATCAGGGAATGATTCTGGCTTTTGCCTACGAAACAGGCACCGGCGCCAAAGTCTCCTCCGACCTGGTGGAAGAACGGGACGGTAAATACTTCCATAAAGAAACAGGCGATGAATTAAAACAGATTGTGGCCAAAATGTCGAAATCGTTGAAAAACGTAGTAAACCCCGACGACGTGATCGAACGCTATGGCGCCGATTCGCTGCGGCTTTACGAGATGTTTATGGGGCCGCTGGATGAACGCAAACCCTGGGCAGAAAATGGTGTGAAAGGTGTATTCAACTTCCTGAACCGGGCGCATCGCTTTTTTACAGATACAAATAACATTACAGAAGGACAGGAAGACAATGAAGTGGCCAAGGTATTACACCAGACCATCCAAAAGGTAGCATTCGATATTGAAAACCTGAAATTTAACACAGCCATTTCGGCTCTTATGGTTTTCAATAACATCGCCATAAAAAAAGGGAAGGTTACGAAGGAAACGGCACAGACATTCGCTAAAATCCTCTCCCCTTTTGCGCCCCATTTGGGGGAAGAACTTTGGTCCCAATATGGTAATGACAAAACACTGGCTTACGAACCCTGGCCAAAGGTAGACGAAACCCTGCTTCAGGAAGACAGTTATGAATACCCGGTATCTTTCAATGGAAAAATGCGGTTTAAAGTGGAAGTTCCGCTAGACATGCCCAAAGAAGAAATTGAAAAAACTGTTTTGGCCGATCCGAAAGCTCAGAAATGGATATCGGGTAAAACCGTTCGAAAATTCATCCTTGTGCCGAAAAAGATTATTAATATTGTGGTTGGATAAAAAAATGGACATGCAACAAAATCTCAAAGGCACAAAATACCACAAAAGGATGCCGTTTTAGGGAGATTTTGCATTTTATAGTAGTAATGGTGAAAATAATATTGGTATGAAAAATTCATGGGCTATTATTCTGGGAATCTCCGTTATTTTTGCGTTTGCGCTTTGGGGATGGTTTTTTAAACAATCGAGACAGGTACAGCAAACGGTAAGGGTTGTTGGGTACGGCACCGAAGAGTTTGACAGTGACATTGTAAAATGGTCAGTTAGTTTTTCCGAACGGGTTTCATTAAACGGGACACAGCAGGGATATAAAACCATGGCAACCAAGCTGGAAAACTTCCAGAAACTTTGGAACCAGACCGGTATTCAAACTTCAGAGTTTAAAATTTTCCCGGTAAACGTAAACCGGGAATACGGGCAAGGTGGACACATCGGTTATACTTTGAATCAAAGAATCTACATTGTTTCCAACAATATCGGGAAGGTAGAGCAACTGGCCATCGACCCGAAACTCTTTGTGGACGACGGGGTAATATTCGACAACTCCACTATGGAATTTTTCAGCAGTGAGATTGAAGAAATAAAAAAGAAGTTGCTGGGCGAAGCCACGCAAAATGCGTATGAACGTGCCGAGCAAATCACCTCTACGACGGATCTGAAGGTGGATAAGCTCATCTCGGCCCGCGCCGGCGTATTCCAGATTACCGAACCCTACTCCACCGAAGTGGCTGGCTACGGGATTCATAATACCAGTTCTGCCCGTAAAAACATCAAAGTAACTGTTTCAGCAGAGTTTACGTTGAAATAATATAAAATTGTAATTAGTTTTTAGTAGCTCTGTAGCTACTAAAAACTAATTATGCGAATCAAGAGTTGACATCAGCTAATTTTCAGCAATTCAACCCTTTGCATTAATTGCAAAACATTTCAACGGCAATCTCAAATTTCGGATATAGCTCTCGCTTTTTATACGTTCAATGTTGTATACTCCCTGTATTGGATACTACAAATAGGGAATATGTTGGTCTGAATCAGGCAGGACAAATGAGGTTGCATCAAAAATGGTTCTGATCCTTCTGACATTGTTTTTACAATGGATTGAACACAATTTTTTCGGAACCCGAAGCCTTAAAAACCGGCAGCAACCAGATAGTTAACCCAAAGTAGATTCTCCAGAAAACACTCCCTGTAAAACATAAAAATTTTCCAATGGATTGTTTTTGCTTTTACATATTATTCCATATTTTTGATTCCTAAAGATCAACACCTTGAACAAAAAGCTACCAAACCAAATAGTCCTTTTATTGTCTATTCTATGGATA
The DNA here is from genome assembly GCF_003573545.1 of Mariniphaga sediminis. Classification (GTDB taxonomy): domain Bacteria; phylum Bacteroidota; class Bacteroidia; order Bacteroidales; family Prolixibacteraceae; genus Mariniphaga; species Mariniphaga sediminis. Next base: position 26,733 of record NZ_QWET01000029.1, on the reverse strand, counting down.
ATATCTTTCCATTCAGCAGCGGTGGGAAACCATCCTGTCGGAGGGCGATCTTTGGGGCTTTCACATGCATCCGTTTCGTTTACAGATCCCTGGGCTGTTTTTAACAACCAGGCAGGAATGGTTGGATTGCCTGGATTTTCTGCGGGCTTTTTTTACGAATCACGATTCGGCATCGATCTGCTTTCGCTCACTGCCGGTACAATTATCCTGCCCCACCGGGAAGGGGCATTCGGGATTAGTTTTTCTCAATTTGGCAGTGGAACTTTCAAAGAGAACAAATACGGATTTGCCTATGCCCGGCGGTTCTCCGAAAAGTGGAGTGCCGGCATCCAGCTCGATTACTTCTCCCAAACTTTTCCGGAGAATAGTCGGGCCAAAGGATTTGCCACATTTGAGGGAGGCCTTCTTTTTCACCCCTCTGAAAAACTATCTCTCGGAGCACATATTTTTAATCCGGTATCTGGTGGTATTGAAACGCCTGAAGGCAAACAGAAAATGCTTGTCACCTTTCGAGCCGGAGGTCATTACTGGTTCGACCAATCTGTAATGGTAGCTTTTGAGGCGCAAAAAGAAGAACAATACCCGGCTCTATATAAGAGCGGAATAGAATTTTATCCGGTTGAAAAGCTGGCGCTGCGTTTTGGTGTGTCTGGAAAACCCTTCAAATATACAGCAGGAGTCGGGTACCAAACCGGCAACATTTCGGCTGACCTGGGCTTTAGTTACCACGGAAACCTGGGTGTCACTCCATCTGTTTCCGTTCAAATTCTGCTGCCATGAAACAGGTGTTCCGATATATCGCACTATTTTTTATGATAAGTTTGCCTCAGGTTGTCTTGTCTCAAATATCCGATGTTTCCGGCCAACTGGAGGCCATCATCGAATCTGTTTTAGAAGGACTGGAAAAAGAGACTGATGCTGCACTTATTATTGAGGATCTGGAAGGATTTGCAGAAACCCCGCTAAACATCAACACGGCTACCCGCGACCAACTCTCACGGCTTCATTTGCTCGACGATATTCAAATTCAAAAGCTACTGGACTACCGTACGGAATTTGGCCCGGTGCTTTCCATTTTCGAGTTGAATACAGTGAACGGACTGACCCCTGAAGTACTGACAAAGATGGAACCATTTATTTGGTTTGGCCCACTCAATGGAGAGCCCCTTTCGGTTTCGGAAAGGATGAAATACGGCCGGCACGAACTTATAATACGCTCACTCGGAACGGTTCAAAAACCCAAAGGGTACCAACAAAAGGACGACGGTTCTGTTCCTTACCAAGGTAACCGCGTCAGGTACTATTCACGTTACCGGTTTCAGTCGGGCGATAATATTTCGGCAGGTATCACAGCCGAAAAGGATCCCGGTGAAGCTTTCTTCAGAGGCTCCAACAAACAGGGGTTCGACTTTTACTCCGGACATTTAAGTTTAAAAATCAGTCCGGTGATTGAAAACGTTATTATAGGTGATTTTGTGGTACGCAGCGGACAGGGACTGGTACTTTGGCAGGGATTTTCGACCGGCAAATCGATTTATTCCCTGAACATTTCCAAAACCAACCAGGGGCTCCGTCCCTATACCTCTACTGATGAAAACCAACACTTCAGGGGTATTTCTACCTCTCTGAATCTGGGCAATGCACAGATAAGCATTTTTTACTCACAAAAAAACAGCGATGCCAATCGCGCTTTTTCGGATTCGCTGGGCAACCATTTTACCAGCCTGCAAACCTCGGGGTACCACCGCACCGAAAATGAAATTGCCGATAAAAACAGTATAAACGACATGAATACAGGCATCGTTACATCGTGGCGGTTTACAAACCTGAAAATTGGCACAACTTTTCTTTACCGTCAGTTTAATATGCCTTTCATTCGAAACGATCAACTTTATAACCGGTTTCGGTTTCGGGGCAAGAAAAATCTGGTAGCAGGCGCCGATTACCTTTTCAACAAAGGAAAGTACCAGCTTTTTGGCGAGGCTGCCTTTTCCAAATCCGGGGGCAAAGCAGCATTGCAGGGAGCCATAGCGCATCTTCACGATCTCATTCAGTTTTCGGTATTATTCCGCCATCTCGACAAAAATTACCATGCCTTGTGGGCCGCTCCTTTTTCTGAAGGTAGTTTGGCTGCCAACGAAACCGGCATGTATTTCGGCACCCGCATTCTTCCTGTAAAGTTTGTAACCTTTTCTGCTTATTCTGATTTCTACCGTTCAAAATGGATAAACTACACCACCGCCGGACCTTCCAACGGTCGGGATATTTTTGCACAGGCTGACTTTCGGCCCTCCAACCGGATACAATTTTATCTCCGGTATAAAAATGAGGAGAAGGACCAAAAATTTAGAATCGATGAAAAATATGAAAACCATCCGGAACGATTTCAGAAATCCCGATTTCACATACAATATAATCTATCGGATATTTTTACGCTGAAAACCCGGCTGGAACATGTTCTCTACAAAGGATTGGAAACGGAAAACGGCTGGATGATTTTCCAGGATGTGCAGATGACCCCGGCAGTTCTTCCTCTAAACCTTTCGGCGCGGGTGGCCTGGTTCAGTACCGAAAGCTATAACACGCGGATTTATGCCTACGAAAACGACCTGCTTTACACATTCTCTATTCCGGCCTATTATAGCAAAGGGCTACGCACATACCTCAACTTGAAATACAAAATCAGCCCAAAAGCCGATATATGGTTTAAGGTGGCAAATACCTGGCTACACAACGCAGAAAGCATTGGCTCGGGTTATAATGAAATACAGGGAAATCAAAAAACCGAAGTAAAATTTCAGTTGAAGTTGAAAATATAGATCTGAATTCGTTACTTTGTGCCGCCAAAAATTTGCACCATGGAATATAATTTTGATGACATACGCCCTTACACAGACAAAGAGGTAAAGGAAAAAATCCGCCTCATGCTCAAGGATCCGGCCTTCGACAAGGTATTAATGTATCTTTTTAAGGTCCGCCCAAAAGTGGAGATGGTGAAATTGCAACTTCGTATGATGAGAAAAATCAAACAGTTGCAGGGCACCTTTGTTTATGATTTGCTTCGCTGGATTGTCAATAAAACATCCGATGGGCTAACAAGCACAGGGCTTGACACACTAGACAAAACAAAACCATATCTTTTTATTTCCAACCACCGCGATATTATTCTCGATCCTGCTTTGCTAAACCTACTGATTTTTGACAGCGGAATGAATACCACGCAGGTTGCCATCGGGAATAACCTTTTGCTCTACGAATGGATTGAACATGCCGTAAAACTGAACCGGGCATTTATAATTAAAAGAAACCTTCCCCCCCGGGAGTTGTTGAAATCCTCGATAAAAGTATCGCATTTTATTCGCAAGTCTATTACTGAAGACGGTCTTTCGGTATGGATTTCCCAACGCGAAGGCCGCACCAAAGACGGTTTTGACAAGACCCAGGAAAGCGTTCTGAAAATGATAAACATGAGCAACACCAAAAATATTTCAGAAGGCTTCAACGAGTTGAATATTGTGCCGGTTTCATTTTCGTACGAAATTGAGCCGTGTGGTTTGGCAAAGATGAAAGAGCTTATTAAAAAGGAACATTACGGGCAGAAAAAAACCAGTAAAGACGACCTGAAAAGTATGTCGATGGGCATGTTTAATCCCAAAGGGCGCATGCGGTGCTCTTTTGGAACCCCCATAGAGATGAACCTTGGCGAAGCAAAAACAAAGGAGCAAAAAAACAAGCAGATTAAAGAACTCGCTGAAATGATCGACCGGCAGATTTATGCCAATTTTAAGCTGTGGCCCAACAATTATATTGCTTACGACATGCTGATGCCCGAACCCCGGTTCCAACACAAGTACTCAACGCATGAAAAGAAGGATTTTAAAATGATGATTGAGCAGGCTATGATTCATATCGATTTCCCCATTACCGATATACAGGAACGCTTCCTGAAAATTTACGCCAACCCGGTAATTAACAAACTCAAGGTAACCGAATTGTAATGTCAGAAACTACTATTATCTGGGATTGGAACGGTACATTGCTCAATGACCTTGATCTATGCCTTTCCTCGATAAATATTTTATTAAAAAACAGAAAGCTCCCCCAGCTCGATCAGCAGTCCTACAAAGAAGTTTTCTCCTTTCCGATAAAAGATTACTACGCAACGATAGGGTTTGATTTCAGCAAAGAGGATTTTGAAATTCCGGCAAAAGAATTTATTGATTTGTATGACAACCAGGTAGAAAATTGTGCACTTCAACCGGCAACCCTCGAAGTGCTTTCATTTTTCAAAAGGAAAGGAATCCGGCAGTTTGTGCTTTCTGCTATGAAACAATCCATGTTGAATCATACACTGAAACACAATAACATCCTGCACTTTTTCGAAGGTGTTGCCGGCCTGAACGATCATTATGCTGTATCAAAAGTAGAAAGAGGGCAGCAACTCATCGGCAAATTCGATATTGATAAGTCCAATACCTGGATAATCGGGGATACAAATCACGATTTTGAAGTGGCGCAGGCGTTGGGAATCCGCTGCATTCTAATTACCGACGGTCATCAGTCGGAAAACCGGCTAAAGCAAACCGGCTGCCCACTCATTAGCAACCTTCAGCATCTTATAAATTCAGACTTGTTAAAAATGTAATGGATAGCGCAAGTGAAATACAGGCCACCAAACGACGCTGAAACATCCGTTCGAGCCAACCTTCCAGCCGCTCAAAACTCTAAAAAATATCTCTCTTTTTAATGTCGCGAATAAAAAGCTGAAGGCTGGTTTTGCCGCGGTATTCATTCTCAGTAATAGAATAACACACATCAAACGGAAGCCCCGAAGTGATCAGGTCGAACTTATCGGACTGGTTAAATGCAATACCGGGGAAAATGCCGGAATGGACATCCGGCTCTACAAGATCGAGCTTCAGGTGTTCCTGGTTTTTCCCTACCATCCGGCTGGTACCCGCATCAAACACATCTTCGGTCATAAACACAGGTGTCATATTATGCGGTCCAAACGGAGCAAACTGTTTCAGGATACGGTAAAACCGCGGATTGATTTCGCTCAGTGTAATTTTACTGTCGACCTCAATGGTTTGCACCTGCGAGAGATCGGTCAACTGAGTTGTTACAATTTCTTCGAAACGGCGTCGAAATTCGGGAATATTTTCAATTCTAAGCGTAAGGCCGGCGGCATACATGTGCCCGCCATAAGATTCCAGCAAGTCGCTGCACTGCCCTATGGCCTCATATAAATCGAAATCTTTTACCGATCGCGCAGAACCCGTAGCCAACCCGTTCGATTCAGTTAAAATAATGGTAGGCCTGTAAAACTGCTCGGTTACCCGGGATGCTACAATGCCGACTACCCCTTTGTGCCAGTCGCGGTTGTATAGAACCGTGCTGTTCATATCTTTCATTTCGGGGTCTTTCTCAATCATATCCAACGCATCCTGCGTAATGTCCCGATCGAGTGTTTTTCTGATTTCATTAAACGAATCAATTTCTTCTCCCAGCAGGTCCGATTTATCTTCGTCGTTGGAAACCAGTATCTGTACCGATTTTTTACCGTGCTCAATCCGCCCGGAAGCATTCAGGCGAGGGCCTATTTTAAATACGATGTCGCTAATGGTGATATCATTCCCGTTTATCCCTGCCACATTAATGATAGTTTGGAGCCCTATACCAGGATTCGAATTAATCTTTTTCAACCCATAGTAAGCCAGCACCCTGTTTTCTCCGGTGATGGGAACAATGTCGGAAGCAATGCTTACTACCACCAAATCCAGCAGATCGTAAATTTCCTCCAGCTCAATGTTGTTTTTCTGGCAATACGCCTGTAGCAATTTAAATCCGACACCGCATCCCGAAAGTTCTTTGTAAGGATAGTTGCAGTCGGGTTGCTTGGGATCAAGTACGGCCACTGCAGGCGGCACCTCTTCATCAGGGTTGTGGTGATCGCAAATAACAAAATCGAGCCCTCGCTCCCGGGCATCTGCAATCTTTTCAACCGCTTTAATTCCGCAGTCCAGAGCAATAATCAGCGAAAAGCCATTATCGGCAGCATAGTTGATGCTTTGCGGTGAAATTCCATAACCTTCACTGTAACGATCCGGGATATAATATTCAATGTGTTCAAAACGAGGTTTCAAAAAAGTATACATCAAAGCCACAGAGGTAGTACCATCCACATCGTAGTCGCCATAAACCAGCACCTTTTCCTGATTTGCAACAGCCATTTCGAGCCGTGCCACTGCCTTTTCCATATCTTTCATAAGGAAAGGATCGTGAAGGTCGCTTAACCGGGGACGAAAAAATGCCTTGGCTTCGTTAAAAGTTGTAATTCCACGTTGTACCAACAGTCGCGCAATGGTCATGCTTACGTTCAGTGCTGCCGAGAGATGCTTTATCTCGTTCGATTCGCCCTGCCTTTTTAAAGTCCATATTTTTTCCATGCGTCATTCTTTGTTTTTTCTCCCCCGATTTGCAAAGATAACAAATGATCGCATAGAAAGATTTAAAAGCAATCCCCGCATCTTTTATTATCTTTGCGGAAATTTTTTGGAATCCCGTTACCCGGGAACCAACATATCTCTGAAAGAAAGTAAAAAGGAGATTGAAATCAAAATAAAAAAGTTCAGACAAGAATTATTAAGAAGTATGAACCATCTGGAATTGAGCGAACAGGAAATTATCCGCAGGGAATCATTGAAAAAACTACGCGAGTTGGGAATTGATCCTTACCCGGCCGATGAATATAAAATAAATGCCACTTCTCTGGAAATTAAGGAGAAGTTCGACGAGGAAAAAAATAATTTTCAGGAAGTGAGACTGGCAGGCCGGATCATGAGTCGCCGGATAATGGGTAAGGCTTCATTTGCCGAGATACAAGACCACGAAGGCCGTATCCAGTTGTATTTTAACCGGGACGAAATCTGCCCCGGTGAAGACAAAAAAATGTACAACGAAGTCTTTAAGAAATTCCTTGACAGGGGTGATATTATCGGAGTAGAAGGTTTTGCTTTCAGAACCCAGATGGGTGAAATTACAGTGCATGTAAAAAACTTCGCAGTACTGAACAAATCGTTGCGCCCCTTACCGGCAGTAAAGGAAAAAGAGGGCAAAACCTACGATGCTTTTACCGATCCGGAACAGCGTTATCGCCAACGTTATGTGGATCTGATTGTGAACCCGCTGGTAAAAGATGTTTTTATAAAACGCACCAAAATTATAGATACCATGCGGCAAATGTTCAACGAATACGGCTACCTGGAGGTGGAAACGCCCATTTTACAGCCTATTCCCGGAGGCGCAGCCGCGCGGCCATTTGTCACGCACCACAATGCCCTGAATATTCCACTTTACCTGCGTATCGCCAACGAGCTGTACCTGAAACGTCTTATCGTAGGTGGTTTTGATGGGGTTTACGAGTTTGCCAAAGACTTTCGCAACGAAGGAATGGACCGCACGCACAATCCGGAATTTACCGTAATGGAAATTTACGTAGCGTACAAAGATTACAAATGGATGATGGGTTTTACCGAAGAGATTTGTGAACGGGTGGCGCTGGCACTACACGGAACAACCAAAGTGCAACTCGGTGAACACATTATCGATTATAAAACTCCGTATCCGCGGGTTACAATGACCGAAGCCATTAAAGAACACACCGGCTACGATATTTCCGGCAAGACAGAAAATGAACTTCGCGCTATCTGTGACAAGCTGGGCATTGAGACCGACCCCAGCATGGGAAAAGGGAAACTGATTGATGAAATTTTCGGTGAAAAGTGTGAGCACAACTACATTCAACCTACTTTTATTACCGATTACCCGGTGGAAATGTCTCCCCTGACAAAGCGCCACCGCGAAAACCCGGAACTCACCGAACGGTTTGAACTGATGGTTAACGGAAAGGAACTTGCCAACGCTTATTCCGAGCTGAACGATCCCATTGACCAACGCGAACGGTTTGAGGAACAGCTAAAACTTTCGGAGAAGGGAGACGACGAAGCAATGTTTATCGATCAGGATTTTCTGCGAGCACTGGAATACGGTATGCCGCCCACTTCGGGTATGGGAATCGGTATTGACCGCCTTACCATGTTTATGACCAACAGCCCTTCCATTCAGGATGTATTGTTCTTCCCGCAAATGAAACCGGAAAAGAAAAAAGTGGAGCTCACTGAAGATGAAAAAATGGTGCTGGAACTTTTAAAAGCTGTCTCCCCGGTTGATTTGAATCAACTGAAGGAGCAGACAGGCCTCAGCAACAAAAAATGGGACAAAGCCATAAAGGGACTCACCAAACACAAGCTGGCCAAAGTGGAAAAAACAGAAGAAGGGCTGTTTGTGGAAGTAACGAATTAGTACAAATTATTTAGATAGAATATGAAGCCTCGGGTATTCCGGGGCTTTTTTGTTGGGTACGCTATCCCAGGATTGGCTTTGAGATATAGTGTCGCATATAAAACCATTAATTATTTCTGAATGACGCGGTTGGAAACCGCATCACCTGGTTCAAAAAAAAAGCCCCGTCAGGGATTTGAATCCCTGACGGGGCTAATGGCTATACCGAATCTGTGGAAAACCCACTATCCGGATTAGAAACAATATTTATTTTCTTCAATCAGTTTGTCTGCAATACGGCGACGGGCATCTTTTACATTCACTGGCTTCACGCAGGTGAAATGGCTTATTCCACTCGCAAACAATTTTTGCTGCTCGCCCTCAGTAAACGAGTTGATAGCATCTTTAGCCTCTTTACGTACATACGCGGCAGTATCGTAAATAAACACGTCGAGTATATCTTTGTAAAGCGCCACATCCTGTCCCATTCCTTCTTTTTTCTGAACGCGCAACAAGGCTGACTCTGCCACGTACACCTTCATTATAATGTTTGAAATGTTATCAAGGATTTCCTGTTCACTCATCATCTGGCGTCCAAATTTTTCGGAAACCGCCTTCATCAGCATCAACCCTACTTTCTTGAAATTTTTCACTGCTGCCTTTTTGTTTTCATAGTAACCTTCCTCACAGCAACTGCAACCATTCAGACTTTCCAATCCATTGATGATCGACTCTCCTTGCAGGTACAAGTCGTAGTCTTTTTTGGCCCCACGTTTATTCAATGTATCGATGGTTACCAGGCGGTTAATCTCATTGGTTCCTTCAAAAATACGGTTAATGCGCGAGTCGCGGTAGCCTCGCTCAATAGGCATTTCAGACGAATACCCCATTCCACCATGAATTTGGACTCCCTCGTCCACCACATAATCAAGCGCCTCAGAACCATACACTTTCAGAATCGCTGCTTCAATGGCATATTCTTCAAAAGCTTTTACAATGGCTTCTTCTTTAGACAGAGTATCTGCGTGCATCTCGATATATTCATCCACATTGCGGCTGGCACGGTAAACTGCCGATTCGTTTGTAAATGTGCGGATAACCTGCTCTGCCAGTTTGTATTTAATGGCACCAAAAGATGAAATCAACTGGCCAAACTGTTTCCGCTCATTGGCATAATTCACCGACTGGTCGATGGCCATTTTTGCAGCGCCAATCACGTTACCCCCCAGCTTAATACGCCCCATATGTAAAATATCCAGGGCAATGCGGAATCCTTTACCACGACCCCACAACAAGTTCTCAACCGGTACTTTACAGTCTTCAAAGAAAATCTGTCGGGTAGAGGATCCTTTAATCCCCATCTTTTTCTCTTCCGGATTAAATTTCAGTCCCGGAAAATCACGTTCAATAATAAACGCGCTCAACACACGGTCGTTATCAATTTTGGCAAAAACAGTAAATACATCGGCAAAACCGGTGTTGGTAATCCACATTTTTTGTCCGTTCAAAATATAGTGTTTCCCATCTTCGGAAAGGGTTGCACGGGTTTTACCCGAATTGGCATCAGAGCCGGCACCCGGCTCAGTAAGGCAATAGGCTCCTGCCCATTCCCCTGAGGCCAGTTTAGGCAGATACTTCTGCTTTTGCTCATCATTTCCGAAATAAAGAATAGGCATAGAACCGATTCCGGTGTGGCAGGAATAGGTTACGGCAAACGAATATGCCGATCCCATTACTTCACTGGCCAGCATAGAAGTAACAAACGACTGACCGAAACCTTCCAGTTCTTCAGGAATCGAAATTCCGAGCAGCCCCAACTCCCCGGCTTTATCAAGCAGGCCCCGTACAAAACCTTCCTCCTGAATGTCAATACGATCAAGGTTTGGCATTACTTCGGTATCCAGAAAATCGCGGCAGGTTTCCGCAATCATTTTTTGTTCCTCGTCAAATTCTTCGGGGATAAAAATTTCACTGGCGTCAAGATCCTTCACCATAAACTCGCCGCCTTTTACATACTTTTTGGTTTCCATTATTATCTTTTTGTGTTTTTACAAATTCAACGACATGGCCACCAGTTCTGCCAAATCGTAATTTTTTATCTCTTCGTTTTTATTTTTGTATTTCAATCCGTCTGTAATCATCACCATACAATACGGACAGGCAGTTGCCACAATATTGGCTCCCGTTTCCAGCGCATCTTCAGTACGTTCGATGAACACTTCCTTGTTCCCTTTTTCAGCCTCCTTAAACATTTGTCCTCCACCGGCACCGCAACACAAAGCAAAACTTTTGTTACGCTTCATCTCGACAAAATCAGCCTGAATACTTTCAATAATTCTCCGTGGAGCGTTGTATTCGCCATTGGCGCGCCCCAGGTAACAAGGATCGTGGTAAGTAATTCTTTTTTCTTTGAACACATCCGAACTGAGACGTAATACCCCTCCTTCCATCTTTTCTTTCAGAAACTGCGAATGATGAATCACTTCAAAATCAGCTCCCAGATCAGGGTATTCATTTTTAAAGGTGTTGTACACATGCGGATCGCAGGTAATGACTTTTTTCACCTCGTACCCCTGCAACAGCTCAATATTCATCAGCGCCTGCATCTGGAAAAGCATTTCGTTTCCTGCCCGGCGGGCTACATCGCCACTGGAAGACTCTTCTGTTCCGAGCACAGCGTAATTCACTCCGAGGTGGGTCAGCACTTTCACAAAAGCCTGTGTAACCTTTTTGTAGCGGTCATCGAAGGCCCCTGCACTCCCAATCCAAAGCAGATAATCAGGCTTTTCACCTTTGGCAAATAAATCAGCCATCACCGGTACTTCCACTTTTACTTTTGTCATTTCCATTTTTTCTGATATTTAGTTTACCGGTTGGTTCATGTAAAGCTCATCTGCCCACTGCATCCTATCCTCCTGCGAAAACTGCCACGGAGCGCCGTTATTTTCTATATTGGAAAAAATCTGGTTCAGTTCGCCCGGCGCGGCTGACTGCTCCATCACAATATACCGGCGTAAATCAAGGATAATGGCCGGCTGATTGATATTGATGGGGCATTCCTGTGCACAGGCATTGCAGGTGGTGCATGCCCATAACTCTTCAGCAGTGATATAATCGCCCAGCAACGCTTTCCCGTCGCTCCACTCTTTTCCGTTTTTCACCATCTGCGGACCTTTTTCGCCCATCCGTTCACGCACATTCATCACAACTTTTCGTGGCGATAAAAGCTTCCCGGTCAGGTTAGCCGGACAAACCGAAGTACAACGCCCGCACTGGGTACAAGCCAGCGAATCGAGGTAGTTCTTCCAGGTAATATCTTCTATATCAAGCACACCAAAGCGTTCGACTGCCTCTTCCTCTCCTTCTGCCGGTTCTGCAAAAGCAGCCTCCGGGTCCATCATCAGCTTCACCTCTTTGGTAATGCTTTCCATGGTCTTCATTTTCCCTATTGGCGCCAGGTTACTCAAAAACACATTGGGAACCGACATAAACACATGGAAATGTTTGGAATAGGGAAGATAGTTGGCAAAAAAGAAAATTCCCAGGATATGCCCCCACCAGTTTATTTCATGCAAAAGGTGAGCTGACTGAGGAGAAATTCCTCCAAACCATCCGGCAAAAACCTGGCTTACAGGATAAATACCGACGAGTTCATGCCCTGCCATTTTCGCATCAAGAATGTAAAACGTATTCATTCCCAAAAGGGTAACCATGAGGAAAAAAATCAGCGACAAGGCAATGTTGGCATCAACATGCGAATGATGTTTCATTTCCACGCCGTTGAATCGTTTGATATGCATGAAGATCCTGCGAAACAAAAAGGCCATGATTAAAACACCAATAATCAGGGCAAAAATATCTCCTGACCCGAAAATAACATCGTACACTATACCCAGGAAGCCAAGCACACGTTCCGTTCCGGCAAGGCCATCTATAACCATTTCGATACTACCCACCAAAATAACCAAAAATCCCCACCATACCAGTGCGTGCATCATACCCACCACCGGACGGCGCAATATTTTGGTCTGACCAAATGCCACTTTCAAAGTCAGGGCAATCCGTTTACCAAAATCCGTTACAGGGAAAGCAGGTTTGGTTAATTTGAATAACGCCGCCAGCCGACTGATTGTCCATGCAAAAACGACCAGTGTGACAGCAAGGGCGACGGCAAAAAGAATTTGTTTTATCATCAATCCGGCTTATTTGTTTTTGGCTTCTTTCACTGCGTTGGTAAGCGCCGGCAAAACTTTCAACGCATCTCCAACGATACCGTAATCAGCATATTCAAAAACCGGTGCATCAGAATCAGTATTAATGGCAACAATACATTTAGAAGAGCTAATTCCTGCCATATGCTGAATGGCTCCTGAAATACCGGCAGCAATATAAAGGTTCGGAGCAATAATCTTTCCGGTCTGCCCGGTGTGTTCCTCATGCGGACGCCATCCTTCGTCGGAAACCGGCCGTGAACACGCAGTGGCTGCTTCCAAAACACCAGCCAGTTCTTCAATAACACCCCAATTATCAGATGATTTCATTCCCCGACCACCAGAAACAACAATTTCGGCATCGGTTAACAAAATCTTCCCGGTTTGTTTCTGAACATCTTTAACAACGGTTTTGGGTTCGCCCACTTCCGCGGCAAAAGACTCGACAGAGGCCTTGTTTTCAGTTTCAACCAACTCAAAAGAATTTTGCGTCAGGGTTAACACCTTTACGTCGGTTTTTAATACCACGTTAGCAAATGCTTTTCCCGAAAATACTTTTTTACAAACGGTAAAGGGCTCAGTAGATACAGGTAGTTTTATCAGACCTGCTCCCACTGCAGCTTTTAACCTGACCGAAAGCCGGGAAGCTACCGCCTTTCCTGTATTGTTATGCGAAATTATGATAACCTGCGCACCTTCTGCAACAGCTGCCTGCGCCAAAATATCGGTGTAAACCTGGTTGTCGAGGCTTTTCAGGTTTTCGCTTTCCACTTTTAAAATCTTATCCGCTCCGTAATTTCCCAGCTTACCAAGCTCAGTCTCATCCACTTTCCCGATGGAAACGGCGGAAACAGTGGAGCCAATCATTTCGGCTACTTTGGCGGCATAAGAAACCAGTTCGAACGTCGCTTTCTTAAATTTTCCATCCCAATTTTCAGTATAAACTAAAACTGACATATTCTGTAATTTTTTGTTCTGAATAAATTTTGATTAAAGCACTTTGGCCTCATTCTGGAGTAGCTCCACTAATGAAACCACATTCTCGGCATCCACCATTTTACAAGGAGGTTTGGGTTGTGGAAGCTCAAAACTAACATAGTCGGCAAGAGGTTCAACCGGAGTAACGGGAACCACATTCAATGGTTTTTTACGTGCCATCATTATTCCGCGCATAGCGGCAATACGGGGCTCTTTGGCAATCCCTTTCTGAACAACAGCCACAAAGGGTGCCGAAACAGTTACCTGTTCTTTCCCGCCATCGATATCGCGGGTCAGTTCCACTTCGCTTCCCTTAAGCTCCAATCCTGAGACAGCTGAAACAGAAGGAATTTCGAGAAATTCAGCCAGCATTCCTCCCATCATCGATCCATTATAATCACTCGATTCAATTCCGGAAAGAATAATATCAAAATTTTTATCTTTCACAGCTTCAGCAATTTGAGCAGCTACTGAAAAAGCATCTACCGGCTCGGCATCCACCCGAATGGCATCGTCGGCGCCAATGGCAAGTGCCTTGCGCATAGTAGGTTCAGCATCTTTTCCGCCAACTGTAATCACTGTAACTGAGTTTACCGGATTACCTGCATCTTCTTTCAACTCCATCGCGCGTGTCAGGGCCAATTCATCCCATGGATTGATGATCCACTGCACACCCGTTTTATCAAGGGCTTTACCGTCGCCAAACTTCACCTTGGTGGTGGTGTCCGGTACATTCCCCAAACAAACTAATATCTTCATCTGTATAAAATTTAAAGAAATTGTTTTTTACATAAGTCTGAAAAACAAAAGCCAATTTTCTTATTTAAACAAAATTGGATGACAAATATAAAAACTGAGTTCGTAGAAAAAAAAGGACTCAAATGTCTTGTACTCTGTTCATTCTCAAATGATTTTCTCTCAAACTCAACTTTGAAAGGGAAAAACCGCATTAAAATCAATGCCAGCAACGGTTTAAAACAATCAACCAAATACTTCCAAAATTTACAGGAAGAAAAATCTGTCTTATTTATTTAGAATTGGTTTAAGTAAAAAGGGACTGAACATCAGGAAAGATAGAAGTTTTCCGGTCTTCTATTTCGCATAAACCGGCAGAATAAAAGCAATAAAAACGTACTCAGGGATTATATCCCTCAATAATTTTTCCGTTTGAGCTCATTCCATGAGTGATTACAGCTCAACAGTCAAATAATTAGCAGATTTTCGATCAACCTGGATTCTCTCGGATCATCGGAATAAAAGAAAGGAATTTTTGTTAAAAACATGGATTTTTATAAATTCACCGCCGGAAATTTTCAAATCGAACCTAACCAAGTTCAAACAGGGGCTGCCTTCGGGCGGCCTTTTTGTTTAGTTTTCAGTGCAATCAGTTTCATATTCATTCAGGCTACCTCTCCGGCTCCGCATCAAACCGTTCGATAAAATCAGTTGACAATACCCTGAATTCTGTTCTGCGGTTAATTGCCCTGGCTGTTTCCTGTTGCTCTTCAGTCAGCTTCAAAATAAATTCTTCCGTAAGTTCGTCGCCCCGTTTCAGAAAATCGTATTGACGGGCCTGGTCACGTGTAACAGCTTTGGGCCAGGTTTCTCCGTAGCCTTTTGCCACCAGCCGTTGCGGGCTAATCCCTTTCTCAATCAGATAATCCACCACGCTTTGCGCCCGCTTCTGTGATAACTCAAAGTTAAACTGGTCGCTTCCCACATGGTCGGTGTGCGACATAATTTCAATCGTAATGGTTGGGTTCAGCATAAGGGTAGCCACCAGCGTATCAAGAGAAGATTTTGATTGCGGGAGCAACTCCCAGCTTCCAAATTCATAGTTGATATTATCAAGTTTAATGGGGGCATCGGTGGGAGTTAAAAACAACTCAAACCTGAAATCTTTACTGTCTTCCAGTCCAATGGTATTTGCCGAAGCCTTGTCACGCAGGTAGCCGTCTTTAAACGCAGCAAAAATATACTCAGTCTCGGGCTGAAGTTTCATTTGGAACTTTCCGTCTTGCGTACGTAGGCGAAGACTGGTGCCGTCCGTGCCAATAATACGTACATTGGCTCCATCAATTCTATTTCCGGTTTCTTTGTCGAATACTTCTCCATCTACCCTGAATATTTTCGGAGGTACTACAAACTCATACAAATCGTCGCCACGCGATCCTTTCCGGTTGGAGGTAAACATCCCCTTGTTTTCTCCTTCCACGTAGGCAATGCCAAAATCGTCCGATGGAGAATTGACCGGATACCCCATGTTTTCTACTGTCCAGGTACCGTCATCATTTTTCACCGCCCTGAAAATATCGAGTCCTCCCATCCCCATGTGGTAGTTCGAAGAAAAATAAAGCTCCCCGTTGTCTCTTGAAAACGGAAACATTTCATCACCTGGTGTATTAATTGCTTCCCCGAGGTTAACAGGATTGGCATAAGCACCGCCAACCTTCTCCGCTTTCCAAATATCTTTCCCGCCAAAACCGCCCGGCATATCAGAAACAAAATAAAGTTCGGAACCATCGTAACTAAGCGCCGGATGGGCTGCAATGAGGCTGTCTCCCACTACTTGCACCTTTATGGGATCAGACCACGATCCTCGTGATTGGGAAGTAGAATAAAGTTCTGCTCCCAATGCCTGAGATTTGTCGTAACGGCACCGTGTAAAAATCATTTGTTCCCCCGTAGGTGAAAGTGTTGCTGCACCTTCCTCTTCTCCTGTATTTATCACGAAATTTTCATCCAGTAACTGCGGTTGTTCCCATTTTTGTCGTTGAATGCTGAATGTCGCCCTGAACAAATCGGTATAATCCTGCCCGGTAATCATACTTTCCTTTTTCCCGGTGGAAGCCTTCCGGGACGAAGTAAAAATCACTTCATTGTCGCGCCCCCCCACAAAAACAGGGGCATAATCGCTTTCCCGTGAGTTGATTTCCTTGATAGGATTAACAATGTGCCGGGAAGGATTGGCTACCCACTCCTGTGTTTTTCGTATCGCTTCCAGTCCGGCCCGTGCCCGCTCGTCTCCGGGTATGGTATCAAGATACATCCTGTAGGTTTCAATGGCTTCTTCATAATCCTGGGCAGACCGTAGCATTTCGGCCAGGTCCAGCAGGGCGGCAGGATCCCCATACCCACGTCGAATGGCATTGCGGTAATACAATGCAGCCCGTTCATAGTCGCCAATATAATGGTAACACTCAGCAATGGCATAAGCATATTCCCGGCGTTTCACGCGGTCTTTTTCCTTACGGCTTGCTTTCCTGTATTTTTCAATCGCTTTATAATATTCCCCAATTTCGTGGGAAAGAAGCGCATCCCGACCCATTTTTCCTGCGCCACAGGAAAATAAAACAACTGTAAAAAATAAAAAAATAAGTAGCCTGAAGTATCTATTCATCCCCATAAATCCTTTCGGAAGGTAAAAGTAAATTATTTTTTTTATTGACTGTAAAAATAACGTCTTAATACTGTTTTAAGTATATCATTAAAAAAGAGGCTTCGCCGGATACGAAGCCTCTTTAAAATCAGAGATTTATGAATTAAAATTCAAACATTTTCCCTTTGTCGGTTACCTCCCGGCATTACTAAATCAGACCATCAGACAACCTCTGGTAAAATATAAGGCGCACGGTAATTCCGGCTAAGCATGGCGTTTGCTTCATTTTCACCTTCTCCGATAAAACGTTCAGCCACCGGATCAAACTCGAGCTGACGTCCCAAACGATACGAGATATTTCCCAGGTGAGCCAGGGAAGAAGACAAATGACCTGTTTGTACAGGCCCGTTCTGAATACTCATATCCCGGGCGCGAATGGCATCGAACCAGTTTTGGAAATGAAGGGTAAGTTCCCCTTCTTCCGAACGCGATGGTCCAGGTTCCCGATCCCTGCCCAGATACGTTTCGTAAGTGCCATACCCTTTGATTACCATGTAACCTTTTTCGCCATAAAAGATATTGCCTACCCCGGCACCGTCTTCCTGGTTTGTACACCAGTTGCGCACCTCAAACTGAATGATTTTTTTCTCCTTAGGATAGTGGTAAACCGAAGTCAGAATTTCCGGCACCTCCTTACAATCGTCCCAAAGGAATTTTCCACCCATGGAAGTTATCTGTTCAGGAAGGCTGTCAACACCAAGACCCCACATGCACAAATCCGTTTCGTGGATCCCCTGGTTTCCCACATCGCCGTTTCCGTAATCCCAATGCCAATGCCAGTTATAATGCACCAGGTTTCGTGAAAACGGACGAAGGGGAGCCGGTCCGGTCCACAAATCATAATCAAGGCCGGAAGGTACTTGAGAAATCCCTTTGTCACCGATATCGGGACGCCAGCGAAATACCAGTCCTCGTGCCATATAAACACGGCCAATGAGCCCTTCTTCCAGATGTTTTACTGCTTCGCGAATGGCAACGGAACTACGCAACTGTACCCCATTCTGAACAATGCGGTTGTACTTGTAGGCGGCCTCGATCATCTTTTTACCTTCATAAATATTATGGGTGGCCGGTTTTTCCACATACACATCCTTTCCCGCCTGACATGCCCAAACAGTTTGCAATGCATGCCAATGGTTGGGTGTAGCAAGAGCAACAGCATCAATGGTTTTATCGTCGTAGGTTTTCCTGAAATCCTGTTCGATCGCTACTTCTTTGCCATATTTATCCTTAAATTCTTTAGCGCGTTCCCGCAAAATGTCCATATCCGGATCACACATAACAGCAACTTCCACGTTGGCTTTATCTGAAAGCCCCATTATTTCACTGACATGTGATTTCCCCCTTCCGTTCATTCCCAGGACAGCGACACGGATGCGGTCATTTGCGCCTTTAGCACCTGCCGGCAAAATGGTAGGGGCCTCCACTGTTTTTCCCTCCAGCAGATTGGGTGCAACAGTTGCGAACAAAGCCCCCGTTGCGGCATTCTTAATGAAAGATCTTCTTGAGTTTTTCTTGTCCTTTTCCATGATTTTATTGATTTAAGTACTAAAAAGAATCAGAATTGGCAAAAAAAACGGAATTTCCCTTTCAGAAAAATTCCGTCTCGCAGCTTTTATAAAGTTGGTTCCCAGCCCGGTTCATAATCGCGACTCCACAATTTCATCGCATCGCGGTCGAACATTCGGCCTGTCATATCATCTATATCAAACCCCTTCCCTATACGGTAAGCAATATTGGAATAATGTACCATTGCCATGCTAATATTTGCATCGTCAATAGGCGCATTCAAATTAGCTTTTCCACGAATAGCATCGAAAAAGTTGATTACGTGGGTAGTAGTTGTATCTCCACCGCCTCCGAGGGCCGTGCCAGCTTCACTGGTAGCTGATTTATTATCTTTCACTACTTTCCCATCCCTGTCATACAATATATATTTACCTCTGTCTACAAAAACAGCCCCCTCGCTTCCGTAAATTATAGTTCCACGGCCACCTCCGTAAGTATCGTAGCCATTACGACTTTTACCGTCCCATTTAATGATTTTATCCCCGGCAAACCGGAAGGTTGCATCCATTGTATCGTACATTTCCCAGCCATCGTTTACAAAATGACGTTTGGCCGCTTCCACGTCCACTCTCATGGGCAGATCCACCTGTAATGCCCACCGGGCAACATCTAACTCATGAGTCGCGTTATTTCCGGCTTCTGCTGTTCCATAGTCCCATCCGTACCAGTGCCAGTTATAATCCCAGGTTTCAACGGTGTATCCACGACGTGGTGCAGGCCCCTGGAAAAGGTCCCAGTCAAGTCCTGCGGGAGCGGATGCTTTCTTTTGTAACGGTACTTCACCCCTGTCATTCGTATAAAAAGCTAAAGCTTTGTAAGGAGTTCCGATAATTCCATTATGAATTTCCTTTATGATACTGATGGTATGAGCGGAGGAACGTTGCTGGTTCCCCATCTGCACTACCTTATTCAGCTTTTTCGCCGCTGCCACCAGTAGTTCGTTCTCGAACATATTGTGACTGCTTGGTTTTTCCACATACACATGCTTTCCTCCTTTCATGGCCATCACTGAGCCCGGAGTGTGCCAGTGGTCCGGTGTGGCATTGAACAGAGCGTCGACCTTTGGATCGTCAATCACCTTACGGATATCATTTTCAAGCTTCGGTTGATAGTCGATGTGACTGGAAAAGTTTTTCAGCGCCTTCTCGCGCTGTTTTTCCATCACGTCACACAAATAGACCAATTCAACATTCGCTTCCTTTTTTGCTATTGGTTCGTAATAAGCTCCCAGTCTGCGTCCAAGCCCCACGATAGCCACATGTAACCTTTCGTTAGACCCAATAATACGGCTGTAACTTTTGGCCGACATTCCCATGGCAGAACCACCTACTGCTATTCCGGCAGCACCGGCTGTAACTTTTTTAATAAAATCTCTTCTGTTTGCACTCATTTTATTCTTAACTCTTTTGTTTTTTATTCGTTTCAGATTGTTCATTTTTCAGCTAAATACCCGAGAAACCTGAATAACTGAAACTAAACTACTCTACACTAAACCATTGCCATTATCCCTTTGACATAGCCAAACGACTCCATCATTCCGGGTTGCGGATCATCGGCTTCGGCCTCGTATTCAAGCGCAAGGGTTCCATTGTATTTCATCTTTACCAAAGCTTTAATAAATGACGGGAAGTTAATAACCCCGCGCCCGATAATACACGTTTTCCCCTCAGCTGTTGCTGCACTTACATCCTTTATATGAATGTCAAAAACACGATCAAAAAAATCTTTCACATCCTGTTCAGGATCACGGTTAATCCGCTTGGTATGCCCTATATCAACGCATAACCCCATCCGGTTATCCCTGTTTTTAATCAAATTATAGGCACTTTCCGCACTGGGGTACAATTTGTCGCCAGGCCCGTGGTTATGAATAGCCAGCTTAATGTCGTACTGCTTTACTTTCTCTTCCACATAATCCAGCAATTCATGGTTGGGAACCCCAACAATCATGTCCATCTCAGCGGTTTTAGCGTATTCGAAAGCCTGATCTACTTCCTTTTTGGTTTTCATGTAAATAACGCCGCCTCCATAAAGCGCTACCCCTTTTTCTTTGCATAAAGCAACGGCCTTTTTAATCGTTGCTTTATCAGAATCAAGAGGCAAATGCATGCTTTTAAATGTGATCCGGTTGACCCCGCAACGAAGGGTCATGTCCAAAGCTTCTTCCTGCGAAAACTTACGCAATGTATAAGATGCCACACCAAGCTGAAACCTAAATGTACCTTTCGCTGCTTCTACTTTTGTTGCAGAAGCCTTTGCCAACCCCGGGAGGGCAGCTGCTGCCGCTCCAATTCCGGCAGCTTTCAAAAAACTTCTTCTACTTGCCATGTTATAATTCTCTAATTTTTATACTTCTGAAATGCACTTCATCATTATGTTCCTGGATATGAATGGGACCCCTTTCAGCCATTCCAAACCCTTCACGTTCGGCAAATTTACTTCCGGCTACCAGCTTATTAAATTCTTCGCTTCCGCGGGTAAACTCAACCACCTTACGCCCGTTGAGCCAATGCTCAACCCGGTTGTCGGGAAAAAGAATGATACGTCCCTGGTTCCATTCACCAACACCTTTTACAAAACGAGCATCCTTTACTGCAGGGATCAAATCATACAGAGAAGCCAGCGTTTGATTATCATTCAACTCCCCTTTAAGAACAGGATAATTCTTATCGTCGATAACCTGATATTCTAACCCAACAGAGGGGCCATTATTCCCCAATCCGTATTTGATACCGCTGTTGGCACCTTCCGTAAACATAAAATCAAACTTCAATTCAAAAGGACCAAACTCTTCCTTTGTTATAATACTGTTTCCCTTTCCTCCTTCCAGAACAGTTAACATGCCGTCACTAACCTGCCATCCTTCTGCAGGAAATGTATCGCCTTCCACACTTTTAAAATTATCGGCAGTTTGTCCGTCGAAAAGCAATTTGAAACCCTGCTCTTTTTCCGCCCCGCTCAAATTGTTGGGGACAAGGTTTACCACATATACTCCTTCATTTGGAGAAGGTTCCAGATTTTCAGTTTTGATGCGGATATTTCTCCATTTGATTTGCCGGCCTTCTTTTTCTTTACTGCTGCCTATCCCGTGCACCTGCAAAGCAATAAAACCTTTGGGTGTCATGTCGTCAATCAAGTGTGACACCGGCACTCCGTTTAGCCAGGTTTTAATTGAATTGCCAATGCATTCGATACGGTAACGGTTCCATTCTCCCATTTTGAGGGCAGGCTTGGCATCGGGATTTAAATCCAAAGGATACAACCAACCGCGACGTGCTTCATCAAAAATACCGGCGCTCCAGGCCCGGTCAGAAGGATCTACTTCGCATTGGTAACCGTGAACGCGACCATTATTGTATTCCGGCTTGCTCTCGCTCCTAAACTGGATTCCCGAATTCATATTCGCTTCCACCAGCAATTCAACCTCGAAAATAAAATCAGAATAGTCCTGTTCTGTGCATAAAAATGAGTTGGGTGTATTCACTACAGTTGTACCGACAATCATGCCGTCAACCACTTCGTATTTTGCTTCACCATTCAGTTGTTTCCAACCGGTTAAGTCTTTACCGTTAAACAATTCGGTCCAGCCATCATCCGGACCTGAAGCACAACTATTTAAAATAAGGATTGCAATGGAAAAATACAGGATTCTCTTCATTTTTTTAATTTAAAGTTTATTTGAATCTTAAAATGGTCTCCGTGTACGAACACGGCACATACAAAAATAGTCATTTTTTTGAATTGTGTCATGATGTTGCACAACAGAAATTAAGAATTTGATGACAGGAATAAACGATAATATTATCCGCAAAAAAAATCATCCTGCCATTCAGGACAAAAAGATTATTTACTTAAGTTCCAGTGGCTGAATGTTTTTGAAACCTCCCCCTCTTACTTTTTCAAAAACACGAAGCATCTCCTGCAGTTTTTCAGGATTTTCTTCGGCTAAATTCTTTCGCTGACCTAAATCTTCTTCCAGATTATACAACTGAAAACCGGAGGAGTTACCCAACTCAATGTTAACCTGTTTATTCACCGCTGGCCCGTCATAAGGCGGAATCATCACCCAATTTCCTTTTCGGAGGGCTGTCCGGGAAGTAGCTTCCAGGACGAGTTCTTCACGCCCTTCCTTGCTTTTCCCAAGCAGCACATCCAGCAGTTCCTGACTATCCGGCCCCCGGGTTTCACTTCCAACCAGTTCTGCAAGAGAAGACAGCAAGTCAAGCTGACATACAAAAGCCTCTGAAACCATCGGGTCAATTTTCCCTTTCCAGGACGTAACAAACGGCACCCGTGTCCCGGCTTCAAACAGACTGTATTTTCCACCCCTGAGTGGCCCCCATGGAGTGTGGTCGCCTAACCGCATCTCCGCTCCGTCATAATAGCCATCATTCAAAACAGGCCCGTTATCGCTTGAAAAAATGATCAGTGTATTTTCAAGTATTCCTTCTTTTTCCAGCGTTTCCATAAATTGCCCGATGCACCAGTCGGCTTCCACAATCACATCGCCGCGCGGCCCCATTCCCGATGTGCCGGCAAATCGTGGGTGAGGCGTGCGAGGCACATGCGGCTGCTGAAGTGCATAGTACAGAAAAAATGGTTTGTTTTTATTTTTACGAATATACTCTTTGGCCTTTTCGAGAAACGTGTCGGCCATCTCCTCATCTTTCCATTTGGCTTTCTCGCCGCCCTTCATGAAGCCAATTCGGGGAATCCCGTTGACAATGCTGTTAAAATGTCCGTGTTCCCATTGTACTCTCAACAGTTCGGGATTATCTTTCCCGGTAGGTTCCCCTTCAAAATTATGCTGGTAATCCACCTGAATGGGATCATTTTCGTCCAGGCCAACTACATACCCGTTTTCAATGTAAACGGTAGGAACCCTGTCCTGGGTAGCTGCCATAACAAAGGAATAATCAAACCCTACCTCATTGGGGCCCGGAGTAATCTTGCGGTTCCAGTCTACATTTCCAGAACCGAGGCCGAGATGCCATTTCCCAACCACTCCCGTGGTGTATCCTGCCTCTTTCATCATTTTGGGAATCGTCATCTGGGAGGTGCCTATCAACAAAGGCGCCGTTCCGGGAAGAATCTTTGCATTCTCATTGCGCCAGGGGTATTGCCCTGTTAACAACGCATACCGGCTGGGAGTGCAGGTTGCAGACGAAGCATATCCGTTGGTAAACCGGATGCCGCTTTCAGCCAGTTTATCCATGTGGGGTGTTTGAAGTTCAGTAGCGCCATAAACACCCACATCACCATACCCCAAATCGTCCATATAAATAACCACCACATTCGGTTTCTCCGTAGCAAACCCGCCTAAACTCATAAAACCTGCCACCACCAGCAAGACAGAAAGTCGAAGAATCGCCTGAATCCGATTTCCCGTTATAAGTTTCATAATTGTTTGATTTTAAATATTTAATAATCCAAAGATAACTCCAATCATTGATCTTTAATAATAATCATTCATTTTTTGCCTGTTTGTTTTTCCCCGAATTCCAATTCATTGCTCCACCAATTCCGTGTCTATTCTGCAAAACCAGTACCCCGGGTCCCATTCGCCAATTCTCCGGAAGTCTGTGAAGGGCATTCAACACTTTTATCCAATATTCCTCGCTGATTCATTGGTATTCTATTGGGGCATGCCATTTTACGGATACACATTCAGGCAGTATATTATTCAGAGTGTGCCCCAAGTTTCTTTTATCCTTTGCCTTCATTGAAATACTTCCGGATACGCCAATAATCAAACAGATTTTCCGATATTTGGCCCAATATTCTGACAGAAAACATTCGACATGAGTATCCCGGTCATTTTTGTAGCCGTCTATTTCCTGCTTGTTGTATTGCTGGGTATTCTCTCCTGGTTTAAAATAAAAACGCCCGCTGACTATTATGTTGCCGGGAAAAAGGCACGACTCATCCCTGTTTCGGGCAGTTTGCTGGCTACCATCCTGGGCGGATCGGCCATATTGGGCACCATCGAATTGAGCCAAAGTACAGGCTGGGCGGCACTGTGGTTCCTTTTTTGTGCCGCTTTAGGGTTGTTTGTTCTGGCACCGCTGGCCAAATATGTGAGCCGGTATGGAAAATTCACGTTGCCCGGGTTGCTCGGTCATTTTTTCGGAGAGAGGGCAAGGTTTATCGCGTCAATTATTATTCCCATAGCCTGGCTGGGTATTGTAGGAGCACAAATTATTGCCGCTGCCAAAATACTTTCCGGGCTCGAAATCATCAGTTACTCCAACGCCGCTATTTTTGCTGGGGTTGTATTCTTGCTTTACACCCTGGCCGGCGGGCAGGTCAGCATCCTGAAAACCGATACGCTACAGTCAATCCTTATTGTAGCAGGACTGGCAGCATTAACTGTTTTTGCTTCCCGCACTCCTGAGGCTGCCAGCATGCCGAAACTAAATGCAGAAGCGCTTTTCAACGACTCTTTTTCCGGAATCGACTTGCTTATTCTCCTACTCACCTACTCTGTTACTTTTGTTGTAGGCCCCGACATTTACTCCCGCGTTTTTTGTGCGAAAGATGAAAAAACGGCCACCAGAAGCATTCTGATTGTCGCATTTTTACTGCTCCCTATTTCCTTTGTGTTGACCTACCTCGGTATTTTTTCCGGGCAAACCAGTGGAGAAGAAATTATTTCTTTTGCCCAACACCTGCTGCCCGACTGGTTCTACGGACTCTTTATTGCCGCGTTACTTTCAGCAGTGATGTCCTCTGCGGATACAACTCTGCTTACTTCCTCACTTATTCTCAGCGAACTGTTTCACAAGGACATGGAAGAAAGGAACGCCCTGCAACTTACCCGAATTTTCATTGTAATACTGGGTAGCCTGAGCATTGTCATTGCGCTGTTCGTCACTTCTATTTTACAGTCGCTGCTGCTGGCACTCACCTTTTTTTCGGGTGCATTTGTAGTGCCGATGCTCGCCGGGCTACTGAAATTGAAAGTGGTAAATAAGCAGGTGACCTCAGCCATCCTTGCAGGTGGTTTTGTGGCGCTGGCAGGTAAACTCATCAACCTCTGGGGCGCTTCTACTTTAGGAAACCTGGTCATAATTCTGGCTTTTGCGGTGAATGCATTATTCTTGTTTGTGTCGCTGAGTAAAAGGGAAAAGGAATAATCCCTTTTCTTCACTGAATCTTTGAAGATGTGTTTCCGGTACATAACTAAACCTTTCGAATAATTTCGAGTACCGGGTATATCCGGTAATTTAGATAGCCTTCAGTTATATAGCCGATCACAATAATTTACCTTATTTTATCACATGCAAACAGGAAAGTGCAATCCGCTCCACATTCATACATCTCATAGAAAAACAATTAGTCTTTTATGATTTGTACAATTTCCCGAATTCTCGTCAATTCAAATTTTTCATTCCCGCAATCAATCTGCTCCACAGGATAGTTCTCAATAAAATGATTAAAGTCCTGACAGTTACGAAAAATATTAAACTCCTTTGCTTCGATATCCCATACGACACCTGTACCAAATTGTGTTGTTACAGGGTACGAATTATCAATTGCCTCTCCTAATTCCCTTCCAACAATGCCACCAACACCTGCAGCTACTCCGCTACTCAGTCCGGCTTGCCAGTGGTTGACCAGTCCGGCTTCTGCATAAAAATATTTTTCACCCCATATTGTAACTAGTACAAATGCATTCATGGAAGAGGCCGGGGATAATGATTTATCGGCCTTATTTTTATATTTCAGAATGGCCCAATTGCTGAAATACAAGTCGCCGTTATATGAAACAGCAAATATTTTTTTAATCCGCTTGTTTGTCTCTTTGTCTAAAAAGTAACATCTGTGTATTACTGAATCGGTATCATTAATTAATGCTATTTCTTTTATAACCAATGGACGAATCTCCGATGGTTTCTTATTGATAAAATCTTCTTTTGTTTTATATAATCCATCCGGATATCCAATACTTTCAAAAAGGGGCTGTCCCTGAGAAAAACTCAAACCACTCAAAAAAAGCAATATTATTAAAGTAATTCGTTGTACTATCATTCACAAATTTTTATCATCATCTAAAGACGCATCAAAATTAAAGAATCCACCCTCAAAGAAGGTGGACTTATAAAAAGGCCCCTATAAGGGGCCAAAGTTGAGCCGCTGCTGCTCTTCGAGACGTTCTTGATCTTCTTGAAATTTCACGTACTTCTTGATTTT
>NZ_QWET01000028.1 GCF_003573545.1 Mariniphaga sediminis | reverse complement strand
CAGATATGCCTGCATAGATGTAACAAATTAAATAAACTGCCCGCGGTTGTGGTAACCAACGTTGCCACAACCACCACCGGGCTGTAAAATTACCGGACAAATGAAAAAAATTATTCCAATAGCACTGTTGGCTGCTTTTACCCTTTTTTTGAACCCATTATTAGGAATGGGGGCATCAGGGGAAAAGGCAACTGACCTGCAAAAAGAAGAGCTAAACAAGCTGACAAAAGAAGAGAAAAAGGAAGGCTGGAAACTTCTGTTTAACGGGGTCTCGTTAAAAGGTTGGAAAACGTTTAACGGAGGAAAGGTAGACGGCTGGAAAGTGATTGACGGTGTCCTGAATAACTCGGGAAAAGGCAGCGACCATGGCGGGGATATCATTACCAAAAAGAAGTACGATAATTTTGAATTGTACCTTGAGTGGAATATCTCGCCATTAAGTAACTCCGGGATATTTATCCGGGTACAGGAAGATATTGTAAACACCATTTATAAAACGGCTCCCGAGTATCAGTTAAGCGATGATATCGGGATAACGCGGAAACGGGAAAAATACCAGTTTACTGCTGCCTGTTACGCCATGTATGAAACCACTGGCGCTGAAATCAACCCTCCGGGGGAATGGAACAGCTCAAAGATTGTGGTGAACGGCCCCCATGTGGAGCACTGGCTGAATGGCGAAAAAGTGGTGGAGTATGAGTTGTGGAGCCGGGACTGGAAAGAGCGCAAAGCAAAAAGCAAATGGAAAGACGAACCGCATTACGGGATGGCTGAAAAAGGCCATGTCGGGCTGCAGGACCACGGCGGACTGACTCGTTTCCGGAATATCAAAATAAGAGAATTGTAAGAAAATTTTGAAAAACTAATCGGGAAGGGTCATTTTCCGTTGGGAACATATAAAATTGCGTTTTGGAGGGGGTAATTCCCATTGGGAGACTGAAAATTTCCGTTATGGAAGGAAAAATCGCGTTGGGAGTACAAAAAATCGTATTGTGAAGGGTGAAAAGCCCCTGTGGAAGGCCAAGCTTCACAGGGGCACTTAAAATCAACAATTTACAAGTTGCTAAGCATAGTAATATTTAAACGTTATGGCCCATTTTACAGGGCGTTAACACTGCCGGCGGGTTCCGTGAAAACCTGCCGGTTTTTTGTTGGTTTTTTTTTACAGACTTGAAAAACGGCAAGGCAGCAGTACACACGCCCGAAATGCTTCTGGATGCGCAACTTATATGCCACCAGGAGGCGATGCATTTTTTCGCAGAATCGGGCGGAAGATCAAAATGGACTCCCGGGCCGAAGCGGTAATTTGAGCAACACTCTCCAACAGAATACGGTCTTAAAATTTAAATTTGGCAGAAAAAACATAAAATTACTTTCAATTCATTTTGATTTTTAAATATAGTTTTTACATTTGCCAAAAACTTACGAAGTTTTAAGTATGAAATTAATTGCTACATATATTCTAGTCATTCTCGTGGTCGTGTCAGGATTCGCCGGGATGGGTTAGTTATATATGTTAGTTAAAAGATATTTACAAGCCTTTCCCGGATTCCGGGGGAGGCTTTTTTAATGAAAAGAGATTTTAAAAACTTAAAATTATGCAAATTCCATTACGAAGCAACACGACCACCCAGGGTCGCAGAATGGCTGGAGCAAGAAGTCTCTGGCGCGCCAACGGTATGAAAGAAGAACATTTTGGCCGTCCGGTAATTGCTATTGTCAATTCATTCACACAGTTTGTGCCGGGGCACGCCCACCTGCACGGAATTGGTCAATACCTGAAAGGCCTCATCGAAGAACATGGCTTCTTTGCCGCAGAGTTTAACACCATTGCCATTGACGACGGGATTGCCATGGGGCACGACGGCATGTTGTACTCCCTGCCCTCGCGCGATGTGATTGCCGACAGTGTGGAATATATGTGTAACGGGCACAAAGTAGATGCGATGATTTGTATCTCAAACTGTGATAAAATCACCCCCGGAATGCTCATGGCTGCCGTGAGGCTGAACATCCCTGCCGTGTTTGTTTCCGGAGGACCAATGGAAGCAGGTGAAATTGGCAATAAACATTTCGACCTGGTAGATGCAATGGTTATGGCCGCCGACCAGTCTGTTTCCGATCAGGAACTGTCGGTTATCGAACAAAATGCCTGTCCAACCTGTGGCTCCTGTTCCGGCATGTTTACGGCCAACTCCATGAACTGCCTTGCCGAAGCTATCGGGCTGGCGCTTCCCGGAAATGGTACCATCGTGGCAACGCATGCCAACCGGAAAAAACTGTTCGAAGAAGCTGTTGAGAAAATTATTGCAGCTACTAAAAAATACTATTTTGAAGGAGACGAATCTGTATTGCCCCGGAACATTGCGACCCGCGATGCCTTTTTAAATGCCATGAAACTGGATATTGCCATGGGAGGGTCTACCAACACGGTACTGCACCTTTTGGCAATTGCCCACGAAGCCGGGGTGGAATTTTCCATGCAGGACATCGACCGCCTTTCGCGTATTACTCCAAACCTTTGCAAAGTAGCGCCCAGTTCGCACTACCATGTTCAGGATGTAAACCGCGCAGGGGGTATTCTTTCAATTTTGGGAGAACTCGAACGCATCGATCTGCTTGAAACCTCTGTGAACCGAATTGACGGACGCACTCTTAAAGAAGCTATTGAAGCTTATGATATTACGCGCGACAACACCTCCGCAGATGCCATGAAGCGTTTCCTCTCCTCGCCCGGCGACGGATCACGTAACCTGATAATGGCTTCGCAGGAAAATTATTATACCGAACTGGATACCGACCGCAAAAACGGATGTATCCGGAGTGCAGAACATGCCTATAATAAGGATGGCGGGCTGGCCGTACTTTATGGAAACATCGCTGAAGGTGGTTGTATTGTAAAAACAGCCGGAGTAGATTCATCCATTTTCAAGTTTACCGGAACAGCCAAAGTATTCAATTCACAGGATGATGCGGTAAATGGCATTCTGGGCGACGAAGTACAAAAAGGCGATGTGGTGGTTATTCGTTACGAAGGCCCCAAAGGAGGCCCGGGAATGCAGGAAATGCTCTACCCTACTTCTTACCTGAAGTCAATGCAACTGGATAAAGCATGCGCCCTGATTACCGACGGACGCTTCTCGGGAGGTACATCAGGACTTTCTATTGGCCATGTTTCTCCGGAAGCTGCTGCAGGCGGAGCTATCGGTCTCATCCAAAACAATGATAAAATAGAAATAGATATTGTGAACCGTTCCATCAACCTGTTGGTTTCAGATGAAGAACTGGCCCAACGAAGAAAAGCAGAAGAGGCGAAAGGCGAAAATGCATTTAAGCCTGGCGATCGTAAAAGAGAGATATCCAAAGCGCTGAAAGCTTATGCCAGTCTGGTTTCTTCTGCCGACAAAGGCGCGGTTCGTTTGATAGATTAAAAATAAATAATGAATAATTCAAAATCTGGAAATATGACAAAGAGAAAAGTTACCGGTTCACAGGCCGTAATCCTTTCCCTTCTGGAAGAAGGAGTTGATACCATTTTTGGGTATCCGGGAGGGGCTATTATGCCCATTTACGATGCATTGTATGATTTCGATAAGCATGTAGAGCACATTCTTACCCGCCACGAGCAGGGGGCTGTGCATGCTGCCCAGGGCTACGCAAGGGTCACCGGGAAAGCCGGCGTCTGTTTCGTTACATCAGGACCGGGGGCAACGAATCTTATTACCGGCATTGCCGATGCCATGATCGACTCTACCCCACTGGTTTGTATATCTGGCCAGGTTGCTTCCCCCTTGTTAGGTACCGATGCTTTTCAGGAATCGGATGTAGTGGGTATTTCCATGCCGATTACCAAATGGAATTACCAGATAACCTCGCCGGAAGAGATACCGGAAGCCATTGCTCAGGCTTTTTACATTGCACGATCAGGGCGTCCGGGGCCGGTGTTAATCGATATTACCAAAGATGCTCAGTTTGCCGAACTGGAGTTCGAATACAAGAAATGCAGGAAAGTCAGAAGTTATGTTCCTGAACCACGCATCGATCCTTTTAAAGTAAAAGAGGCTGCTGAAATTATCGATGAAGCCAAAAAACCCATGCTATTGTTTGGGCAAGGTGTTATTATTGGCCAGGCCGAGGAAGAGCTGAAAGCATTTGTGGAAAAAACCGGAATTCCTGCTGCCTGGACCTTGCTGGGGCTTTCGGCACTACCTTCGGATCATCCACTAAATGTTGGGATGCTCGGTATGCACGGGAATTACGGTCCCAACCTGCTTACCAATGAGGCGGATTTAATTATTGCTGTTGGCATGCGTTTCGACGACCGTGTTACCGGAAAAGTATCTACTTATGCTGAAAAAGCAAAAATAATTCACCTTGAAATAGACCCGTCGGAAATCAACAAAATAAAAAAAGCAGATGTGGCCGTTTTGGGTAACTCCAAAAAAACGCTCAAAATGCTTACTGACCTTGTAAAACCCAACAAACACGACGAATGGCTGTCAAGATTCAGGGAATGCGACAAAATAGAAAATGACAAAATAATTCACAATGAGCTATTCCCGACAAAACCCGGCCTGACCATGGGTGAGGTAGTGCGTATAGCCGGAGACAAAACCAACCACGAAGCTATTTTGGTTACCGACGTAGGGCAACACCAAATGATTGCTTCCCGTTATTTCAAATTCAGGCAGCCGCGAAGCAATGTCACCTCCGGAGGTTTGGGCACTATGGGATTTGGATTGCCGGCAAGCATGGGTGCACAACTGGGGGCTCCCGACCGCACTGTTATTGCAGTTATTGGCGATGGTGGATTCCAGATGACTATTCAGGAACTGGGAACCATTGCCCAAAACAAACTCCCGGTAAAGATTATTGTATTGAATAATAACTTTCTGGGAATGGTACGCCAGTGGCAGCAGCTCTTTTTTGAAAAAAGATATTCCTTTACAGAATTGCAGAATCCCGATTTTATAACAATCGGTAAAGGTTTTGGAATTGAAGGTCACAAAGTGGAACACCGTGAAGATTTGGATAGTGGTATTCAAAAAATGATTGACCATGACGGACCTTACCTGCTCGAAGTTGTCATTGAAAAAGAAGACAACGTTTTCCCAATGGTACCGACCGGAGCCTCGGTTTCAGATGTTATGCTGGAACCCAACAGCTAAAATTTAACGTTCAAAATCTAAAAAATTCAGCATAATGAAAAAGGAATATATCATAACAGTTTATTCGGAAAATCATATAGGGCTACTGACGCGAATTACCATTGTATTCACCCGAAGAAAAGTGAATCTGGAAAGTTTAACCGTTTCAGAATCGGCCATTAGCGGAGTTTACAAATTCACTATTGTTGTTAATACGACAGAAGAGCAGATTGTCAAAATTGTAGGACAAATCGAAAAGATAATCGATGTTCTGAAAGCATTCTACCATACCAATAAAGAAATGATTTATCAGGAAATTGCTCTTTATAAAGTACATACAGAATCCCTTTATGAAGACAACACCATCGAAAAGGTAGTACGTAACTCCGGCGCCCGCATTCTTGAAATTACCAAGGAATACACGGTAATTGAAAAAACCGGTCACAAGGAAGAGACCCAGGCCCTGTTCGAAGAATTGAACAAATTTAAAGTGATGCAGTTTATACGTTCCGGAAGGGTTGCGATTACACGCGATCCTATTGAACGGCTTTCAGAGTTTCTGAAAGAAAGAGATGCACTTTTGGAAAGTTTAGACTAATTTATTGCGTGAATTTAGTATCATAAAAGGGGTCAATAATTCCAACATGCAATAAAAACTGAATAAAAAATAATAAATTTGCACTATTTTTTAGAAAAACATTAAAATTCATAATAATAATCGAAAATTATGGCAAAAATTAGCTTTGGCGGAGTATCAGAAAATGTTGTTCTCCGCGAAGAATTTCCAGTAGAAAAAGCAAGAGAAGTATTAAAAGACGAAATCATAGCCATTATTGGTTATGGAGTACAAGGTCCTGCCCAGGCACTGAATATGAAAGACAACGGGTTTAATGTCATTATAGGCCAGGCCCCGGAGTTCAAAGAGGATTGGGACAAGGCTATTCGCGATGGTTTTGTTCCGGGCGAAACACTTTTCCCGGTAGAAGAAGCAGCTAAAAAAGGTACCATTATTCAGTACCTCGTTTCGGATGCGGCCCAACGTATCATTTGGCCCCAACTGGAACCTTGCCTTAACGAAGGCGACGCCCTGTATTTCTCACATGGTTTTTCTATTACTTATAAAGAGCAAACGGGTGTTATTCCTCCAAAAAATGTGGATGTTATCCTCGTTGCTCCCAAAGGTTCGGGTGCCAGCGTTCGTACCAACTTTTTGGCTGGCAATGGCATTAACTCAAGTTATGCTATTTTCCAGGATTTCACCGGCAGAGCAGAAGAGCGTACTTTGGCGCTGGGTATTGCCATCGGTTCAGGTTACCTGTTCCCCACTACCTTTGAAAACGAAGTATTTTCAGACCTCACTGGTGAACGCGGTGTGCTGATGGGTGCATTGGCTGGAATTATCGAAGCGCAATACAAAGTACTCCGTGAAAACGGACACAGTCCTTCAGAAGCATTCAACGAAACAGTAGAGGAACTCACTCAAAGTCTTATCCGTCTGGTAGATCAGAACGGGATGGACTGGATGTATGCCAACTGTAGCGCAACAGCTCAACGCGGTGCACTCGACTGGAGACATAAATTTCGCGAAGCAACACTGCCTGTATTCAATGACTTATACGAAAGTGTAAAATCAGGTGCAGAAACCAAACGCGTTTTGGATTCAACCAGTAGTGTTGATTACAAAACAAGCCTGAACGCTGAGTTAACCGAGATGCGCGAATCGGAATTGTGGCAGGCAGGTGCAGCAGTGCGCCAACTTCGTCCCGAAAGGGGATCAAAATAGGAAAACGGACGTGTCATGTATAAAATGAATATTCTTCCCGCATCCTTACCCGTCAGGGGAAATGACTCTGCGCTTATTAGCCGCCAGTGGTTCCGGATGTGCCATGAGAACACATCATTTATAATCTGACACAACACCTGTTTTTCTGAAAAAGATAAAAAACCTGTTCCGTAACCGGAGCAGGTTTTCTTTTGCCGGAAAATCTATCGCCCGATTTTGAAACATTTCTGCTTAAAAAAAGTAGAAAAAGCACAAAGACATCTTCCTTTTGTACTCTTTTCATGTGCGTGTTCTTACTTTTTAACATTTTAAAAATCAGAAGTTATGCCGGTAAAAAAGCTCAAAACATTTTTGGACGGGAACAACATCAAATATGTTTCCATAAAACATTCCAATGCTTATACCTCTCAGGAAATTGCCTCATCGGCGCATGTTTCGGGGAAAGAGTTTGCCAAAACAGTGATGATTAAAATGGATGAGAAAATGGCAATGGCTGTTCTGCCGGCGTCTTACCACATCGATTTTGAAAAAATGAAAAAAACACTGGAATCAGATAAAGTTACGTTGGCTAACGAAGCAGAATTTAAATACCACTTCCCCGACTGTGAAGTGGGAGCTATGCCGCCTTTTGGCAACCTGTACAACATGGATGTTTTTGTTGCCGAGGCGCTTACCCGGAACGAAGAAATCGCATTCAACGCTGGCACACACACCGAGCTGATAAAAATGCGATATAAAGATTTTGAGCAGCTTGTCAAACCCAAAATTTTTCAGTTTTCCTGGAGAACCATTTCCTTCCCTAAAGATCCGTCGGAACGGTGGCAGGATGATTTATAATTTTTTTACTTGTAGTACCTTAGCCCCCTTTATCTTTCGATTCTTAATATCCATTATCGCCTCATTGGCCTTATCGAACGGATAAACTTCCACGTCGGGTTTAAAAGGCATTTCTGCGGCAATACGAATAAATTCACGCACATCGCGGGCAGTGACGTTGGCCACACTTTTTATCTCCTTTTCCATCCACAGATGACGCGAATAATCCAAATTGTACAAGTACTCCTGGTCGGTATTTTCTTTCCGGATAGCATTGATAACCAGTCGTCCGCCCGGCTTCAGAAATTCCAGGGCGCAAAGAACCGGTTTCCACACAGGGGTAGTGTCTATAACAGCGTCGAGCAGGCAAGGCGGCCGTTCATCCGTATTGCCGGCCCATTTTGCCCCAAGTTCCATCGCAAATTCCCGCTCTTTCGGGCTCCGGGCAAACACGTAAACTTCAACGTGTGGATATTTATACTTTATTAATTTCAGTACCAAATGTGCCGATGCCCCAAAACCAGTCAGTCCAATCTGCTGCCCGTCAGCAATATTACTCAGGGCGACCGAACGGTAACCGACAGCACCTGCGCAAAGCAACGGAGCGGCTTCTGCATCGGTAAAAATATCCGGGATCGGGTAAACAAACTGTTCCGGAACTACCATGTATTCAGCATACCCGCCATTGGCATCCCTGCCGGTAGCCATAAACTCCGGGCACAGGTTTTCCCTTCCTGATACGCAGTATTCGCATACACCACACGAAGAAAAAATCCAGGCCACCCCTACCCTGTCGCCGGGTCGAATGTCGCCTTCAAGCCCGTTCGATTCTTCTACAACTCCCACAACCTGGTGACCGGGGACCACCGGAAAAAAGGGAGGAGGTGTCCGTCCTTCAATTTCATCGATCTCTGTATGACAAACACCGCAAACATTCACTTTTATAAGTAACTCACCCAGCTTCGGTTTCGGTTTGGGTATATCCATCCGGGTGAGCGGTTTATCCTCCGTGCGCAAATCGCTAATTTCATCAATTACCCAGGCTTTCATATTCTTTTCCCTTTCTTTTTCTGTTAAAATTAATACATCCTGCCCCTTTTTCCAAGATGATCCGGAAGGGAAAGCTCAGGCACCGACGCTTTCACTGAATACATTTTTTATAAGAGTCCTTTTCTTTTTGTAAACTTCCCATCTGTTGTCCCAACGAAAAAAGCACCAGATAAAACTTGTTTTATACCGAATGAATCTTGCCGTAAACTCTTTACGTATCCTTTTTAGTCGATTAAAGTTTTACAGGATGAAAGATTTATTTGCGGTTACAGTGGAGTGTCATGCAGGTTATAAAGCCGACGAATATCCCATATGCTTTTACTGGGACAACATCCGGTTTGAAATTGAAGAAGTAGTTGACAGGTGGTACCAGGGAGATCAAAATTCGGATTTTCCCCCGGCAAATTATTTTAAGGTACGTACAGCCGGCCAAAAAAATTATATCCTAAAACACGATACCGGAACAGGCAACTGGTTTTTATGGATTCGGGAAGAGACGTTAAACCTTTAATTTACTTCCACCACGCAGATGAATCTTAAAATCAGATATTATTTGAACAAAGAGGCCGTACAGTTTGCTTCATATTTAGTAGGCAGAAATAAATAAAAAAAATAGAGCAATGATATTCAGAAAACTTGTTGTTGTTTTTTCTTTTCTGGTGTTCGGAATAAAAGCCTATTCCCAGTCGCCCGATATGTATCCGCCCACAGTTCCCGAACAGGTTGAATTCAATCTGTTCAATATTGTTCTGTACATCATTTTACCCCTGGCAATTTTTGCCGGCTATTTTGGATACCGCTATTCAAAAAGGAAAAAACAACGAAAAAAAGAAGAAAAGGAAAATGGGGAGAAATAGATGTCAAGAATACTATTGTGTTTTACTGAATCAGAAATTGTAATTTAAAAGAAAGTGTTATGGAATGGAAAACAGAAAATAATTGCCTGACAAAAGAGTTTGTACTAAAAAACTTCAAAGAAGCCGTCCGCTTTGTCAACCAGGTGATGCCGCTGGCCGAAGCCGCTGACCACCACCCCGATCTTTTAATTCATTCCTACAAAAAAGTAAAGGTGATGCTTATGACGCACTCCGAAGGAAAAATTACGGAAAAAGATCACTTGCTGGCCCGGCAAATTGAGGCTGAGTTTACCAAAGAGTTCGGATAAAAATGGTTGGAACGGATTTGGTCAGTTAACTACTGCTGAAAAGGGTACAAACTCTCCGGAAATGTCAAAAATCACTTTTTCGATTTAAAGTAATGGCGCCACAACACCTTTTTTAACTCACGGGCAATTACCTGGTGGGCAATAATTTCCACATGGCTGTAATGAGGCAGGTCCTGTTCGGCCTGTGTAATTTCATGGTCGGTAATATCCACATGGTAAAGAACCGACAACAATTTATCGTAATTGCGCTGAACGAGTTCTGAAATTTGTATGGTAAGTTGCCGGTGCAGTTCGTCATATGCATTTTCAACTTCTCCGGAAAAGGTGATTTCCACGCCGAACATACCAAAGTCTTTCTGAATTTGTCCGGCGGTTTCCTTAACAATTTCCGCACGGTCTAAAAAACTTTCCACATTGTTGTTCCTGATTTGCGGCAACTCCATCAAAATCCTTTTAAATTTAACGGTTGAAAGTACAATAAAAAGCCGGATTTTTGCCGGAACCACATTTTTTTTATTATTTCAAACTTAATTTAAATCTGCTTGAATTTCAGTATGGATAAAAATAAAATGGTTGCCGGAAACAACAAACAAGCCGGATATCGCACGCTTAGTCTCGGAGAAGAAATTTTCAACAGCATTACCCACGGAATTGGTGCGTTATTGAGTGTAGCCGGACTGGCTATCCTTGCCGTTTTTGCATCGCTGAAAGGAAATGCCTGGCATGTGGTAAGCTTCAGCATTTTTGGCGCTTCGATGTTTTTACTTTACCTTTTCTCTACCCTTTACCACAGTATGACTAAAACCAAAATCAAAAACCTGTTTGCCCGTTTCGATCATGCAGCTATTTTTTTACTGATTGCAGGTACTTACACCCCCTTTGTTTTAACGACCATTCGCGGGCCGCTGGGCTGGACACTTTTCGGCATTATCTGGGGTTTGGCAATTACCGGAATTGTCATCCGTTCCATTTACCTGACCCGTTTCAGAAAACGGATGGTTGGCATTTACCTTGCCATGGGCTGGCTATTCCTGATTGCCATCGTTCCCATAATAAAAAACCTGCCGGCTTCAAGTGTCGCCTTTCTTTTTATAGGCGGCGGCTGCTATTCCCTGGGGGTTATTTTTTATGCCTGGCGAAACCTGAAATACGGTCATGGAATCTGGCACCTGTTTGTACTGGCAGGTAGTATTGCACATTTCTTTTCGGTATTGTACAGCCTCAACGGATAATTTATGCGCCTTTTTATCTTTCGTTTCTTTCCTCCGAAAAACAAAAAGTTATCTCCCATTTTGCCTGCATTTCATTTAAATATTCCATTTTTGTAGTGCACAAATAAATGTACGCCTGAGTATGAAATTTTTATATCCGACATTTCTGTTTGCACTTTTTACGATTGCCATTCCCATCATCATCCACTTGTTCAGTTTCAGGCGATACAAAACGGTCTATTTCAGCCATGTCGGTTTTTTAAAAGATATTAAAAAGGAATCGAAAAAAAAGTCGCAGCTCAAGCAATTACTGATGCTCGCAGCAAGAATTTTCACTATCCTGTTCCTTGTGTTGGCTTTCTCGCAACCCTATATCCCCACCGAAAATGAAGCAACTGCGGGGGCAGGCGATATTGTAGGGGTTTATATCGACAATTCTTTCAGCATGAATGCTCTTTCGGAGCAGGGGCAACTTCTGGAGCTGGCAAGAAACAAAGCGGCAGAAATCGGGCAATCTTACCCGGCCGGAACGCGCTTTCGGTTAATGACAAACGACCTGGCGCCGCAACACCGGCACCTCTTCAATAAGGAGCAGTTTATACGGCAGGTGGCAGATATAAAACCTTCGCCCGCTGTAGTTCCTCTTTCTATTATCCACAACCGGTTCAACAGGCAGAACCAGCAGGAAGGGAACGATGCACGGGGAACACTTTACTGTATTTCCGACTTTCAGCGTAATATTACAGATCCGGAAAACTTTTCAGACCAACCCTTTTTCAGCTATTTTATGCCATTGGTTCCCAATCAGGTAAACAATCTTTATATCGATTCCTGTTGGGTAGAAGTGCCGGCTCACGGGTTAAATCAGGAAGAAACCATTTTTGTCAAAATAAAAAACAGTTCTGATGAAGATTACCAGAATCTGCCATTAAGGCTTTTCCTGAACGATTCGCTGAAATCCATGACCAATTTTTCGGTAAATGCCCGGAATGAAATTACCGCCAGTCTCAGATACACCAATGTTTCTGCCGGAATACAACTGGGCAAAGTGGAAATAACGGATTACCCGTTTATCCACGACAACTCGTGGTACCTCAGCTATTTTGTGGAGCCCAAACTAAAAGCGCTGGCGGTTTACAATAACACTCCCGGCTCGCAGGAAGGCCTGGATTATATTACGGCATTATTTGAAAATGACGATTATGTGGAACTGGAAACAATGGACATCCGCAGCCTGCAAATCAGCAAATTGGCCGAAAGCAATACCATTTTTCTTATCAATTCTGAAAATTACTCCACCGGATTTTTAAACGAACTTGAATCGGCTGTGAACAACGGAAGTTCTGTGGTCCTGTTTCCACAAATGATTCCACAACCAGAAATTCACAACCAGTTTCTGTCGAAATTTGGCGCTGGTTCTGTGTCAGGATTAGATACCACCAGCCAGGAAATCTCGGGAATTGACTTCGACAACCGCTTTTTCCGAAACGTATTCCGCCAAAGAAAGGAGAATGCCCTGCAGCCCAAAATTGAAAGGCACTTAACGTTTGCTGAAAATGTGCGCACCAGTGAAACCAACCTGCTCTGGTTTCAAAACAGCGACAAGGCACTATCATTCTTACCCTATGGAAAGGGAAAAGTGTGGGTGTTTTCCTTCCCGCTGAATCAAAAAAACGAAACGTTTGCCCGGGATATTCTCTTTGTTCCGTCCCTATACAATATTGTACTAAATAGTTTGCCCGACCAGCAAACTTCTCATATTATCGGGAGGGAACAAACATTTTTGTTGCCCCACAGCATAAATGCCGATCTGAAATCTTCCCTGGAAATTGAAAATCGCGAAACAGGAGATCGGTTCATTCCCGGGGTAAACATTTCCGGGCAAGGCACACGCATCGATTTCAACAGCTCCGTTGAGAAGGCAGGGCACTACCTGGTGAAAAACGGCAACGAAACACTGGTTCCGCTTTCCTTTAATTATAACCGCAACGAGTCTGACCTGCGGTATTTCAGTCCGGAGGAACTCCGGGAACGTTTTAGTTCAGAGGTTCCAGGGAAGGTGGCCGTAATCGATAATATTTCAGCAAATTTTTCCGATGTTTTACAGGAAATACAAAAGGGAAAGCAATTGTGGAAATGGTGTATTCTGCTGGCTTTATTTTTCATTTTAGCCGAAGTTTTAATTGCACGTTTCTGGAAACAATAAAGCACACAAAAAAACATGTTAAAAAACAACGTCGAATTTTCCCCTAATCCGACAAATCTCCTTTGAAATATTCTCCGAAAATTGTATTTCTGCATTCTAATTTAAAAATTTGAACCATGTTTCAACTTTCGACCAAAGATTATATAGAGAGAGAAGATAAGTTCGGTGCCCACAACTACCATCCGCTCCCTGTGGTTTTAGAAAAAGGGGAAGGTGTTTATGTGTGGGATGTGGAAGGAAAACGTTATTTCGATTTTCTGGCTGCTTATTCTGCTGTAAACCAAGGGCACTGTCATCCGAAAATTGTGAAAGCATTAACGGAACAGGCCGGAACGCTGGCGCTTACCTCCAGGGCTTATTACAATAATATTCTGGGCGAATGGGAAGAATATATGTCCCGGTTATTTGGGTACGACAAAATGCTCCCCATGAATTCAGGGGCCGAGGCTGACGAAACAGCGCTGAAACTGATACGCAAGTGGGGTTACAAAGTAAAAGGCATTCCAAAAAACAAAGCAAAAATTGTGGTGTGTAACGGCAATTTTCACGGCCGGACCATCACCATCGTTTCCATGTCATCCGATCCGGATGCTTATACGCATTACGGGCCCTACACACCGGGTTTTGTGAACATTCCATACAACGATACGGAAAGGCTGGAAGAAGAGCTAAAAGACCCGAATGTAGCCGGATTTCTGGTTGAGCCCATCCAGGCAGAAGCAGGTGTTTATGTTCCCGAAGACGGCTACCTGAAAAAAGCAGCTGCCCTTTGTAAAAAATACAATGTCCTTTTTGTGGCCGACGAGGTGCAAACCGGCCTGGCACGTACAGGAAAAATGCTGGCCTGCGACCACGAAGGCGTCCGTCCCGATATTTTAGTGCTGGGCAAAGCGCTTTCAGGAGGCTTGTACCCTGTTTCATGCGTACTGGCCGACGATGAAATTATGCTGACCATTAAACCCGGCGAGCACGGAAGTACTTACGGTGGAAATCCCATTGCGGCAAAAGTAGCAATAGCCGCATTGGAAGTAATACGTGAGGAAAAACTGGCGGAAAATGCCATGCGGTTGGGAGAAATTTTCCGGGAAGAGATGAAAAGCATCCCGTCGAAAATGATTGAAACAGTTCGGGGGAAAGGGTTGCTGAATGCAGTTGCCATCAAACCCACCGAAGGAAAAACAGCCTGGGACGTTTGTCTTGCCATGAAAGAGAAAGGGCTAATTGCCAAACCAACCCACGAACATATCATCCGGTTTACACCGCCGCTGGTAATTCACGAACAACAACTCATGGAAGCTATCGGAATAATCAAAAAAACATTTGATGAGATGGGCGTTTAAGCAAACCTTTATCTCTGCGCAAACCGGTAAGGTCCTATTACCCGTTTGCGCACCACATCGAAATCGCGCTCATAGCTAATCACCGAGACTCCCTGGTTCATGTACCCCCCAAAGCGGGAAACTTTCTCGAAACGGTAATTTCCTTGCGAAAGATGAACCTGCTGGTACATAAGGCATTCTTCAAAATCTTTCCCGTAATTCTTTAATGCATTCAGGAAAAAGAAAGCCACATCGTATCCCTGCATTCCAAAGTTGCCGGGTTCAATATGAAAATGTTCCCTGAACTTTTTCAAAAAGTGAATGGTTTCCGGGTGCGAATAATCCACCCAGTAGGGCGCAATGTACTGCAACTTCAGGTTATGAAAAAACTCATCGGTAATGCTGTGAAACTGTTCATAGCGGTTAGACCCGATTAAAGTAATGGCATATTCCTCCCCCAGATTGTTAATATTCGATAAAACCACACTCAGGTCACCTTCGTTCATCGAAGCAACAAAAACCACATTTTCTTTTTCGTGCGAAAAAATACGACTAAGTCCGAAAGGCCCTTCTTTTTCAAAGTCATAAATATTAAACCGCATTCCCTGAGGATGTCCCAAATAACCGGCCCCAAGCATTTTTTCTCGAACAATATCAATCACTTTTTCTTCGGTTGAACCGCCAGAATGCGACGTTTTTATTACTACAAAATTGCTGTTAAAGTACTCATCGGTTATCAGCTCCGCCGTTTTCTCAGCAAGGAATTCACGGGAAGGATTCACCTGAAAATAGTACGGATTATGATCTAATTTTCGCGACTGCGACGACAAAGGTGAAATGAAAGGAATACGGTTTTTAGCGGCAATGTCCGCCACTTCATCCTGAACCTGTGGATAAACCGGTCCTATAATTAAATCCGTTTCCAAAAACTGTGGCGAATGAATAACTTCCCGGATGGAATCTGAATTCTGCCTGGTATCAAAAACATGGAGACGAATCTGCATTCCTGCTCTCTGCAGAGAATCGACCGCTAACAATACTCCTTCGTAAAACTCCAGAAAGTTTTCACTCTCCTTGTAAAAACCGTGAAATATTTCTTTCGGCTCATCCACTTCCACCAGCGTATCTTCTACCAACTCCTCTTCCGCTAAAAGAAGAGAATCTCCGGCCAAAATTTTCTCCGGAATGCTGTTTAACGTATCATTGGTATAAACAAACAGCGGTAAAAATAAGGCAACATTATATTCTGCAGTAGAAAAAAACCGGCTACCGGAAGGCCGGCAATTCTCCGGGATTATTTCCGGCACCTCAATTTTGTAATAGTCATCTTCAAACCGGGGTGCTTCAACCGGAACAGAATCGACAGTCATATTTTCCGTCAACGGCACAATTTCTTCTTCAGGCATTCGCGGAATTAAAATAGTTTCACCCCTCACCAGGTTACGATTTTCAAGCTGCGGATTGAATTTTCTAATTTCAGGTATATCCATATTATACCGTGCTGCCAGTCCGAAAAGGGTTTCTCCGGGCCGCACCTCATGTTTCAAAAAAGCATCCTCGTTTACGGGCTCTGCTCCGCCTATATTGTCCTCTTTCACCGGTACCCGAATGGCGGCACCTGCAGGGAATGATGTTTCCAGCATTGGGTTCAAACGTTTCAGTTCTGCTTCTGAAACATTATATTTCCGGGCGAGCGACCACAATGTTTCGCCCGAAACGATGGTATGTTCAAAAAAAGCACCCCGCTCTAAAGGAACGTTCTGGTCAACCAGGAAAGGCTTTTCCGGAGACTGGGTGGATGTTAAACCGCTATCGGTTTTGGGAAGATAAATAACACTGCCCGATTTGAGCTTGCGCGCACCCGGATTGAGAAATAAAATTTCGCTTTCAGAAATATTGTAACGTTTTGACAACGAATACAATGTCTCACCCGGCTGAACCTCGTACCGCATCAATTCTCTCTCCTGTTCTTCTTCCCTCTGCTGAACCACCTCAACTTCTTTTTCAGGTTCATCCTTTACCTGTTCCCACCGGGGAATTCTCAGCTTTGTACCTTTTCTGAAACGTTTCACTTCAGGATTGTACGCATAAATTTCTTCCACCGTAATGCCAAACTCCCTGGCAACAAAATACGGTGTTTCCCTACGCGATGAAATAGTATAATATTCAAAATAAGTGGGATCGCCCTTTTTACTTGCTGGCAAATCCTGCCATTCAGCCTCTTCCCTAAAAGGAATTTTCAGAATATCGCCGATATTCAATCCTTTTTTGATTTGCGGATTGTGCTCAACAATCGACTGACTATCTACCCTGAATTGCCGGCTGATTGAATAAAGAGTCTCCCCTGTACGCACCTGGTGCAACACATACTTTTCACCCTGAATAACAACTATTTCGTTTTCCTTCAACTGCTGGGCTGAAACTTCTTTCGCCAAAGAGGCAACTATCAGCAAAACAAGGAAATAATATACGATTCTCATCCAAAAAACAATTTATAAAATTCGTTCAAAAATAACAATAATCGGGCATCACTTAGGTTAAAACGTCTTAAATTGAAAATAATTTTGGTTTCTTTCGGAAAACAAAAAGAGTAATTTTGGTTAGTAATTTTTACTTTTGTGGCCTGAAACAATGGCATTCACCTTAAAATTAAATTCATGCAGGAAAAAATTTTGATCCTCGATTTTGGATCGCAATACACGCAGTTGATTGGCCGCAAAATCCGGGAGCTAAACATTTACTGTGAAATTCACCCTTTTAACCACTATCCCGAGATTGACGAATCGGTAAAAGGCGTTATCCTTTCGGGAAGTCCGTTTTCGGTGCGCGACCCGGAAGCTCCCCGTCCCGATCTTTCATCCATAAAAGGAAAGTTACCGGTGCTTGGAATTTGTTATGGCGCCCAGTATATGGCACACTTTTTTGGCGGTGAGGTAGCTCCTTCCGACTCAAGGGAGTATGGCAGGGCCAAATTAGGATTTATCGACCACGACTGTCAGCTGTTTAACAGCATGACCCGGCACACCCAGGTATGGATGTCGCATGGTGACACCATTGTAAAGCTACCTTCCAATTATAAAGTAGTTGCCTCTACCGAAGATGTCAATTTCGCAGCATATAAAATTGACAATGAACCAACATACGCCATCCAGTTCCACCCTGAAGTTTACCATACAACCGAAGGACGGCAACTCCTGAAAAATTTTACGGTGGACATCTGCGGATGCGAACAGTCATGGACACCGGCTTCTTTTGTGGAAACTACGGTGAACGAGCTAAAACAAAAACTGGGAAATGATAAAGTGGTACTCGGCTTATCAGGTGGCGTGGACTCATCTGTAACCGGTGTTTTGCTAAACC
This sequence comes from Mariniphaga sediminis, assembly GCF_003573545.1. GTDB lineage: Bacteria > Bacteroidota > Bacteroidia > Bacteroidales > Prolixibacteraceae > Mariniphaga > Mariniphaga sediminis. The sequence continues at coordinate 36,307 of NZ_QWET01000028.1, read as the reverse complement.
AGGCCATTGGCAGTAACCTCACCTGCATTTTTGTAGATAACGGACTGCTCCGTAAAAATGAATTTGAAAGTGTCCTTCATTCGTATAAAGATATGGGGCTGAATGTTATTGGAGTAGATGCCAGGCAAAAATTCTGGGACGACTTAAAAGGAATTACCGATCCGGAACAGAAACGAAAAATCATCGGCCGGAATTTTATTGAAGTATTCGATGCGGAAGCGCACAAAATAAAAAATGTAAAATGGCTGGCGCAGGGAACTATTTACCCTGATGTAATCGAATCTGTGTCGGTTAACGGCCCTTCGGCCACCATCAAATCACATCACAATGTGGGTGGTCTTCCTGAAAAAATGAATTTAAAAGTGGTAGAACCGCTTCGCCTTTTGTTTAAAGATGAAGTACGCCGGGTGGGAAAAACCATGGAAATCAAACAGGAACTTCTGGGACGCCATCCTTTCCCGGGGCCCGGACTGGGAATCCGTATTCTGGGTGAAGTAACACCCGAGAAAGTACTAATGCTGCAGGAAGCCGACACCATTTTCATTAACGGATTGAGAAACTGGGGGCTGTATGACAAAGTATGGCAGGCCGGGGTAATGTTACTACCTATTCAGTCTGTAGGTGTAATGGGCGACGAACGCACTTATGAAAGCACAGTAGCATTGCGGGCTGTGGCTTCCACCGACGGGATGACAGCCGACTGGGTGCACCTCCCCTATGATTTTCTGGCAAAAATGTCGAATGAAATTATTAACAAAGTGCCCGGCATTAACCGGGTGGTTTATGATATTAGTTCCAAGCCGCCTGCAACAATCGAGTGGGAATAAACGTTTCTCATTTTAAATTTGAAAAAAATGAACTTCAAAATGAAATATTTTTTCGGGAACAAATTTCTCAACACGCTCACAATAATTATGGCTGTTGCATTGGTTTTTCAATCTTCCGGGCCGGTTAACGCTCAGGAAGCTGTACAAAAAAACCAACTAAAATTTGGACGGCTGTTACGTTTAGTCGACGGGTATTATGTTGACTCGGCCGATGTGGATGCCCTCACTGAAAAAGCAATTATTAACCTGCTCAGCGAGTTGGATCCCCATTCCGTTTATATTTCAAAAGAAGAAGTAGAAAAAATGAATGAGCCACTCCAGGGAAATTTTGAGGGGGTTGGAATCACCTTCAACATTTTCAAGGATACGCTGATGGTAACGTCCACAATTCCGGGTGGCCCTTCAGAAAAAGTAGGACTCAAAGCGGGCGACCGAATTGTGGAAGTGGACGAAAAAAACATTGCAGGCATCGGACTCAAAAACAGCGATGTTTTCGATTTACTTCGGGGGGAAAAAGGAACTACCGTAGTTATTAAAGTGCTGCGCAAGAATTTTGATGAAGCGCTTGATTTTACGATTGTTCGTGACAAAATACCAATTTACAGTCTCGATGCTTCTTTTATGCTTGATGAAGCAACCGGCTACATCAGGCTCAATAAGTTTTCGGCGACTACAACCGATGAGTTTACAGAGGCTATGGTTGATTTAAAGAAACAAAACATCCAAAACCTTATCCTCGATTTGCGTGGAAACGGCGGAGGTTACCTCAAAACAGCCATTGAGATATCAGATCAATTCCTCGAAAACAATAGAATGATTGTTTACACAGATGGTTTGAATGATCCTAAGAGAGAGTACAAGGCCACATCGAAAGGGATTTTTGAAGACGGCAACCTGGTTATTCTCGTTGACGAATCGTCTGCCTCAGCCAGTGAAATTGTTTCCGGGGCTGTACAGGACTGGGACCGTGGATTGATTATTGGAAGGCGTTCTTTCGGAAAAGGATTGGTACAGAAACCCTACTTCCTCACCGACGGATCCATGGTAAGATTAACTACGGCACATTATTACACGCCCAGCGGGCGCTGCATCCAGAAACCTTACGAAAACGGTGTGGAAGAATACCGGCGAGATTATCTGGAAAGGTTAAACTCAGGTCAGTTGTTCAGCGCCGACAGTATCGCTCTTGCTGATTCGCTAAAATATAAAACCCTCATGAATGGCCGGGTGGTTTATGGCGGCGGCGGGGTAATGCCAGATATTTTTGTCCCGATGGATACTTCAGGACACTACAAGTATTACAATCGCCTGCGGAGAAATAATGTTGTATACGATTTTGTAATTAATTATGTCGACAATCATCGGAGTGACCTGAAAGAACAATACCCGGAGTTTGAAGCATATAATGAGAAGTTTGAAGTAACGGAAGAAATGGTAGAAAAGATTGTGGTTGAAGGCGAGAAAAAAGGGATAGAAAAAGAACAGGAGAGCCTGGATTTCACTCTGGATACCATGAAAAAGGAGATAAAAGCGCTCATTGCCCGTGACATTTATACACGTAACGATTTTTACAAAGTCTTTTACCAGGATGACGAAGCTATTTTGAAAGCCCTGGAAGTGATCGAAAACAAAAAAAAATACAACAACCTGCTGGTTACCGCAGAATAAAAAATGATATCAGAAGTTCTAACCACCTGGTTGTGGGGAAACAAAATTGAAATTGCAGGGGCAATCCTGGGGCTTTTGTACATTTTTTTCTCTATCAGGCAGCATATTCTTACCTGGCCTACCGGCCTGTTTACATCTCTACTTTATATTGCTGTATTTTTCCAATCAGGCTTTTATGCTGACATGGGATTGCAGGTTTATTATGTTGTAATCAGTATTTACGGTTGGTATTACTGGCTAAAAGGGGGTCAAAATAAAACGAACGCATCGGAAAACCAGGTGCCTGCAAAAAAAACTCCGCGAAAAATTATTTTACTCGGCCTTTTGGTAACGTCGGGTATTTATGTCATTATACTATTTATCCTGCTCCGTTTTACTGACTCGACAGTCCCTTATATGGATTCCCTGACCACTGCACTAAGTATTATGGCCACGTGGATGCTTGCCCGTAAGTACATTGAGCATTGGCTTATCTGGATTTTTGTGGACTTTGTTTCAGCAGGTTTATACATTTACAAAGAATTGTGGCCCACCGTTGTTCTCTTTATCGTATACACTGTTATGGCAGTATTGGGTTACCTCGAGTGGAAAAAAGATTTGAAACAGGAATGAAAACAGAATCAAAAATAATAGTCATTACCGGCGCAGAATCTACTGGAAAAAGTGCGCTTTGCGAATGGCTGGCCAACCATTTTCAGGTACCTTTTGTACCCGAATTTGCCCGCATCTATGTCGAAAAACTGAACCGGCATTACAATTACAGCGATCTGGAAATAATTGCCCGCAAACAGATACAGCAACTCAGCGAGCTAAAAAAAGAGAAACTTCCGTTGGTATTTGCAGACACCTGGCTTATCATTACCCAAATCTGGTTTGAAGAAGTATTTGACCGGGTTCCGGATTGGCTGGAATCTGCCATTCGAAAAAATCCGATCGATCTGTTTCTTGTTTGCGACACCGACCTCCCCTGGGAACCAGATCCTGTTCGGGAAAATGGTGGAGAAAAAAGACTTTATCTTCAGAATAGGTATATCGAAACCATTAAAAAATATGGATTCCGCTATAAAATAGTAAGAGGGAAAAATGAAGAACGGTTTCAGGATGCATTGCAGCATCTTGAATCTTTGTAAACGAAGGACAATAAATCAAAATATTAAAATACCGGAAAGTTTGTTTCTTTTTAATTATTGACTTCAAAATTTGCAATGCGATTTTCCTACATTTGTAAAACAATCATTAAAAACAGAAAAAATGACAGGCCGGGAATTTGACAATAAAATATCAAAAACTATCGAGGACTTAAGCGACCCGTTAACATACAATCTGGTATGCCATGAACATCGCTTGGGAGAACCTTTACCCTCGATTCCCAAACTTCAGCGGATTATTGAACTGGTAAGGGAAATTATTTTCCCCGGATACTTCGGAAATACTTCATTACGCCCGAACACAACCCGGCATTATATGGGTGTTTATGTGGACGAGTTGTATGAATTGTTAAGTCAGGAAATACTGGCCGGCATGTGCTTTGAGTGCATTGATGAACAAGTTGGCAGGGCAAAAGAATACACTATTGAGGCAAAAGAGACGGCTACTGCTTTTATTGAGTATTTACCAGAAATAAGGAGGAAGCTGGTGGCCGATGTCAATGCCATCTACCTGAACGACCCGGCTGCAAGGAACGTAGGCGAAGTGATATTTTGCTATCCCGCTATCCGCGCTATTTCCAACTACAGAATGGCGCACAAACTTCTGGAACTGAATGTTCCTCTCATCCCCCGGTTTATTTCGGAAATGGCTCACAGTGAGACCGGAATCGATATTCATCCGCGGGCACAAATCGGTGAAAGTTTCACCATCGACCATGGCACGGGGGTCGTAATCGGTTCCACCACTATCATTGGAAACAATGTTAAAATATACCAGGGTGTAACACTGGGCGCCAAAAGCTTTCCACTTGACGAAGAGGGAAATCCCATTAAAGGGATACCACGTCATCCAATTGTGGAAGACAATGTGGTAATCTATTCAGGAGCCACCATCCTCGGACGAATAACCATCGGAAAAGGTTCGGTTATTGGTGGGAATGTTTGGGTCACCCAGGATTTACCACCTGATTCCAAAGTGGTGCAATCACGCCCCAAAGAAATTACGTTTACTGATGGTTCAGGCATTTAACCTAAAATTATTTTATTTTGGAAAATTATAACCTTACGGCCAAAACTTATGCCGGACTGGAATCGGTACTGGCAAAAGAAATTGAAGCTATTGGAGGAAAAAATATCAGGGAAGGACACCGGGCTGTCTTTTACGAGGGAAATCTGGAGATAATCTACAAATCAAACTACCTGCTGCGGACTGCTCTTCGGGTATTCAAAGAAATTACCCTTTTCAGGTTTAACGACGTCGATCAGTTTTACCTGAAGTGCAAGGAGGTAAACTGGCTAAAATATTTTGCCATCAATCAAAGTTTTGTTGTCAATAGTACAGTCGCCAATTCTCCGGCTTTCCGAAATTCCATGTTTGCTTCATTGAAAGTAAAAGATGCCATTGCCGACCATTTCAGAGAAAAAAAAGGGAAAAGACCCGATGTAGATACCCGGAATCCTGAAATATTTGTTCATGTTCATATCAACCGGAATACATGCTCCCTTTCATTAGACAGTTCCGGAGAATCATTACACAAACGAGGCTACCGTGTCCATCAGGGGAAAGCACCATTAAGTGAAGTGCTGGCAGCTGGGATGATTTTATTATCAGGATGGAAGGGCAACACAGATTTTATTGACCCCATGTGCGGTTCAGGAACATTGTCCATTGAAGCAGCAATGATTGCACAAAACATAGCTCCTGGCAGGTTCCGAAAAGAATATGCCTTTGAAAACTGGCCGGGATACAACCCACAGCTTCTTGAAAAAGTGAAAGAAAACCATCAAACAAGGCCTTTCACAAAAAAAATATATGCATCAGATATTTTAAGGGAAAATGTTTTGACTGCCGAATCCAATGCACGGCGTGCCCGCGTATTTTCCGCTATCAAATTTCAAACCTGTAATATGCAAGACCTCAGGCTGGAAGCCAACAATGCAGTTGTAATCATAAATCCACCTTACGGGGAAAGACTGACACCCGACAATATCAACTCGCTCTATTCCATGATAGGAGAACGGCTAAAACACCAGTTTGCTGGCAATACCGCCTGGATTCTCACTTCACAGAAAGAATACCTGAAATGTATTGGATTAAAGCCTGCCCAAAAAATGACATTGTATAACGGAGCACTGGAATGTACTTATTCATCCTATCCGCTATTCAGTGGCAAACGGACGTACCAATAATGGGCAAATATGAAAATTTGTTGATAAAACTCTATTTAACAAATAGAGGGAAAAATATTGAATCGATTTGTTATCCTATTGGATCAATTAAATCTTTACTACGGGAACCTGGTTTTGTATCATCACCACCCCGTACCTTCAACATTTCGGTTGCATTCAATACTTCAATACCACTAAAATTCCTTTTCTCTTTTGAATTGAAAGAAAACCTTTTCATCGTAAATAAATTTAATTCGTTAAACTTGAAAAACACACATTCTATATATATATTCCGAAAAACGGGAAAAGGTAACCCTCAAATTGAAAAAAAAATGATTTTTTTTTTAATTTGGCCTTCTGAAACATGGACAAAATGAAGTTAAGACCGACCTTTTTCTTATTAATCCTACTAATCCCTTCCACCCTGTTAAATGCTAATAATAAAACACTTAACACCGACAGCATACGAGCTATCAATACTTATAAAACCGCGTCCTATTTAATACGGGAAAATAATTATACAGAAGCCATCGATTCCTTAAAAATTTCCTCTGCTCTTTGGGAAAAGATCTATTCAAAAGATAGTTATGAGTATGCCATCACTCAAAATGTTTTGGGTATCTCCTACAGAAACCTTGGAAACTTTGACAAAGCCATTGAACATTTTTTACTGGCAGAACAATCTCATTTAGCCGTCTCTTCTCCAAACAAAATGGCTATTGCCCGGTTATACAATAATATTGGGAACGTGTATAAAGACAAACTTAATTATGGCACAGCGCTGGAATATTTCCAACGAGCCATTAGCATCTATTCAACTGTAAAAGAAGATCTAGTGTCAGACATCGCTGACGTTCAATATAATATTGCGGAAAATTATTACAAACAAGATAAATACTATAAAGTGCTCGAAATTATAGAGCAATACTACGATCATGCATATTCTGACACTAAACTCTTTTTTCTGAGCCTAAAAGCTGCCTCATTAAAAGAATTGGAATTGAATGATGAAGCATATAAAAGCTACATTGAGGTCATTGAATATGCTATCGATTTTTATTCGGAAACAGACATAAATGTGGCATTTGAATACCTAAGCTTTGCTAATTTTCTCATATCAACTTATAATTATGATGAGGCCATGGAGGTTTTAAATAATGCAAAGAGCATTTTCGATAAAAACAAAATAAGAGAAGGGACAACTTTGGCCCTATATTATAAAGCGTTAGGAGGCTTACTTGAAAATCTCAAAGTAGAAACAAAAGGTATTGATTCCTTCCGCGAACAAAAGTCTGCTAACCTGCATAAAGCGATGGAGTGCTATAAAAAAGGTTTGAAAGCACTTAGAATGGATATATCTAACCTTTCTGATATTTCTGTTTCAATAGAAAATACTCTTTCACTTACAGAAAGTCTTAGACTACTGAAGTTGGTTGCAGATACTTACACCCAAATTGCCGAAATTTATGATGAACAAAAAAACAGCCAACGCATTGAATCGCTTTCCCAAGCGCTTGATTATTATGCCATAACCTCTAACATGATACAACAGGCCCGGAAGGAGATTTATTCGGATGAAAACAAAATTCAGTTAAGTGAATTGGAAGAAGCGACATTTAGTAAAATTGTTCAAACTGCATACAAAGCTTATGAAGCAGAAACAAATCCGAAAATTGCTGAATTTGCTTTTACCAATGCCGAAAGAATGAAGGCCAGTTCCGTTTTTGACCGGCTTTCAGACCAACTGGCCAAAGAAAACAGCCTGGTTCCTGATAGTCTGACAGAACTGGAACGTACTCTAAACTACCGAATTACCAGTCAGAACGAAAAGCTTTTTGACCTGCGACAGGCAGAAGAATCCGACAATACAGAAATAGCAATCGCCGACTCCGTCTTGTTTCAACTCAAAAAACAACGCGACGAGCTTACCCAATACCTTGAAAAGAATTATAGTGATTATTACGATCTAAAATATTCTGATGCAACAATCAGCACTTCGGAGATCCAGAAAAATCTCGACAGCGATGAAATGTTGTTTGAGTATGTCCTCAACGAGACTGACTCTATCCCTGAACTGTATGTATTCTGTTTTTCAAAAGACTACACAGAGTTCCGCAAGCTTAACATCGACTCAGACTTTATCCATGCAGTAGAAGAAGCTTTCCGGTTTATGTCAAACTCCGGCTACCTCTTCACCCGTAGCGACAATGCAAAGGCATTTTGTGTAGCTTCCCACCAACTATACCAAAAGCTCTTTCTCCCGTTTGAGTCTCAAATTCAGAACAAAAAAATAACTGTCATTCCCGATGGCAAACTAAGCTATCTTCCTTTTGATGCGCTTTTGACGGAAATGCCTGATACAACGGGACAAGTGCAGTTTAACCGCCTTCCATACATGATTTTAAACAATTCCATTCACTACGCCTATTCTGCCAATTTGCTTTTTAAATTCAACCGGCAGCAACGAAAAGCAAAAAACCGATTATTGGCATTTGCTCCGGAGTACAGATCCGACACGCTCATTTTTGAAAATGAAAAACTGGTACTTGTTCCGTTACCAGGCATCCAGCGTGAAGTAGATTTAATCTCGAAAGAGATTAAAACCAGACTTTTCAGAGGAGAGAATGCAACAGAAATACAGTTCAGGGAAGAAAGCAAGCAACACGATATCCTTCACCTTGCCATGCATGCGTTCATTAATGACTCACTGCCAGCCTTTTCCCGGTTTGCCTTTACTCAGAACCAGAATTCGGAGCCCGAAAACGACGGCTGGTTAAACACGGCTGACATATACAACCTGGATCTCAATGCACGCCTGACAGTTTTAAGCGCCTGTAATACCGGTAGTGGAAACTTAAGGAAAGGAGAAGGCATAATGAGCCTGGCCCGGGGATTTTTGTATGCGGGATGTCCTTCCATTGTTATGACACTTTGGGAAGTGGAGGATAACGCAGGAACCAAGATTATGAGTTCATTTTACCGAAACCTCAAAAAGGGCAGAGCCACCGATGAAGCACTCAGGCTGGCAAAACTAAAATACCTTGAAAATGCCAACCCACGTATGGCCCACCCCCATTACTGGCTGGGTTACGTTAGTATCGGAAATACTCAACCTCTCTTCAGAAGTTACGATTTCTATTTCTTTGGACTGCTCATTCTCGTATTAACCGGAATTATCACAGACCAACTCATCATTCGTATAAAAAAGGCGCGAAAAAAGCGTCATAAAAATTAAGAATGTGTGACTTTCAATAACGACTTTTTATTTCGACGAGCCTTTATCATCATAAAACGTTTTTTGCAAAAATGTGTGGTTTTTCAAATCTAACGTTTTATTCTATGATGAAATTTTCAATTTATAAAGAACGTTTTTGTGAATGTGTAAAAATCAAGTTTAACGACTAAATTTATATTATCTGAATGAAAATCTGTTTTTCCTTAAAACGGCTTTTGCGTCGGTAGCATAGTAACCGTTTCTGTTTATTATCGCGAGAAGTTGTTCTCTCGCCGAATCTTTTTTGCCTAGTTTCACGTAACACAATGCCCTGTACCACTCAGCTTCTTCCACAAACATATTGTCTCCATGCTTTATCACACGGGAATATTCGGGAATAGCCTCGTCAAACCGTTCCATGTTTTGGAGGGATGCAGCCTTGTAAAACTGAAAAACAAACTTTTCGTTATTTTCCTTTATGGCCTTGTCATAAAGCACGAGAGCTTCTTCGTACTCTCCATTTACAAAATAACTGTTTGCCTTCTGCAATATCCCCAAATCAGCTGCAACAGACCTCTGAGGAGCCCATTCAGGCGCCTGGTAGTACTTGCTATAGATATTCTCTGAATTGTTCCTCAAAAGTCCTGTAAACGCAACCAGAAGGACAACAACAGCCACTCCTGCCCTCCACCAATGAATGTGCTGGACTTTTGTGTCAGGGATAAACGATTTTATTTCTTTGCTTTCAACATCCTTCTTCACATCCTGAAGCCTGTCACGGAACATTAACACATCATTCTCGCCAATAGCTTTATCCACATTTCTGCGAAGGGCTAATTCAGCCTTCAAACCGGCATTTTCATTCAACTCAGCTTTAAATACCTCCAGGTCTTCCCCTTCAAGCTCTCCGGCGATATAATCCTCGATCTGCTTTTCCGTCACATTCCAGGAAGTTTCTGTTTCCATCAGATGTGCAATTTCATTCCGGAAGTTCATTACATCCAGTTCAAGAAGTGCACTCTCAAGCTCCCTGTGTATTTCCACTTCCCGCTGCAGAATACTGTTCATTGCCAATTCCTGTTCGAACCGTTCCAATTCCTGACCAACGAGTTCACCGGCAAGGTAGCGGTCTATCTCTTCGGTTGAACATTGTCCGCGAACAGAGGATGAAACTTTCGATAAAGTGTCTCTCAGGTTTAGGACATCTTTTTCAAGGAGGGCTTCTTCCAGTCCGTCCAGTTCAATTTCGGAATCTTCAAACTCGTCCAAAATCCCTTCATCATCCATATCTGAAACATTCTGTTCCCGGTAAAATTCATGGATATTTTCATTTGAAACAAGCTCGTGCTGATACACATGTGCTTTAGGAAGTGAGTCGTAAAATTTCAGTAATTCTTCTGGGGGAATTGTTTCGGTGAGTTGTTGGATGTTGTCAAAATCATCAAGAAGCTCAAACGGGGTTTTTCCATTTTGGGTTTGTGTTTCAACTTCTTTCAGTTTTTCCCTTAAGTTCAGAACGTCGTTCTCAGTAGTTGCTGACTGAATTTCTCTTTCGAATTTTACTTCATCCCTTAATTCGCTATTGCTTTTCAGTTCTGTTTCAAATTCTTTTTTTTCAGCCTGGTCAAGGTTGTCCATACAATAATCCTCAACCCATTCAAAGAGTTTTGTTTTAGGTATCATCTTCAAGTATTTTTTTAAATTCTGTATCCTGCTTAATTCTGCTAATCAGAAGTTCTTTACATTTGAACTTCCTTTTCTTTGCGTATTTTTCGCCTTTATAGCCCATAATCCGAGCAATTTCAGACAGAGGGACCTTCTCGAAAAATAACTGCAACAACTTTTGACAATCAGTACTCAGGGTTTTAAAGTGTTTCTGGTATAAACCATACTTTTCATTTTTCTCTACCAATTCCACCAAATTATCGTCGTACACATCTTCCTGAAATGGCAGCGTATCATTTATCCTTTCGTGTTCAATTCGCCTTTTTTCAAGCTCTTTAAGCCATAAAAACCGGCACACCGAAAAAAGATAACCCTGAAAAGAACTTGTCTCGAAAACTAAATCGTTTTCCTTCAACTTACGGTAGATGACTATTATCGCCTCCTGAAAAATATCATTTGCATCATCTTCATTCCCACTGTTCTTCTTTATAAATAAGTTAACCTTATAATAAAACTGTTTGTAGATGTATTGCAAAATTAAATTATCATGTCTTAATATCCCTTTCAGGATTTGATCATCACTGTAATTTTTCATGTCCGTCTATTATAATATTCTATAAATTTAAAAAAGGTAACCCTCTTTTTAATAAAAATTGAAAAATTTATTTTTATCAATCCGTAAAAAACGTTCCAAATATACTAAAAAACAAATACTTGTATCAATTCCAAAAAAATGAAATAAACAGACAAAAAGAGACATTTATCTGAAACCATCAAATTAACTCTGGTCACGAAATTAGGGAAAAACGGGGTAGCTTCTAATTATATCCACGCCTCAAACGAAGAAAATCAATTTTCTTCGTTCACTCTCCCCTATTTGTATGATTGAGGGAATAGATATTTCAATTTTCAGGGAGTGCGTTGAAAAAGACAAGAGGTTTACATTCGATTATTCATTCACTTCTCCACCTCTGCCAAATTGACACGAATAAACCCTCAAATCGGACAATATATTCTTTTTTCAATATTTTTTCAGATTTGAGGGTTACCTTTTATCGAAAATCAGAACATATATTTAGAAGGTGCTTTTTCCTTCAACCATTAAATCTGAAAAATTTTTATATAGCGAGGGGGTGGAAGCCCCCCTTTTCACATTCTCTCGGGTACTTCAATGCCAAGCAATTTCAGGCCTCTTTTTATTATTTTCCCAACCGAAGCTGAAAGCAACAATCGGAAATCACGCTTTTGCATATCCTTTTCGCCCAAAATTGAATGGTCGTGATAAAACTGATTGAATTCCTTGGCAAGTTCAAAACAATAATTTGCCAGGATAGCCGGACTGTATCCGGAGCCTGCTTCCTTCACTGCATCGGGAAACAGGGCAACTTTTTTCATCAACTCTTTTTCTTTTAAGGATACTTCTCCTGAAAAATCGTCAATACTTTCATTCACAAACAACTCCCTCTCTGCTGCTTTCCGCAAAACCGACTGTATCCGGGCGTAGGTATATTGAATAAACGGTCCTGTATTCCCGTTAAAGTCGATCGATTCCTCCGGGTTAAACAACATATTCTTTTTGGGGTCCACTTTCAATATAAAATACTTGAGCGCCCCCAGGGCAATAATTTCATACGTTCTTTCCGCCTCTTCCGGTGTAAGGGAATCGAGTTTCCCCAGTTCCTGTGCCATTTCCCTTGCTACCTGCACCATACCCTCCATTAAATCATCGGCATCGACCACAGTTCCTTCTCTCGATTTCATTTTGCCGGAAGGAAGCTCTACCATCCCATAGGAAAAGTGGTGAAGCCCTTTACCCCAATCATAACCCAATTTATCGAGTAGAATCGCCAGCACCTGGAAATGATAGTTTTGTTCATTACCCACCACATATATCATTTTATTGATGGAGAAATCATTAAAACGCATTTTGGCGGTACCAATGTCCTGTGTCATATAAACCGAAGTACCATCGCTTCGCAACAACAGCTTATTGTCGAGTCCGTCGCCGGTTAAATCGGCCCATACAGAGCCGTCCTCTTTCCGGTAAAAAATGCCCTCTTTCAGTCCACGCAGCACCTCTTCTTTTCCAACAAGATAGGTTTCGGATTCATAATAAATTTTATCGAAATCAACTCCCAGCCTTTTATAAGTAGTATCAAAACCTTCATAAACCCAACTGTTCATGGTTTTCCATAACTCTACAACTTCGGAGTCACCGGCTTCCCACCTACGCAGCAATTCTCTTGCTTCCTGTATGGAAGGTGCTTGTTCTTCAGCCTCTTTCTTCGAGAGGCCTTTTGCTTCAAGTTCGGAAATCTCCTGTTTGTAATGCTTGTCGAATGCCACATACAACTCACCGACAAGATGGTCTCCTTTCTTCCCTGTATTCTCAGGAGTCTTCCCATTTCCCCATTTTTGCCACGCCAGCATCGATTTACAAATATGGATTCCCCTGTCGTTTACAATATTAGTTTTAACAACCTGGTACCCATTAACCTTTAATATTTCTGAAATAGAAAATCCGAGCAAATTATTCCGTATATGCCCCAAATGAAGAGGCTTGTTGGTATTTGGAGAGGAATATTCCACCATGGCCAGTTCTGCTTTTTCCGACGCTTTCTGAAATCCGTAGCTTTCATTACTCCACGCCTCTTTTAATTCGCCTGTCCAGTAACGGCTGCTAATTTCAAGGTTCAAGAAGCCCTTTACTACGTTAAATCGTAACACCTCATCAATATGGGATTGAAGGTATTCTCCTATTTCGGAAGCTGTGTCTTCCGGCCGTTTTTTAGAATGTTTCAGAAACGGAAAAACCACCAGGGTTATATCGCCTTCAAAATCTTTCCGGGTAGCCTGCAATTGAATTTGGCCGTCAGAAGCTTCAAAACGATAAAGTTCTTCTAAAGCTTTTGCGACTGTTGAATGGATTATCTGCTCGATTTTCATTGTTAATACTGAGTTAAAAAAGAGCGACAAAGATAAAGTATTTGAAATAAAAAAGCCCTGCCCGAAGGCAAGGCTTTTCCTTTTTATTGCATCATCTTTTTATTTTCTCACCTTGGCTACTTCAAATTCAGCCCTGCGGTTCTGTTTCCTGTTCTGAAGAGAAGTATTCGGAACAGCCGGTTTTTCTTCACCGTAATATTTAGAACCAACATAAGCATTGCTAATACCTTTTGAAAGCAAATACTTCACAACTGATTCTGCCCTCTTTTCAGAAAGGCCCATGTTGTATTTGTCTGTACCAATGTTACAGGTATGACCTGCTACAACAATATCATATTCCTTACTATTGCTTAACGTTTGAACCAGTTTATCCAGTTCGCTTTTACCTTCCGGTTTCAATTCAGACTTATCGAAATCGAAATAAATCGTTGGAATTTCAATTTCAGCCCAATCAGGACATCCGTCGTTGGAAGCAGGTCCGGCTTCAGTCGGACATTTATCTTCACAATCTATTACACCGTCGCCGTCAGAATCCAGCGGACAACCATTGGCATCTACCGGGCAACCTCTCGGAGTGTCAGGACATTTATCTTTGTGATCCGGAACGCCGTCTTCGTCAGAGTCAGGACAACCATTGAATTTTGCCAATCCGGGAACATCCGGGCAATCATCGTCTTTATCCGGAACGCCGTCGCCGTCGCTGTCAGGACATCCGTTAAATTTTGGATCACCTGCTTCATCCGGACAATCATCTTTATAATCCGGAACGCCGTCGCCATCGCGATCAAGCGGACAACCATGCTCGTCAACCTGAACTCCCGGAGGGGTATCCGGACATTTATCCTTTCTGTCAGGAATACCATCACCATCCGAATCTTTGGCAGCTCCAAAAGCAAACTCAATGATACCGGCTAATTTCAGGAAATTATCATGTACATCTGTTAATTGATCATTGACGTGACGCTCCCCATCTATTCCGTGAATATAACCCGCTTCGAGGAACAATGAAGTATTCGGGCTAATGGGGAATTTGCTACCCACACCGGCATTAAAATTGACTCCTTCCTGTAAATTATCAAACAAGTACCCTACTCCACCAAACAAATAAGGCTGTACGGCACTGGTTTCTGACAACATTTTACCATTGTAAAACTTCAAACGGAGGTCTAACGAAGGGTTCATAATGTCTACCCCGTCGCTAACAAAACCGCCTTCTGTTTTTAACCTCAGGTCGAAAGTCGGGCTCAGGTAACGGCTGATATAAAATTCGCCGAGAAAACCCATGTCCTCTTTTTCCAGGTTATAATACAAACCTGGTCCTAATCCAATGGCCCATTTTTTTTCTGCATTTTGGGCAAATGCACTTCCCAGAATGAAAAGGGAAAGAAAAAAAAGTGTAAATCTTTTCATGATCTTTATTTTTAGTAGAAATTTTTAATTTTTAAAGTAAAAAATATTATGCGTCATTTTATATTATTAGAAAAATTGCCTGTTTAAAAGATCCGATTTTCCTAAATTTTTTAACAAATTTAAATATTTCTTTAGAATAAAAATATATTTGTTAAGAATTTTGTTTGCAATAATTGATATAGAAACCACTGGGAGCACCTATAAGTTCGGTCAGATTACAGAAATTGCAATTTACCAGCATAATGGTTCTGAAATAACGGGCTCGTTTACTTCTCTTATCAGGCCCGATATGGATATTCCCCTTTTTATAACCCGTTTGACAGGTATTACGAACGAAATGGTGAAAGACGCGCCCAAATTCTATGAGGTAGCCCGTAAAATAGTAGAAATGACCGCGGGACGAATTTTTGTCGCTCATAATGTTCATTTTGATTACCGCTTTGTGAAAGAAGAGTACAAACGACTGGGGTATGATTTTTATCGAAAAACGTTGTGTACGGTAAAATTATCCAGACAATTATTTCCCGGTCACCCCTCCTATTCTCTGGGAAAAATCTGCGCTGCAATGGGTATTGAAATAAATGCAAGGCACCGCGCTGCCGGCGATGCACTTGCAACTACAAAGTTATTCGAGCTTTTAATCAGGGAAAACGAACGCCGCAATCAGATTGACGCCGCAGGTCACCTGAAACTATTCTGAAACGCCTTCCTGTTTCTCCTCTGAATTTTCCGTTTTGGTCTCCTCCTCTTCCGAAAAGTCGAGCATCTCTTTTTCCCGAAGAATATTATACCACAACAACACCTTCTTAATATCGGATACATAAACCCGGTCACGGTCGTAGTCAGGCAGCACCGCGCCAAAATAAGCTTTCAGTTTATCGGCAGATGATTTATGGCTAATCGCCTCACCACCGTCCTCTTTTTCTGAAATGGTCTTAAATACATCCTTTAACGGGACATCTTCTGTGTCGGTATAGATGGCAATATCTTCGAGCGCCGAAATTTTCGAGGTCGAATAAGTAGGCATTCTCTTGCCTGTTTCAAGTGATTCAACAATAATATTGTTTTTCGATTCGGCAATGAGTTTAAACAACCCTGCCTGTCCTGAAATTGCTAATATTCCTTTTAACATGACTCTATTTTTTGGCGAATATACAATTTTTGCAAAACCGAAAAAATAAAGATTAGTTAAATTTCAAATCGAATAAAATCCCTGCTTTCATCCATCTTCCGGGCTGAGCAATATTTCCCAGATCGAAATAGGTTCTGTTAAACAGGTTATTGGCCGAAACATAAATTTTTAAAGGATAAATCTGATACAGTACTTTTGCATCTGTAAGAAAAAATGGCTTGTAAGGCGTTTCTCCCGCCGGTTTCTGGTTTTGGTACAGCGTAAAGTTCCCCTCTCTGTCCTGATATATTAATTTCAAATCGACGGTAAGATTTTTCAGAATCTCCTGATTTACAGAAGCCGCAAACTTATGCCGAAGGTTATCGAGCACATAGTAGGAAATCAGTTCCCCCTGCTCTTTTGTTTGATTATTGTATAAATAACTAAATTGTATCTTATTGGGCCATTGCGTCCCTAAATGTTTATTGGGGAAATACTGTAAGTTGATTTCAATTCCGCGGCTGTTTATTGTTGTATGGTTCATTGACTGCCAAAGCTCCTGGTCTCCATCTGATTTAACCCAGTCGATAATATTTCTCCCCCGATTAAAAAAACCTGTTAAATGTCCTTTAAAAAAAGGGGTGTTCCATTTGATTCCGCCTTCCCATATCTGGGATCTTTCCGGTTTTAAATCCGGATTTCCAATATTGGTTGGCCCGGAATAGTAGAGATCCGTAAATGTGGGCATTCTCAGAGAGGTGTTCCATGAGGCTACCATTTTAAGCGCCGGTGAAAACTGGTAGCTCAAATCAACACCCGGAAAAAAGTTCCAGCCCAACTCACGGTCAGAAATGTGATTGGCCATGGCCCCGGCACTAAAAATCCAGTCGTTCAGATAATACACGTGTTCAAAAAAAACAGAAGCGATTCTCCTGGTTTTTGAGTGGGTATAAAAAGCATCTTCACCGCGAATACCAACCGGTTCGCCAAGCTCTTCGCCCAACACGTTGCTCAGGATCTTTTCCGTTCTGAGTTCGGCCCCAAAAGCTGTTTTTCCCCCTTCCCATAAAAACCAGGAATTGAGATTAGCGCCCCATACGTCGGTACGGTGATGGTTTTTATATAAATCAGGATTATCACGGAACAACAGGAATTTATCGAAATGTCTGCGCCAGTAAACCACCGGAGTCAGATGAAGTTTTGAGAACGATTCCCATTTTGCTGATGAAAAAATGGTTTGGGTGCGTTCAAACTGGTTGGGATAAACTGCAGAGTAAAAACTGTTGGCTCCAAAGCCTTTTTCTGAAGCGCCTGTCTGCACTGAAAGTTTTCCGGCTTCGGAAAGGAGTTGACCGGAATAAAACAGGTTGGAAATCCCAAAATCGGTATTTTCAATATAGCCATCCGAGCGCTTCCTGTTCCCGGCAAACAAATGATCTATTTTACCTGTGTTGAAACTTCCGGCAAGGTTGCCATTAAAATACCCGTAACTTCCCCCGTCAATCCGGGCTGATAACGTTTTGTCTTCCGGTTGTTTGGTTACAATATTAATGGCTCCCGAAAAAGCATTGGGACCATAAATACGGGCAGCCGGTCCTTCAAGGACTTCGATGCGTTCAATCTGGGATAAACTAACGGGAAGGTTTAAATTGTGATGGCCGGTTTGTGGGTCGGTGATGTTGATTCCGTTCAGGAGGATTAATGTTTGGTCGAAAGTGCCACCGCGCGTATTGATATCTGCCTGAACCCCTTCGGCACCCCGTTGCCTGATATCGACCGAAGCAACGTATTCCAGGAGATCCTGTACACTCGTAACCGGCGCCTGCTCAATCTCCTGTGATTCAATAACTGAAAGCACACGGGCAATTTCGGAATACAACGCAGGTGCCCGCGATGCAGAAACCTCAATCTCTTCCAGATCATACTCCATTTTTACGGCAGATGTATCCGGTTCCATAGCCACGGAAAACACCGGAGCCAATAGAAAATAGGCAACCGACAGAACGGAAATCTTCACCTCTTTTCGTAAAGTGGAATAAAGGGAAAAGTTTTTTCTCCCCCACTTTTTGAATGTCAAACATTCCTTTTTCTTCCATTTTTGAAATTTCTCCTTCATAATAATATAAGATTTAAATAAAAAATAACGGGCAAATATACGATTCTGATTTTAACATGATAAATGGTAAGATTTAGTGAAAATTCAGCCCAAATAGTCGAAAAATTAAATTCGGCCGATTGTAATTCTAATATCGATCATAAGCTAAATACCATTTGTGTAATTTAAGAACAAATGTGTGTAATTTTATCCACAATATTTCTACTATGTCTTACATAAACATAGATATTAATCTACAAATAAGACACATATGCAATTTGCATTTTTTAGGCACAATTTTATCTAACTACAACGATATGATTTTAAATGCCACTTTTTTTAAAACAGAAAATGATCCTTATAAGTAATTTTTATCTACAATAGATAAAATCAACTACTAAAAGAGTTAAAAATCTTTTTTAATTGTTTTATGGATTCTATATTTGTTTCGACAAAAGTTAAAAATGACAAATTAAAAATAAAACGCCATGACTCAAGTTCAATTTAACAACGCATTACTCGGTTTGAGAGACAAACTGCATTACTACGCACTTAGTTTAACTTCCGATTCGGAACGTGCCGACGATCTGTTGCAGGAGACCATGTTAAAAGCATTGACTTACCGCGACAAGTTCACCCAGAATACAAACTTCAAGGCGTGGATCTATACGATCATGAAAAACACGTTCATCAATGATTACCGGCGGAACGTAAAAACAAGGAACACATTTGATGATTCAAACAATGATTTCCATCTTTTGTTCTCGAAAGACAAAGTTTATCCTGCACCTGATTCATTTTACAGTACAAAAGAGATACACAATAGTATTAATGCGCTGGAAGATGAATACCGGGTACCTTTTACCATGTTTCTGGAAGGATACAAATACAAAGAAATAGCTGAACAGCTTGACTTGCCACTGGGGACAGTAAAAAGCCGGATATTTTTCACACGTAAAAAGCTGGAAAAATCGCTGTACGAATATTCTAATAATTAAGGATACTGAATAAAATCTCATCTTGAAAAAGATCTTCGGGTTTCGAAGATCTTTTTTTATTTTTGAACGTTGCTTAAAGACCTGTGGAGTTTTAACATACAAAAATTAACCGATATGGAAACAAAAGTAGCCGTTCATTTGGCAGAAGGATTTGAAGAGATTGAGGCCGTGAGTATCATTGATGTTTTGCGCCGTGCGGCTATTGAAACGGTCGTGGTTTCCGTTACAGGCAAACCGGAGGTAACCGGTTCTCATGACATTACAATTACTGCCGACCAGCTTTTTGAAGAAGTGGATTACAACACTATTGAGATGATCGTACTTCCGGGAGGATTACCCGGAGCCAATAACCTGAAAAAACACACCGGATTGAACAACCGGATCCTCGACTTTCACAAAAATGGAAAACCGCTGGGCGCCATTTGTGCAGCACCATTGGTTTTGGGGCATCTCGGAATTCTGAAAAACCAAAAAGCAACCTGCTTCCCTGGCTTTGAGGATCAACTGACCGGTGCCGAAGTTACCGGAGCCGAGGTGGAAACATCGGGAAAAATAATAACCGGCAAAGGTGCCGGAGTGGCCATTAAATTTGCACTCAAAATTGTTGAATCACTGAAAGGCAAAGAGCTGGCCGACACTCTGGCAAAAAAAATGATCTTTAAACCATAAAGGATTATCCTTAAAATCACAACAGGCTACACATACTGTTAAAGTGTATGTACAACATATCTTTTAAGCATCCGGATTGAACAGAAAGGTATATCTTTATCGCCCAAAACATAGAAAAATCAACATGACCCAAAGAACATTCCTCTTAATCACATTGCTGTTCTTTTTGAACGGCCTGAACAGTGTTTTCGCCCAGGATAAAATTATTACCTCCGCAGGCGACACTATTAACTGTAACATCCTACGTGTTTCAAACAAAAAAATCACTTACGAAAAAAACGTAGGTGGTGTAAAAACAACGCTTCAGAAAGAGCGCCGTTTCGTAAAATCCTGGATAAAAAATGAGGCTGACCCGTTTCCCGGAGGTCTTGATGCTGAAATATATGAAAGTGCAAGACCGCACGATTCGAAATGGAAAATTTCGGTAAATGGAGGCATTGGCTATCGCATTGCCGGAACCAAAGAGGCCAAGCAGGATTTAATTAAGAAGGGATTTTCCGAGCAGAAAGTGGATTCCTATTTTAAATCTATAAAATGGGGCGAAAAAGCAGCCGGTCAGGTTCATTACATGCTCACTCCAAATTACGGACTGGGACTGGATTATCAGTTCTTTACATCGTCCGGAAGCATCACCGACATTCTTGATCCGCAGGATGGGGCCATGCTTTATTACGGCCTGGCCGAAGACAAGGAATTCACAAATTATGCCGGGCTGTCATTTTATTATCATGAATGGCTTACCCCGGCCAAAACGAAATTTTATTGCCAGGTTTCATTGGGATTAACAATGTTCCGCAACGAATCAACATTCTTTTACAACCCCATCCTGATAACCGGGAAAGCTTTAGGCGGGAACTCTGAACTGGGGTACGAATATTTTATTACACGAAATACTGCGCTGGGAATCCATCTCAACTTTTTTCAGGCAACCATCACCAAAGTCAATTTGGACGACGGAACACACTCCCAGGAGATAAAACTGGAAAAAGGAGAACAGAGAGGATTAGCGCGAATCGATGTCAGCGCCGGAATAAAAATCTACCTCTAATATAGTAACCTGTAAAAAAAAACCGATGACTTCAATATATCGCACCATAAAAAATCTTTTGTTTGGAATAGCCATTTTGGGCTCCCTCTGTTTCAATTCCTGTGATAACAGCTTTCTTGAAACAGAGCCTCCCACGCAAAATATAACCACCGACACTATTTTTGTCACAAACAAAACCCAGCCATTCCAGCTCAATTTCGGGTTTGAGACATCTGAAGCATGCAACTGGAGGCTTTTCCAGTTTCCCATCTGGTTGGATGTTTCTCCCAAAGAGGGTTTTAAATCTGAAAATTCGAATGCTGTACTTCAATTTACAATAGACCCGAATGAGTTCTACTTTGACTTCGGTTTTTACACCTTCCCCCTTACTTTTGATGTAGATGAAACACAATTTGTCACTTACACAATAATGCTGGCTCACCTTGGCAATCCAACAATGGAGGTCACGCCATCAAACCTTATAATAGAAAATATACTGGAAGGAGGTTTTGAAATTGTCAACAGGGGACACGGTATTTTATACTGGGAAGTAACTGATTCGCCTTCCTGGTTAAACATTGAAACAAAGCAGGGGTTTCTGGAACAAAACCACACGGAAACAATCCATTTTACTATTAATAGTAACGGACTGGAACCAGGCACTTACGAAGGGGTTGTCAAAATACTGAATAATGCCAATGACAATCACTACAATATTCCTGTTTATTTAAAACTGGAAGCTCAAAACCCTTAGGGTGTTTACAACGGTCACTTGTATGTGGTAGGGCGGGATTTCTGGAAGAAATCGTGTCCGACAGGTAGGGCAGAAGGTACAAAGTCTGACTTGTCAGAACGCTAAGAGCCCCGTCTGCCATATACAGTTGTTAGCCACCGTAATTATCTTTTGTCAATGATTCTATTTTTAACTCTATCAAATAAATTATCAATTAATTCTTTATCATCACTGTCGAAGTACTTATTGTCATATTCGTTAATATGATTTTCTAATTTTTTTGCGACAGGATATTTTCCTATCCATATGATATAAGTCTCCAATCTTTGTAATAAATCAATCTCGCTGGAAGTAAGATTAATAATATTTTCTCTACAGATACCACTTATACCATGTCCAGATTTATACTTGCTCCATTTGTTAGAATAAATGTCATTGAAAGACATTTGTGGGTTATTTTTAATGGACAATCCTTTTATTAGATTCTCAAAAGAATAACCAATTAATAAGTAATAGGTATTACTAAATGATTTTAATCTGTCTTCGAGATTATTTATTTTATCTCTTTTTCGATTTATTGTAGAATTAACGTCAAAATTTGATTCAATTTTTTGTTCTCTCTTATAATCATTATATGTCGTGATTATTTTGTCAAATATAGAATCTGCTGATATTTTTAAAAATTCCGCATTCTCAAGCCAAGTCATCGAATCAGTTGATGCATTTTCAAAAAAATCCTGTTTTAAATAATCATCCATTTTTTCTTGGTTTTTATGGTGGCTAACAAAAAAATAAATGTATTGTCTCGAATTCCGACAAGAAAACTCCGTTTATCACCCCGATCAACGGCATCAACAATACTGTTATTCCTTACCTCAGGGAATTAAACCCACTATTCTCCGCGTCTCCGGTTATTTTCAGCCCGACGCCTGTTAGTATCGCTAACGACTTTGAGCATCAATCCAGTTCCTTGCATTCACGAATGCCTGAATCCAGGGTGCCAGTTCATCTTTTTTCCGTTCAGCGGGATAATGAGCCCACTGCCAGGGGGCAAACGCCCTTTCGAGATGAGGCATCATGGCCAGATGCCGTCCATTGTCTGAACAGATGGCGGCTGCCGCAAAATGAGAACCGTTAGGATTGGCTGGATATTCGTCAGAACTGTATTTTAACGGAATATTGTATTCCCCTTCGTTGAAAGGCAGGTAAAACTTTCCTTCGCCATGGGCGACCCAAATTCCCAGTTTCATCCCCTCCATGTCTTTCAACATAACCGATTGATTTTCCAGAATATCCACATTCAGGAAAGCCGACTCAAATTTTCCCGATTCGTTGTGCAACATTTTTGGCTGAATACTGTGCTCCGGATAAACCAATCCCAGTTCAACCATTAACTGGCAACCATTGCACACCCCAAGGCTCAGGGTATCCTCACGGCGGTAAAAATTCTCCAGAGCCATCCGGGCTTTTTCATTGTATTTGAAAGCGCCTGCCCATCCTTTTGCCGACCCAAGCACATCTGAGTTGGAAAAGCCACCCACAAAAACAATCATGTTTAAATCTTCCAGGGTCTCACGTCCCGAAATAAGGTCGGTCATGTGCACATCTTTCACATCCATTCCGGCCAGGTACATGGCATACGCCATTTCGCGATCGCCATTTACCCCTTTCTCGCGGATAATGGCTGCTTTAATCCCCGAGGGTTTCCTGCGGTTCATGTCTATGCCATAATCGGCTGCGTTCCCTGTAAAATTCCGGAAATCAAACTTCAGTTCGTGCTTTTTATAATTTTTGAACCGTTCCAAAGCCAGTTCTTTTCCGCTCTGTTTCCGGTCGAGAAGATACGATGTTTTAAACCACAGGTCACGCAGGGAATCAATATCGAAATCTGTTTCTGTTTCAAAATTATTCACTCGTACCTTCCGGTATGGAACCGGGAAGCCAAGCGAAATAAACCCAACCCCGTTTTCGGTGAGTTGTTTTTTTACAACCTCGCTGTCAGCACACTGGATAACAATCCCGGGATTTTCGCTGAAAAGAACTTTGACCAAATCTTTTTCTCCAATGCCTGTCAAATCCACCTTCATCCCGCCTTTATTACTGCTAAAACACATTTCGAGCAGTGAGGTAATCAACCCTCCCGAACCAATATCGTGTCCGGCAAGGATTAGTTCCTGTTCAATCAGTTTTTGAATGGTGTCAAATGCCGCAACAAACTTTGCAGCATCTTCTACCGTGGGGGCCGTTTTACCAATCCGGTTGACCGACTGGGCCAGGGCGCTGCCGCCCAATTCCCTTTCAGAAAACGAGAAATCGACAAAAAGAATTTCTTTTGATTCGTCATTCACTAAAACAGGTTCCACTACTTTCTTCACATCAGAAACCTCGCCCGAGGCCGAAATAATTACTGTTCCGGGGGCATATACTACGTCATTTTTATATTTCTGCGTCATCGACATGGAATCCTTCCCGGTAGGAATATTGATTCCCAACGCACAGGCAAAATCACTGGCAGCTTCCACTGCATGGTAAATCCGGGCATTCTCCCCCGAATTTTTAGCAGGCCACATCCAGTTGGCGCTAAGCGATATACTGCGGATATGGTCGGTCATTGGCGCCCAAATAATGTTGGTAAGCGCCTCTGCAATGGAAAGAACAGAACCGCATGCAGGATCAATCATTCCGGCCACAGGAGCGTGTCCAATGGAAGTAGCCACCCCTGCCCTGCCCTGATAATCGAGGGCAATCACGCCCACATTATTGAGCGGCAAGTGTAATTTACCTGCTCCCTGCTGCTTGGCAATACGTCCGGTAACCGAACGATCCACCTTATTGGTGAGCCAGTCTTTACACGCCACTGACTCCAACTGAATCACACTTTCCACAAGGGTATTTATCTCTTCCGGGTTGTATTCCACTTCTTCAAAATCCGGTAAAACGGTGGTATCTTCCAAAACTGTTTTAGGCGGGTTTCCAAACATATAGCCCAATTGCCAGTCGATCGATTTTTCACCGGTTTTTGAATTCTCAAATGTAAACTGCATGTCGCCGGTCGTTTCACCAATGTCATAAATAGGCGCCCGTTCGCGTTCGGCAATTCGTTTCAGCAGTTCAACATTTTCAGGTTTCATCACCAGGCCCATCCGTTCCTGGGACTCATTCCCAATAATTTCTTTTTGTGAAAGTGTAGGATCCCCAACCGGCAACTTGGCGGTATCAATTTTACCTCCGGTGGTTTCTACCAGTTCCGAAAGACAATTCAGGTGACCGCCTGCACCGTGGTCGTGAATGGAGATAATTGTATTTTTATCTGATTCGGCTAATGCACGGATGGCATTGTAAACCCGCTTTTGCATTTCAGGGTTGGCCCGCTGCACGGCATTCAATTCAATGGCGTTTTCGAATTCACCGGTTGCCACCGAAGAAACGGCGCCGCCTCCCATGCCGATGCGGTAGTTGTCGCCCCCCAGCAATACAATTCTATCCCCTTTCCCGGGATCGTCCTTCAGGCTATCTTTTTTATTGCCAAAACCAATTCCTCCGGCCAGCATCACTACCTTGTCGTAGCCATATTTTTTAAATTTCTCAAAATGTTCAAAAGTCAGTACAGAACCGGTAATCAGCGGTTGGCCAAATTTGTTCCCAAAATCACTGGCCCCGTTGGAAGCTTTAATCAAAATTTCTTCCGGAGTCTGGTAAAGCCAATCACGTTCTTCAGTAGCCTGTTCCCACGAACGCCCGGCTTCGGTACGCGGGTACGACGTCATGTAAACGGCTGTGCCAGCAATGGGATAACTACCTTTTCCTCCGCCAATCCGGTCACGAATTTCGCCTCCGGTTCCGGTGGAAGCGCCATTAAACGGCTCTACCGTTGTTGGGAAATTATGTGTTTCTGCCTTCAGCGAAATAACCGTTTCAATATCTTTTACTTTAAAATAATCGGGTTTATCCTGCGTTTCCGGGGCAAACTGCTCTGCCACCGGCCCCTGAACAAACGAGCAATTGTCTTTATAAGCTGAAACTATTTTATTCGGGTTCTCTCTCGATGTTTTCTTAATCAACTGAAAAAGAGACGACTCCATTTCTTTCCCATCGATAATAAACGTTCCGTTAAAGATTTTATGACGGCAATGCTCCGAATTTACCTGGGCAAAACCATATACTTCACCGTCGGTTAACGGCCGTCCCATGGCTGTTGCCACCGAGTTGAGATAATCTATTTCTTCGTCGCTCAACGCCAAACCTTCCTGTTGGTTATAATCGGCAATGTCTTCAATATTCAGGATTGGATCCGGTTGTTTTTCGATAATAAAAATGCGCTGTGACAGTCCGTTGTACTTTCGCTGGAGCATCGGGTCGAATGCTGCATTTTCATTTTCAACCTGAAAAAACTCCTCCATCCGCACAACACCTTCAATCCCCATGTTCTGGACAATTTCCACCGCATTTGTACTCCAGGGAGTAAGCATTTCCCTTCGCGGACCAATAAACCATCCTTCCAGATTGTCCTGCTGAACGTGTTGGGCATCAGAAAATAACCATACCAGTTTTTCGATATCGTTTGCATTTAACGGCTGGATAGAATCGACAGCAATAACCGAACTAACCTGAGTTTTAAAAAATTGAATCATGTTGCAGCTTATTTTGTAATGACATGTTGTATAACACAGCGCAAAGATAGAAAATAATCAAAGTTTGCAGCGACACTCCTGCCGGATTAACCAAGGAGTTTTTAACAACCTTAAAATTAGAAAATGAACCATGGGATTGAGTTCCTATTTTTCAAAATTTTCGGTTACTTTGAAAAAAATTGACAGCAATGAAAAAATTCCTATTTATATTACCAATACTACTCATTTTTGCCTGTAGTACACAACACAAACTACAAAAGTCATTTACAGGGAAACCCGTTTCCATCCTGAAGGAACATTTTGGTAGTCCTATAACTATTTTTAAAAACGATACCAATTCTGTTTACGTTTTTGAAAAAACTGAAAAACTCAGGAGTACGGAAATCAACCAGGGGAAATTGACTCTTGACCCCATTGTTTCTCCTGAAGTAAAAAAGACCGAACGCTATTACTTTACGGTAAAAAACGGGATTATTTCCCAGTCACGGTTCGAAAAAGAATATGAACGCTGAACAACGAACATTTTCCCTCAAAAAGGTGTCAGTTTAAAGAAATTTTATAGTTTTGCACTCGCGATTTTTGAAATAGTAATTTTCATGATGGTGTCCCGGTAACTATCCGGAGTAAAAGCACATCAGGAAATGACAAAAAACGTTCTTTTTAAATTATTGCCCGGATGGTGGAATTGGTAGACACGCCAGGTTGAGGGCCTGGTGGCCGTTTTTGGCTGTGCAAGTTCGAGTCTTGTTCCGGGCACAGGCAAACAAAAGCGCTTAAGTTCAGAAACTTAGGCGCTTTTGTTATTCATTTTCTAAATCTTCGATGCTCTGGGGATATGTATCCATGAATAGAATTTAAGTTTTCCGGCAAGCACAGAACCAGTATTATACTGATTCTGTACTAATCCAGCTACTTCTAAATGTTACATGCTAACTGGGAATGATTAGTTCTCCCTAACACCCTACTTACTGGTAAATCGCTAATATTTTATGCAATTATTGGCATCGTTTTTATTCATCACCTTTTCTACAGCTTCCAGATAAGAAAAACCATATTTCATGTCTGGTAAAAGGTAACTTCCTTCTACCCATTCATTCCATGCATTGATAGTAATCAGTTTGGGCTGTTCGGGATGACTGTCAGCATATTCCTTAGCTTTGGAAAGCAAGGCTGCAAAACTTTCAGGTGTATCATGATAATGCACCACATCCTTCATTCCTTTGGCAGGAAATCTTGGCGTATCGTCCCAACCAACAGAAACACAGGGGAACAACGGCACATTCAGGATAGAATCCATTTGTGCCCTTATTTTTATTGAATTGGCGCCGTAAACCAGGTAATCTTCGTTTAGCCCGCCCATGTTGTACATGGCCACACTATTGAAACCCATCATGTCCACCAAGTCAACAAATTGAGCAGCTGCTTCTTTCGACATAATGGAACCTCCCCCCTGATTCCATTGAATATGCAATCCGGGAAATCCGGCTTTTTTTACTTCTTCCCTGAAATAATCCAGCGCTTTTCTTGCTTCTTCCATGCTCCCTCCAAAGCCTTCCAGCAATTTACCTATACTGAATATGGAAAACACAGGCTTGTCATCGATTTTAAAATAATTAGGCTGTTTGAAATACTGATTTATTACCCTTTCAACTATAATTTTAAAGTTGTCCCAGTCTGCAGATCCGTCCCAAAGCAGCGAAGCATCATCTTTAAACTTATGCACGTTCCAGTAGTTTCGTTTAACATCGTGGTTCGCCCACATAAGATAAAATTGCATTTTCGAATTATTTTTTGCTTTCAGGAAACCATCATTAAGCGTACTTTCCAGGAATGGTCCTCCATCGAACCAGTACCAGTCGAAAATAAAAACATTAACCCCATGCTCTGTTGCTGCATCAATCCACCTTTCCATCACCTTCGGGTCGTTGTCCATTTCGTAGCCCCATAAAGGCTGGCGGGGTTGGTAATGTCCTTCAAACCTGGGAGTACCTTTCTTTATGACTTCCCATTCTCCTGTACCTTCAGGCCAAAGCATATCGCCAAAGCGTTCATCATGATGGCACGATGGCCAAATATAAGCTGCTACAGAATATTCTTCATCCTCATTTGTTTTTTCTTCCTGCCCGTTAAACGATGTGCACCCACAAAAAAAGAGAAAACCCAATAAGGTCAGCACACTCAAAACAGCACTTTTAACACTACCCTGAAAACCTAAAACGATAAACTTTTGTTTATTGATTTTCACTGATTCTATTTTTTTCATTATTGAAAACATATCGAAATGTATAATTAATGTAAATGTGTGTTATTTAATGGTTTCCCTTCACTCATAACAGTCACCTGTATACGCGGATTTATACCAGTTGGTGAATTACCGGTAAAAGAAACATGGTTCCTGCCGTTTTTTAATACTGGAATCTTTCCCTGAACCGGTACATTTTCAATAAATTCACCGTTGGCTCCGTATAATTTACAGTCTTCTACAGACTTAAATTCGATGTACATTCCCGATTCTAATGTAACCTGTAAGGTAATTATTTCTTCTCCTATTTTAATGGAAGGGTTTTCTATAATACCTGAAATCATTGGGATTGCTTTCACCGGGCCAATAATACAATTGCTTTCTTTCCCTTCCGGCAGATTATTATACCACAACTGAAACTCATTAATGCTTTTAAAGTCCATCCAAGTGTGGTGGGATTGGTAGAGATTACCCATGACACTGGAATTGTCCCATATATAATTAGTAAATTCAGAAGATTCGAGTTCTACCAGTTCAAAATACCTCCATCCTATAAAATCAATTTTCACGTAATGTCCTGCAATTGCACCATGTGAAAGGTGAAAAGGTCCTCCATGCCTAAAATCCAGGATTTCTCCGTTTCCATCTCCTTTTATCCAAACGCCTAATGCTTTATGCTGACTAAGATCCAACCAGGGTTCAAACTCCTTCTTCATACAAATCCATGAACCATTGCGGGGAGAAACACCCGAATTATTTGCCTTAAATATTCCACCTGATTCACCGTCCAATGTTTTTTCATTTGAATGGATTATTTCTCCTGACACTCCCTCTGCGGCTCCGGTATTTGAAAATTCATCCGACGCGGAAAAATCTGCTAAAACAATATTATCCGGATCATCGTAAGATTTAACTGACATCAATGATTCAATCCGAAACTTAACCGGCTGTGAATCAAATCCATTATCAACTATCCAACTAGAGGAAGGTTGATTGATTCCGAGTACTTTCTGTTTATGGTATACAACAGGTTTAAAATTCCACGAAGCATCATTTTCCTGAAACAGTGTAAATTCTTTGCCAGGTTGACGCAAAAGTTTTTTAATATCCTCTCCAAAATATTTTTCATGTCTTAATCCTTCATACTGTTTAATAATAGCATTTAATCGTCTAAAAGAAGGATATTTGGTTACCTCTTTTTCACTAACACCTCCCAGTAAAGAAAGCCC
Organism: Mariniphaga sediminis; assembly: GCF_003573545.1. Classification (GTDB taxonomy): domain Bacteria; phylum Bacteroidota; class Bacteroidia; order Bacteroidales; family Prolixibacteraceae; genus Mariniphaga; species Mariniphaga sediminis. The sequence goes on along the minus strand of NZ_QWET01000028.1, from coordinate 6,525 downwards.
TGCATCGTGTCCAATCATTTTACAACACAAATATTCAATATCATCAGGAAATGTACGTTCAGCTTGTGGAGGCCCCCAGGTAAAATTCAACCACCAACCAAGGTGCATGGGGAGAAGCAACCCGCCGTTTATGTTATCGGAATGAAAATCTATAAAGTTTTTAAATCCCCGTCGTGGGGTATCCCATGCCTGCCAACGGGAACGATAATGCCACCAATGATGCTCCATCATACTCATTTCCATACCAACGGGACGATCTAACGCTTTCATGATTTCAATTACAAATTTGGTGCTATAATACCAGTAATACTCCTTATCTGCCAGGATTCTACTTCCGTCAATTGCATCCAGATAGATACCATCAAAATTGTTTTCGTTAACAATCCGGGCATGATTATGAGCTATTTCCACAAAAAGATCACTTTCCGGATCCGCGACAAATAAACCAAACATCTCTTTTAAATGATGAGCTTTCTCATTTACTCTATGCGATGCCACTCTGGTACCATTTAATCCCCTCTTGCAACCGGTAAATTTATAGGGAGGAGTTTTCGTTACGGCATCAAATTCAATTAATTCATTTCCGATCTTAAGAGTCCGGCTATTCTGAACTAAAAAACCAGTAAGTGTCGAAATATTTTCTGTTGATTCATTTACTACGATAACAGTATCTGTATCGCTCATTGATTCTGCTAAAGTAAAGGTTCTGAAATAAGCCAGATCTTCACTGGGAACAGGGGTAACATATTTCGAATTCTTATCGATAAAAAAAGCATACGTATGAAAAATTGAAGATATTCCTGCGTCATGAAGTCGTTTATTGATCCGTTTGAAATGCTCCCAGCCATCAGGCCATTTCTCCGGATTTAACTCTAAACTTCCAAATTTGAAAAAATCCTTTCCTCCTCCGTGATTATCTATCTGATTGAAGCCAACAGATGAACACATCTCGATCCATTCATCAACGGTTTCTTCTGTAAGGGAACCATAATTAAAATGGTATGAACCACGTCCCTCTTCCGACATTTTTGCCCAGGCACCACCGGCTGTAGAATATGGAATATCTTCGGCATTTTGCATTACGGCCCTGATTCGCGGTAATATATCCTCCATGGGAGTACCAATCAATGTAATTTTAGCGCCTTCCATTCCAAAGCGGTTATAACAAGTTGCCCAAAGATGTGTCTGAAGTGCAGGAAGCTGACGAACATGTGTTTCAAGGTTCATCGAAAGAGCACATGTTGCAAATGGTTCATTTGGCACTCCTTCAAGTGTTAATGGAATATTTAGAAAGTTAAACGCCTCAACATCACCAACAACTTTGATAATTTCAAAAATAACTCCTTCCTGATTTCCTTCAACATTTATCTCTGCTGATACTCCGGAACTTTCAAAAAAAAATTTTAACCTGCTTCCTTTTAAAACAACAGAATTAACTAAATAATCTGTTCCTGCTACCGTAACTGTGGCTGCGTAAGATTCTGCCGAACTGTCAAGATAATCTTTACCTGTCGCTTTATCGATAAAATGCAGGTTCCTCCCCTGTGGCGTCACCTCATATTTAAAATCACGGTTTTCAATAACGAGACTACCGTTTTCATTTCGAACAACACTTTCTGCTGAACATAGGAATGGCAAGAAGATTGACATTATAAACAGCAAAAACACATTCGGAATATACGATTTGATATATTTCATTTGAATTGATTTAATAATTCCACATCAAATATGTGAATGGGGATTATATTCATTGTCACTCAACGTACTTAATACTATCTTTTACCAATCTTTATTTTGAACTAATGATTGATTTATAAACAATTCTGTCTGAGGTATCGGATAAAGGTTCATCTTGTCTTCCCATATTCTGTTTTCAACCAACTTTGTTGAATAGGATAAAGTACCTGTTTCATTTTTTGCCACCTCAACGCCATAAATATCTTTCGTTGATGCACCAATCTTCCATCTTCTTATATCCCAAAAACGATGATCTTCAAAGGCAAGTTCTACCCTTCTTTCATTCATAAGTTTATCTCTAAACTCGTCTTTGGACATTCCGTTTGGAAAATCAGGCATACCTGCCCTCGCTCTTATCATGTTGACAGCATCAGTTGCCGATAATAAAAGCGATCCTGTACCGGTATTCATGGGGCCAAAGGCTTCATTCATAGCCTCAGCATAATTTAGCAGGATCTCACTCAAACGGAAAATAACCCAGACGTGTTCCCTTGTAGTTATATTTGTTGGATCAAGTGAAACACTTTCCATCACATATTTTTTCAGGTAATATCCTGTTTTAGTTGCATTTAACTTAGGAGAACCATTCAGCCCTCCATCCCAAATCTCAATTGATTTACCTTTAAAAACGGCTCCGTTATAAAGAACTGTTTTGTGGAGCCTTGGATCGCGGTTAGCATAGGGATTGGTCGGTTCATATTCTGATCCAGGTTCAAATATACCTTTCCCGGTTGTACTCATTTCATAGGAATCAACCAAATTCTGAGTAGGGCAGGTTCCTGTATTTCCGCCTTCAATTCCAACAGGGAAATTGGTCCTTTCAAAGGAATTAGTGGATTCCTGCCTTCTTTCAAAAATTAATTCTTTAGAAGCAAGGTTATTTACAGTACTTTCATAGGAATCATCAAGTGAATACCAATCCGAATCGATAATATCCTTAGCAGTTTTGGCAGCTTCAATCCATTTCTCTGCATTATTTGAAGGATTATGCAAAGGACTGGCTGCATACAACAAAGTACGCGCTTTTAATGCCAGGGCAGCCCCCTTTGTTGCCCTACCCGTTTCGGAACCTGGTACTGACAAAAAGGTTACAGGTAATTCAGCACTTACTTCATCGCATTCCTCTACTATGAAATCAACAATTGTACTGTAAGGAGTCCTTGTGACATTATTTGCTTCTTCCTGGGAAAGTACAGCTGTGATTAAAGGTACGTCACCATATCTTTTTATGAGTTCAAAATAAAAAAATGCCCGAAGGAATCTTGCTTCGTATGGATACAGCTTATACCTTTCCATTATTAACTCATAATCGTCGTTGTAACGTAATTCTTCAAAATTTCTGTTTTTTTCCATTTCGGTTAAAAACAGGTTACAAGCCCTGATTCCGGCATACATATTCTCCCACTGGCAATCAAGAGTTTGTATCGAACTCCAGGTTCCATCATTGAACTTATGCACAATAGCCAAAGCATTGACAAACGTAGCATCATCGGTTGCATTGGAACGCATAGCATCATTTATACTATGAAAGTCAGCAGGAAGATAACTATAAATATTGGAAAGAAATGCATTCGTAAAATGAGGATCAGAGAAAATATAATCCTGTGTATAATTACTCGCTTCAGAATAGTCCAACTTTTCACAACTCCAGAACAAAAGGGAAAGAATTGGCACTATATATAATAATTTAATATATTTCATAACAGTAATTTTTTAAATTAAAAATCAATTTTAGTTCCGATACTGAACAATTTTGTCGTTGGATACCCGACACCAACAGACTCAGGGTCAACAACTTTTATATCATCAACTGAAAACAAGTTAGTTGCTCTTAAATACAATTGCATTTCAGAAAGCTTAAAATTTGACAGCAAGGAGTGAGGGAGATTGTAGAACAGTTCAACAGACCTTAACTTCAAATAACCTCCATTTTTAAACCATATATCATTCGGTCTGTAATTATTTGCATTCTCCTGTGTTGTAAGTCTTGGATAAACTGCTGAACTCTTGTTATCTATGGTCCAGCTTTTATCAGCTGCTGATTCTGAAATAGTTGTATAACCTCTCAAAGGCCAGAAGACACTGGGTGTATTTAAGTATTGTGTTTGATTTGCGGCGCCTTGAAACAGAGCGTCAAAACCAAATCCCTTATATTCAGCTCCGATTGAAGCAGAAAAATATAATTCGGGATTTATTGTATTATAGCCAATTGGTTTAATATCATACTCATCTACTACGCCGTCATCATTTTGATCTTTATACTTAATATCACCTGGTTTCACGATAGAGAATAACTGTTTTGGACTGCTTTGAATATCTGCTTCATCTTCAAAGAAACCAATTGCCTCCAGGCCAAAAGCCTGACCAACACTTCGTCCGGTACGTTTCAAGTACTCGTAGGGCCGGTACTCCTCTCCCATTTCAATTATTTTATTACGTACAAAAGAGAGCTGTCCATTTATGAAATAGCCAAAATCTCCTATTTTATCCTCTAAATTTAATCCTAATTCTAACCCTTTGTTTTCAATAATGCCAGTATTGGTCAATCCTGTTGAGTTTCCAAAAACTTCTGAAGTCAGACCTGAAGATTCAACCAGAATATTTTTTCGTCGATCATAAAACAGATCAACGGTTAAATCTAATTTTTCAAACATTTTTGCATCAATACCCAAATTGACCTTATTTGATGTTTCATAGGTTACATCAGCATTTCCCAATGCCCCTTCTTTAAAACCACTGATATAATTATTATTAGATGTAAAATAATAACCTGCTGCTCCAATTATTTTGGTTGTATTAATATTCTGGGGAATCAGATCATTACCGGCTAACCCCCATGAAGTTCTGAGCTTAATGTAATTAAACATCCTACTATCAAACCAATCTTCATCAGACAAATTCCAGGCAAATGAAACTGCGGGAAACATACCAAACCGCTGACCATCAGGTAAAATATTTGTTCCATTATAAGACATGGACAGATCAGCAAAATATTTTCCCCGTAATGAATAGTGCGCATTTAAGGCTATCATTCGACGAATGAATGTGTTAAACTGCCCCGTTCTTACCATATTATCCTGCTGAAAAATAAGCGCAGAGTTTAGTTTACTGTTTCCCCAATCATAAGAATATTTAAGATTCCCTTCAAATGTTGCACGTCTCCACTGACTTCCCAGAAAATGATAGTAAGATAGTTCTGTATCCTCTCCAAAAAAGTTACTGGTAGTATCCGTAATATTTCCTGAATCGGGATCTTTCGTTATATCAAGGGTTTCGTACTCAAACTGCTTTATTTTACCTTCCATGAAAGTTGCAGAATTATCATAAGACATGGCAAGCTCACCAGATAAACCATCCAATATAAAATCTAATTCCTGTTCCAACCTTCCGTCTACAAAAAGCTCTCTGACATATTGAATCCCATATCCAGATGCCGATATTTGAGCAACCGGGTTAGCAACGTAAGCAGAGCTGCCCCCCCAGTTATTGTTATATGTCTTTACCGGAAATGCTGCTGAGGGAACTGAAAAAAGTGAATACATAATATTATCCTGTCCGTTTCCGGGGCTTTGGCTTTCACGCAGATACCCTCCTAAATTAACACTAAGGTTGGTTGACTTTGTCAAATCAACATCTATATTGGTACGCAAATTAAACTTATTAAAACTTAACTGGGTATCATACCCTTTATTTTCTCCTACCGGACCTAACAGACCTTTGTCTGTTTGATAATTTAACATCGAGAAATATCTTATTCCTTTAATGTTACCCTGGAATGAAGCATTCCAGTTATCCATATTGCCATAATCTCTCAGAGACTCGTTTATCCAGTCGACATTGGGATAAAAGTATGGTGAATTTCCGGATTTAAACAAATTCAACTCATTGGAAGAATAAAGAGGGGACAAACCGTCATTAGACCTTGCTTGATTCATTGAAACAGCGTAATCATATGAATTTTGAAACTCAGGTAAACGGAATGCCCGGGTAATTCCATGCTCATAAGACAAGGAAACACTTTGCCCCTGGTCATTACCTCTTTTTGTGGTAACGAGCAATACCCCGTTAGCTCCACGTAACCCAAACATGGCAAGAGCCGCAGCATCTTTTAATACTTCAATACTTTCAATTTCATGTATTGACAATGAGGATATCGGGCGCTCAAATCCATCAACCAAAACGAGGATTGAAGCATCTCCGGAGGTTCCTGTTCCCCTGATAAATAAATCCGGATCGTTTCTCCAACTTCCTCCTCCATTTTCCATAACAGCCAATCCCGGAATTTTGCCAAAAAGGGCATTTGCAGGATTAATAGCAGAACTTTTTATTATATCGCTTGATTTGATAATACCTACAGCAGCACTTAATTCACCCTTTTCCCGTTTTAAACCAAATCCCAATTGAATTAAATCATCCTTCTCTGATTGGATAATTGTGTCCTTGGGAATCATTTTTTGTTGCCCAAAGACATTACAAGCTGCCAATAGCAACACTATCCAAAAAATGGAATATCTTATATTATTATATTTTTTCATTTCATTATAATTTTTTGTTTTAACGGCATAAAATGGAACTCGCCATCTATAATGTTCCATCTAAAAAGCGATAGATCATGACTCGTTTCATTTTCCTATTTTTTAAAATCGTATGGATTTTTATTTAGATGAAAGCCACACCGCTGAGGAAATAGATTTATAAGGACAAGCGACAAAAGGACATGAATAAATAATAAGCCACCTAGCTTTGCATTTCCAAATCAACAAGAGCTAGATGGCTATGAAAAAAGAT
>NZ_QWET01000027.1 GCF_003573545.1 Mariniphaga sediminis | reverse complement strand
AAATCTCGTCAGGGAGCACTAGTTTTAAAAGCTCACCATAGGTATCAATCTGTTCCAATTCTCTGTATTTTTTTACCCCACAAAGTTGAAAATTTAAACCTTACCCCACAAGAATTTAAATTGATCCGATAAACGTACAAAATTTACTGTATAAATAAAAAACAAGCGAGGTTCAACACCTTGCTGAACCTCGCTTTTCATCTGCCTTTCGGCCCGCACGGGAGGAGAGACTCGAACTCCCGACACCTGGTTTTGGAGACCAGTGCTCTGCCAACTGAGCTACACCCGTATTTTGCGACTGCAAATATAGTAATTCATTCCAAAATACCTAATGAGAAGAGATTTCTGTTGCAGAAAATTCCCTATTTTGAGCATGCAGCCAAAATGAATATGGGAAATAGAGCAAGACCGTCTTACACGTAATTGCCTTTTATCAGTTCCCGGTACCATATACTCATAACAGAAACCACTATCTTTACAAAAACAGTATCAATATGGTTCGAAAAAATTTTCCGGTTATTCTTCTGGTCATCCTGGTGATTGTCCTCTTTTTGGGCTACCTGCTGAAAGATAACCTGAATGGTTACATCTCAGCTAAAATGCGTGAAATAGCCGGAGATGAGACCATACTTTCAGGAAAAGAATGGGTTGATTCGCTCTTCAATTACACAAAAAACAAACAAAATTTTGAGTTCAGCCTGCTTCAGTTTAAATCGGGCGGTTGCACCATCTGCAAACAAATGGAGCCCGAACTGGAAAAAATAAAAAATGCTACTACCCCCAGGGTGAATGTGGTTGTATTAAATGTGCTAAATGAAAATAGCCTGAATGTGATGAAATACTTCGGAATTTCCGTTGTGCCAACCCACCTGATTCTTGACAAAAACGGACAGGAGATTTTCAGAAAGTACGGATTTATTTCCGGGGAGGAGCTACTAGAAAAATGCAGATAAAAAAAATATTGTATCCGGGGTATTTGATGCAGTGTTGACGGGTTATCTGCAATTTTCCAACGGATAGAGCTTTGCAATAAAATATCAGTAACAAACTTTGTCCAACTCAGGCATATTTTCTCATAGCGGCAATATTCCCTGATTTTTTCACCTTTACAACACTATAAAAATTCAAAATGAAAACACTGGAGTTAAAAACAGAATTACATTCCTTAATAGAGGATATTACTGACACACAATTACTAATGGCAATTAAAATTCTTCTAACTAAGGGGAAGAATAATGATTGGTGGAAAACTTTAAGCGAAGAGGAAAAGATTATAATTGAAAAGGGATTAAAAGAATCAGAGGAAGGGAATTTAATTCCTCACAACATGGTCATGGAAGAAACGAAAGAAAAACAGCTGAAATACTGAGTAGCAAACGCTAAGCAGCTTTTAACCCCCCATTCGCCCCTATCGCAGAAACCGCTTAAACTCGTGGTAATCCTTTACAACCTTCACATTCCGTGGCAACCTGGGCTGATGCAATTGCAACTGCCAACCGGTAATAAAAACTTTCTGTTTGCTGTAAAGCTCTTTAAGTGATTCCAGGTAATTTTCCAATTCTGTTTTAGAAATAGAATTAATAAAGGCCGTAAAAACATAATCGACATTTACCTTCTTCTGAATTTTTATTAAATCGTCCCACGGAACAAATTGTCCCAGGTAAATAACATTGTATCCCATTTTTTGCGCGAGATAAGAATAAAAAAGCAGGCTCATCTCATGCAATTCATTTTCAGGAAGAAAAAACAGGATGGTAGCATTTTTTTCTCCGGACACTCCAAGCTTATCAATTTCAGCGATTAATTTCTGCCGTAATATATTGGTTACATAATGTTCCTGTGCCGGAAAAACAGAGCCTACCTGCCAGTAAGTTCCTACCCGCACAAAAAACTCAAAAAATACTTTGGCTACCGCATTTTCTATGCCCAACGAATCGATTATTTCAGTGGCAAGATTGTAAAAACTCCGGTTATCAAAATTGACCATACTCAATATTAAACGGTCCGTAAAATCAGACTCCGATGCTTTTTTCTTTGACAATTCCAGTACGGTTTGATTGATTCGCTCCTCATCCCATTTTGCTACTTTGGAGATTTTGTACCCGTGCCGTACCAGCATCGCAACGTTGAGCATTCTCCGCAAATCGTCATCCGAATAGTACCGGATGTTTGTATCCGTACGTTCCGGAACCAGCAACTCGTAACGTTTTTCCCAAATCCTGATGGTATGGGCTTTCACGCCCGACAGTACTTCCAAATCTTTAATCGAATAGCCCCTGTTTTTCATTTGTCGAATGTCTTTATTTTCCCGTTTATTGAATAGCTGATTATGTAACACAAATCAACACATTCTTGTTTAAACTTAAAAACAAAACATTTAAACAAAGATAAGGAAACTTAATAGGCCGGAGCAACATTCGCGCTGATTAATTTATTGTTTTACAATGTACAAACATTCCCTACATCTACTTTCCAAACTGTTTATTCCTGTAAATAACCACTCTCAATAAAATTTTAAATTCCTTAGAGATACAATATATCAGAAGCAAAAAAAGTGTCTTAAAAAGAGCAGATATAAAAAATAATAATTTTTGCAAAACCGCTATGAATAATTAAAAATTTAGCACATATGATTATAAAAAAAATAATATTTTTACGGCGCCATAATATGATAAACAAACCCTATTTTCTCCTAGCTACCATCTGAGAATAGAGAAATGTCAATTGGTTGGATTTTCCAAAAGTAAAATATTGATTTAAAAGACTTAACAACAGAAGCTTTTAACTTTAATTAAAAAAGCTAATGACTGAAAACCAAAGAAATTATGTTACTCTAAATGATAGAGTTCCCAATGGTTCAAGAAATAATGTGATTTACATTTTGCATCCAAATAAGGAAACAGAGAAAAAACAGAAAACCAGGCTATCTCCCTTGGAATGGGAGAAAAGGGCACCTGGTTGAATTCAACGGTTAATGGCCATTCGCTTGTTTGGGGACGTACTTTGTAGTTATACAATAAACACCTTACTAAAGGAACTTAATGGAAAAGTAAAGGATTAAGCGTTCGCTGTATCAAGGATTAATAACAATGAATCATATCAATCAAAAATATTCTGTTACAAAAACATATAATTATGAAAAAATATATCTATCTGCTTCTAAGTCTTATTGCTGTCATTTTCTGCTCTTGCAGCCCTAAAAAAGAAAAATCGACTTACGATAAAGATTTTACTGTATTCAAAACCACAGAATTAAAGATAAACTCTTCACAGTTTAAAGATTACGGCAACAAAACAAAAAGTTCGAAAAAAGTACAGAATGATAAAAACCCGGCCAGTGTTTTAAACATAAAACTAATTGCAAAGAAAGGGGAAAAAGTTACACCGCTTTACCGAACCGGAAAATACGACCTTCTTGTCAAACTAAAAACAGGAGAAATAGGTACTCTCAGAGTTTGGGATCTGGAAGAATTTCGACAACTCAAAAAAAATAAGAAACTTGTTATTGGCGTTAAAGGAGAAAACAACAGGTGGAAATCAACAGAAATTGAGCCAAATACGAAAGGTAAAATTATTGAGACACCGCCGTACCCTCAAAGTCATCCAATAGTGGCAAAATTTGAAAATGGATTGACCGGTAACATTGCGGCGGATGAGATTGCTGAAACTATTCCAATTAAAATAAAAACCCTGAAATACGAAAGACAATTCTATTTCGAAAATAAAATAAAGAAAAAGGTATTGGGATTAGATGTGGAAGATTTGGAGGAAGAACTATTTCCTCTGGATTATCTTGTTTATACTGACAAGGAAAAAAGAAATGGATATGCTTTTATTGACAAAATTTCCGTCTATCGGTCAAAATTGAGTCACGATGGTGTTCAATTTGTGATTAAAGACGGTAAGGTTTCAGCTTTGAGTTATCCCGATTCATGGCACAGCAAATGGTATGCTGGCCTACCTTTAAAACGGCTAGCCTATTTAATCCCATTAAAAGTGGTTAACTATTCTATTACAAGCGATTATTATTTTAATGTGACGCACAAAGTGGAAGAGAAAATCACTGGGAATGATATTATACTGGGAATCAGCAATGTTTTCTTTTGGTTCACCTTTATTTTGGCACTATTAATCGGGTTTATTATTGGGGTTCGTTTAATCTGGAATGATAATATTTCCAATGGCTCACTGATTCTGATCGTTTTCGGAATATCTTTTTTCTTTACCTATCTTATCTGGCTATCCGTAGCAATGAATACCCAGGAGGAAGTCACACTGAATCTTCTTATAAGACTGGGATTACTTTTTCTATTTATCAGTATTTTTAACAAAAACATTAAATACAACCGATGCGCCAACTGTAATACGTATGCCAAAGCTAAAAGTCTTGGCTCAACCTATGAAGGAACTGAGAGAAATGTGACCTGGAGCGAACGTAAGGAGTATAAAGGAACAACAACAGAAGAAACGGAAAAAGAAATTATTACAACCACTCATTATGATGTTCATCAGGATGCCACAATTCATACCTACGATCATTTTGACGATCATCAGGTATGCAAAAAATGTGGATACAAATGGAAAATAAGGAGAACTGTCAAGGCTGGCACAGAAACAATAAGAGGGTAACACAGCTTCATTGGAAGTATAACACCGAAGCCCCCTTTCCAGTTTTCCAGTGCATAATTTGGAACAGTTAAACGATAAAAAGCCCTGGAACAATATAGCAGAAACTGCAATCAGAACATTTTACAGAAAGCGCCAAAGGCCTTTTCCCATCCGGGATCTGAATGGGGTTCAAAGGTTTTTACATCGAAGGAATTCCGGATTACATCCCTGATTTCCTGAACCGAATGCACCATCCCCAGAGCTTTTGCCTGCATCATAATATTGCCGATGGCTGTAGCTTCTGTCGGGCCTGCAACAACCGGTATTCCGATAGCATTTGCCGTGAAGCGGTTCAGCATTTCATTGTTTGCTCCCCCTCCTATTATATGCAGTTTTTCTATCTTTTTACCCGTAACTGTTTCAATCTGCCCCAATGTATATTTGTATTTCAGCGCCAGACTGTCGTAAATACAACGTGCAATTTCGCCTTTGGTTTCAGGAACCGGTTGCCCTGTTTTTTTACAAAAACTTTTTATCGCCTCCGGCATATCGCCCGGGTTCAGGAACATCGGATCATCAGGATTAACAAGACATTTAAAAGGTTCAGCAGCGTTGCTCAACTCCACAATCTCCTGCCAGTCCATTTCCTTTTTCTGATCCCAAATACGTTTACACTCCTGGATAAGCCACATGCCCATAATATTTTTCAGGAAGCGGGTAGTTCCCTCTGCTCCGCCTTCGTTGGTAAAATTCATTTCAAGCGACTTTTCAGAAACCAAAGGTTCCGGGCTTTCGATACCAAGCAGTGACCAGGTACCGGAACTGAGATAAGCCCAGTTCTCCCCCTCTGCCGGAACGGATACTACCGCCGAAGCTGTATCGTGCGAAGCCACAGCTACACAAGGAATGGCACCGCAACCTGTATCCTCCTGAATTTCAGTAAGAACTTCTCCAAGCACTGTTCCCGGCTGAACGATTTCTTCCCCCAACTTTTGATCAATACCCGCTGCTTCAAAAAGCTTCGGCTCCCATTCCGGCCGACCGGGTTTTAAAAGCTGAGAAGTGCTTGCAATGGTGTATTCATTCTTTGTAATACCTGTGAAAAAGAAATTAAGCACATCGGGAGTAAAAAGCAGTTTTTCAGCCACCTTTAGTTCAGGATCATTTTGCTTCACCGAAGAAAATAACTGAAAAAGTGTATTAAACTGCATAAACTGTATACCAGATGAAAGGTAAGTTTCTTTTTGTGGTAAAATTCTGAAAAACTGTTCCATTGCCTGGTCGGTACGGTGATCGCGGTAGGCAAATGGTAAGCCGGCCAATCTTCCGCCTGCAGTAACCAAAGCATAGTCAACACCCCACGTGTCTATTCCAACAGACAGCGGTTGAATACCCAACTCTGAAACACACTTTTTCAGGCCGGTTTTCAATTCTTCAAACAGGTTGAAAATATTCCAGTAATAACTTCCATGAATACGTGTCATCTGGTTCTTAAAACGATGAACCTCCGCTAGTTCAAGCCTTCCATTCTCCAAAATACCTAACATGGCCCTGCCGCTGGATGCTCCCAGGTCAAACGCTAAAAAATAATTTTTGCTCATTTCCGGTCTTTCATTAATTTCTCCCAAATTAATACATTTCAACAGGAAGTTCCATCCTGCGCTGTCATGAATTTGCAAATAAAAACAGGTCAGCAACCTCCTAATCCGGATTTTGTCAGATTAACATCTTCAAAAACCTGACTCAAAGAACTATTCAAAACATAAAAACTTTCATTCAGCGACTCAAAGAACGAATAAGCTTTTCGGACAAGCTTGCGATTACCCCAACCACAATACCGACAAAAAGTGCTGATGGCATTATCCAGAGTACGGTTATTCCCATAAACTGCCAAAAGGCGGCTACAATAGCCATGGCAACACTTGCCAGTCCGCCGATTATAGTCCCCTTACTGGTGGCAAACGGCACAAAAATGGCCATAAAAAACAGTACAAACAGGGGGGCTACCAAAAGGTTGACAACTTTGACAACCACATCCAGCAGGTTCCCTTGTACATTGCCAATGACAAGGCTCAGCAGAATAGCAATAATTCCAACCAAAACAGATATTTTTTTCACCTGACGTAAAGGATTTGCCGATACTAACCGCGGGATCAGTCGCTTAAGAATGTCTTCGTTGATAACCGATGAAGATGAATTCAGCCCGGACGAAAGGCTTGACATGGCAGCTGCAAATATGCCCGAAGCAACCAGGCCCGATATCCCTACCGGCAACCCGATTAAAATAAATTTTGGGAACAGCCGATCAGCCTGCCCCGTGATCGATTGTCCGTCATCCAGAAAATGTGGGTTGGCCGTAAAATAGGCAATCATTGCCAGGCCTACTACAGCCAAAAATATTTTTACCACAAAAGTAGCTATCAGGGATATACCAAACGTATGCCTTGCTGCCCGCAGGTCTTTGGTCGAAAGGTACCTTTGCACGGCCATCTGATCCGACCCGTTGGTACAGATAAACCAAACCAGTAGCATCACCATAGCATTGCCAATTGTTGTGCGTTGCTGCACATCTGCCCCCCACCTAAGTGGGCTCCAGTGCTCCAAATAATGGTCGGGAAGCCAGGCTGTTAATGAGTTGAAATGCATAGATACAACAAAAATGGTCAAAAATGCACCACTCCATAGTACAATAGACTGGATAACATCGGTTGTTACCACTGCCTTAAAGCCACCAAGGGAAGTGTAAGTTATTGTAAGCAACATTAAAAAAACACTGATATATGGGGCATACGATGGAGGGATGTCAACGATGGCCACCAGTGCGGTATTAATGGTTGCATAAATGATGGTCGCCATCCAAAGGAAACGCAGCGTCAGGAAAAAAAATGTAGCAAGCATTCTTACCCCCAATCCCAAACGTTTCTCCAGCAACTCATAGGCGCTGGTCGCTTTCATTTCCATAAATTTCGGAATCAGGAACCAACCAACAATGTAATAAATTAGAGGAAAAATAATCATACCGATAAAAAAAGCCGGCCCGTTTAGTATCATTTCGCCCGGATAGGAAAGGTAACTCAGGGAGCTGACCATCGTTGCAAAAAGCGACAAGCCAACAGCAAAAGGCCTCATTGTTCTCCCTCCCAAAAGGTAATCTTCCGTATTCCTCGCCTTTCTGGAATAATAAAACCCTACTAAAAGCATCCCTATTCCGTAAAGAACAATAACGCCCCAGTCAATCCCGTGCAAAGTGTATTTTTGGCGGCGGTCAATCCGCAAAATAGCATTGGAGGCAGCCACGGCAATGTCCTCTTTGTTTTTATACATTGCTGCGGTCTCTTCTCTAACAAGCGATGTAAGAAGCGGTAAATCTTCATCAACTCCCTTTTCTGCCAGCGCAAACAGGGCTTCATAATTTTCCGGCTTCCCGGAATTGGACAATTCATTAAGAAGAGCCTCTTTGCAATAAACAGCCAGTGGTGATACCAATGAATCTGCCGGAGTATTTACAAATGCACTGCTCAGAATGTAGGTGTATGCAAGGGATGTATCCGGTTCGTTACATGCGGCATCAGCCAGGGCGCTCCATTGTTCATCGTTAATATTCTTCATATTACGCAATGCGTAAGCTGCCAATCGCCTGATTGTGTCCGTTTCTTTTTTAGAACAAACAATATCGAGTAATTTACTTTTTACCTGATTCATTTCCTCTTCGCCGGAATACGCTTTTCCCCATAAAACGTACAACCACAATGAGTTGTGATAGCTATTCAGGATTGAATCTGCAATGGACGGACTTACCCGGTAGGGCGAAATACCAAGTTTAGCAAGAGACTCTGTTGCATGCAGATGATCCGGCAGTTCCGGTTTGCTAAAAACAGATGAAACAGAATCGACCCATTTCTGTTTCTCAGCAGGGCTGGCTGCTGCCCGGGCTAATACCCGCCAAATACCTATCCGATAGTAATATTCTGTTCCACTTAGTGTTTCCTCCTCACGAAAAATATCTGTAATATCCTGTGAATAGCCCAGATCTAACAGACATTCGGCGGCATGTACTTTTTCCCATTTTTGGCCGCTACGCAAAACAGACTGAAGTTGCTCCAGCGCTTCCTGCCTCAGCTCCCCGGAAACAACGCGATCCTCCGGAGCAGAACAGCCGGCGAAAATAAGGAACAACAAAACCAGAAATAAGCAAACATCTCTATATCCCAAATTCATAGTTTATTATTTCAAGCGGGCAATAAAATCAAAAAAACCAGTTTCTTTCAGATCCCTTTCCAGCCCGATATACTCTGTACTACTAAGGTTTCTAAGTGGCGACCGGCAAAGGCCAAAATCAATACCGATCAACTTCATCATCGCTTTTCCGCCTACAATACCTCCGCCATATTTTATGATGACTTCCGTTATCTTAACCGATTCCATTTGCAATTCCCTGGCTTTTTCCATATCCCTGTTTTTAAATGCTTCCAGCAATTCCTGGTACAACCGCGGAACAAAATTATAGGAAGTACCTATCGCCCCTTTCACTCCGATGGACAAGCCACACAACAACGTTTGCTCCTGTCCGTGGGTAATATCAAAGCGGCCATTACTCAGGGCAAGGCATTGCTGCATTTCCATAAAATTGGCGTCTGTAAATTTGATACCTGCCAGGTTCGGAATTACTTTTTGTCCTTCTTTTAAAAACTCAGACATTCTGATATTCACTCCCGAACGTTCCGGAATGTGGTAATAATAAAATGGAAGATCAGGCACTACTGAAGCCACCTGGCGACAGAAGTCCACCAACTCAAGTGGAGTTTTAGGCTGTAAAAATGTGGGTCCCATACAGGAAATGGCCCATGCACCACAGTCCCGGGCGTGAAGAGCCAGTTCCTGTGCCTGGCGATAACTTGTGCTTCCCACATGCACAATAAATTTAAAGTTTTCACTGGCAAAGGGAGCCCAGGCCTCTGTTATCATTTTTCGTTCATCGGTTGTCAGCAGCATTCCTTCGCCTGAAGACCCGTTAACAAATACGCCATTTAACCCGTTTGAAATCAAAAAATCAGCATAACCCGGAATTTCTACCGTGTTAATATCTGCATTCTCTTTCATGGGGGTAAACACAGGAGCTATCAGTCCGTCAATTTTTGAATATTCTTTCATGTTTTTATAATTTTTATTTTTAATGGTCAAAACAGGGAACCTGCCAGAACAAAAATTCTGTTGTATGTAAAATTTGTGCTCATGGTTTGTTTCACCTATTCAATCATTTAATGTATTCCTAAAAAAAATCACTGCATTCTGTTTAGGGTTCACTGCATTTAATAAATCAGCCAAACGAACGGTTTGGTTTATCCCAGTGGATACGGGCCACAAACACACTTCCGTCGCTTCCATACTTTTCAACACCTTTGGGCTGCATCCATTCCGAAACGGTAACCCAGGTTTCGTTTGGGCTAATATCGGTAACACCAAAATTACCAAGCCTGGCACCTCGTTCAGGCACAAGTATTTGTTCCGTTTCACGGATTACGCATAAATTTTCAGGATCAACCTGAGCCATAAACAAAGGTGCCCTGTGACGGAACACATGGTCGTTGTCAGCCCCCCGGCGCGTGTAAACCAAAAACAATCCATCGCTGTGGGTAACCCAGTGCTGTTGTGTATTGTAATTACCCAGTTCTTCTCCATCGTCGAAGGTCCATACCCTGGGTTCATCAAAATGTAATCCGTCCGGGCCTTTTGTTACATAACCTTGTTTATCGTTACGCAGCGTCATAAAATATTGTCCCTTAAAAAAAGTGAGCGACGGTTCTCCGTAACCTCTCGGAATATCTAATTTTAATTCATCTCCATGTTCAATATAACTTAAATTTCCATTGTAAAATGAACAGCGGACGACAGTAACTGAGCTAACTTGTCCGGCCCCATGAGGGCGAAAATATACCGGCAACAGGATGGTACCGTCAGGTTTATCATATCGCTGCACACTACCTGCACCGCAGTCGTAAAACTTGTCAGGGTCGGGCATTTCCAGTTTCTTCCAAGCCAACCATCCTCCTAATTCCGGGTTATAAACGGAATATGAGGTATGACGGGGCCGGGGGTGTGTAACTTTCCACTCGGGGGTGTAAACAACGGTATGACCGGTTCCAAGTAACATTTTTGAAGCTTTATGCCGGGTCGGCCAAAAATCGCTCAAAGCAACAGGACGCCTCTCCCCATCAATGATTTCGTAACGTGGTGCCAGGCCGGGAAGCTCTTTGGGTGTTGACCAGGTTTTTCCCAGGTCGTCGGTTTTCAACCCGTAAGCCGCCCGGAAAACATCACTGCCCGAAAGATCCTGAGTGGTCATTGTCATAACTGCCCTGGGCATGCCGTGTTTCCCTACTCCCGGAACAATTCCCACCCGTGGATGGACAAAACAGTTTTCCCCGTCAAAATAGCGCGTTGGATTATCCAGGGCCAAATCATAACTTATTTTACCCTCATCCAACCAAAAACTTTTGGCGTTTAATGGTAAAAACAAAATTGAAATTCCTCCTGCCAGGGAGTTTTTTAAAAATCTTCGCCTGCCTGTATACTTTTGGCTGGGAATAGTTTTTTTATAAAATTTCATTGCTTTAATTTTTTAAACTGTTATAAACGATTTGGTTTTTCCCAATGAATTCGTGCGACAAATACACTCCCATCACTTCCGTATTTTTCAACACCAGGGTGCAACATCACCTCGGCTGCCGTTACCCATGTTTCCTGTTCACTTACATCGGTAACACCAAAATTACCAAGGGTAGCCCCTCGCTCCGGCACTAAAATACATTCAGTTTCACGAATAACACAAAGTTTATCCGGATCAACCTGTGCCATAAAAAGAGGTGCTCTGTGCCGGGTTACATGATCATTATTCGCACCTCGGCGGGTATAAACCAAAAATAAACCATCGCTGTGAGTTACCCAATGCTGTTGGGTATTGTAATTTCCCAGATCAGTCCCGTCATCGAAAGTCCAGGGTATGGGTTCATCAAAATGTAATCCGTCAGCACTTTTAGCCACATAACCTTTTTCATCATTCCTTATTGTAAGAAAGTACCAACCCTGAAAAAATGTAATTGACGGCTCTCCAAATCCTCTTGGGACATCAGTGCTGAGTTCGTTGCCATGCTCGACCCATTGCAACTTGTCGCCATCAAATTTACAACGGGAAATAGTAACTGTACTTATTCTGCCCGCTCCGGGAAGACGAAAATAGACAGGCAGAAGAATTGATCCATCTTCTTCGTCATAACGTTGTGTACTGCCTGCACCACAATCATAAAATCTCTCTGGATCAGGCATTTCTAACTTTTGCCATGGTAACCACGCATTAGTACCCTGATCATAAATAGCATATGAGGTATGCCGGGGCCTTGGACCGGAAACAAATTTCCAGTCGGGCGCATAAATAACAGTATGACCGGTTCCGAGCAGCACCTTTGTTTTTTTATGCCAGCGTGGCCAAAAATCACTAACCACGACCGGTCGTTTAACACCTTTTATCTCCTCATAGTGCGGCGCCAGTGGAATAATCTCTTCAGGGCTCGTCCAGGTTTTGCCAAGGTCATCAGTCTCTAATCCGTAAATGGTATTAAAAACATCACTCCCGGAAATCAGGTTCATTGTCATTACTACACGGGGTAATCCATCCTTCCCGGCTCCTGGTACAATTCCTGCGCGCGGGTGTACCCAACTGCGTCTTTTTTCGTCAAAATGACGAGTTGGTGTATCAAGAGAAAGACGGAAATCCGTTTTCTGATTTTCTGAAAGGAATGAATAGCCTCTTACAGGCAAACAACAAACTGAAATACCACTGATCAGGGAGCGTTTCAGGAAATCCCGTCTTCCGAAATTCTTTAAATCCTTTTTATTATGGTAGTTCTTCATACGAATAAAACTTAATTTGATACTTATGTGCATAACTTAAAATTTCATCCAGCGCCTCAACTGTAATGTAATTTTTAGGTCCTTCCTCTCCCAAGTTGCGGATATCGTGAGCATACAAAACCAACAACTCATTGTTCTCTTTCAACCGTTTGATGGCATCCTTTACCTGCAAAACCAAGTCGTCATTTTTTGATTTTGGATGAAAGCTTACTCCATCCAACCGGCCTTTTCCCCGTATATCATTCACCGGAACAAATGCCTTTTCTTTGTTTGAAGAAGAGTCGTCGATTCTTATTCCCCCGCTGCGCAGGTAACGAAAATAGTTTAAAAGCACACTGTCGGTAAGCGCACTGTGATTGCTGTTGGGATATGCAAAACACATAGGAGGAAAACCTTTCTCCTCCATCACTTTTATTGCAGGTTCAATTTCGGCAACAATATAATCCTCCACAGAAAATTTTTCACAAAATTCAGCGGCTTTGCGATGTCTCAACCCATGACAGCCAATCGTGTGACCGGCCTCTTTTAACCTTTTTAGCGCCTGTAACTGTTCCGGCGTCAATTCATCGAAACGGTCAACAAAAAAAGTTACATGGGCATTGTATTTGGCAAATAAAGGAATCTGCTTTTCCCAGTTGAGCATATTCCTGTCATCGAATGTCAAAATCACCCCGGGTTCTGTAATCTTTCCCGTATTCTTGCAACCGCCTGTTATTATAATTATAAACAGGATAAAAACAGTTCTTAAATTCCTATACCTCCCTTTTCCCATATTCTTTAATTCTGAAAAAATATTTAGGTGATAAGGGTAAAAAGATAATTCCATAATATTTAAATGCCTCATTCTGTTCAGACTTCTTTTAGAGCAATCAAACTATTGAAAATAAACCTTTTACTTCTCTTTTTTTGCAGGAACACCTTCTGTTAGTGTCTCTTTAAAACGGGATAAATATTTCTGGTACACATTGCGTGGCAGTGTATCCAGTTTTTTACACAGCGAGGCTACCAGCCCAACCACCTCCCCCATCATTCCGGTTGTTTTCATCACCCTCACCGTTCCCAGGGCCACATGCGTAACGCTGATATTCCGACCGGCCATCATCAGGTTATCGATATTCCGGGAATACAGACAACGAAACGGGATACTGTAAGGCTGAATTTTTTTCTTCCGGGCCGTAGTTCTGAATGTTTCTTCATCCAGTCCCTCTATATCTTTCGGGTAATGCAAATCAATGGTCCATGTTGCTGTTACACACGCATCAGGAAATAATTTATTGCTTTCTATATCCTGTTGCTTCAGCAGCACATCCCCCAAAAGCCGCCGAGACTCCCTCTTTCCTCCAATATACGAAACCCATTCTAGCCTTCGGCGCTTATACTCTTCGTCAAAAGAACTTTTATTCTTCAGAAAAGACCAGTTTCCGTAAATGACCCGGAACCCGTAGTCGCGGATAAATTCGGATTCTTCCAGTTGGTCGCGGCCAAGCCCCAGCTCCCAGTTCCAATCTCCCCGTATCACTTTCTGACAGGTACTTTCATCGAACTGAACTGCCCAGGGAGTTTCCGGGAAACTATATTCGCCCTTTCGTTTTACAGAGTACCACATTACAGAAGTTCCCATCGTCAACTCATCTGCTTCTTTTGGTGCAAGCCTTTCCCCCGTTTCCTTCCGGGATTCCCTGCCATACCAATAATCAGCACCCGCCAGGTACCCCAAAGTACCGTCTCCGGAACAGTCAGCAAAAACAGGCGCTTCAAACTTTCGGCTCTCTCCTGTAATAACACTCTGCGCTATAACCGATTTTATTTTCTGACCATCCGTTTCAACGCCATTTACATGGGTGTTCAGAAAAAGATGAAGATTGGTTTCATTCTTAACCAACTCCATCTTTAACCAGTCTTTATAGCGCTCCGCCGGTCTGGCATTTTGGCTGAAATTCGGATTCAATTCATTCACCAGATTGCCAATGGCCGGATACGGCGGTAAATTTACCTTCCCTCCTAACTGCACCCGTATTTCTGAACTGTTGTTTCCTCCAACCAACGGCCTGTCTTGTATTAAAGCAACGCTCACGCCTTTCCGGGCCGCAGCTACAGAAGCACAAATTCCGGCAATTCCCCCACCAACAACAACAAAATCGTACTTTCCCACATTCTTATCCTCATCAGGAAAACCTAAAAGTTTCTTTCTGAAATTTTTCAGCTCTAAACCATCATCAGGAGGAAGCAGCTTAGCATCTTTTGAAAATAAAACCGCATCGCAACGACCTTCAAATCCGGTCAAATCGTGGAGTCGGAGTTCATTGGTGTTCTGTTCTATTTTTATGGTACCGCCATATTGCCAGTGCCACTTTGCTTTTTTAGTACCAAAAATTGCATCAAGAGTCTGACCATTAACCAGAAGCTGAAATCTTCCGGGCGCCTGATATACACCCTCCGGCACCTCTCTTTTCCAGGGGGCGGCCCAATCACGGGTACGCACCCAAACATGAAAAATGCCGGTTTCAGGAAAATGCACTTTTGTAACTGCATCTTTCACGGGAATCCCCATACCATGCGCCAGTAAAAACGGAGAGCCCATGTAATCCATAAACTGCTGATCTATCACCCAACCACCAACATCTTCAAAATTTTCAGCTTCTATAAGAAGTGTTCTTTTATTCTCCATATTTTATTTGCTATTCTTTTTAATCCTCATAATTCCATTCACTGTTCTGTTCCCCTGCGTCTTTCCTGCTACAATTTATACTTGTATACTGTATTTCAAAACATAACATTCTGTTTCTCTTCAGAGGGATCTCATTCCAGGTTTAATATTTCTACTATTTTTTCGCTGATTTTTTCTGCAATCCGTACCATCCCCAAATCTGACAAGTGAGTGCCGTCCACCGTAGCTTCATGATCTGCCCCAATCAAATCACCAGATTCTAAATAATATATATCCGACATCCCCAATTCCACAGCCTTTAAAAATGAATTACGCAACTCCTGATTTTGCGATTCGATGTATTTCAGACCTCCAAATACGGAGGAGTCCGATTTTCGAAAATGTGCATACTCCCGAACGATACTTTCAACCAGCAGAATGGGTATTTCAGGATTACAGGCCCTGATTTGTTTTATGAGTTCAGGGGCATTATTCTTTATTGTCTCCGGGGAGGAATTGGGGGTACAATCCAGGACAATCAGCCCTGCACCTGTTTCACACAGCGCTTTTCCCACCGACTCTTCAAACCTGCCATTTCCACTGAAACCAAAATTCATTGTTCCCACATTCAGTTTCCTTGATATAATCGACGGATAAGCCATTCCGGGCCTCGATGCACTTGCCCCCTGGGTAATGCTGGTTCCATAAAAAACAATGGGTTTATTTGTACGGAATGTACTTTTCTTTGGCGTCGATATGGAAAATCCACGCTCAATTCCAATTTCAACATATTCAACCCCATCGTATAACGGAAGATTCACAATGAATTCTTTATACGCCGTATCCATATCCGAAATAATTGTTTTCTCATTTTCAAGCCCGGAGGGTACTGCCGAATTTACATATTGCCAATTTCCGTCAACCAAACAATATAAATCCAGTCCGCTGGTTCCTATTTGAGCCATGTTGGCCCGTCTCGGGTATCTTGTCACCTTCCATTTTGCAGCAACAACGGGCGAATTGGTCGTAAAATGTATTGAAATGCCCGATGAATTTTTGCTTAAACTCCAAACAGCGGGCCTGACTATTTCTTCAAACTTAGCAGGCAGCCTGTTGTAGTTTTTCTCCGGATGATATTTTCCCATTATCCGGAGGGAAAAACCATCCACGTATTTTAAATCCGTTGATTCTTTCTTATCAGAATCCGCAAGAACTGAAACAGCCAGCGAATTCAAAATTTCTGTTTTTGGGGAAAGTATTTCATTATAAGAAGCAGCAAATGCCCCATTAAACGTCACCCCCAACAATAAAATGATGTAAACAAATCTATCCATAATACCAAACTTTTATTTATACACAATACTTACTCCTAAAACTGTAACAACCGGCTCTCTTCTTTACCCAATCCGTTGATAATCATTTTATCGGGATAAAGTTTAACTATCGCAAAGGAATTTTTCTCCGGCGCCTCTACCATCCCCTTCATGGTAATATGATGAACCTCTTTTCGCAGACAGTAACCGCCTTTGTGGTCGTGCCCTGCGAACCAGGCTTTCACACACCCGGTGCTATCCAGTATTTCCAACACAGGTTCGGGTTTGGCCATCCGGTGATTGGCAGCGGCATCCGGAACTAAAGCGTAGTGGCAAAAACAAATCACCTTTTCTCCCCTCTTTTCTGCTTCTTTTATTAACAATGAAAACCATTCAACCTGACTATCAGTCATTATCCCGTACCCGCCATCGTTGCCATCGAGTACCACAAAACGCCATCCGTCGCAGGAAGGTGTTGTAAAATCATAATAAAAACTTTTCATATTGAGTTTCGCTTCCAGGTACGCTTTACCTGCCAACATATCATGATTTCCAATAACATGGTGCAGGGGCATATTTAAATGACTGATAACGCGAACTACCGAATCCAAATCAGCGCGTGTTTTATGATTGTCATCCTTATGCCCATCAATAATATCTCCTAACTGAACTGTAAATACGGGATTTTCATCATTAATAGCGGCCACACAATTTTTAAGGTTATTGATGGAAGCACGGTAAAATCGTCCCCTCAAAGCATCCTTGTCAGCATATTGAATGTCAGCCACTACTCCAAAAACCAAAGGCGTTCCATTGACTTCAGAAGTATTTTGCTTTTTTGCGGGATCATTCTGTGCGTAGCAAAATGAAAAATTACAAGCAAAAATAAGAGTAAAGAATAAAATAGATTTTACAGTCATCTTTTTTGTATTACTGAAAAAGTTGTAGCCTGTCAATTCATTGTTTTCATAAATGCATTAAACTCCAGTATTGCTTTAATATCCTCTGTTGCGCAGTTAAACCACCCAATAATCTGATGCTTTGGATTTGTATCCCACCATGTATAATATTGTCCTGTTTGTGCATTCTGAATTTTAGTAAGATTATTGGCAAAATCTTTTGCCTTGTCAAGATAAATTTCTTTTCCGGTAGCAACGTATGCTTTCTGGTAGGCAAGCATAACTCTTGTTGCCGCGGCCCCCACCGGAGTGTAATAACGATACTGTTCCAAAACGCATGGATTACACCATGTTTCGGTCAGATACTCCTTTTTAGGCAATGGTTTCTCCCACACCACAAACTGATCTTCTACGTACCTGAGGATTTCTTCTGCAAGGACAATATCCTTTTGCCGGGCAGAATGTTCGAACAGATACGATGCAAAATCCATGGCCCAGCTGCCACTCAGGTTCGCATATTCCTCCACCGGGGGAATGTCTTCAAACTGTCCTTCCCAGTTAAACGTTTTTACAGGATTATCCATAATCCATTGAAATGCTCTATCTCTGGCAGACTTATAATTCGTTATCTGATACTGTTTTTCAAAACGATCAAATAATACAATCTGCGAAGTGGGCAAACAAACATTTTTATTTACCGGCTCTCCGGTATCCATCCAAACTTTTAGGTGCCATGTACCCGAAGGCAACTGGGTTTTTAAATAGGTATTTGCAATTTTTACGGCTGCTTCAAAATATTTTTGATCTTTGGTTGCGTCAAAAAGACTTAGATAAATATCTGCCACAGACGCCGGATAAGTCATCATTAACTGGCCCTGAAACTCTTTGGCACGTGTGAACATTCCCCTGCTTAATGTCTGATAATCCTTGTAATATGTAGGAGGGAAACAGGCATAAGGTTTGCCTTCCGGTTCACTAATACCCATTAAAAAACCAGCAGCATTCTTTGCAATATTTATAGCTTTTTGCCCATCATCGTCCGAGGCCACGTCGGCGTAAAGCAACATACTTTCAACAACAGCTCCGATTATTTTTGAAGGGTAACAATACAAAAAATACGAAGTATCCAAACGGGCTTCCAGCCAGGTTTGAATTGGCTTAAAGTCGAACAGAAACTTCAAAGCCTGCCGGGCGCTTTCCCCGTAATCTTTTTCCTGTTTTAAATATGGCCCGTTGTAGCCTGCAGCCCTGTAAAAAACCCGCGTGCCGGCTAGTCCGAAAATCTGTCCTCTGTCGTCGTGCCCTTCGCATATCAGGGCCACCTGTCCCACAGGTAACTTCTCCCAAATGGGCGCAAGAGAAGCCGAAGGCGTTTCCGCATCAAACGAAAATTCTTCATTTGAAGCAAGTGAAATAGCCGTAAACCGGTAAAAAACAGCTTTTTCTATTTCGTTAAAATCAAAAGCCGGAGCATACATAAATCTTTTCGAATAAGTATTCCAAAATGGCGTTTTACCCGGAATGCCAGGCCGTACAGGATAGTTATAAGCATCTTTCCTGTTGTCGTATTTACGTTGTGATTCCTGGGATTCTGTCGCCCATGGCGAGCAGATTAAACAGGTAAGCAGTATGAGGGGAAAAAGGTTAAGCACTTTTATATGGTTATTCATTTTGATTTTTTAGTCATTCATTCAAATAAATCTCACAATACTATTTATTCATCAGGCTTTTGAGTTGGTCTTTCACTGCGGAAACAGGAATTTCAGCAAAATAAATGGAAGCATTTCCTTCATGTGATGAGTAATACGACACATATATTTTGTTATTCTCAACCACAATCCCCGGATAACTGTTATCACCACCCGACGGAAGTTTGTATATCTCAGTAAAATGACCTTCTTTATTTACCAGAAAAAGCCCCGTGTAATATGGCTGGTTGTTAGCAACCCTTGTACCGGCAATATAAAAACTATCATTTAGCGGTACAAAATCAGGGCCGCCCATCCGGATTCCCGTATCACTCCATTCCCAATCCAGATATGGTGGTTCACTTCGTCCCCACAACCCGTTCCCCGTCCTTCTTCTCGCCATCATAAACATTTCACCATCGGGCGAAATCCGAACTGTTGACTCCCCGGGTCCTCCGCTTATCTGTTCACTAAAATCTGTAATCAGTTTGTATTTCCTGCCGTTACGGGTTTTAAACAACAGGCTTGTTCTGGGATTCACCCGCTGGAGTACAGCATACCCTACTGAATGATGCCATGTAACACGCCACATCCAATCATTTGCCGTTTTGTTTCTCTTCTCTACTTTTATGGCAACCGGACTTGAAAAACGATTGCCATTTTTATCGGAAAAGGATACATGAGATAGCATACTTTGCCGCTCTCCGTTTTTATAAACCGAGCCCCCCATAATTATCATAATTTTCCCCTGAGGAGTTACAGAAAGTTTTGGATCCCTGAGATCATACCCTTCCTTTTCCAAAACAGCAACCGATTCCCATTTAATTCCGTCTTGCGACTTTATCACTCTGACAACTCCCTTATCTCCACTTGCATGATGTTTTCCCTGCCGGAAAGAACAATAAAAATTACCCTTAAAAAACAAAAGTCCGGTAAATGCATTGTGGTGCTCATCACTCCAGATTTTACGTACAGTAACCGCCTCCGGATTAATATGAGCCTGAATAATACCCGGGCAGAGAAGGATAGTTACACCAACTATTGCGAAAAGGAGAGATTTTCTGTTCATGCTATATCGATTAAACCGGAAAAAATATTCCCTTATACATTCATTCATTTCCCAAAATTTCGTGTAACATTTTAGCATGCTGCTTTTTTACCGAATTATATTTTTCGATCAGCGCTACATTTTCAGTTTCAACCTTCGAATTTCTTAAATCATATAATTCAAATTCGGTTTCTTTGGCAGTATCATCCGGAATCCACTCAGTATAACGAAATTGGTCGGTACGCAAACTATATCCCATATAGAGCAGCGGTTTTTCCCCGGGCAAAATCCGGGTATGCTGACTTACGGCAGTTTTATCCCATTCTTTTCCGGGGTCATTTAATAACGGCAGAAGGCTCTTTCCCTGTGTTCCATCAGGAACAGGAAGCCCTGCAAATTCGCACAATGTGGGCATCAAATCGAGAAGTTCTACAATTACGTTCGTTCTTTTTCCTGAAAATGAGGAATGGGGATAGGAAATAATCAGCGGAACCCTTACAGCAGTTTCAAAATTGGTATTTTTACACCACAGTCCCAAATGCCCCAAATGATAGCCATGGTCGCCCCACAATACAACCATCGTATTTTTATGAAGATTTAAACGCTGCAATTCATCCAATATTTTCCCGATTTGAGCATCGACAAACGAAACACAGGCATTATAAGCCAGGGTAAGCTCATAAGCTTCTTCCAGAGAGAGTGCCCCGTGTTGTGGCATGGAACTGTAGCCCCTGAGTTCTTTTGAGTCTGAATTATGCGACTGCCAGGGAGCCCGGGTTGGTAATTGCTCACCGGTTATCGGTTTAATATCTTTTCCTTTATAAAGATCATAATATTTTTTCGGTGCTACAAAAGGCAGGTGAGGCTTGGTAAACCCTACGGCCAGAAAAAACGGCTTTCCCTTTACCTGATTTAGTGTTTCAACGGCTTTCTCCGCTATTTTACCATCAACAAATTCATTATCCGGTAAGTCAGGCGCTTCCCATGGAAGTCCTTTTAATCGCCTCTCAGCCATTGCATCCCAAACATTACCCGCTTTTTTAATGTATTCTGAATGTCGTTCTTTTATCACCTCAATTCCGTTATCGGTAAAATACTGAATTGCCATGGGTCTCCAGGCCGGAAGTGTCCAGGAGAGGGAATCTTCTCTTATCTCCCCTTTAAATATTCCATGAAAAACCTTCCCAAAAGATTGTGTATGATATCCGTAATTTTTGAATTGCTGAGGCAGCGTAACAATATCGGGAAGCATTTCTCTTAAAACAGGCCGGTTGTCAAAAATCCGGGTTACATCAGGCCTTCTGCCAGAAAGCAATGACGCCCTGGAAGGGCCGCACGAAGCCATCTGGCAATACGCCCTGTTAAAGACCAAACCACTTTCTGCCAACCTGTTAATATTAGGCGATATAACTGAAGACTCGCCGTAACACCCCAATTGCGTTCTCAAATCGTCAATGGCAATAAAAAGAACATTTGGTTTTGTCAATTTTCTGTTCCCTTCAGCAGGATCGCAGGCAAAATTGATGCTTGCTAAAAAAACAATTCCAACGGCATATTTCAACCTTCGAAAAAATTCCATAATCTGAAATTTATTTACCATTAAGATTTTCCAGGATCGAAACGAAAACAGTCTACTCCGTTTCGAAACCCAGCCTATCCTGCTCCTCCAATCACTTAATTTCCGAAACACAGATTTGCCAATTCTTTTGTATCCGGATCATCAGAATCACGCTGGACTAAGATAGCCGAATCAAATAAAGTTACTTTGTCCTTCTCCTGATTATATGAAATACTCACTTCATTCATCCCTGAAAGCACGGACTCCTGAGGTATTGAAAAAACTGTAATTTCATTCTTTACATTTTTCAGAAACGGAAGTTCGGTACCGTTTAAACTGGCTTTAAAATATTCCGGATTGCCTCCCTCGGAATAGAGAATAAATGCCATTTGTGCGGGAACACTTTCATCGCCTAACTCAAATTGTACTTTCAACGGACTGGAATCGATTACATGCGGATTTGTGGGAGTAATATCCGGGAGATTCGAATAGCTTTTCCCCTCAAACAAATACGAGTTGGGGTTACCATTCCTGTAGGTAGCAAAGTACAGTTTGTTTCTATCCTTTAATTTATCGGCACTACCAATTTCTTTCAAATACCTGCTGCGGGTGTTGTATTCGTTGAATATATAAATTCCGTCTACTCCGGCCTGCCAGGCAGCGGCGCTTCGCGCGCGGTAAACCGGACTTTGCAAACGCATTAACAAAGCATGTTCTTTTTTCACCCGTGGCTCACTTAACCCGGCATACACTTTAACGCCATATTTATGGCCTGCATTAACCAGGTATTTCCAGAAGTTCAACCGAAAATAACCGCTTCCTACAACAATATCGACCAATCCCTTTTCCATCCAGGTTTCCAGGTCAATACCCACTCCACGGCAATATTCCATCGAATCCGGAATTCGCACCAGTACCAGTATTGTTTTTCCCTTTTTCATGCCCACTCTTTCGGTCATTTCCCGAATCTGCGTAAGCATATCTGTCATCATATCAAGTTGCACCTCAGAAGCCAGACTACCCCTTGCCACCTCTTTAAACAAATAGAGATGCCTGAAAAAATCCAGTTCAATCCCATCCACATCATAGTTTTCACACACTTCTGTATAGTATTGCACACATAAATCACGGATTTCTTTGTGTGAAAAATCTACTGAGCTCCAGCGGCCATGCGGTAACCGTTCGCCAACCGTTCCAAAAAGATATTCGGGATGTGCCTGCTTTAATTTTGACCACCGTTCGTAAGGATTGTCAGGGCGGTGACCAGCATCATGGGTATCGTTTATCCGGTTTGACCAAAAAAACTCAAAACCATTTTCGCGGGCATAGTTACTGGTTACTTCCAAAGGATCGGTTCCCAGCGCTACAAATTCCGGCACAATATTCTTCCGTCCGGGCCGGTTATGAGTCAGCGTAAGAAATTCACCGACCCTGGTATTATGAGTAAATTGCCCAAATGATGAGGTTATCGTACAATAAGAAATAGTACTGACATCGGTGCCTTTTAGCCCGGCAGAGCGGAAATCAAGAAAATTCTGAATGGAAAATCCCCGGTCGGAAGGAAACAGATAGGCGTCACAACCATCATTGTTATGAATGACAGGACGTGGCTGGTTACGTTTTTCCTTGCGCATTTCCCGGTATTTTTCAATATTATTAATTGAAACGTTATCATTTTCCGACTTTGATGGCGTGCATGACATCAAAATGATCAGTGGCAGAAAAATAGAAAATCCGTATAACCTAAAAAAGTATGACTTTAACCCATTCATTCGATCTGTATTTATGTTATATCATTATAATTCAAGCGTATACTTATAAGCACTTGCTGTCCAAATGTCATTTCCACCACCCTTTTCACCAATCCGGGTAAGGTAAATTTCAAGATTCAATGTTTCCCGGTTCTCAAGAAGGGAAAAATTAGAAAGTTGAAGATGTTCAGAATCCTTATCCGGATCGCGATCATCTATAACGGTAAGGGTACTTTTCTTAAAGGAGGGATCCTCTTCATTAATCTCAACAATTTGCAACGGATACCTGGGATAATTCCCTTTCGGAGGCTCCCTGTTGATATTCCCCACCCAGTATAATTTACCGGTTTTTGAGCTTCGTATTGTTTTGGAAATGGTGGCAGAAGAATAAAATTGTTCACCGTTATCGTAGCGCATGTCTTTTACTTCGCTCCATGTGAGCCCTCCGTCTTTTGATACAGAATACCATTTTCTGCCCGGTGATTCCGAGATATCGAGTCCGGCATTTGAGCCGCGCATAATGAGCAGTAAATTCCCATTCTTCAATTCACTCACATCCAGTTCTGTTAACCCTCTTGTTGATATTTTTCGGGGTAAAAAAACAGCATTTGACGTTTTCCAGTCGTAATCCTTTTTTTCTTCATTCCAGCTGCCGATAAAACAAATGGCTCCGGCCACGCACCCCTCTCTGTAATTATTTGGATAAATGGAGGGATACTTCATATCTTCTTCATCTGTATAAGGAACAGGAATGGTGGCACTGACAATAACATCTCCGTTGCTTAAGGAAGTGGCATTGCCAATATACATTTCATTTGTTTGCAGATAGTTTGTGTTTCCCCAATCAGAGGGATCGAAGTCCGGGCCTTTTTCATATTTAAGCTGCCGTTGCTCTCCCCAGGTCGTTCCGTTGTCTGATGAAAGCTGATAAAAACCGTGATCCCAGAATAACCGGTTCCCTTTCCAAATTTCCTTTAAAGCCACCTGGGGTTTTCCTTTAAAAATACGTTGAAAAACCAGTTTTACCAGGTTACCGGATGCAGGATCGTACGTAACAGTCCCCTGAAACGCCCCTCCACTCAAGGTATATTCTCCTTTGGTTTGTTCCTGTTTAGGCTCCGGCTTCCAATCAGACCAGGTACGTCCGTTGTCTTCCGAAGTACGTTTTAGCAACGATTCATTCCAGTCGCTGGATTGCATGATGGATCTCATTTCTACTCTTTGCAGCGAATTTCCGGAATAGCTCATTGATACCCAAGGTGCCTGCCCTGGCTGAGTATTATCTACATAAATTTCCTTTATAACCTTACATATCGGTTTCTTATCCGAATCTGCATTATTGCTTTTCTTTTTAAGATTACCACACGATACAAAAAACAATGAGTTACATAAAATAAAAAGAATGTATGTTGTTTGTAATTTGCTTCTCATTTTAATGGTTTATTACAATTAGTTTGTTTTCCATATGATACGCCCCAAAAGATTGTTACAATCAATGTCCCGCCCATTACGATCCCACTCTTGCGAAATAATCCAGGTTTCATTTGGTTTTACGGGATAAACCCAAAAATTGCCTAATGGAAAACCGTTGTTGCCTAAAACAACACTTTCTGTTTTTCGCACAAGACAGCGATTTTCCGAATCAATCCGGGCTACAAATAAAGGAGCTCTATTACGAAATACATTATTGTTATTTGTGGTAATACGGGTATAAACAAGATACAAACCATCATCACGACTAATAAATTTTGTCATTGTCTGCTCCATAGCAATTGCTTCTCCGTTATCCCACTTCCAGGGTACAGGCTTCTCCCAAGTCAACCCATCTCTACTTGTAGTTACGTGGGAATGGCCATCCTGTGCTCGAAGTGTCATATAAAATGTACCGTTATATTCGGCCATACTTGGCTCAACAAAACCTCGGGGCACCGGATGTGTAACCAGATTACCTGTCTCAACAACTGTTATTTTTTCACCATCAAACCTACACCTTGCCGAACCACACCAACGGATAGAATTCCACCCTTCAAGTTTCTTGATTGTGGAAAAAGGTATTAGGATATCACCATTTGGCAAATCAACACGTTGACCGTAAGCAACACATGGCACCTCTTTCCCGTCAATTTCAATATTAAATGAATTCCATTGTGAAAACGCCTGTGTATTTGGATCATATACAGAATAGGTTATTGCAAGGTGTTCCAAATGATTGGACAAGGCTTGCCCTTTGTGACGCAACAGATGGCCGAATCCTATTACTTTTCCACTTTGTTTATGATATTTCCAGTTAAAAGAGGGGACAAACCGGTAACCTTCTTTATCTTTCCTTTCCTGCAAAGCATCAGGATAAGCTACCTCCTTCCAACTATCCCTCCAGTCTGAAAGAACCTTATCGCCTTTTGGAAAATCTTTCGCGGCAAAATGATGATGCTTTTGCATTGAATCCCCTCCTTTTCGATCGGTTTCAACAAAAAAGAAATGAAAATCTTTTGGAACCTTGCCAGGGATAAATGCAATACCACCACTAAGCCATAAGCCGGAATGTGTATCTCCCCTAATAAGGATGTGCTCTTGTAGAGAAGATATCCCTGAAATATTGGTCGGATGATTTATTACTTGCCCTTTGACAGAATGACTTTGCCATCCTAAAACAAAAATGCATGTCAAAAAAATAAACAAACTCTTTATAACTTTCATCAATATCAGTTTTTGATTATATTTTTGCAAATTATTCATTTTACAGCGAAAAATGCTCACAGCTATGTGACGAATTAAATTATACAGACGAATCAAACAGATAAATAAACAAGGCCTTACCTAAAAGCAATTAAATTATTGAATTTAAAGCTATTATAACAATCCAAATCACTTCGGACACTATTTACATTCTGCTATCAAATTCCGCATTTCGATGTCTTTTTTATCACGACAGAAGAATAAAGCCGCATCTTTCAGTTCAGGATCATTTTTAAGATTTCCGCCTTCAATATAAAGCTCATTTATTCCCCGACTTATCGCGGTTTGCTCTACTTCAAATATATAAAGGCCATCCTCTGTTTTCCCTTTAAATTCTGCTTCAGAATTATTCACTTTAACAGTCAAATTACCGGGATTAATGTCATCGGCATATACCAAGGCGTAAACGTCGGCCTGAACTGATTCATCGCCCAGTTCCATAGCGAAATTAAACGGACCTGAATTCAACTTCAGATGATTGCCGGGAGTGGGCGATAATCTGGGCATTTTAAAAAAGTCATCTCCGCCTTTCAGGTAGCGGCTTGCTGTATAATCACGGTAAGTAACAAAATACAGGTTATTTGTTTTTGCCAGTTTTTCCGGATAGCCGATCTCACAAAGGTATCTCACCCTCGAATTGTATTCATTAAAAGAATACATACCATCCAGCCCTGCCTCCCATGCTGCGGCAGCTCTGGCGCGAAATACGGAATTTTGCTGACGAACGAGTAAGGGATGTTCCTCTCTTACCCTGGATTCACTTAATCCGGCATATATTTTTACATTGTCTTTTTCTCCCAGTTCGGCGAAATTTTGCCAGAAGTCTAACCGGAAATAGCAGGAACCAACTACGATATCTACCAGGCCTTCTTCTATCCACCTTTCGATATCAACGCCTGCCCTCTTTGCATATTCCGGCGAGG
The DNA here is from genome assembly GCF_003573545.1 of Mariniphaga sediminis. GTDB lineage: Bacteria > Bacteroidota > Bacteroidia > Bacteroidales > Prolixibacteraceae > Mariniphaga > Mariniphaga sediminis. The sequence continues at coordinate 28,008 of NZ_QWET01000027.1, read as the reverse complement.
TAGGTATCCGCGTGAGCACCAAAATCGGATTGCCTCTTTTCATACCGGCCTCTTCGGTTACCTTTCTGATTTGCGAAACCATATCGGTTAGCATATCCAACTGTTCCTGGCTGGCAACTCCGCCTCTTCCCACATTTTTAAACAGCTCAAAATGCCGTAAAAAATCCATTTCAACACCATCGACATCATAGTTTTCGCAGACTTCTTTAAAGAATTGCACACACCGATCTCTCACCTCCTGATGTGTAAAATCAACAGAACTCCACCTTCCGTTTGGTAGTCTCTCACCCACATCGCCAAACAGATATTGTGGATTGTTTTCTTTAAATTTTGTCCACAGATAAAACGGTTTATCAACCCGGTGAGCTGCATCGTGGGTATCATTCATACGGTTGGACCAAAATATTTCAAATCCGTTGTCACGTGCAAATTCAACATTGGCTTTTAAAGGATCAGTTCCTTCGGCAATCATTTCAGCAGTTATATTTCGGGTATCATCCCTCAGCCCGAATTCAAAACCATGCTTTACCAACAGCTCTCCAGCCTGGGTATTATATGTAAAATTGCCAAATCCTGATGCAGTGGGACAGAATGAAATGGTACTTACATCTGTACCTATTAAACCTGCAGATCGTTTATCCAGGAAATTTGTAACGGTATATTTTTCGTTCACAGGAAAATAAAGCGCATCACAACCATCGTTATTATGGATAACCCTTCTGGATTTATGAAGCTTTTCTGTCCTTAATTCCCGATACTTTTCAATCGAATCAATGTTATTACTTCTTTCACTACTGCCGCATGAAACAAAAAATAACGAACAAAAAAGAATGAGGATGATACCTTTAGGCATGAGGTTATTTTTCATATTTTATACATTTTTAAAAGGTGAAACAGCCTGTCCGGCCTGCACAGTCATACAGGGAACTCTTCATCCCGATAATCATCGGGATAAAAAATCAACCGTCTGCACAAAAGCCGGGCGCATGGCCCGTCTTATATTCATTTTATCTATTTATTTTGAAAAAAGCGGTCTCTAAGAAAGCAGGTATCCGGGAGCAACGAATACCCATACTTTTGCTTTCTTAGAGACACCCCTAAAATGTTATTCCCAGCCGGGGTTTTGTCCCAACGTAGGATTTTGAGACCTGGCGCTTACCGGAATAGGCCACAAATAGTGTTTGCTCTCAAATACCGGATTTTCAAAGTCACTTCCTTTATTAGGGCAGATATATTCAATTCCGGTCCCGGGAACAACTTCATACTGTAGGGAGACGGCACCGGCAGGATCGATGCTGTTCCTGTTTGCTTCATCCCAGCGAATGCCATAATCTTTTTTAGTCATTAATTTTTCACCCAGTTTCCATCTCCTAATATCATCAAAGCGGAAACCTTCGCCAAATAATTCAATCCTTCTCTCCCGCCGAATCTCAACAATCAATGGAGAAACACCCCAATCGGTATATCTTGGATCAACCGGAATGTTATTAATATCCATATGAACCATTCCAACCCGATCCCTCAGTTGATTTATACTTATGTCCAGGTCGGTCTGAGACAATGTTCCCAATTCTGCTTTGGCCTCGGCATAGTTGAGCAATGCTTCACCAAATCGCAATATAACACACGGGGTAAACCCATCATGGAAATACACGTTTTGTGGCTGATTAACATGCTTCACCTGGTGATAGCCGGTTACCGATGTCCACGAACCTGTTTTTCCGGTCGGATTGGGAATCGTAGTTCCAATAGCTGTTAACCCGCCGTAATCATAATATTCAACATCATCCGGGTGCAAAATAGTTTGCTTTAAACGGGGATCCCTGTTTTCAAACAAGTTCTCAAAAACCTCATCGCCCTGATATAAATCTGAAAGTGTGATGGGTAATCCGTCGGTACACAAATAATCTTCTACCATACTTTTTGTTGCGGTAGACATGTAGTAATATATTTGCCATGAATTTTGTACGATACCCTGCTCGTATCTTCTCCAGTACATGACCTCATCCACTCCGGTAAGATCTGTCATTTGAAATATGGCGTTGTAATCATGCGCCGGATCGCCGGTAGAATACAGTTGATACGGGCCGTTGTCTATTAATTCTTTTGCAGCGGTAGCTGCAGCCTGTAACCATGAGTCAGGATTTGTACCTCCGTGGTATTTTCTCCATGTTCCCTCGAACAGACAAACACGCGATTTTATCAGCAAAGCACTCCAACGATTCAGTCTTCCCGGAGCACTGCCGTCGCCCCAATCGTCAGGTAAATATTCGCATGCATAATCCAAATCAGCAAGTACTTTTTCCATTACCGTTTCACGGGGCGTACGCTCCGCAAATAATTCGTCAGAATCGATATTCAATTCTTTGTCTATCCAGGGATAGTCACCATAAAGAGAAACTTTGTCAGCAACCATCCACCCACGGAACAAACGCGCTTCCGCCTTATATTGATCAATAATTGACTGACTGATATCCGCCTTATCATAATTAGCCAGGCCAATATTAATGGCACGCACAAAATAAAAACATGTTCTATTCCAGCCAAATGAAATTGGATTATTGTCGGGTGTTATTTGCCCGGCCCTAATTCTTACGTGGTTTCCATTGTAAGATAAAGCCCGGACATCATTGTCAGTCATTCCGTCTAATGAATATTGCCCGTCCCTGGTTGCGCCTTCATGGTTGCCATTTAATAACCGCATGGCATTCGACTTGGCATAATTATAAAATACATTATTGTAAACCATAAGGTCATTTTCAGTATTCCAGAATGTTTCGCCAGATATGCTGGTCAAGGGATACCTATTCATAGAATCATCGTTGCAACTAATCAGGAAAGCTGCAAAAATTAAAAAATATAATATTTTATTTCTCATTTCTATTCGTTTTAAAATTTGCTTATAGTGTAACTTTCAGGCCAAGTGTAAACGACCGTTGAAACATGTATCTTGGCACCAGATCAGTAGAGTATTCCGGATCCAGGGTTTTATACATTCCTGTGGCTTCCCAAAGATTTGTACCGTTAAGATAAACCTGGGCATTGGCAACAAACTTTACAGGAATGTTATAACTTAAAGTTATATTTTTCAACCTTATATATGCCGCATTCTGCAAATAACGGGTCTGTACGTGCGTATTTTTATTATCGGAATATGCAAATTGTTTACCCGGGAAATAGGCATCGGTATTTTCTGGCGACCAGGTATCATCGAGCCACCATTGCTCCATCGACAATGATTTAAAAGGCCAGAACCGTAAAAAATTTCCTCTTGACGGGTACCAGTCCCTTTTTAATACCCCCTGAGCAAAAATATCGAGAGAGAAATTTTTATATTTGATACTCGGGTTGATACCAAATGCATATCGTGGCGTAGAGTTTCCTATCCTTATTCTGTCACCGGTATCATCCAATGTATTAGACCCTGTTGTAATCTCATCATCATCATCAAGATTCGCATAATGTACATCACCCAATCTCCAGTTAGAACCTAACCTTGACTGATCTGCTGCATTGGCCAGTTCTTCTTCTGTTTGAAACAAGCCCACTGTCTTATATCCCCAAATCTCACCTATTTTTTTACCCACATAATAGTCGCCTATGTCGCCGGTTGGATTGTCGTACTTTGTTATTTCCGTTTGGTAATCAGACAGTGAAAGATTTACATTGTATGACCAGTCATTACTTACCTTATCATGCCAGGTTACTGCCAGTTCCCATCCGGTATTTCTTAAATCAGCAGCATTTTCACTGGGAGCCTCTGCCCCAAGAGGATCGGGATAACTTTTTTCCATCAGCATATTCTTGGTATCCCGGATAAAGTAATCCAATGATACATCCAGTTTTCTTTTTATGGTAAAATCAATACCAACATTCTTACTTTCAACTGTTTCCCAGGTTAGAGAATTACTAACTAACCCTCCCGGGGATATTATATTAGTAAGATTTCCGCCTCCGTCGAGTAAAAATGTGGAAGTTCCCGATGCCATGGTAGAGATATAAGGATAATAGGCCCCCACACTCTGGTTCCCAAGCTCGCCATAAGATGCCCTGATTTTTAAATTATCCAGCCACACACTTGCCCCCTCCATAAATGCTTCTTCCGATAATCTCCATCCCAAAGAAAATGATGGGAAAAATCCGAAACGATCCTTTTGGGGAAACCGGGAGGTTCCATCATACCGGCCATTTGACTCAAAAAGATATTTATCTTTATAAGAATAATTTAAACGGTAGAACATCCCCCGGAGCATGATTTCATTCTTGGCATCCGAATTAGACTTTACACCGGTTGTAGCAGTTAATGAATGAATGATTGGTGTAATCAGCTGGGTAGATCTCGTTGTCACCCTGTGTGTTGCCCCATATTCTTCATTAAACCCTATCAATCCTTTTATATAATGGTCGCCAATATCATTTCTTACATACTCTGCATAGGTATTAAATACATAATAGGTATTTTTATCAAATCGACTTTCTATCCAGTCGTTGGCACTTTGTCCCTTATAAACAATATCTTCCGTCATTTCGAAACCGTTAAAACCTCTTAACACATCAACCTGTGACCTGACTCTCTCCATGTCCTGCCAGTAATATCTATAAGAAAAATCCCCTCTGATTTTTAATCCTTTAATCGGAGTAATTGTAACCCCCTGTGTTAGCCAGATGTCATTTTCAGTAGTAGTATTTCGGCCTCCATTCTTTAGGTACGGCAGCGGATTTCTGTTATCCAGGTGCATTCCGATATATGGCGCCCATTGGTCATGGTCACCCGGCTCCACGTAGTAAGTCAGGTCAGGAAAAGTATGAGGAGAATAAAAATGTTTTGCTATGGACTGGTAGTACCACTGGTCATGATAATCATGCGGATTATCATTTAATACAGAAGAAAATGAAATCCTTTCTTCCAGTTTAAACCAATCGGTTACCTGAAAATCAATTTTAGATAACACATTGTATCTTTTATAGCTTTCATTTCCATACCGAAAGAATCCATCTTTATTAATGGCTCCCAAAGAAACATAATAACTGGCCTTTTCACTGGCTCCGTTGATACTAAAATCATATTGTTGCTGCGGAGCAAAATTCCTCATCGCCAAGTCCTTCATGTATGTATTCTCCAAAGGATAAAGAAATCCCTCATAATAAAACCAGGCATCATCAGTAGTTGGATTTTCCATTTCCTGATATGCCAGGGCGGCTTGAATTACCGGGTCGGGCAGCAACGTCCTTCCATTCGTTATTTTATAGGCTTCGTTCTGAATTTGCCTGGCAGTACCTCCGTCTCTTACCGGTTCGTACCCCGGGAAAATGGCTTTTTGCAAAGTTGTTTGAACTGAAAAGTTAATATTGGTTTTGCCAACCTGCCCGGTTTTCGTTTCGACCAGTATAACTCCAAAAGCAGCCCTTGCCCCGTAAATAGCCGCTGAAGATGCATCTTTAAGTACGGATACCGACTTGATATCATTGGGGTTGATTTTCTCCACATCCATAGGAACGCCATCAACCAGAATAAGAGGATCGCCACCATTAATCGATTCATATCCCCTGATATTAAAGTTAGCGGCCTCATTGGGGTCTCCGGACTGATATGTTATATTTAACCCGGGAATTACTCCCTGCAGCCCCTGGCCCAAAGATGTAATCGTTCTGTTTTCCAGTCGTTCAGAATTGGCAACCCCAACGGCACCTGTCAGGTTTGCTTTCTTTTGTGTACCGTAACCTACGGCAACCACTTCTTCAATGCCAATCGCATCCACCTCCATCGCCACATTGATGTTTGTTTGAGCTCCAACAGATATTTCTTGAGTTCGCATACCCACAAATGAAAATACCAATGTAGCCTCCGCCGGTACATTTGTTAAAAAGTATTCTCCATCTGCATTTGTTACCGTTCCCTGGGTGGTTCCTTTTACCACAACAGTAACTCCCGGCAAGGGCAGTTCATCAGAATCTGTCACTTTCCCGGAGACAGTTCCTTGCTGTTGCAGAATTTTCATTACCGGGCTTTTTTCAATAGCATTCAGGATGACCACATATCGGTCGATGATTTCATAGGCAATCTCGTCCGGAAGTGTTGTGTTCAGAATTTCTTCCAGCGTTTCATTCGTGACATCGATTCTGATTTTCTGCCGCGAATTAAGTTTTGAATCGGAGAATGCAAACCGGAACTCGGTTTGTTTTTCAATCTCTTTGAACAATTCTTCATAAGAAATGTCCTTAAATTTTAGTGTCAGCCGGGTACTCTGTGAGTACACACTCGCAGAAACCAACATCGTCGATACCAACAAAAAAATAGCCGTTAGTTTCATGATCCTTAAAATTTTTCGTAACAGGAAAAATTCATTCCCTGTTAGGAATGGTTTTCTTTTTTTCATAGATTTGAACCGTTTTAAAGTTAAATACTTAATTTAATTTGATCTGTCGGGCATCGTCGGTTCCAGCGACTTTGCCCGATTTTTTTATATACACATCATCCTTTCATTACTTTGTTATTTTAACATTATTACCCTCAACTTTATAATTGAATCCGTTTACCTTTGAAATAACTTTGAGTACATTTTCCAATGATTCATACTTTTCAAACCTTACTGTAAGCGTCTCTGATTTAAATAATTCCGGATTATACACAATACTGATATCGTACCATTTTTCGAGTATCGAAATAACATGGTCAAACGGTGTCAACCGAAATACCAGTTGGTTATTCTTCCACGACAATTCATACTCTTCACTAAAAGCTTTCAAAACCAAAGCTTGTTTATTTTTATCGAGTGTCAACTGTTGGCCCGGTTCTATTATTTTGTAAGTATTGCCGTATTTTATCTCCACAGATCCCTCAAGCAGCGACGATTTTATAACAGAAGATTCCGGATATGCGGAAATGACAAACCGGGTGCCCAATGCCGTGGTAGTCAGATTTCCTGATGTCACTTCAAACGGCAACTCTTCATCCTTTTTCACTTCGAAATAGGCTTCCCCTTCCAACTCAAGTTTCCTGGAGCCTAAACCATAATCGGCCGGATAGCTCAATTTTGTATCTACATTCAGCCATACTCTCGATCCGTCCGGAAGAATTACATGGGTAAATTCCCCTTTTTCTGTAGAAAGTGTAAGCATCTCGGAGGAGATGGGTTGGTTGAAATAGAAATAAAGAACAGCAGCAATAAGTGGTATAAATAAAATTGCTGCTGCCTTTGACAAAGCTATAAACAATCGATTCATCTTCACCTTCAAAGATGAAACCCTGATTTTTTCCCGTATCTGTTCGAACTGTAACGCTACTTCTTCCGGCTGACTTTGCTGCCAGTTTTTTTCCAGAAACCGGATAAGTTCATCCCGGTAATGCAGGTCGTTCAAAAAATCGTTAAACAAAATAAATTCTTCATCCGACAACCTTTGCCCGGAAATAAATTTATTGATCAGATTTTCGGATGTTTTATTCATTCCTTTACTTATTCATTTTCGATTACAACTATGAATACGTTTGAAAAGACTTCTTCCGTAGCAGAATCGTTATTTTTTTTCACATTGCTTTTTATCGACAACAATAAAAAACAATGTATCAAACAGATACGCACAAAAAAAATATCTTTTCCCCTTATATTTTATGAATCTCTCCTTTTGTTTCCCATTTCAATTTGAAACCACCACGTCTTTTACAACCATACGGCAATAGCTCAGAACAACCTCCCGTGCACAGGACAACGGGACTGTCTTTTTTTGAATATTCAGGAAATTAATTAATTGAAAAAGAATCACTGCTTCAGCAGCTCTTCTGCAGCTTTTAATGTTGTATCAGTCAGGTTTTCACCCCCAACCATTTTGGCCAGTTCTTCCACCCGTTCTTTTCCATTGAGTTGCCTGATGGAAGTATATGTTTTACCGTTTTGTTCATACTTGTACACCATAAAATGGGCATTGCCCCTGGCGGCTATTTGCGGAAGGTGGGTAATATTTATGATTTGTGTAGAAATGGAAAATTCCTTTAATATGTTTCCCATTTTCAGGGAAATCTCTCCCGAAACGCCTGTGTCTATTTCATCAAAAATGACGGTAGGTAATGCTTTGGAAGTGCGTAACAGGTTTTTAATGGCCAGCATTAAGCGGGACATTTCTCCGCCGGAAGCAATTTTGGAAATCTCATCAGCCGGCATATCGGCATTCGAGCTGAACAGGAAAGAAACAGCATCTTTGCCAACAGGAGTATATCCAGGCAAGGGCTCATGCACTACTTCCAGTTTTGACTTTGGCATTCCCAGTTGCTGCAGGTCTTTTCGGACTGCTTTTTCAATCAGCTCAAACGATTTTTTCCGAATCCGGCTTAGTTCGTCCGCCTTCTCTTCCAGTCTCAACCGGCTGTTTTCAAATTCGGTTTTTAACGATTCTATTTCCTGGTCGTAGCCGGTAACCTGGTTGATTTTTTCATCAAATGAATTTTTCAATTCAATCAGTTCTCCGGCTGTTGCTACATTATGTTTTTGCTGAAGGCTGTAAAGTAAATTAAGGCGGTCGTTCACCAGTTCAATTCTGGCAGGATCATGTTCTACTTTTCCGGCCAGCCTTTCCACCTCATCAAAAATATCTTTTATTTCCAGGAAGCTGCTTTGCAGTCTCTCCGCCAAACCCGGAACTTCAGCAACATATCCCTGGATGCTTTCCAGTTTCCGCCCACTCTCTTTCAGGTTTTGAATAACGGAAAACGATTCATCGTCGAGCAGTTGCTGTACCTCAGAAAAGGCGCTTTTAATCTCCTCTGCATGGGTAAGTTGTTCCAGTTCAGCTTCCAGTTCTTCCGGTTCAGCTTCTTTTAATCCGGCCTCCTCCAACTGGTTAAACTGAAACTGCCAGTAGTCCAGATCCGCCCGTTCTTTTTCACTTTTTTCTATTAATTTTTCCAGATCATTTTTTAGCGTAATAAAACGGGAGTACTTTTCGCGGTATTCATTAAGAACTTTTTCTGTGCCCGCAACGGTATCCACAAGATGTAACTGGAACTTCCGGTTCCCCAATTCCAGATTTTGGTGCTGCGAATGAATGTCAATCAATTTTAATCCCAGTTCCCTGAGTGTTTTCAGGTTTACCGGGGTGTCATTCACAAAAGCGCGTGATTTGCCCGATGGAGTAATTTCCCTTCGTAAAATGGCAACCTTATCGTAGTCGAGGTCATTCTTTTTAAAAAAAGATTGGAGATGGTAATTTCCTACTTCAAAAATGCCCTCAACAATACACTTCTCGTCTTGATTTTTTAGTACTGACAGATCTGCCCTGTTTCCCAAAATGAGTCCAAGTGCCCCTAAAATAATGGATTTCCCGGCACCTGTTTCACCTGTTACGGAATTTAATCCGGTATGAAACTCGACATCCAGCTTACTAATCAGCGCGTAATTTGAAATAGTTAGTTTGACCAACATTACTGAACGAGTTAAAACCCTTCGCTTTCAGCAATCTTTTCATACTTGCTGCCGTTTGATGGGTCCACCTCATTTAAAATGGTCATCACCCGGTTCCGCTCATCGGGAAAAGATTTGGAAAAAACATTGACAATCTCATCGGCTTTGGCATCGAAAAATACCTGAAGAATATATACCGACGGCCTGCGACGGAAAACCGTCTGAATATCCCGAAGCGACTGGGCAACATTGGCCCTCCCCTCTTCCGGCTTATCAGACATTAAATCAAGGCCCTGACGGTGATAAAAATACATACATTTACGAAAATCGGAATATGATTTATTCAGGATATTCTCGATAAGCCAGTAACGGTTTCGTTCACTTTCAAAAGCCTTCCAGCCTTTTTCACGGGCATTCTGCGAATTATTCGCAATCGCCTGCGCTTTTTCAAAATAAGGGGTTCCGCCCTCCGGCGAAAAAGTATCATAATCGAACCCTAAAATAATGTAGGCATAATAGGCAAGGATGTTGGTCAGATTATCCCGGTTCGAGGTTTCATTAAACTCAAGCGGTTGAAACTCCACGTAGCGGCACCGAAAATCATTATCTTTAAGATTCAGCACGGTGGTTTCATAACTGGAGTTAAACACTGGCCGAATTAGCTGAACCTGGATAGAACCGCTGAATTCATCCGTCGATATTTGATCGTCGAGCCGAATAAGAATGTTACACCTGATTTTTTCATCGTATGTAAAAACATGCTCAGTCCATTTCCGGTTATTCATGAACTCATAAATATCGGCCTGCATGGTCCTGAAAAGCTGCCGGTTGGCGCCTTGTATTCGTTGGGCCGAAACGGTAACATTACATCGTAATTCCTGAGCAAACAGGGTGGTTACTGAAAATAAGGCTATCAGTAGTACAACAATTTTCTTCATATATACCTCCTTCAGGGAGGTAAAATTATAAAAATTACCGGGAATAAATAGCGTGTTAATACAAAAGGAACTTGCGGTACTTTCTATTTTTTAAAATCGTACCGCAAGTTCCTTTTCAAAATCAGAATCCGAACTTACCGGGTAACCACAAACTGATTTCAGGAATGTAAGTAACCAACAATAAAACAATAACCATCGCCAAAAACATGGGCAGCAACGGTTTTATTACTTTATCGATACTTAGTCCGGCCACACTACATCCGATAAACAGCACCGATCCAACCGGCGGAGTACAAAGTCCTACACTCAGGTTCAGCACCATAATAATCCCGAAGTGCGTCGGATCTACTCCCATTGATGTAACAATCGGGAGAAAAATAGGTGTAAAAATCAATACTGCCGGAGTCATATCCATAAATACTCCGACAAAAAGCAAAATCATATTTATAATCAGCAAAATCATAAAAGGATTGCTGGTTAACGCCAACAAACCCGAACTCACATTCTGCGGAATGTTTTCATAAGCCATAATCCACGACAACCCCAAACAGGTAGCTACAAGCAGCATAACAATACCTGTTGTTTTTACCGATCGTAAAATGATATCCGGAAGATCTTTCACCGAAATCTGACGATAAATAAATGCCAGTATCAAAGAATATAATACGGCAATAGCAGAAGCTTCGGTTGCAGTAAAGTATCCGGCCACGATTCCCCCGATAACGATAACAAGCATCATCAGACTGGGAATGGCATCCAGAAACTTTTTCGTTCCGTGAAGCGCTTTTTGCTTATTGTTTTTCGTTTTTATATATCCCCAGACTGCTACTGCTGCCAGAATTACATATAGGAATATCCGGTTTACAAGAGGTGAAAGATTGGCACGGGAAAATGAAACTCCCTGATAAAAAACCAAAAATGAAACGACAACCAGTGAAACCACACCCAAAGCTTTCAATGCAGCCTTCATCCCTTTTCTCTTGTAAATGAGCATAGTAATGGCAGTTACAATAATTCCCAAACCGGTAAGAATTCCCGGCAAATAACCTGCAAGGAACAATGCAGTAATAGAAACCCCGCCACTGGCCAAAGAATAAACAATGAGAATATTACTTGGTGGGATAGACAACCCGGTTGTGGCAGAAGTAATGTTTACCGCTGCACTGAAATTTTCAGGGTATCCCTCTTTTTTCATTTCAGGCTGCATGATGCTGCCAATAGCCGAAGCCGAAGCTGCAGCCGATCCGGAAATCGCACCAAACAACATGTTAGCCAGCACATTTACCATGGCCACACCTCCCGGAATACCACCTACCAAAACACGGGCAAAGTCGATAAGCCGGATGGCAATCCCCCCGCTGTTCATTATATTTCCCGCTAATATAAAAAACGGGATGGCAAGTAAGGCAAAACTGTCGAGGCCGGTAGCCATTCGCTGAGAGAAGGTAGTTAACGCCGGTACAACATCGATGCTAACCAACATGGTTAAAATTCCGGAAATTCCAATACTAAATGCAATGGGAACCCCAATTACCAGTAAGATGATAAAACTGAAAACAAGTACAAATACTTCTAAAAATTCCATACCAATTAGTTTTTCCGGTTTTCTTTAACCATTTTACGCATATTGTCGATATCAAAATAAGCAATCAGTAATCCGCTGATAGGTAACACCAGGTATACAAACCCTAAAGGCAAACCGAGTGCTGCCGATTTTACAGAAAGATAAAAGCGGGTGTAGACCAACCAGCTTCCCCCTGCAATCAAAACTGTCATGGAGAAGATAATTACAACAATACTGATGAACAACTCCAGTTTATATTTTCGCTCCGGAGAACTCTTCTGGATAAGAAGATCGATGGCCAGGTGTTCACGTTTCCCTGCTACGTAGGCCGCACCAAGAAGCCCCACCCAAATCAAAAGAAATCCCGCAAGTTCATCGGTAAAACTGCTGGGCGAACTTAACACATAACGACTGGTAACCTGCCATAACACATCAATTACCAGTATACTTAAAAGAAATACAAGTACCCACTCCAGTATTTTGTCAATGATTTTTCGTATCGTCATAGTTTCTGATTTTATTCAACAGCCTGAATTCGTTTTATATAAGAATAGATAATCTCATTATCGCGGTAACTTTCAAGCAAAGGCTGCACTTTGTCGATAAAAGGTTGTTTGTCGGGGTAATTAATTTTTACACCGGCCTTCTGTACCTCTTCCAGCGATTTAATTTCCGATTCAGCCCAAAGCTTCCGTTCGAGCACAGCTGACTCATCAGCAGCCTGTTGAAGCCATTTCTTTTCCTGATCAGAAAGTTTGTCCCAGATAATTTTACTGACGACCAGTACATCGGGGATTGTGGTATGCTCATCGAGAGAGTAATATTTACATACCTCATAATGGCGCGAAGTATACAGGCTGGGCGGATTATTTTCCGCACCATCTACCACGCCACTTTGAAGGGCGGTGTAAAGTTCGCCCCAGGAAATGGGGGTTGCAGAACCACCAAGGGCCCGAATCATCTCTACGGCCGTAATACTGCGCATTACCCTGATTTTCAATCCGGACAAATCATCCGGATGAGTAATGGGTTTCGATTTGGTATAAAAACTACGTGAGCCGGCATCGTAATAACAAAGGCCACGTATCCATTTGTCTTCGGTACTGAGAAGCAAGTCCCTGCCTATTTCGCCATCCATAATTTTGAAGGCATGCTCTTTTGATGTAAAGATGTAAGGCAACCCGAAAACTTTGTAATCTTCGGCAAAACTTTCCATCACTGCAGCCGAAACTTTGGTAATGGCAAGACTTCCAATTTGCACCAGTTCCACACACTGTTGTTCCGATCCTAATTGCTCAGCCGGGTAAACTTCAATGGTCAGCTTTCCTTCCGACAATTCACCGCACCTTTCGGCCATAAATTCCATAGCCTTATGCACCGGATGATCTGTTGGAAGTCCGTGCGCCAGTTTTAGTTCCCTTTTTTCAGAAGGCCCCATACAGGCGAAAGTCGCGAGCAAAAGAAGGCTTACCAAAAATTTGGTTAATCTGTTATAATTCATTCGTTTGTAGTTGATATTACTTGTACTTACTTATAATTTCAAGTGCTTCTTTACATTTTTGCGTAATGTAGCCATAATTTTTGTTGGCCAGAACCTCCTTGGGGAACAATTTTGATCCCATTCCCACACAGGTCACACCGGCCTCAAACCACTCTTTCAGATTCTCTTCTGTGGGTGAAACACCGCCGGTAGGCATGATGCTTGTCCATGGCATGGGCCCCTTTACTGCCTTCACAAAACCGGGGCCACCAACCTGCGAACCAGGGAAAATTTTAACCACTTCGGCCCCCAGTTCATGCGCCCGGCCAATCTCTGTAACCGTACCGCATCCCGGGCTCCAGGCAATTTTTCGTTTGTTACACACTTTGGCGGTTGCTTCATCAATAAGCGGCGAAACAATAAAATTTGCCCCCAATGCAATGTACATAGCAGCCGTTCCTTCGTCAACAACCGACCCCACTCCCATTATCATGTCGGGGCATTCCTGCATTGCCCATTTATTTAATTCGGCAAAAATGAGCGTGGCAAAATCGCCGCGATTGGTAAATTCAAATACCCGCGCTCCTCCTTCGTAGCAGGCTTTCACCACTTTTTTGCACACTTCTGCATCGGCATTGTAAAACACAGGGATCATCCCTGTTTCTTTCATTTTTAATGCCACTTCTATTCTTGTAAATCTTGCCATCGTAGTTTAAAATTTCGAGTTTAAATTCCGGTTGAATTATCGTGCTACCCTGCCGGAAGCATCGCCTCCCATCAGTTTTTCCACTTCATCCACAGTTACCTGGTTAAAGTCACCGTAAATGGTATGTTTCAAACAAGAAGCCGCCACCGCAAAGTTCAGCGCTTTTTGGTCGTCGCCTTCATAGGTAAGTAATCCGTAAATAAGGCCTCCCATAAACGAATCGCCACCACCTACGCGGTCAACAATGTGGGTAATCTGATAGGTGGGCGCTTCGTATAGTCTTGTACCATCCCAAAGCACACCTGACCAGGTATTATGGTTGGCGTTTACAGATCCCCGTAAGGTTGTGATTACCTTCTTGCAACGGGGAAACCTTTCCATAATCTGCCTTGAAACCGACTCATAAGCAGCGCCTTCCACATGTCCTCCGGTCACATCTACCCCTTCAGGTTTGATGCCAAGCACTTTTTCAGCATCTTCTTCATTACCCAAAACCACATCGGTCCCGGCCACCAGTTCCGGCATCACTTCTCCGGCTGTTTTACCATATTTCCAGAGATTTTTACGGTAGTTCAGATCACATGAAACCGTTACTCCCAATTCATTTGCTTTTTTGATAGCTTCCAGGCACACATCCGCTGCATTTTGCGAAATGGCCGGTGTAATGCCCGTCCAGTGAAACCAGTTTGCCCCTTCAAAAACCTTCTCCCAATCTATTGTTCCGGGCTCAATCTCCGACACCGCAGAATGGGCGCGGTCGTAAACCACTTTACTGCCACGGCTTACTGCCCCGGTTTCAAGAAAATAAATCCCCAGACGTTCGCCACCCCATACGATTTGATCGGTTCCTACTCCGTGCTTACGCAAATCCATCATACAGGCACGACCAATATCGTTATTTGGGAGACGGGTTACAAAATCAACCGGAATACCGTAGTTAGAAAGCGAAACGGCAACATTGGCCTCGCCACCTCCAAAAGTGGCTGTTAGCTCATTTGACTGTGAAAAACGAAGATAACCGGGTGTTGCCAGACGCAACATAATCTCTCCAAACGTAACGACTTTTTTCATCTCTTTAAATTGTTAATTTTTTAAGGTATTTGATGTAACCCCGCCATTACAATGATTCTCATCGTAAGTCAAAATATCTGACGCGGCTTGCTTCATCATAATTCTATTCTAACGATTCTGCAATCGATTGCAAAATTAACATTCTCTCATAAAACAAAAAAAGATTGGCCATGAATTATCCGAAATTAAAATAACTCTTAGCATTGTTAAAACATATGTTTTCAACCATAGTCCCCAGCAATTCCATATCGTCAGGTATTTCGCCGTTTTCCACATCATTCCCCAAAAGGTTACAAAGCGTCCGGCGGAAATATTCATGCCGCGGATAAGAAAGAAAACTACGTGAATCGGTCAACATTCCGACAAAGCGGCTCAGTAAACCAAGATTTGACAACGCATTCATCTGTTTCTCCATCCCATCTTTTTGATCCAGGAACCACCAGCCGGACCCAAACTGCATTTTTCCCGGAACCGATCCATCCTGAAAGTTTCCGCACATAGTGGCAATCAACTCATTATCGCGCGGGTTCAGGTTGTAAAGAATGGTTTTGGTCAATTTATTTTCCAAATCCAGCCTGTCCAGAAATTTCGAAAGCGGGCGGGCGATCTCAAAATCACCGATGGAATCCAATCCGGTATCAGGCCCCAATTTATTCAGCAGGCGGGTACTGTTGTTGCGCAATGCCCCCAGATGAAACTGCTGTGTCCAGCCACGCGCATGATCCATAATGCCAAACTCATATAACATGCACGACTTGAACTTCAAAATTTCTATCTCCTTCAAATCATTTCCGCCGCGTATTTTTTCGAAAATATCCCGGATATCCTTTTCTGTGTAATCCTCGGCAATGGCAGTTTCCAGTCCATGATCGGAAAGACGGCACCCATTTTCATGGAAAAAACGGTGGCGAATTTCAAGCGAATCCATAAAATCAGAAAATGAATCGATGGTTGTTCCGGCAACTTCAGCCAACTTATCCACATATTCATTGAACGTTGTTACATTCTCCACCGCCATGGCTTTGTCTGGTCTCCAGGCCGGCAAAACAGCCACTTCAAAACCACTCTCTTTTATCTGGCGATGATATTCCAGCGAATCTACCGGATCGTCGGTAGTACATATGGTATGGACATTGGCCATCCGAATAATATTTCGAACCGAATATTCAGGGGTTTGCAACTTAGCATTGCACGTATCCCATATTTCTTTGGCCGTGTCAGCATTCAATAATTTATCTATTCCGAAAAAACGTTTTAACTCCAGATGTGTCCAATGGTAAAGCGGGTTCCGGATTGTATTGGGGACTGTTTCTGCCCACTTCTCAAATTTTTCCCAATCGGAAGCGTCGCCGGTACAAAACCGTTCATCCACTCCATTGGAGCGCATGGCCCTCCATTTATAATGATCGCCGTAAAGCCATATTTGAGTTATATTTTCAAATTGTGTGTCTTTTGCAATATCAATGGGCGGAATGTGGCAATGGTAATCGAAAATGGGCATTTTTGCCGCATGCCCGTGATATAATTTCTGTGCCGTTTCGGTTTGCAGCAGAAAATTGTCATCCAAAAATTTCTTCATCATTTTCGTTTTTAAAGATCGAATAACCTTTTCAGGTGACGGTCATAAATATTTTCTTCTACACAACCTCCCACTATATTGCTATACTTTTTTAGCAAGTTGGTATATTTTTCACCCATCTCGGCAGCCACTTTATATCCTACATGAACCAGTTGCCTGAAATTGGGATTATAATCAGAATGTCCGGGTATATGGCGCAATGTATTACCAAATTTTTCACCGGTCCAACCTGCAACTTCTTCCGGAGAAGGAAGCCTGGAATCATCAATATCAATAACATCGGCATACGGACCGCACAGTTCTTCTTTGCGGGCCAGTGCACTTTTATAAATTTCGTTGGCCACTGCCAACCCTTCATCTCCGGAAACGGCCAATCCAATTACCTCTTCCAGCCAGGTGGTACCAGCGGTTTTAACGTGCAAACCTTTATCGTATTTTTTTATAATCTCAGCCATTACGGGGTAAATCGTAAACTTGTCGGACCCGGAATGCACACTGAGTTTTAAATTTTCGGGAAGACCGAAGTTTTTTACAGCATAATCAATAACCAGCACATCCTGCTCAAACTCTTTGGTAAACTGTTCCACATCACCCACATAATCCACTCCTTTATTAAACCTTCCGGTAAATTTAGGGGCAATGGTTTGTGCCGGAATTTTTTCATCGGCAATCATTTTCAGAATAAAAAACATATCAACAGGCGTTTGCGGCGCTTCCACCTCGTCCATTGAAACCTCTGTTACAAAATTGCCTGCCCCTTTTTTCGCTTCAATATGCCGGTAAATTTTTCCCGCCTCTTTCACAGCTGCAAGGTATTTCCCCGCTTCTTCTTCCAAAAGTTCATCCGAAATCTGAACTGGTTCCGAAATTCCGGGAATCGTTACATTTGTACCTAACGATGCACAGGACTTTTTAAATGCAGCAACATCTTCCGGTGAAGAAGCATTACCAATATACATAGCCACATCGAGTGTAAAAAAATCGGCATGATCGATAAAACGATCCACATTCGTAAGGTTAATATGATCGGCATCTACGAAGTAAGGCTTGTCCCAACCCAGATTTTTTACCGCTGCATCAGCTTCTTCGCGGGTACCCAGGGGCTCGGAATGAATGGTGTTGTGCTCCCGGTTCGACTTGTTCCAGACAGGTGAAACTTCCACTCCCTTTTTGTTGGCATTTAAAATAGCCCGGAGTTGTGCTTCTCCTTCATGGTTAAAGCGATCTCCTACCCCAAAACTGTATTTTCCCAATTTCATTTTTACGTATTATTAGATGATTTATTTGTATTGAAAAAGTATTTCCGTGTACGAACACGAAAATAGAGATATATTTTGGACTACCAAAAAATATTTGAATGTTATTCAGGAATAATTAACGATACTAAAGGAGTGAGACTACACCATAAAAACCTACAACAAAAACAGATACACAACTGACCCACAACGCGATATCATAAAACCGGGAAGATTCGAGGCCAAACTGTTGTTGCCGGTACCTGAAATGCAGACCGGCATAAACAATAATAAGCAGCATAAAAAAAGTAACAATGCCACCAATGGTAACCATCAACACAGGAAGTTTTATCCACGCCAGTGCAATGATCCACAAAACGGGGAAGACCCATGCAAGAATGGCAATTGTTTTCCGCCTTTGCTCCCGGTTAAAAAAATCAATCCAGCCCAGTTGCCCGAACAAATCAGAAAAAATACGGGTACGGGCTGCCAACGCCGAAAACAAGGTAGAAAACAACACAATAAACGACCCGAACAGAAAGAAACTCTTTGCCCACTCTCCATAGGCCCCGGTGTACATCTTTGAAAGAGTCTCAATCATGGCAAATCCGCGGGGAATATCTCCGCTCTTGTACAAAACCGCAGCCCCCAGCAGATAAAACGCAGCAGTCACCAGCGTATAAACTACCATGGAAAAAATAGCATCAAGGTTCATTACTTTAATCCAGCCTTTGGCCCTTTCCCTCCATTCATCGGTATTTTCATGCGGACCGGTAAACCGGGCATATCCTTTTTCGAGGCACCAATAGTTGTAAGCTACAATTTCATCGCCTCCCACCCCGGTGAGTCCAAATGCGGCAATAGCAAACCCCACGCTGGCAGCAGGAAGCTTAAAACGGAGCCCTTCGAGCACATCAGCAAATGAAAAGGCCGAAGGAGTATACTGAATCATAAATACCGCAACAATTGTAAACAGTGTAAACACCAGCATCAATACCACCGACATCTTTTCAATAAAAGAATAGTAGCCTTTAAAAACCAGGGCGGCCACAATAATTCCCACGATTATGGCAAATATATTAATACTAATGGAAGGGAAAGCCATATTCAATGTGATGGCAACACCGCCGATAATACCCCCCAATTGCAAAGGCTTAAAAAGCCAGAGAAAAAACCATGTCCATAAGCTCCAGTTGATCCGTTTGCGGCCAAACCTGGGACCCCCGATACGGTTGAGTGAGGTAAATACTGTTTCGCCGGTACGAATAGCCTGTTTTCCAAATTCAAGCTGAATCGCCACTTTTACTGCGCAACTGACAAGAATAACCCACAAGGTAGTAAAACCTGCCTTGGCCCCAAGGGTGGTGGTGGAAATGAGTTCACCCGATCCCACAACCGATGCGGACAAAATAAATCCGGGGCCAAGATATTTCAGCTTCCCAAAAAAAGTAGCCGGAGCAGGCTTCACTCCTTCAGCAGAACGAATATAGGGATCTGACTTTGTTATCATTATTTAGTTTTAATGCCGGCTGGAGCAATCTTAGCTGGCTTTAGTTGCTTTTCCGGAAAGATGTCCTGAATTTTTCTTTTCACCTAAAATCCAGCAACACCTTCAGGTACTTCTCTTTTTCATGCTGCACCAGTTCAAATGCCTTTTGTATTTCCGAACCGGGCATCACTTTTGAAATCAGTGCATCCGGTTTCAGGTTTCCGGCATTCAAATGCCCGATTACTTCGGTAAATTCTCCGTCGCTTACCCGGGACGTAATAATATGTCCTTCCTTCCAGATTAATTCTTTAAAAACAACCGGTGCGGGGTCGTCCCCCAACCCAAGCACACATACTCTTCCGCCTCCCCGCAAACTTTGGACACAACAGCGTACAGGATTGAAAACACCTGCTATCTCTTCGGCATGGCCCACGGCCTCAAAGGCAATATCCACCCCATTCCCTTCGGTATGCCGCCTGATGGCGTCCACCGGGTTTTCTTTTTTTGGATTGACAGGAATCACATTTTCATAATGATTAACGGCTATCTGCAACCTGTTTTCTGCCGGATCAACCAAAAAAATCTTTCCTTTGGTTTTGGTGCGGGCAGCCTGTAAAATCACCTGCCCCACCCTTCCGGCCCCCCAAATGGCCAGCGTATCGCCTTCTTTCGTTCCGGCGCGGTTATTGGCATGAAAACCGATTCCATAAATTTCCACCAGTGCCACATGCTCGTCGGGCAAATGAGGAGCCGTTTTAAACAACATGTGCGGTGGTACGGAAATGTATTCGGCAAAGCCGCCATCCAAATCCACGCCCAGCAGTTTCAAACGGGGACAGGCCGGATAGTGTTTCCGTTGGCAGGCCGGACATTCACCACACCAGATGATAGGATCAACAGCCACTTTATCGCCGGGTTCGAAACCGGAAACACCTTCCCCTACTTCCGCAACTATCCCTCCCATTTCATGCCCGGGGATGAACGGCACAGGTGTTCGTGGATGAAAATCTCCCGGAAAAATATGCATATCAGTTCCACAAATACTGGCAAACTGTATTCGTACCAGCACTTCTCCTTCCTTCACTTCCGGGGTGGGAACATCTTTCCAAATAAAATGATTGTACGCTTCAAGTACGGCTGCTTTCATATAAAAATACTTACTTCAAAAATACTTCTATAACCGGAATTTCCACGTTTGGCTTATTAACCGGCAATAAAAGGTTTATATCATTCTCACCGGTTTCCTGTTTAATCCAGTGCCCGCGTGGCTCAGAAATATTAAGCTCAGAGGCATCGTGCAAAAACTGGGCATATTTAATTTTGTCTTTGTAACCACGCAACAGGAAATTTTGCAACGGGTAGTCGAGCAAGTGAATATATAACCGGTTGGTTTCAGGATTGTATGTAAGGAGCGTATTGTCCGGTGCTTCAAAGTCAGCAGGTGCCTGTGTACATCCGTAAATCGATGGACTATTGTATTTCATCCACTCGCCCATTTCATTTAAAGCTTTATCTGCCCGGTAATCAAAAGTTCCTCTGGCAGTAGGACCTACATTCAACAATAAATTACCCCCTTTGCTTACCGATTCGATAAGTAACACCAGCAGCTGCTTTTTATCTTTCCAGGTATGTTCATCGCGGTAATATCCCCAGGAACCAGAGAAAGTCTGACAAGTTTCCCATGGAATTTTCTTTCCGTCAACCTCAGGCCATTTTTCCACTTTAAACTGTTCCGGTGTGGTAAAATCCCAGCCTCCCCAATAATCTTTCAGATCGGCACGGTCATTTATAATAATTCCGGGCTGAAGTTCCCGCACCATTTTTATCAGTTCCACCGAGCCCCAATCTTCGTAACCTTTGCCAAATTCGCCGGGAAACGAAAAGTCGAGCCATAAAATGTCAATCTTTCCATATTGGGTAAGAATTTCCCGTACCTGGTTTTTAAGGTATTCGCGGTAAACGGCCATATCGCGATCTTTATTCAGTTCATCATACTCTTCCTGGGTGTTGGCGCTCTGCGGATGCACCCTGTCAATGGTGTACTCCGGATGGTGCCAGTCAATAAGCGAATAATAAAATCCGATACCAAGTCCTTCGGCCCGAAACGCATCCACCCATTTTTTAATTATATCCTGCCCGTAAGGGGTATTCATCACATCGTAATCAGTATAATCCGATTCAAACATACAAAAGCCTTCGTGATGCTTACTGGTAATAACGGCATACTTCATTCCGGCAGCCTTTGCTTTTTTGGCCCATTCTGAAGGGTCAAAAAGGTCAGGATTAAAAATCTCAAAATACTTTTGATACGCTTCATCGGAAATGCGTTCCCGCTTTTTCACCCACTCATGTCGGGCGGCCTGTGCATACAATCCCCAGTGAATAAACATGCCAAAACGGGCATCAGTCCACCAGGCAA
Organism: Mariniphaga sediminis; assembly: GCF_003573545.1. Lineage (GTDB taxonomy): Bacteria > Bacteroidota > Bacteroidia > Bacteroidales > Prolixibacteraceae > Mariniphaga > Mariniphaga sediminis. The sequence goes on along the minus strand of NZ_QWET01000027.1, from coordinate 6,135 downwards.
GGCGTTCGGTTTTTTCTGCTTCGGTTTCATCCCATATTTTCTTCTGGGAGAAGGCGGTTTGACCAACAAATGCAGTCAACAGTAATGCAATTAGTAATCGTTTCATTGTAATATAATTTTAATTCAACATCGTCGCTTATTCAACCAAAACGTTGGGAGCATTGTAAACCTCGAGATTTGTAATAACCGGAGAGGCTTTTGCATCCTCAATTGTCAGTCGGAGTTTTGAAGTGGTAATATTGGGAAAACGCAAAATCCGTTTTCTTCCAATCGTCGTTTCACTCGCTACCAGTTGCCACTCATTTTCAACCAGTGCCTCAAGCTTAAACTTTTTAACCCGTTGCCCCAGTCGAATGTCTTCCTGTATTAAAACCCGGTTTATTTCGGCAGGGGTTCCCAAATGAATTTCCAGTGATGCTTCTAAAATATTATCATCGGTAGCCCAATAAGTATCCGGGTTACCATCATTTATATTTCCAGCCCTGTATTTCCTTGAATTTCCTCTGATATTGGTAGCTGTTACCCGGTTTTCCCTGGCCAGGTCCACGGCAAAATCGGCTTTTAATGCTCCGGCGAGTTTGAGCACTTGCTCCACATCATTTTCATGAATAAGCCCTCTGGTATCAACCGGAAAATTCAGGAGTAAAGAAGCATTGCGCCCCACAGAATTATAGTAAATATCCAATAATTGCTCTAACGACTTTACCTTATTGTCCTCAGAAGGATGGTAATACCACCCCGGACGGATGGATACATCCACCTCGGCAGGCACCCAATGGGTCCCGGTTTCCTGTCCCTGCTGCAAAAATGTTCGATCGGAAACCAGCCCCGGGGTAAAATCATCGCGGTAAAGCAATGACCAATTGGTTTCCCCCGCCCAACCTTGCTCGTTGCCAACCCAGCGAATATCGGGACCGGCATCGCTGAAAATACAGGCACCGGGTTGAAGTTCCCGAACTATTCTCCAGGTATTTTCCCAGTCATAATAAGACTTCTGGTCAATGCGCCGTTCTTCGTTTGCCCCACCGTACCAGCCTGTTCCTCCATTGGCTCCGTCGAACCACATTTCAAACACTTCGCCATAGTTTGTCAGTAACTCACGTAACTGGTTACGGTAATAGGTCAGATATTCCGGTTTACCATAATCAGGATGATTTCGGTCCCAGGGAGAAAGGTAAACACCAAACTTTAACCCATACTCCCTACAGGCATCAGCCAATTCCCGAACCACATCGCCCTCCCCATTTTTCCAGGGCGAATTCTTTACTGAATGTTCGGTATATTCCGAAGGCCACAGACAAAAACCATCATGATGTTTGGCAGTCAGGATAATTCCTTTCATTCCGGCCTCACTGCAAACTCTCGCCCACTGGCGGCAATCCAGTGCAGTCGGATTGAACGACTCCGGACTTTCATCCCCAAATCCCCATTCTTTATTCGTAAACGTATTCATGTTAAAATGAACAAAGGCATAAAATTCCAATTCATGCCAGGCCAGTTGACGCTCAGAAGGCACGGGAAGAACCGGTTCGGGAGGCTCGGGAGAAGTACAGGAACAGAATAAAATGACACCGAAAAAAAAGAATAATAGTTTCATAATTCAGAATTGACTGGCACAATGATAAATTCGGAACCAAAATACACAGAATAATACAATACCGGGTAATTATTTCAAAAAATTCGATTTCAATTTATCAAAACCACACATTATAAACTTATGTAAAATATATATTTTACAATATCGAAAAAACAATAAATTTTCACTTTATCGTTACGAGATACCATGTCCCATATCGAGACAAAGAACCAAAAATGACACACTCATAAAACACTAAATAAGAACAACTTACACAAACAGGCACATTCATTGCAATATATAATAGAATCCGAAAAGTACGGAAACAAGAAATAAAAATGAAGTTGTATGGACGCAACATCACATAAAAAAAAGTTGTTTTTTAAAAATTTTCGTCATAAATTGGATGACGCAAAAAAAAGGGTTTTTGGAACATTTGGGAAGATAAAAAAATATGGGGTTTTTATTTTCAATATCCTTCCCAAAATTTCATCAATCCAGGTTAATTATTATTACGTGTAACTGATTTGAATAAATCGGGTTCACTGTGCTTTGAATATGTAATGACTAAATGGAGGATGTTAACAATTAAAGACAAAAGGATATGAAAAAATCTTTACTTTCCAAGCGATTAAAATTTTCACCGACAGGAAGATTGTTCGGTGTTTTGCTTATGCTGTTATGGGCTACTCAAGCATTTGCACAGCCTTATGATTCGGACTTTGTCCGTATTCCTGAAGAACAAAAGGAAGACTATCAGGCAACGCCCATGCTCAAGTCGGCAGAAGTCCCTTCGGGGTCTATACAGGTAGCAGAAAATGCTGAATACAATACCTACTCTCCTCAACAACTCGTAGAGAACATCCTGGTTTCTGGCTGTTTAAAAGCCAGCAACGTAAAATTTGGATATTACACGAAAAGCTACACCACCTGGAATTGGTCAGATCACTACTGGTCATCAACAGCAGGTAACAGGCAGTTAGGTTATTTTCATAAAGGCAATTCTGATTTTCCCCTTGAAGAAGGACTTCTTCTTTCAACAGGAAAAATAAGCTCTGCAGAAGGCCCCAACAACCTTGCGAGTAAAACAGACGAAATGGTTGAAAGTGCCCGCGACAAAGATCTTGAAGATCTTGCAGGTCACACTTCGTATGATGCTGCGATTTTGGAATTTGATTTTGTTCCGGCAGGAAATACGATGGAATTTCGGTATGTTTTTGCATCAGAAGAATACCGCGAGTGGGCATGCTCTCAATACAATGATGCTTTTGGTTTCTTTTTGAGCGGTCCCGGCATATCCGGCTCGGTAAACCTGGCAAAGCTTTCCAATGGCACTGCCGTTACCATTAATAATATACACGGCCCGTTTACTTCAACTGATGCCTCTTATTACTCTTACAACGAAAGGGGGCCTTATCCTTGTAGTGCTCAAAACGATGCATATTACATTGATAATGGAAGCGGTAAAAGCTACACCTCAGCAGAGAACTCACCAACCACTCAATTTGATGGAATGACGGTTGTCCTCACAGCAACTTATGAGGTACAGGCTTGTGAAACCTATCATATAAAACTGGCAATTGCCGACGTCAGTGACCAAAAATGGGATGCCGGAGTATTTTTGGAAGCCAGAAGTTTTAATTCAGATCGCGCTGGTATATATAATATCGGCGGTGGAATGGTGAATAACTTAAACATTTTTGAATCTGATAACGTCAATTGCGAAAATGCATTGGTTGTAAAAAGAAAAGATAGCGACAACAGTGCAGACATAACCTTTCCGCTCATACTTGAAGGATCATTCTCCAATGGAAATGACATTGTTACCCTTCCTGGCGGAAATCCATTCCCCAATTCAGTTACAATACCAGCAGGACAAGATTCCGTAATTATTCCTTATAAAGCGGTTAATGACGGAACATCAGACAACCTTGAAACATTCACCGTAAAAATAGCAATCAGTTGTCCCTGCGATGCCACGACAGAATATGAATCAGTTACGATGACGATCCACGATCCGATATCAATTGATGATGTGGGCATCGCAAATGTTCGATGTGACGATCCCAATAGTGGTTCAATCGAAATATCAGCAAGCGGCGGAACAGGAAACTTTCTTTACAGCATTGATGGGACTAACTTCCAAAGTTCCAATATTTTTGCCAACCTGGCGGCTGATAACTACACAGTTTATGTAAGGGAAGCAGACGGATTAAATTGCGACAATGATGTAACAGAACCTTTAACAATTAACGCTGCCACACCAATTTCCGCATCAGCTTTAATAACTGAAGAGATTGACTGTTTCGGAGGCACTGCAAAAGTATTCATTAATGCTTCCGGAGGAGTTGAACCATTCACTTATACATTCAATGGCATAAGCAACAACACAGGAGAATTTACGAATATTATTGCAGGGAACTACTCATGGAGTGTAACGGATACCTTTGGTTGCGGTCCAGAAAGCGGAACCCTTGATGTAACAGAACCTACGGAACTTAATGTTGTTGCAGAAAGCAACTCGCCAGTTTGTGAAGGAGGAAACCTTCATCTTTATGAAACCGGAGGAGAAGCAATTAGCTGGAGTTGGACAGGTCCCAATGGATTTACATCAACCGAACAAAACCCGACCATTTTGGGTGCAACAAGTGTTTACGATGGGCTATATACCGTTACCGCCAGCGATGGAACTTGCTTTAGCAGTGCTTCGGTGGATGTATCAGTTAGCAGCGATCCAATTGCTGTCACTAACTGTCCGACCGACATTATTGAATGTGCTGACATGATTTATGATGGAAAACTCGGAAAAATCATAAACTGGTCTATCCCGGATTTCAATTTAAATTGTTTGGGATCGGGAAGTAACAGCAACTTCAATATGCAATTCGAACTAAACGAAAATCTGTTAGGCAAAGACTGCTGGGACTTTAACTATGTAACCAGAGCGGGTGGCTCCGGTGGGTTTATGAAACTATTCAATAGTAATAAAGATAGTATACATCCTACCCTTATTACACCTTATGTTTATATTGAAGCAAACATTCCCGCTTCTATTGATATTATCTATACAGATGGCGATTACGATATTCAACTCTATTTGGTTGATGTCGATGGAAATGATTTGCCGATGGCAGGTTCACATTTTGTAACAGCTGCTCAAACAACTTATACGTTTACAACCAACAACAACGAAAGTGGTATTTACAGACTTAAATTTGTTGTACATCAGAATTCCGGAGATACCGGATCAAATGCCAACAGCCTCGACAATATATCCTTTGATGGTGTTATTTTCGATGACGGCTGTACCGGCGGAATTGACTTCGTTGTTAGTGGGCCGGTTCCCGGATTTTTCCCGGTTGTAAATGATTCTTTAATTACTTATACTGCTGTATACACTCCTTCAAGTGGAACGCCAGCTAGTGCAATTTGTCAGTTTAATGTAACGATTGAAGGCCTTGAAGCTTCCATTACAGATTTTGCTGATGCAACTTGTGGAGATGACAATGGTTATATAACAATCGCTGTAGAGACTTCCTCTCCAGCACCCGAATTAGAATTTTCATTGAATAGTGGCTCCTGGACTCCGTTTGGAGCAGGAAATACATCAACTACCATTGATGGATTGGCTGCCGGAAGCTATTCAATTATGGTGAAAGATGTTTCATTAGTTGGGGATTGCCAAATACTGGATCCGCTGAATGCAACCATAAGTGCCATTCCCGGCCCAACAGTCACTCTTTCTGATGTGGGACCATTCTGTGAAGATGCCGAACCGGTATCACTGGACGGAAGTCCTTCAGGTGGAGTTTATTCTGGTCCCGGAGTTGATGCTTCCGGATTATTTACACCCGGAACAGCAAGTATTGGCAACAATACTATAAAATATGTTTATACTGACGAGAATGAGTGTAAAGACTCATCTGAAATAATTATCGTTATCAATGCCCTGCCTACCGTATCAATTACTCCGGCAGGACCATTTTGTACTACCGGCGAGGCATACCAATTAACCGGGAATCCGGAAGGTGGTACATTCTCAGGAACAGGGGTTTCCGAAACCGGGTTATTTGACCCGGCTGCAACAGGGGCTGGATCGTATAGTATTTCTTATACATATACCGATAGGGGAATCGGCTGCACGAATACAGCACAAACCACTATCGAAGTTGAAGTTTGTTGCTCTCTTGAATCGGCAGAAGCCAATGTTACTGATGGAATTGTCTGCTATGGAGAAACAGCAACAGTTGAAATCACTGCTGTTGGAGGAATAGGGCCTCTAACCTACACATTAGATTCTTACGAAAACCAGACCGGAATTTTTACCAACATTCCAGCAGGGACTTATACCTGGAGTGTCAGCGAAAGTGGAGATTGTGATCCAATAACTGGAAATATTACTGTTACAGGTCCCGAAACAGAACTCTCTTGCGAAACCAGTCTTGACAACGTGGTGACCTGCGTAGGCGGAACAGACGGTGAAGCCACTGTTACTCCAACCGGAGGATGGGGTGGATACTCCTACCTCTGGAGCGACGGACAGACATCAGCTACCGCTA
>NZ_QWET01000026.1 GCF_003573545.1 Mariniphaga sediminis | reverse complement strand
GAAAATTTCGGTAATTTTAGAGTCCATATCAGAGCAAGGTTTTGTTTGTTAAATATTTAAATATAAGACACTTAAATATAAACAAAACTTTGCTTTTTTGCTAGCAATTTCTTAGGTTTCTTACATCATCGAACTGACGTTAGATTACAAAGCTGAAATATATTCATTCTTGGGCTATATCTTTAAATTGATGTAAAAACCTAAAAGGGAGACTTTATCGAGAACAAAAATTGAAGAATAAATTCTGCAAAACAGTACTCATTTTTCACGAAAGGTTACCGCTTTTCATGGACGATTTTTACCTGAGAAAGGAATTATGGCTGGGTATCCGTCATTTACGACTTTTCTTTTATTCATTTTTGGGTAAAAACGATTCAGGATATTGACTCTCCTGCAACTTTTTCCCTGTAACTTCGCGAATCCAGGTAGTGAACCCGCGCTGCCCTTCTTTCAGCACAATTACACGGCCTCCGGGAAGCGGATGTTTACGCCCTTTTCCATATTTCGTCGTACGCCCGTATGCCAAAGCAATACCATAATGCACACCAATATAATCGTTGTAATGGTCGTGGCCAACGAAAGTTCCCATCACATCGCCACATTCTAACATGGCAGCAAACATGCCGGTATTGATTTCCGGAGCACATTCCTTTTCTTTACGGGTGCCAATGGCTTTGATTTTTTTATTGGACCATGCAGCATAATATTCAGGAAGCGGAATATGGAAAAATGCCAATGCAGGAAGTACTTTCCCGTTATGCTCCTTTTTTAATTCGGCAGCCTTTTGCCGGTACCATTCTACCTGATTATGAGTAAACCAACCCCAACCCCCAACCAGAGGTTTTAAAGTACTGTACTCCTGAGAATCCATAAAGTAAAGTAAGGCCTTCTGTTCATTGTCTTTCCCATAAACAGGCATTGCGAAATTATTTTCTCCGTCGGTATCATCCTCTTTCACGTTCAAACAGTTTTTAAGCCTGGCCAAATAGGCCGCCACCTCTTTCCTTTTCATATCAGCAGAAGAATCGTGGTTGCCAAAGGTAACTACCCAGGGAAGTTTTTTTTCTTCAAATAGTTTTTCAAAGGCATCGTAGGTAGAAGCCGGATTTCCATCCGTGGCAATATCCCCTGTTAAAACCACAAGGTCGGGCTTTTCAATGTCTATTACTTTGCCGGCCGTTTCAATCCCTTCAACACGAATCCCTTCATCCAGGTTGATATGTATGTCCGTAAGTTGGAGTATCTTATATTCACCGGACGAGTTAAAGCGTAATGTTTCTGCGTTTTGGGCCTTAACCAAAAAGGTTCCGACTAAAAACAAAACCATTAATGGTAGACTGTGGCTTATTTTCAACATGCTATTACTTATTTAAAATGTTAGTTTATTCAATTATCCTGTAAAAGCGGTTAGAGGAACCATTGAAGTTCTGTAACTCTAAGCTGTTTAATGCGATGTATCGTTTTCTCGATTATTTCACTTTGTCATAACCGGGTGAATATAAATAATATTTTCAGCGTATAATTAAGTTATGTTGCTTCAATCTGATGGAATTTTGCTTACTGTAAAATGTCGGTTTTGTCAATAAATTCGTCTGATTTTTAGATAATTATTGTTTTAGTTCATCCGAAAAAAGCATATTTCCAGGTATTTGTTGCAGTTCAATGTTAGCGCTTTTAAAGAATAATTCCAGCCATCTTGCTCCCCCGGCCTGGTAATACTCTACGCTAATTTTATGCCTGCCTTTATTCAGTTCAATATCTCCCGAAATCCCTTGTTTACTCTCGCTTTTATCAGCATCAATAACCAATTTGTCATCGATATATAATCTGCTTCCATCATTGGAACTTAAAGTGAATGTATAGATGTCTTTAGTGGCGATTTCAATTTTACCCCAGATTAATAAGGCAAAATACTCGCGCATATACGCATGTTTTTCCAGGGATATTTCATATAATTTTCCTGTTTTTTGAGGCGTTAATTTTGAAAAATCAGGTATTTTCATGGTACTGTAATCCCCAAAATAGTTATAATAATTGTAGTGCAGCCCATTCTTCAGGGAGTCCACAAAAACAATCCTGGCATCTTTTGTAAATCCTGGCGTTGCCCCTTCCCTAAAAACCCTTGCTTTTATTGTCCTGCTATCATTTATAACAATGGGTTTTGTATATAACTCTGAAAGTTCATCGGGTTGTTGGCCATCCAGCGTATATCTGATGTCTGCATTTTTTGAATACTGGCACATTTTAACCTGAACCGGCCCGGGATAAGAGAGGATAGTATCCTCAGGTGTAATTACCGGAATAGAGAGCATGGGGGTTTTTACAAAAGCATTCATGTTTTTGGCAATAAAACGGTACTGTCCTGAGTGGATTTCATACCTTAAAAAATCTCCTTCAACTCCAATAAATCGGGCACCCGCTTTATCTAAAGTGACATTATTTACATTATTCCCCGGGATATAAACAGTTGCCGTTGTATTTGCAGGAATCTTCACCTCAAGGCTAAAAAGGCCGTCATTATATTCCCAGAATGATGAAATTTCACCATACATGGATTCATATTTTGCTTTTGAAAAATCAAGTTCATCAACTACATTCGGTTTTATAATTACGTGTTTGAATCCGGGATTATCCGGGTCAGGGTTGATGCCTGCCAATCCTTTGAAAAACCAGGCGCAAACACTTCCGAACATAGGGTGACTGTGCGAATCCTTCCCTGTCCAGGTTTCCCACAACGTGGTAGCCCCCTTTTCAATATTATAGCCGAAACTGGGATAATCCCGCTGGTTCATCAGGGTGTATGCCAAATCCGGGCGACCATATTTTGTAAGTACTTCAAGCACATAGGGGGTTCCCATCATCCCTGTGTCGAAATGTCCTTTGGTGCCGGATTCAATATGACGGACCAGGGTACCAAATACCTGCTCGGTTATGTTTTCCGGAACCAGCTCAAAAGCAAGTGGAAATATATTGGCCCCTTGTCTTCCTATCGAATAGCTATATTTTTCAGGGATGAGGTATCTTTTGTTGAATGCCTGTTTTACGTTTTTTGCTTCTTCAATAAATGAGCTTGAATCATCTGTTTTTTCAAGTACTCCGGCAATCACTGCCATCTGTTTCAGAACGTAGTAATAAAATGCCGAACTGACAAATGACGGATCAATAACTCTTGTATCCGGCGGTACCCATTCGCCAAGTTCTTCTTCAACAATAAGTCCATCATTATCTTTGAGCGTATTTAAGTATCCCAAATATTTTATCATAGCAGGATAATGTTTTTTCAGTATCCTCACGTCGCCGTAATACAGGTACATATAATAAGGGATTATTATTATCGCTGAAGCCCAGGCCACTGATCCCTGCCCGCCATTATGAAACGGCGCTGTATTGGGGATAAGTCCTGTTTCGCTGTTTTGGGAGTCTGCAATGTCATTCAGCCATTTGGTATAAAAGCTCCTCATATCAAGAGAGAAAATGGCAGCCTGGGCGGCGATTTGCCCATCCCCGGTATAACCGCGACGCTCCCGGTGCGGGCAATCGGTTGTAACTCCCCCGTGCATATTATCTAACTGGGTTTTTTCGAAATCTGTCATAATTCTGTTGAAGAGCGGATTCGAACTCTCGAAAGTACCCGCCTGCCCGACATCGGTATGTACAACCCGGCCTTCCAGGTTTTCAAGGGTTAATTCGATTTCTGAGCTGTTTACCTCCACGTACCGAAATGCATGCCAGGTAAACCGCGGTTCCCATTCTTCAATTTCTTCTCCTTTAAGTATATATGTGTCAGACTGACCGTATGCCCTATCATTGTCTTCAAGGAAATGTAATGTTAACCTGTTTCCCCTTTTTCCTTTAACTTTTAGTTTGACCCAACCGGAAAACATGGTTCCAAAATCATACCGGTACACACTATCCTTTGAAATGGAAATAGTGACAGGTTTAATCGTTTGGATAATTTTATCAGGAGGAGACATTTGGGCATGCAAACTTCCTTCCGGCGCTCTTACAATACTTGCATTGTCGCAGGAGTTGTCGTCAAAATCTGCCAGGTCCCAACCCGGAATTTCCTTTCGGGCATCGTAAATTTCACCAAAATATATGTTGTTGTCCAGTATCGGCCCGTAGCTTACTTTCCAGGATTCGTCGCTTATTATTGTGGTCGTTTTATTATCAGAACCATTCATTTCCAATTGGGCTATAAAACGCGGAGTATCATAACACAGGGGGACGTACTCATCCCGTTCGTTTTGAAAATACCAACCATTTCCCAGGATTACGGAAACAACATTTTTGCCTTTGCGCAGATAGGAAGTGATGTCATGGGTTTCATACAATACCCTTGTTGACATATTCGTAATTTTTCCGTTATAATAGCTTTTCTGTTGCCTTTTGTCATAATTGGTTTGGTTGGGAGCAAGTACCCGATCTCCGACTTTTTTGCCATTTATGAACAATTCATAATATCCTAACCCGCTAATGTATGCCCGTGCATTTTGGATGTCATCATCAAGTATAAATTGTTTTCGAAAATAGGGCGCCGGATTTTTCTGTCCAACAACCGGCAGACGATTTTCATCATGCCCAATCCATTTGGCCGTCCAGTCTGAATCTTCCAGAAAAGCCATTTCCCAAGTGGATATATCGCTCCAGATTGGCAGTTCAGTTTCACTTTCCCAAATGCCAACTTTCCAAAACACTTTTTGTCTCGATTTTAACCCGGCTCCTGCATAGGCAATATGAGATGATTTGTCGGAAATGATTTTTCCGCTATCCCAGACATCACCTTCATCCGCTTCCAGCTTTTGAGGTGTGCTTGATACTATTATCCTGTAAGCTTGTTGCTTAACGTTATTTTTGCGCGCATGGATTTTCCAGTTTAAACGCGGGGAAACTTCATCAATTCCTGTCGGGTTTGTTAAATATTCGCATGTCAGGTCAACCACCTCCACTGCTTCCTCTTTTTTAGAACATGAAAAAAGTATAGTAGCAAGCAATACAACCACACAAAGGGATACGGCATTTATTTTTATGAGTGAACCCATAATGTAACGGATTTTAATTTTTAAACGATTTCCTCTTCAGACAAATTAACCACTTTTATTTTTTTCAGCCTGCTCAATTTCAACTTGTTGTTTAAAGAATGTTTTGAATATATAAGCTTGTGCCAGGCCATTTCATATTTTTTTATGAGAATCTGTTATTTTTCAATAAAATTCCCTGTTAGACGTGAATCATATTTCTAACAGGGAATTCTTTCACTTGAGCAAATCTATTTGTATTCCGGATTTTGTTCCATCGTTGGATCTAAATCCAATGCTTTGTCAGGAATAGGAAAAAGTAACTTGATCTTTTTATAGGAGTTTTCCCCCACAAATTTTCTCTCTCTTTGCTGGTTCCCATGAGCCGTCATTACTTCTACCGCTTTCCCTGTTCTAACCAAAACATCCCAACGATCCAACTCGCAGTGGAATTCTACCCTGCGCTCGTGAATAATATCATCTAACGAGACGCTGGAGAGGGGTTGGAGTTTTGCTCTTAGCCTGACAGCATTAACAAGGGGTAGGGGATCTCCTCCTCCTTCCCGTAAATAACACTCTGCAAGCATAAGTAGCACATGTGGATAGCGGAATATTTTTACGTTGTTGCCAGTCTGCGTGCGGATCGTATGCCCGTTGTCCATGTACTTCTTTGTAAATGGGACTATTGAATTCTGATATACAGGGTCTTTATCGGTAACCCACGAAAAATCAATCGTTGAAAGCCGGTCGTCACCCTCTTCAAAAGAATCAATCAAATCTGCCGTAGGAATGTTAAATCCCGTTTGTTCTATTTGCCCGAGAGGGAGGTATTCAGTCCCTGAGTCATGGGGTAAAAACCGGTACATAAGCGTATGGTATAAATTATGAGGACCAGTAATATACTGTACCGAAAATACTATTTCTTCATTGTTTTCATTATTGATATCGAACAATGAAGAGTAATCATCTAACAACGAATATTGACCGCTGGTATAAACCTCTTTTAACTCTTTGGCCGCATCGCTGTAACGTCCGTTCCACATCAGTACTTTTGCCAACAGTGTTTTTGCTGCCCCGGCAGTCGCTCTTCCTGCGTCAGGTGCATCATAACTTGCGGGAAGATTACCTTTTGCCTCCTCTAAATCCGTAATAATTAGTTCGTAAATCAGGGTGGCAGAAACCCGTTTGTTCAACTCAAAAGCCTGATTATACCCCTTTATTACATCTGTAATAAGGGGAACGTCTCCAAAATGTCGGACAAGGTGGAAATAGTAATAAGCACGTAAGAATTTTGCTTCGGCAATGTATCTTTCTTTGTTCTCAACCTCTGTGTTTTCGATATAGCTTAATACGGTATTGCATTTGGAAATACCGATATATGAATTGTCCCAGGCACTGGCAATTATTCCATTACCGCTGTCCATCGTAAATTCATCTAATTGTTCGAAAGCCATAGCGGCCCGGTTCGATTCGTTATACTGAAAAGTTGTATTGTCTGAACGCAATTCGCCAAATGCCCATCCTGATTCATTCGCCCCAACTCCGCGTCCTCCGTGCAGGGGCTGTAAACTTGTATAAGCACTGTTTATTGCCTGTTCAAATTCGTCAGATGTGTTATAAAAATTCATTGAATTTATATAGCTAACAGGTGTTTCATTTAGGAAATCAGTTTCATTACACCCAAAAGCGAATACAATTAAAATAAATAACCATATAATCTTTTTCATAATTTCTACCTTTTAAAATTCAACATTCACTCCAAAAACAACAGTTCTTTGTAATGGATAGTCTGATACATCCATATTCATCGCTACGGGGCTATTCCCTTTATCATTGACATCCGGATTCCCGTATTTGTAGTTTGTAAAGAGGAATGCATTCTGTAAAGTACAATATAATCTTAGCCTGTCTATAGAACTAATGTTTTTTAAACTATATCCCAGGGATATGTTTTGTACTTTCAGGAAAGAGACGTTATTAATAAAATCGGTATTTCTCTTATCTCTGTCATATGCCGTTTGATGTATGGATGTTGCAACACGTCCGTCTCCCGGATCTTCCGGCGATCTCCAACGGTTTTTCGCCTCCTTCAAAACATTAAAAACACCATCAAGGTTAAGGCTGAATTGTTCGAATTTTGACATAACATCATAATCATGGGCAAAACTCATTGAAACGTTCATATCCCAGTTTTTATACCTGAAGCTGTTGTTCATACCCCCTCTGAATTTTGGGTGAGGGTTCCCAATTATGGTTTGATCCCTTGAGTCGATGGAGCCACTATTATCCACATCCGCAAACCGGGCTGTTCCCGGCAACTGGTTAGGAATATGCGGATTATTGTCTATTTCTGCCTGATCTTTCCATACGCCCAGACTAACATATCCATAGAGCATCGCAACAGGTTGTCCGACGATTGTGGTGGCCCCTGAACCTGTAATTTCACTAACATCTCCCAGATCAAGCACCAGGTTGCGGTTAAATGACATATTAAAGTCGGTACTCCATGAAAAATCTGGCTTTGAGATATTTATCGAGCTAATGGCAAATTCAACTCCCCTGTTACGCATTTTGCCAATGTTCTGCGTCATAGAATTAAACCCTGATGAAATGGGCATGGTAACAGGCCATAGCATGTTTTCAGTAATTTTTGAATAATAATCGAATACAAGATTAATTTTCCCGCCAAGCAGTATCAGGTCGGAGCCCAGATCAAATTCGGACGATTCCTGCCAACTGAGCCTGGTATTTTCAATGGCATTCAGTTTTTGTCCGCTCGCTATGCTCCCTCCAAAAGTATAGTTTTCTATCGCGAGGCCTGGTATCCATGTGTAGTTTCCAATGGCATTGTTCCCACTGGTTCCGTAACTGGCGCGGAGTTTAAAATTAGACAGCCAGTCAACTTCCGGGAAAAAGTTTTCTTTTGAAACATTCCACCCTACTGAAGCTGATGGAAATATCCCCCATCTGCTATCCGGTCCAAAACGGGAACTTCCATCCCGGCGGACAGTACCGGTAAACAGATATTTCGACTTATAACTATAATTCAGTCGGGAGATATAGGATATCATGGACCAATTGGTTTCTTCAGTACCCCCACTTAATACGGTGGCTGCATTTAATGTTTTTACATAATCGGATGGAAATCCCGAACCTGTTAAATTGCTTGAATACAAATGATAACGTTCCATGGAATGGCCTAAAAGAGCAGAGAAATCATGATCTCCTACTGTTTTTGTATAATTTATTGTATTCTCGAATTGCCACATAACGTTTTTATTTGTACCGTAGTAACCTACGGCCTGTGATGGGGGAACCTGATTAAGACCTCCAATGGAAGAAGGAGAGAATTTTTCATCTGTGTTAAACCCCATTTGCATATTAAACTGCGATTTTAGGATGAGTCCTTTTAAAGGGATAATTTCAATATAAGGTTGAACATGAACATCTACACTTGTTTTTTCATCTGTTGATACCTGTAACGCATAAAGTGGGTTCATCCCGTTAAAAGTTCCGGAAGAATAAATATCCGTATCTATATCCCCGTCAAAATACCGTGGATCTTCAAAGGCCCCGTCATCCAATCCCGGCCCGTCAACAGGAGTATTCCTGATTGTATTCAACCATAAATTTTGATTGTAATTGTTCCACCACCTGAACGATGGGTGCAGGTTTAATGCCACTTTCACGACTTCATTGGGGGTATACTCCATGTTTGCACGTATATTAAAACGTGTAAATCCTGTTTCTTTAATAACTCCTTGTTCGTCAATATATCCAAGGGAATAGAAGCCGTTAAATTTTTCCGTACCGTGTGTTACACTCAAATTGTATTTTTGTTGCGGGGCTAAACGGGTAAGGTAATCCTGCCAGTCAGTTCCCTCTCCTAGTTTTTCAGGATCGCGGTATTCTTCCGGTATATCGTCTAATGATATATCATACCCGTAATAGCTGGCCCTTTCAAAGGCATTCTCTTTTCGCCATGTTGCAAATTCCCGGGCGTTCATTAAATCCAGTTTCTCGCAGGCCAGCATTTCTGCCACTCCTGTTTGTGCCGAAAACGATACTTTTGTGGCGCCTACTTTTCCCGATTTTGTAGTAATGAGTATAACGCCGCTTGACCCCCTTGAACCATATATTGCTGTGGCTGATACATCTTTTAGTATATCAATTGTTTCAATGTTGTCCGGATCTATCAGGCTCAAAGGACTGTAAAGTTTATCGTAGCTGCTTTGAAGCGGGATTCCGTCAATTACTATCAATGGTTCATTTCCTCCACCAATAGAACTAACCCCTCTAATTCTTATTAAGGCACCTCCTCCGGGAGAGCCGCCGTCGGTTTTAATCTCCATCCCGGCGATTCTGCCTTCCAGTGTCCTGTCGATTGAACTGGGCAGTTGGTCCTGAATCTTGTCCTGATTTATTTTTGCGATGGATGATGAAACTTTGTTTCGTGAAAGACTTCCGTATCCAATCGCTACAACTTCTTCAAGGCCAATGGACTCTTCTGCCATTACAACACTTATTGAAGTTTTGCCTGCCACAGCTACTTCCCGGGTTTTCATCCCTACAAAGGAAAATACCAGTGTCGCTTCTTTGGGAATGTTCGTTATTGAGTACTCCCCATTGGCATCGGTAACTGTTCCCTGGGCAGTCCCTTTCATTACAACGGTTACGCCGGGAAGCGGATTGCCGGAAGTGTCGGTAACTTTCCCGGAAATTGTCAGTCCTTGCACGGCATCTTTAATTTTAGCCCTGGAAAGCACAATCTGGCGATCACTGATTACATATACGATTTCTGTATCCTCCAGCAATTGATCGAGAATTGTTGTTATCTGCTTATTTTTACAAACGATACTTTTTCTTTGATTTATATCAATAACAGTAGCGTCGAACATAAAATTAAACTCAGATAAATTCTCTATTTTCTGCAAAATGCTGTGGATTGTTTCATCCTGACAGTTAATACTTAACTTTTGGGTTTGCGCATAACTTTCCAATGCAAATGTCTGGGTAATGCTAATCAGTAACAATAACGCAACAGTCCTCATTTTTTTTAAATATTTGGATTTCCAGATATTATATCCTCCGAAAATCAAGTCATAATAAATTTTTTCCATAATTTTGTTTTGATTTGGATTATTAAAATTCAAGTTGATTACGCCTCCCGCGTTGGATACCGTGAGGCAAAAAATTAAGAGGGAGATGTTACCAGCATCTCCTTTTTTGTTCATTTAGGTTTATGTCATAAGCATATGATTTATAGATTAATAATTCATTGTTTTTTCGAAATAATAATATGAGGTTTAGCTTCTTGCTCATAGTTGTGCACTATTTTACAGTTCACATGACATGCGATTCCAATCAGTCTGAAAATTTCTTCATAACTTTCGTTTCTTATGGTACCGGTAAAAATTGAGTTGTATACCTCGGAATCAACAATTTCAATGTCTACATCGTACCACCTTTTTAGTTTCTCAACCACATTTCCCATTGTTGAATTGCGGAATATAAGTTTTCCATCTTTCCATGATGAATAAACCGCAACATCAATCAAATCTATGTTCATGGTATTGTCGGTTAAATCGAGTGTAGCCTTTTCTCCCGGATTCATGGCATAGGAGAATGAACTAATTTTTTGGTGAGTAAGTTCCACCTTGCCTGATTCAAGCGCAATGGCAGTTTCATCTTCTTCCGGGTAAGCATACACATCAAATTTTGTCCCCCGTACCGTAACAATAAGATCGTTCGCATGGACTAAAAACGGATAATTATTATGGCGGGTAACCTGAAAAAATGCCTGCCCGCTGAGAATAACTTTCCTGTTTTGACCGGAAAAACCACCAGGATAAGAAAGTGTCGTGCCCGAATTCAACCAAACGATGGAACTATCAGGTAAAACCACTTTGGCGCTTTGTCCGTTTTCTGTAGAAAATGAGGTGTACCGTATCGTTTCTTCATGTTGGGTAGAAAAATCAGGGGGTGTTTTGAAGAAGTTAGGAGGCATAAAGTATAAAACACTTGAGATTCCCACCAGAACTAAAATGGAAGCTGCCATTTTCCACCGAACCAGAGCGCGTGTTTTTGATTTCAGAAGGATTCTGTCTTTAAATCTGTTCAAAGCCTGATCTTTGTTGAATAAACCCATTGTTTCATATTCCTGCGCCAGGTTTTTATCGGAATGAATTGAATGCAGTAATTCCTTGTTTTCAGCAATTTCATTCAGCCAGTCATCAAGAACTTCTTTCTCTTTTGCAGATTCAGAATGTGTTAAATACTTCCCAATAAGTTGTCCAAGTATTATGGACTTTTGTATGTTATTTTTCATCAATACGGAAAAATTTTTACTTATTATTGAAAACAACTTCACATTAAAACAGGACTACATCCATTCAAAAAAAAATGTAATTTGTTCATTAAATATGAAGAAACGAAAGGCCGGCCCTAAAAGAAATTCTGCAGGTATTAATTGGCTGAATTGTAAAAGAAGCTTTTGTTTAAGGTTATCATGGTAAGAATAAGGTTCCCTAATTTTTTTCGGAGAACCTGGTAAGCTCTGGATTTATGTGTTTTAACCGTGTTTATTTTTATGTTCAGCTCATTGGCAATCTGCTCATTGGAACATTCCTTTAAGGATAGTAATAATACTTTTTTTTCCATTAAAGGAAGTTTATTAATTGCATCGTAAATTATCCCGTTTGCCTCTTTTCGAAGAATCCCTTCCAGAAAAAATTCAGTTGATTCTATTTTATACTTACTTTCCTGAAAATATTTTTGTTTTACTAAATCATGCTTTATGCTGTTCAGGCACATATTTCTTATGGAAGTATAGAAATAGGCCTTTATAGAAATAAGGTTGGGAAACGTCTTTTTCTGTTCCCAAAAGGACATAAAAACATCCTGAACGATGTCTTCGCATTCATTTTTATCAGCTAAATAATTAAAAGCAAACGAATTAAATTTGAGGTAATTGGAGTTGAAAAAATCTTCCAGATATATTTCGGAACCGTCTTCGAATCTGATTATCTTATTGGTCTTATCTGTTATCATGTACAATGATAATTCAAGTGAACAAGAGCAAATGTAGAAATTATTTTTTAATGAATGTTTTTACGGATACCAAGTGTGCCTGGTGCCTGGCTCATCTTTTATTTCTTTCAATATTTTTCAGTAGAGATTACATGCCATACTTCATTCGATGATTCCTGCTATGTGGCAGAGAATGGGTTTGAAATGCCGGATAAAATGGCTACTTTGCTGGTTCTCTGCAAATAAAATCTTCGTCAGTGGTAGGGGTATTTTTCACGGGTTATGTTTATTGAGACTTTATTTTGTTCAGCAGCTATCGCGCGCTCCCAACTTCTCCTCTTCTTTTCTCAGCCTCTTTTTTTTGCGCGCTTGTTGCTTTCGTTCAATTTGATTTATTTTGCTGTGTTTTAATTTTAAAAGAATCACAGATAAAAATTGACTGACCTGGAGAAATATCAAAACACAGACCTTCTTCAACAACTGAAAAAAAGTTCACCTTTTGCCTTTCAGGTCCTGTTTGATAAATACAGTCAGAAAATATACCGTTTTTCTTTAAGCTACTTAAAAGATAAGGCTGAAGCCGAAGAAATTGTGCAGGAAGTTTTTATGAAAATCTGGAGTTCGCGTAATGAACTGGTTGACCATACTTCCTTTGAATCCTTCCTGTTCACCATGGCTAAAAATGCGATTTTAAATACCCTCCGAAAATCAAAATACCACCAGGCATATCTGGAGTATTCCAAACTCCACCCGGGAAAAAATGTATTATTGGATGAAGAACTGGATTTTAATGAATTAAACAGGGCTTATCAAAAATCAGTTGAGGGGCTTTCGCCAAGGCGTAGAGAAATATATTGCTTAAGCAAGGAAAAAAACCTTTCGAATGCTGAGATTGCCAAAAAGATGGATATCTCCGTAAAAACAGTGGAAAATCAGATGACCGCCGCCCTTGCAGAAATAAAAAAGAATCTGCGTTCTTTAGGTTTTTCCGGAATCATTTTTTTCGAGTTATTTATTTGAGTAATCCAAAAGGCATTTATTTGTTGTAAAAGAGATAGTGTTTTGAATGGTAGTGTTTTAATGAGATTGTTTTTAATGACTTTTCTACCTGAATTGCTTTGCAGGTAGCATTCTTCCGGTTTTATTTTAGGTGTGTATTCTTCTTTTTTTTATAAACCAATAGGGGTTTTTTATTCCCTGTGTGTATACCTTAATATAAGTCGTAAATAAGTAGATGGTATCCGATAGTAATAATAATATAAAAGAGCTATTTAGTAAGTTGCAAAGTGGGGGACTAAGCAACAACGAAAAAGACAGGCTGAGAGCTTACGTTATTGCATGTTATAAGGACGAACAACTGGATATGTTAATGCACAGGCATTGGGAAAGTCTGGATAAATCCGGTTTTACAGAAGAACCTTCTTTGGACGATATTAAGATGAAGTTGCTGACGCTGATATATGAAGAAGAAAAAAAGCAAATGCAACCCGAAGTAAAGCGCAGAATTAGTTGGCAAACCTATTTTGTAAGAATTGCTGCAATCTTATTTATTCCCCTGCTGGTGTATACCGGGTTTCTTCTTAGTCGTGTAGAAAACCGCCCCGAAGAACCTGAATTAGTAATGCAGGAGGTTTTTGCAAATCCGGGGTCCCGGTTGCATTTTACCCTGGCTGATCAGACGGAGGTCTGGTTAAACTCCGGAAGTTCTCTCGAATATCCGCTGGATATTGACAAGCAAAAGCAGCGAACGGTAAAACTGAAAGGACAGGGATATTTTAAAGTTGCCCATAGTGCTGACCACCCATTTTTTGTTGAAGTCAATGAGATGAAAGTGAAAGTGATGGGAACCTCATTTGATGTGTATGACTATGCAGATGACCAGCAGCTTATTTCAACCCTGGAAGAAGGGAAGATTGCCCTGCTCAACAAACAGGGAAAAGAAATAGTACAGTTGGTTCCGGGAGAACAGGCGGTTTTTGATAAAAGTTCCAAAAAGCTGCTAATTAAAGAGGTTGATATAGAACAAATGACCTCCTGGAAAGATGGTTACCTTGTCTTTCAGGATACCCCGCTACATGAAGTGGTAAGAGTACTGGGACGATGGTTTAACTGCACTTTTGAAGTCGCCCCATCTTTATTGAAATCCGATATTAAATACACGGCAACCATTCAGGATGAAACAATTGGGGAAGTATTAAAGATGGTGGAGATATCGACCAATGTAAAAACAAATATTGAAAAAAGGGAGGTACGTATATGGGCTGAGTAAAAAGAAATAAAAAAGGACAGTGTCGTTACCACTGTCCCTTGTGAATTAATCAAAATTATTAATCCAGAAAAAAACAAATTTATGAAAAAAAAGTGGTTCTTAAAGGATTACAGTTATTTATTTAATAGCTGTCGAAAAATTGTTAAGATTATGAGACTAAGTGTTTTCCTAATTATTCTGACAAGTTTACAATCCATCGCATTGGACAGTTTTCCGCAACGGCTGAAGTTCAATGTAAATATTGAAAACGAATCCCTTTCAAATGCATTAAAGCTGATTGAGCGGGAAAGTGGCTATTTTTTGTTTTACAACAACAAGGTCATTAACCTGGAAAAGGTCGTTTCGCTTAATTTGACCAATAAGTCGGTAACGGAGGTTTTAGACGAGTTATTCGAAAGAACCGATGTAACCTATACAATTATAGGAGACAAGCAAATTGTATTGTCGAAAAAATCAGGTGAAACGAAATTATCGCAGCAACAAAAAAACGTTTCCGGTAAAGTAACCGACTTCGGAGGTCAACCCCTGCCCGGTGTAACCGTTGTGGTTAAAGGGACTACGCAAGGTACGGTTACCAATGCCGATGGGGAATATTTTCTTTCAAGTGTTCCTGTTGATGCCACGTTGGTGTTTTCTTTTGTGGGGATGAAAACGCAGGAATTGGTTGTTAGTAACCAAACTGTCATCAATGTTACGATGGAAGAAGAAACCATTGGTTTGGAAGAGGTAGTAGCCGTTGGATATGGGACGCAGAAAAAAATTAATCTTACTGGTGCCGTTGGTGTTGTTGATTCGGAACAGTTGGAAAAAAGGCCTGTCGCTAATATAACAAATGCCCTTCAGGGCATTACACCCGGACTGAATATTACTCCTAACAGTCGTTATGGAGGAGAACCCGGCGCATCCATGGATTTTAATATCAGGGGTGTAGGGTCGCTTTCCGGAGGAGCGCCATATGTTTTGGTAGATGGGATGCCGATGAATATAGATAATGTCAATCCGGATGATGTAAAGTCAATCTCAGTTCTTAAAGATGCTGCTGCTTCTGCTATTTACGGATCGCGGGCAACTTATGGGGTAATTCTTATTACAACAAAATCCGGTGGCGTTGACATGAAAATGAACACCTCCTATTCAAATAGTTTCTCCTGGCTGGCACCTGCTGTATTACCTGAAGGGGTTAATTCTTTGGTTTTTGCCGCAAAAATGAATGAAGCGGCAATAAATTCCGGTCAAAATAAATTGTTCTCGGATGAAACCATCGAAAGAATGAAAAAGTACCAGGCCGATCCTGATAATTTTCCATCTATGATACCCGATCCAAATGATCCTAACGGTTGGGGATATTGGACTTTAGCCAATGGAAATACTGATTGGTATGATGTTTATTTCAAAGACAGGACTTTTTCCCAAAAGCATAATTTAAGTATTACGGGAGGAGGAACGAATTCGACTTACTATGTGGGATTAGGTTGGAATGATGATGGTGGAAAACTTAATTATGCCAATGAAAAATATCAAAGATATAATCTGACCTCTAATTTTTCACTAAACGTTACTGACTGGATGCTCATCTCATTGAAAAGTAAATTTTCGAGGAGCTACAAGAAGTATCCGCAATCTAGTGAAAGTTCTACCAACAGGGAAGCTATTTTTGGAATGTTAGCCAGAAATTGGCCGAATTATCCGATATATACCCCGAACGGGGATTATGCGATGGATTTAAATCAGGTTCCTGCTTTGGCCAATGGTGGAAGTGATAGGCAGTATTCAACAGATTTATGGATAAGCCCATCAGTTGTATTAGAATTAACAAAGGATTTGAAGGTTAATGCAGACTTTAGTTATAATGCCATTGGGTCGAAAAGAAATAATTTCAGGGCAATTATTCAGGGATTTGCAGTTGATGGGGTGACTCCGGTACGGCATTATGCCCAAAATTATAACAGGATAGAGCAAACTTCATCATTTTATGAATATTATACATCAAATATCTTTATCGATTTTACAAAGGATATCAACAAACATGCATTTGCTGTTATAGTCGGAGGACAATCAGAATCTTCAAATAACTTCTCAATCAACGGATGGCGCAGAGATCTTATCACAGAAGCGGTACCTGCAATTAGCACCGCTACAGGAGATAAAGATGTCGGGGATTCAATGTCTCATTGGTCAACGTTAGGGGCATTTGCCAGACTTACTTATAATTTTGATGAAAAGTATCTGCTTGAATTAAACGGCCGGTATGACGGATCTTCCAGATTTCAGAGTGGGCGCCGGTGGGGGTTTTTCCCTTCAGCATCAGTAGGGTATAATATCTGGAAGGAAAATTTTTGGGAGTCTTTAAGTAATGTTATCAATACCTTAAAATTGCGAACTTCTTACGGCGCATTAGGTAACCAAAATGTAGAAAATTATTTACATGTTGAGGTATTGCCAAAAAATACAAACTTAGCATGGATAATGGACGGCAGAAGACCTAATTATACAACCGTACCAAATAATAGAAGTCTTGGATTGACGTGGGAAGAATCAAAAACTGTAAATCTGGGTATGGATGCCGGATTTTTAAATAACAGGCTAAATCTGTCTTTTGACTGGTTCAACAGGAAAACAGAAAATATGTTTGGGCCGGGAGAAACTTTGCCAGCTGTATTTGGTGCGAATGTCCCTTTGAAAAATAATGCGGTGTTAAAAACCAATGGTTTTGAATTGGCTTTAAACTGGAAGCAGACAGTAAGCAACGATTTTAAATACAATATTAACCTGGTTTTTTCTGATAATAAGTCTGTTGTTACAAAATATAATAATCCTACAAAGTATATTCATAATTATTATGAAGGGAAGACATTTGGTGAAATTTGGGGATTTGAAACAGAAGGTTTATTTCAAACAGATCAGGAAGCCTCAGAATGGTGGGATCAGTCAGTGTTATATAGTAAATGGAGTGCCGGAGATGTTAAATACAAAGATTTAGATGGGGATGAAAAAATAACAAGAGGAACCCAAACTGTTGATAATCCGGGTGATTTGAAAGTGATCGGGAATAGCTCTCCAAGATATCTTTATGGTATAAATTTGAATGGGAACTACAAGAGATTTGATTTTACCATGTTTTGGCAGGGGGTTGGTAAAAAAGATGTCTGGATGGGAAATAACCCAAGTTTTTGGGGATTTCAAACTGCATTCTGGAATTCTTCCCTGCAAGGGCATAATCTGGATTTCTGGAGCCTTGACAATACGGATTCTTACTTTCCGAAACCATATTTAACAAGCGAAAATTCAAAAAATCATGAACCGTCAACAAGGTATATCCAGGATGGATCGTATATCAGGTTGAAAAATGTACAAATCGGATATACACTTCCTGGCAGTATATCATCAAAGGTAAAAACTGAGAATATCAGAATCTATTGTAATGCTGAGAATATGCTCACATTCTCAAAAATTATGGAATCCTTTGATCCAGAGGCAAATTTTGGTTTGTCTAACGGATTGGTTTATCCACTATCCAAGGGATTTTATGTTGGAATAAATGTAACATTTTAATAAAGCACATTATGAAAACGTATATATACATATTTATCTTTTTTTCATTTGTTTTTACGGCATGTGAAGATTATCTCGACAAATATCCTTTAGATTCAATCTCAAGCAATCAGTACTGGACTACAGCCCAGGATTTAGAATTGTATGTGAATCAGTATTATACCCGGTTTCCTAATGATACCAGAGGTGATGGTTCGATACTGGATAATAACAGTGATAATTTGGTCGAGACTGAATTCAGCTCTATCCTGGCCGGTACCAGAGTTGTTCCTGCCTCGGGCGGTGGCTGGTCCTGGAGCGATATCAGAAATGTCAATTATTTTCTTACCCATTATAATACTGTTGAATCTCCATGGGGGAGTGTAAGGCAGTATGTTGGAGAAGCCTATTTTTTTCGGGCATATTTCTATTTTAATTTACTTCGGAACTTTGGGGATATTCCATGGATAAGTGAACCATTGCACAATGATTCAGAAGAATTATATATGGAGAGAACTCCCCGCAATATAGTAATGGATTCGATTGTGGCTGATCTGGATAAAGCTATTTTATATATGAAAAATAAAGGAGAAGTTTCAGCTTCCCGATTGAATAGTCAGATCGCATTATTATATAAATCAAGGGTATGCCTGTTTGAAGGCACATGGGAAAAGTATCATGCCAATACTTCCTTTGGTGTTGCCGGTTCAGACGGGACCAAGTATTTGACTCTTGCCCAGGATGCAGCAAAACAGCTTATCGATGGAGAATTGTATAGTATATATGGTGGAGATAATCCGGAGATAGATTACTACCAGTTTTTCGGACAGGATGATTATAGTAATAACTCAGAGGTTATGCTCTGGAAAAAGTGGGATATCGATTTGGGATTGTTCCGCTGGCAGCCCAGTATTTGGGGGATGGGACGTGGTATTACCAAATCTTTGGTGGATGATTATTTATGTACAGATGGATTGCCAATAAGCCAAAGTTCTCTTTATCAGGGTGACAATAGCCTGAACGATATTGTTGTAAACCGGGATCCCAGATTAGCCCAGACGATATATTTACCTACAGACCCGGTGAATATTATTGGATCGGATATTACTTTTTTTGAAAAACCCGATATAGATAAAAGTGGTTCTTATTTGTGTGTTACCGGTTACCAGTTAAAGAAGTATTCCAACAGGTGGGGAGACCATTTGAAGGAAAGTTATTATCAATGCCAGATTGGCTCAATAATTTTTAGGTACGCTGAAGCCCTGCTGAATTATATTGAAGCTAAAGCGGAATTAGGACAGGTGACTCAGGCAGATATAGATTTAACCATAAATAAATTGAGAGATCGGGTAGGAATGCCGCATTTGAATATGGATAATATAGCATTTGATTCTGACTGGGATTTTCCTTCTTTATCTCCCCTTATTAATGAAATCAGAAGAGAAAGGAGAGTGGAACTGGCATGTGAAGGTTTAAGATTGATGGATATGCTTAGATGGCGTTCTCACCAAGTATTTGTTAATAAAAGGCCATTAGGTATGAAGTTTTCACAAGCTGATTTTCCGGAAATGGTTATTGGAACAAATGTATATCTTGATGAAAATGGGTATATTGATCCATATCAAAAATCACTCCTTTCCGGCTATGAATTTAACGAAGACCGGGACTATTTGTATCCCATTCCTTCGATAGAATTTACCCTGAATTCTAATCTGTCTCAAAATCCCGGATACGATAAGTAAATAATTATTTATCTCTTTATCTTAGACTTACATGACTTGTTTATGTAAGTCTAAGATAGAATTTTGTTTTTCTTACAAAACATAATGTTTTACAATAAACAATTAAAATAAGAAAGATCAATGGTTAATCGAAGAGTATTCTTGAAGAAGGCCTCATTCCTGGCTGGAGTAAGTGCATTCCCTGCATTGGGGTCCTTACCAATGGGGTGTATCAGTTCCAAAGAAAATAATTTTCCTGCGTACGAGAACAATTTACGGGATCGCCTGTGGATGTGGGGACATGACTCCGGGGTTTATGACGGGCCCGACGGACTTTATAATATTCCGCTGAGTCCTCCCATTAGCATGGCTGATGGTATTAAGGATATGGGGATACCAAATGTTTGTGTAATAAGGCACGGAGTTCCTGACGATGACTACCTGACACAGTTTAAAGATGTCAAACGTATTGCCTGGACCCTTTCCATGGGCACTAACGAATCTTATCAGACATTGAAAAATTATGTTTTTAGCCTGCGCGACAGGATGCCTAACCTTACCGGCTATTTTCTGGACGATTTTTTCCGCTTTAGTGGAGAACGCGCGTCTGATAATAGTTCTGTGATTGACGTCGCTCCAGCGGCTCTGTCTATGGAAGAGATGAATCAACTGTATGGAGAAACGCTAGCCTATAAACGGCGTCTGGATCTTGCAATGGTTTTATATACGCATCAATTGCACCCATCAATTCAATGGTCCATGAAATATGTTGATGTTGTTTCACTCTGGATATGGACCGGAGCCGACATTCAAAAGATCGAGGAAAATTTTAAAAAATACCGGTCACTGGTTCCGGACAAACGGACACTACTTGGTATTTATATGTGGGATTTTGGAGGTAAAAAAGAGCTGAGCCAAGATTTTATGGTTAAACAGCTCGATTTTGCTCTCCGGTTGTATAAAGAAGGTCAAATCGAGGGGATGATTTTTCATTGCACACCGCTTGTCAATAAAAATCTAAAAGCGGTTGATTACGCCAGGGAATGGATTGCCAAACACGGTGATGAAAGATGTTAGGGAGATATCCCCGAGATGTCTGGGCATTTCGGGGAACGTTTCCTGACCAATGCACTTGTGCTGAAAAAAATATAATGTGTTGATAAGTAGTAGTATGAGTAGAATTAATATAAAAAGAGGAGCCACAGTTTGGTATTTTCCTGATGGTTATCTTCCTCAAAAAGTGAATTCAGGGAAAATGGAAGGCCATGAAGCACTGGTATTATTAAATACACATGAAACCATCGCACATGTTTTTGTGGATTTTTATTTTGAAGATAAACCCCCAGTAAAAGGTATTGAGATACATGTTCACCCGGAAAGAGTTTTATGCATCAGGCTTGATCATCCTGAAGAAATTGGAGGAGTTGTTATTCCCCCCTTATGCCAATATTCGATTCGTGTTCGCTCTGATGTGACAATCATTGCACAACTGGGCCGGCTAGATACCACACAAACCAATATGGCGTACTATACAACTATGGGTTTTTTTGAAAACACTTGATATAGTTTTATATGAATCAGAAAAAGAGAATATTAATACCCGGGAGTTTCCTTTTACCATATATATTAACTACCATCTGTTTCCCTTTTTGGGGCTTTGGAGAGAATGTAACAAATCCTTTGGTACATGCTTTTCCCCGTATTTTGAACATAAGCCATTTTGAAGGGTCACTTATCCAGTTTGCCTTTTACGGTGGATATTTTGCGATGGCCCTTCCCGCCGCATTATTTATAAAAAGGTTTTCGTATAAATCAGGTATCCTTATGGGGCTGTTTCTTTATGCTACAGGAGCCCTTCTTTTTATACCTGCCAGTACAACAATGATGTTCGGGCCCTTTCTGCTGGCATATTTTGTGCTAACCTGCGGCCTTTCATTCCTGGAAACGAGTGCAAACCCGTATGTGCTTTCACTGGGGCCGGAAGAAACAGCAACCAGACGCTTAAACCTGTCCCAGGCATTTGGTCCCATGGGATCGTTAGTCGGTATGTTTACGGCGCAACAGGTAATCCTTAAAAATTTAAGTACTGCTACTGCGGAAGAACGGATGCTGATGAGTCCTGATGCGTATAGATCATTAACGATGAATGATTTGTCGTATATAAGATTGCCGTATGTTGCGATTGCAGGGGTATTAGTTATTCTGTTTATAATAATTGCAGTGGCTAAATTACCAAGTCACCGTGATTATGGTAAGGGGTTGGATTTTATTCCAACAGTAAAGCGTTTGTTTAAGAAAAAGAGATATTATGAAGGAATAATTGCCCAGTTTTTCTATGTGGGCGCTCAAATAATGGTATGGACATTTATTATCCATTATGCTGTGTCAGAATTGGGCTTTTCAGAAGCAAAGGCCCAAAGCTATAATATAGCCGCGATGGTAGTTTTTGTGTTTAGCCGGTTTATATGCACTTTTTTCCTTAAGTATATTTCTCCCAGTAAATTATTGCTGTATCTGGCAATGGGAGGTATGCTGTTTACATTAGGTGCCATTTTTCTTCATGGCGTTTTAGGCCTGTACTCTTTAATTGCCATTTCTGCCTGTATGTCCTTAATGTTTCCAACCATCTATGGAATTGCCCTTCGGGGAATTGGAGAAGATGCGAAAATAGGGGCAGCTGGGCTGATTATGGCCATATTGGGAGGCTCGGTTATGCCACCGGTTATGGGGGCTGTAATTGATTTGGAAACAGTATTTTCTTTTTCAGCAATCCGCTTTTCATTTTTCCTCCCTTTTATCTGTTTTGTTGTTGTGGCTGTTTTTGGATACAGAGGTTATAAGGTTTTTCACGATTAATATTTAATGTAAAATGAAAACAAAGTTTTTTATTCCAAAAGAAGAATTTGCAGAGAGAATAGAGCGATTACAAGGTGTAATTGCGAATAAAGACATAGATGCAGTACTTGTTTTTTCTACCGAAAGTGAACCAGCCGGGGTAAGATATTTCTCTGATTATTGGCCCAGCTTTGAGACATCTGCAGTGCTGGTACCCAAAACCGGAGAACCCATTTTGTTGATTGGCCCGGAAAGTATGACTTTTGCTTCCGGGCGCTCTAAAATAGAGAGAATCATAAAAATGAAAGATTTCAGGGAATCATCACAGCCCAATTACCCCGGTACTACCCTGATGACGTGGAAGGAGTTGTTGAATGATTTGAGAATTAAAAAAATGGGGGTTTCAGGATGGTATATGTTTCCCTATGTCATTTTTGAAAATATCGTCCGTGTTATTGGCCGGGATAATATTTTGGAAGCAGATGAATTTGTAAGAGAAGTAACCCTAAAAAAGAGTGTGGCAGAATTAAATTGCCTGAGAGAAGCTGCCCGTATTTCAGAATTAGGTTTTAAAGCCGTTTTGCAAAATATAAAACCAGGCATGACGGAAGCACAGCTTGCAGGGATAGCTGCAGGGGCAATGATGGGAAGCGGCGCTGAAGCTACCGGCTACCCTATTTGGTGTTGCAGCGGGCCTAATTCTACCCAGGCAATAAGTCGTCCTTCGCATCGTAAAGTGCAGAAAGGGGAAATCATTCATTTTAGTGTGGGAGCCAAAGTGGATGGTTACAGTGCCAGTATTGGAAGGCCTGTGGTATTGGGACATTGTCCAGATGAGACCCGGGAATTTATGCAAGTTGGTTTGGATGCTGAAAATATGACAATTGACCTGATGCGTGCCGGCACAAAAGCAGATGTAGTTGCCCAAAAGGTCCATTCATTTATAAGTGACAGAGGATATGGAGATACCATTCTTTATGGCCCGGCACACGGATGTGGCCAGATGGAATGCGAATATCCTTTTATTGAGACAAGCTCGGATTTTGTACTTGACCAGGGGATGGTCTTTATGGTTGATATATTTCTGGCTAAACAAAATATGGGATTTCGTTGGGAAGACGGGGTTATAATAACTGATGGCAAAGCAGAAGAATTGTCAAATTTTAAACGTAAAATAAATATATTATGAGTATGATTATTGATGTTCACGGACATTTGGGAAATATTAACCAGGCCCCATTCTGGCAGGCAGATGAAAAGAAACTCGAAGAACACCTGGAAAAGGCAGGAGTTGATTTTCTTTGTATTACTGCATCCAGGTCAATTATGTATGATGTGAGGGAAGGAAATGCAGAACTTGCCAGAGCCCTGGAAAAAACAGATAAGCTTCTTGGCTATGTTACGGTAAACCCGATGTTTCCGGAAAGTTTTGATGATTTAAAGTATCTTGATAATCCGAAATTTATAGGAGTAAAAGTTCATCCGGATTACCATGGGTATAATCTGTCATCTGCTTTGGCACAGGAATTTTTACATAAAGTGGCCGATAAAACAGACCTTATGTTATTTCATGTATCGTGTATGCCGGGAACCGGTTTTTCCGATGCCGGGGATGTTGCCAGGTTTGCTTCAGAACATCCGGATACAAATGTGATAATGGCACATATTGCAGGTATATTCCAAAATAGTCTGTATCCATATTTCCCTAATTTTCAGGGGCTCGAAAAGGTTAGTGACTATGCCTGCGACAATATTTTTGTCGATACAGCTCACCATTTAATGTATGTTTACCCTGGGGTAATGGAAAGGATGGTGGAATTGATTGGAACTGACCACATCGTTTACGGAACAGATTGTCCGTTACAGGGGCATATGCAGATGAAATTTGCTATTGAGATAATTAAAAACTTGCCTGTTTCTGATTCCGAAAAAAATAAGATTCTTTATGGTAATGCAGCCAAATTAATAGGTAAAGATTTTCGTTGAATAACCAATCAAGAGTTGTGAATGCATCTTTTACGGGAAGTAACATAGCCAAGTATTCAGGGCTTTACATAGTAGCAAAATATATATCCCATTTTTATAAACACAAATGAGGGAGAGCTGGAAAGGCTCATAGAAGCTACTTAAAAAGGAGGGAGGAAAACAAAGGGCTCAACGCAAGAGTGTAAGGGAAAGGTATGTTTTAATAAATTGATAGTCAGATAAAAGATGGATATGCCTTTTGGGGAAAAAGACCTGTCAATGGTTCATGCTACAGAGTTAAATTAATTTGGTCGTAATCGACCCGTTTTTGCCCAAAAACCGGAATGTATCCGGATCAAAAAAACAAATTAGACTTTAAATTAAAAGACAGATAGGATGAGAAAGATTATTACGATACTATTTTTTTGTGTTTTTGTATTTTCTAGTCAGGTTGATGCAGCAAAGTTTCCTAAGAATAAGTCATTTTCATTTGTGTTTATGACTGACATTCATTTGCAACCTGAAAAAAATGCAACTGAAGGTTTCCTGAAGGCAATTGAGAAAGTGAATGAATTAAAACCTGATTTTGTTATCACAGGGGGAGATCTGATAATGGATGCTTTGGGGCAGGCTTATTCCAGAAGTGATAGTCTGTATAAGCTGTATGAGGAAATGTCAGCTCATTTTAAAATGCCAGTATATAATACAATTGGCAATCACGATATTTTTGGTTTGTACGAAAAGAGTGGAGTCGACTCAACGCATCAGGAATATGGGAAAAAGATGTTTGAAAACCGTTTGGCAGAAAGGTTCAGTTCGTTTGAACATAAAGGCTGGCATTTTATTTCGCTGGATGGGATAGGTTACACTAACGACCGGCAATATTATGGTTATATTGATTCTTTACAGGTAAGATGGCTGGAAAAGGAATTGGCAGCAATCGGTAAAGAGAAACCGGTCGTGATTAGTACACATATACCGTTATTAAGTATTAGAGGAAGTTCATTGATTACCAATGCACCGAAAATTAGAAAGATTCTGGAAGATTATAACGTTAAAAGTGTATTACAGGGTCACCTTCATATCCTTGAAGATATTTTCTATAACAATATCCATTATATTACAGGAGGTGCAGTTTGTGCCAACTGGTGGAAGGGTGCAAAGTCTGGAATGGAAGAAGGATTTATACATGTTACGGTAAATAAAGGTGATTTCAAATGGGAGTATATTGATTACGGCTGGGAAGTGGTGGAATAAAAACTGACAGTCCCTTCCTGCTGCATTTTTGGGTTCTCCTGTAAGCTTTTTTGTCTTCCTGTTGCCTTTTTTGTTCTCCTGTAGGATTCTTTGCCGCCCTGTTCCATTTTTGCAGAATCCTGTTCACTTTTTTCCTGTCCTGTTTAACAGGAAGAGCCCAAAACATTACAGGAAAGGTAATTGTGTAACAGGAAGGGTCAGAAACCAACAGGGCGCCCCGTATTAAAGCAGAACACTATTTGTGTCAAGTTATTTCAGGAAAGGACACTTTTTGGATTGGCAATAGAACCTCTGCGGTTCTCTGTGTCTTCTCTGCGCCCTCTGTGGTTAAATAAAAAAGTTAATTATGTACCACAAAGGGGATGAAGAGAGGATGGGAAGTTTGTTTTTCTTTTCAGAAATATCCAATGCAGAATAACCAGCCCTCAATTTCCAAATTTTGGGTATTGGCTATTAGTTGTTGATTATTGGAAATTTTCTTTTTCTTTTCAGAAATCTCCAATACAGAAAAAACATTTGGGTTGGCAAAACTACTCTGCGGTTCTCTGTGTCTTCTCTGTGCTCTCTGTGGTTAAATAAAAAAGTTAACCACAAATAACCACAAAGAGGATGAAGAGAGGATGGATAATTTGTTTTCTTTTAGGAAATACCCAATGTAAAATACCCAACATTCAATTTCCAAATTTTGTATTGGATATTGATTATTGTATCGTTTTGAAGTTTCCGGGGAATTTGAGCCAACTCATTTTGATAAAAAGATCAAAAAAAAGCCCCGCCAAGCTAATGGCAGGGCTAGGGTTCGCGCAAAACGTTTATTGCGAT
The DNA here is from genome assembly GCF_003573545.1 of Mariniphaga sediminis. Lineage (GTDB taxonomy): Bacteria > Bacteroidota > Bacteroidia > Bacteroidales > Prolixibacteraceae > Mariniphaga > Mariniphaga sediminis. Next base: position 28,995 of record NZ_QWET01000026.1, on the reverse strand, counting down.
ACCTTGCTTAAGCTGTTGGCAAAAATATCAATTATCTTTTAAAATCCTTTTAATTTCTGAATTCACTGGGGCTCATTCCGGTTTTCTTTTTAAATAAACGACTGAAGTAGTGAATGGATTCAAATCCGAGTTGGTAGCTAATTTCTTTTACGGAATGGTCGGTGTTCAACAGCAGTTCTTTGGCCCGCATAATTTTTAGCTGAAGGCAATACTGCCGGGGCGAAAGGCCGGTGTAATTTTTAAACATCCGGCGAAACCAGGAGTATCCTATGTTGTGTGTTACGGCAAACTTTTCCAAATCGAAATTTTTGCCCACATTACTTCGCATCTGGAACCGTGCCTTTTCAATTACTTCCGCAATTTTTTTCCCTGAAAACTCCTTTTGTTTTTCAAAAGCCACCAGGTATCCCAGTAGTTTGATAACCAATCCTGAGGCAATGTGTTGAAACCCGGGGGACTCTTCTTCAACCAAATCAAAAATTTTCAGATAAGTGTCGAGTATTTCTTCTCTTACACCTGCGTAGATAACCGGTTGTCTGGAACTAAACTGCTTGTGCCGCATGAATTTATCAATGGCTTTACCACTAAACCCAATATAGTTTTCGGTCCAACCGGTTTGGTAGAGGGGCTTATAGCGGTGCCATACTCCGGGGAGCGTAACAAGGATACTGCCGGCTTTGACCGGGAAACTGCCGTGTTTGTTTTCGAGCACGCCGCCGCCCTCTGTAATAAAGTTGAGCTGATACTCCTGCAACTCGCGACCCTGCTCCCAGGTAAAATAGTAGCCGCTTGGATGCGATTTGGGCGGGTATTCGCTTTGTGGCGGTATGGTTTGCGAACCGGCGGAATTAAGGTATATGCCCCAGTCAACATCCTCTTTCCCGGTTGTAAGGTATTTTGTAAACTGTCTCATTTTTGTGTCATAAAATGCAAATCGTTGATCAGAATGTGCATTGTAAATCCCTGCTGTATAGAATACTTTTACCAGTATGAAAAATCAAAAATAATAAATCAAATTTTATAAGCTTTAAAAAGAATTAAAAATGCAGGTAATACTTGGTATTCTTTATCATTCCCTTGGCGGATTTGCTTCAGGGAGTTTTTATATGCCTTTTAATAAGGTTCGAAAATGGGCATGGGAAAGTTACTGGATTGTTGGAGGCCTATTTTCCTGGCTGATTGTTCCGCCCATAGCCGCCTATTTAACCGCTCCGGGGTTTGTCGGTATCATCCAATCCACCTCAGGAAGCGTACTCAATTTTACATACCTGATGGGACTTTTATGGGGGATTGGCGGATTAACCTACGGACTGGGGGTCCGTTATCTTGGCATGTCGCTCGGAAATTCTGTAACACTGGGTTTCTGTGCCGCTTTTGGCGCCATCGTTCCATCGGTTTATTACAGCATTAACCCAATGGAAGGAAGGGTTTCTTTTACCGATATGATGGTTTCCCCCGGTGGGCAAATGGTGTTAATTGGGGTATTGGTTTGTATTATTGGCATTGCCATTTCGGGGAAGGCCGGAATGATGAAAGAAAATGAGATTTCCGAAGAGGAAAGCAAAAAAAGTGTGGCTGAGTTTAGTTTGGTGAAGGGACTGATAATTGCCGTTATCTCCGGAATTTTAAGCGCCTTTATGAACTTCGGGATTGAATCGGGAAAGCCCATGGCAGATGCAGCCATTAAAGCTGGATACAATCCGTTGTTTGCGAATAATGTATCCTATGTAATTATTATGTGGGGTGGTTTAACCACTAACTTAATATGGACCACTATTCTGAGTATCAAAAACAAGAGTTACGGCGATTTTGTGGATAAATCGTCGCCTATTGCAAAAAATATTCTGTTCTCGGCGTTGGCCGGAACTACCTGGTTTCTCCAGTTTTTCTTTTACGGTATGGGAGAAAGTAAACTGGGTAACGGCGCCAGCAGCTGGATACTTCACATGTCTACCATCATTTTAACAGCGAATATGTGGGGCATTTACCGGAAAGAGTGGAACGGAGTTTCGAAAAAAACCAAATGGACCATTACCACTGGAATTGGCGTGATAATCCTGTCTGTTTTTCTTGTGGGAATAGGAAATGCGATGTAAATTGTTGGTACAATGAAACGAATGGCATTTAAAATGCACCTGAACGAGGGGCAAAAGGAAGAATACAAAAGGAGGCACAATGAAATCTGGCCCGCATTGAAAACCTTGCTGAAAGAGGCCGGTATCAGCGAGTACTCCATCTTTTTTGATGAAGCAACCCATACGCTGTTTGCTTTTCAGAAGGTAAGTGGCGAGGGGAGTTCCCAGGATTTGGGACAAACCGAAGTGGTGAAAAAATGGTGGAAGTTTATGGCGGATATCATGGAAACAAACCCCGACAATTCGCCGGTAACCATTCCGTTGGAAGAGGTATTTTATATGGAATAAAAAGGATAGTAACTAAAACAATTTAATTATGAAATCAATAGTTCGTTGGATGAATTTTTTTGCTGTTGTGTTTTTGTGCAGTAGTTTAAATGTTTTTGCTGCCGGAAACACCGGGGTAGAAGGACTGATTTGTGAATACCATACCAATCCGGTTGGTATTGATGTTAAAAATCCACGGTTAAGCTGGAAGATTTTTTCTGAAGAAGAAAATGTATTGCAGGCTGCCTACGAAATCAGGGTAGCTGATTCTCCTTCAAACCTGAATAAAAAAAGTAAGCTGATTTGGAGTTCAGGAAAAGTGATGAGCGACCAGTCTGTAAATGTGGAATATGAAGGGCCGGTGCCGGAGCCGATGCAGCGTGTTTACTGGCAGGTTCGGGTGTGGGACAATCAAAACAAAGCAACAAAGTGGAGCGAGCCTGCATACTGGGAAATGGGACTTACAAATCCCGGATCGTGGACAGCTTCGTGGATTACAATGGAAAATGAAAAGGAAATGGAAGGTTCAAAGCCATGCCATTATTTGCGTAAAGAGTTTTCCGCTTCCAAAAAAATAAAGTCTGCAAGGGCTTATGTTTCTGCATTAGGATTATATGAGTTTTATCTGAACGGGGAAAAGGTGGGCGATGAGTTGTTTACTCCCGGCTGGACCAGCTATAAAAACCGTATTCAGTATCAGACCTACGATGTTACCTCAATGCTCCGGTCCCGGAATTCAGTGGGCGCCATTCTCGGAGACGGTTGGTTTCGTGGAAATATTGGATTCCGCAACCAACACAGTTATTATGGCGATAAGCTGGCGTTGATTGCGCAGCTTCATATTGTTTACACCGACGGTACAAGCGAAACAATAAATACAGATGACAGTTGGAAAGCGACAACCGGGCCTATTGTTTTTTCTGATATTTATAACGGAGAAACCTACGATGCACGGAAGGAAATACCGGGATGGGCTACTGCCGGATTTGATGACAGCCGTTGGGGGAGCGTAGCAAAGATGGAGCATCCCAAAGATATTCTGGTTGCACCACAAGGAGTTGCCGTTAAAGCGATAGAAGAAATTCATCCCATTGAACTCATCAAAACTCCTTCTGGCGAAATGGTTTTGGATATGGGCCAGAACATGGTGGGCTGGGTAAGGCTGAAGGTAAACGGGAAAAAGGGCGACGCCGTAACACTTAAGTTTGCCGAAGTGCTTGACAAGGACGGCAACTTTTATACCGAGAACCTCCGCGCAGCCAAGGTTACCGATACATACATATTAAAGGGAGGTGGAGAAGAAATTTATGAACCCCGGTTTACATTTCACGGGTTCAGGTTTGTGAAAATCGAAGGATTTCCCGGAACACCCGGGTTGGATAATATTACCGGGGTGGTGATTCATTCAGCAATGGAACCAACCGGGACTTTTGTCTGTTCTGACTCGTTGATAAACCAGTTGCAGCATAATATTCAGTGGGGACAAAAAGGCAATTTCCTCGATGTGCCAACGGACTGCCCGCAGCGGGATGAACGGCTTGGATGGACAGGCGATGCCCAGGTATTCAGCCCTACCGCAGCTTTCAATTTCGATGTGGCGGCGTTTTATACAAAGTGGATGCTGGATTTGTCTGCCGACCAACTTCCTGACGGGAATGTTCCGCATGTAATCCCGGATGTGTTGAACGGAAGCGGAGGTTCAACCGCATGGGCTGATGCGGCGCTTATTGTTCCGTGGAATACCTACCTTGCCTATGGCGACCAGCGAATTTTGGAAGTGCAGTACCCGAGTATGAAAAAATGGGTTGACTTTATGAAAAGCAGGGCAGGAGATGATTATCTGTGGACCGGAGATAACCATTTTGGCGATTGGCTGGCTTTTGCAACCACACGCTCGGACTATCCCGGAGCTACGACGGAAAAAGATCTCATCGCTACAGCATATTATTCTTACTCAAGTGCTTTGCTGGCAAAAATTGCCCAAATACTGGGGAAAAATGAAGATGCAGCAAAATATGCAAAACTTTCTGAGAACATCAAACGTGCTTTTGTAAATGAATTTGTTACGCCGTCAGGTCGGTTGGTTTCACATACGCAAACTGCTTATTCACTGGCGCTGGCATTTGATTTACTTCCTGAAAAGTTGGTGCCCAATGCGGCCCGTTTCCTGGCTGAGGATGTGCAAAAATTTAAACACCTTACCACAGGCTTTGTAGGAACTCCGTTGCTTTGCAAAGCATTGTCGGACCATGGATATGAGGATCTTGCCTTTATGCTTTTATTCCGGAAAGAGTATCCTTCCTGGCTTTATCCCGTTACACAGGGGGCAACTACCATCTGGGAACGCTGGGATGGGCAAAAACCGGATGGAACATTCCAGAGCAAAGGGATGAACAGTTTTAACCATTATGCTTACGGCGCGATTGGCGAGTGGTTGTATAACTACGTGGCCGGGATTCAGATTGACCCCAAAGCTCCCGGGTATAAACACTTTATGCTTTTCCCGCATCCGGGAGGAGGCCTTACACAGGCGAAAGCAGTATATAAATCGCTATACGGAGAAATAAAATCAGCCTGGAAAACAGAAGGAAATAAAATGGTGTACGATGTAAGTATCCCTGCAAACACCACGGCAACGGTTACGCTTCCTGCTGCTTCTCTTGATAATGTATCAATGAATGATGCGCCTTTAAAAAATGCTGCATCCGGAAAAGCCAGTCAGAACAAGAATGGCGTTACCCTTCAATTGGGATCCGGGAATTACCGGTTCAGCTACACTTTGTAAAATAAAAATGGTAAAAGAATGAATACACATAACATTGAAAAAGCTTATCAACTGGCCAAAGAACAGTATGCTGCGTTGGGAGTAGATACTGAAAAGGCCGTTGAAAAAATGAAAGAAGTGGTGATTAGTTTACACTGCTGGCAAACCGATGATGTGGGGGGCTTTGAAAAGCCGGACGCTGCCTTGTCGGGAGGAGGGATCCAGACGACAGGAAACTATCCCGGCAAAGCAACCACTATTGAGCAAATGCGGACTGACCTGGAAAAAGTGATGCAGCTTTTGCCGGGCAAACAACGGTTGAACCTGCACGCCATTTACGGTGAGTTTGGCGGAAAACTGGTGGATCGCGACGAGATTGGCGTGGAGCATTTTCAGGGATGGATTGACTGGGCACGGGCGCAGGGAATAGGCCTCGATTTTAATGGAACTTTTTTCTCTCATCCCAAAGCCGACAGCGGCTTCACGCTTTCTTCCAAAGATGAAGGAATCCGGCAATTTTGGGTAGAACACATGAAAAGGTGCCGCGAAATCGGAGCCGAAATGGGAAAACAACTCGGAACCCCTTGTGTGCATAACACCTGGATTCCGGATGGTTCGAAAGATGTTCCGGTTGACCGGAACGGCTACCGCTCCCTTCTAAAAAAGTCCCTGGATGAAGGTTTTGAAAAGGAGTTCTCAAAAGAATATTTGAAAGACGCAGTGGAAAGTAAGCTGTTTGGAATCGGGGCAGAGTCGATGACCGTGGGTTCGCACGATTTTTACCTGGGTTATGCCGTTGCCAATAACAAACTAATTTGCCTCGATAACGGCCACTTTCACCCTACCGAGCAGGTTGGCGATAAAGTGTCGTCGTGCCTACAATTTGTGGATGAGGTGTTACTGCATGTTACACGTCCGGTTCGCTGGGACTCTGACCATGTGGTAACACTCAACGAAGAGGTACAGCTTATTGCTTCGGAGATTGTGCGCAATAACTTTTTTAACCGGGTAAACACCGGCCTCGACTTTTTTGATGCTTCCATTAACAGGATAGGGGCTTATGTGATTGGAACACGCGCGGCACAAAAAGCTTTTTTAGTGGCATTGCTGGAGCCCTCTGCCCAATTGGTTCAACTGGAAGAAGAGGAACGGTATTTTGAGCGGTTGGCCCTGCTTGAAGAATTGAAGACTAAACCTTTTGGTGCTGTGTGGGATTATTATTGCCTGCAAAATGATGTGCCTGCCGGCGAAGACTATATTGCCGAAGTGGTGCAGTATGAAAAGGAGGTACTGAGCAAGCGATAGTTTTTCCGGATACGTATGGTTGGCGGAAATGAACTGCAGGGCTGCTCAGGCATGATTTTTAGTGGGACAAACCACGCCATCCGATCAGGATGGAAACAAAATAATTTCGTGGATTTCCCGGGTAATAATATCGTGGCAGGGCAGTGCCAAATGCCGGTGCATTAACTGCCAGCATGGCGGCGTGCTGAACATCGAAAATGTTTTGCACGCCTGCTTTTATTTTAATGCTAAAGGCGTCGGTTGTACCGGCGTATTTCAGTTCCAGGTTGGTGAGCCCGTAAGGATCTGTGAAATCTGCGTTGGCATCGTTCACGGGCATTTTCCCTGTAAAGCGGTGCCAGGCTCTGATGCCAAAGTTTTTTACCGGAGAAAAATCACCTGTCAGCAGCCAGGTTGTGCGGGTAGTTCCGGGCAGCAGATTGCCGGAATAGTCGTTGCCGTCATCTGTAAAATCCAGAAAACGGTAGTTGGCAAGGGTCGCATTTCCACTAAAAATCAGTGAAGGGAAAACACCAGCGGGCAAAACAGACCAGCGAATTTCCGATTCGAGTCCCGGGTGAAGCGACTTGCCGGCATTCACACCCACATAGGCGTCTTCCCCTGTACGGCGTGCCACCAGCAGGTTTTTAATGTAAATGCGGTAGTAACTGATTGTGGCGCGGATGCGTTCGTTCCAGTCGGCCCTTATTCCTGCTTCCACACTCCAGCCGCTTTCAGGTTTTATGTTCGTATTGATCTGTCCTTCAGGTAAAAGTGTTTCTTCAAATGAAGGAGTAGAAAAGCCGTGGCTCGCATTTCCGAAAAGCGAAAGGGCATTGGAGGCCTTGTAGCTGAAGCCGATGCGGGGAGAAAGCACTGGCTGGTAAAAGCGGTTTCCTGATTGGTCGCCGTCTTCAGGAAAGTTGTCAGTGTAATAAAAACGCGTCAGGTTTCCGTTGATTCCGGCTGAAAGGAAAAGCTGTTTGTTAAAATCCGATTCCATTTGGATAAATAGATTTTCGTACGAGCGCCTTTCCCGGTTGTCTGAAAGGGCATTGTCCGGGATTTTGTTTGACCAGGTAGACCAGTTGTACTTTTCTCTGAAGAATTCGATGCCGGAGGTTAGCGTGATTTTTGTTCTTTTACCGCCCATTGTTTTCTGATAGTAGCCCCTCCAGCCCATATAGTCTGAATGTTCTTCAAGCAGGTTAAACGGTCTCAGTTCATCCGCATTGCGGAAACTTCCAAAGGCGGCAATTGAAATTTTGTTAAGTTCACCGGGAAATACATCCAGCGAAAGGCCCATCTGTCCTTTTGTATATGCCTCGTAACCTTCAATACCTTTCCAGTTGGCTGCCGCTTTTTGAGGGGTGTCCTGAAAGGTGGGAAAATCGAGGGAACTGGGAATAAACCCTTTCATTTTAGTCACCTGAATCAATGCCGAGAGATTGGCTATATCAGAAATTGTATATTCCGAGCGAAGAAGGATGTTGGCCCTGTTGGTAGCATTGTTTTCCCTGAAACCCTGGCTGTTCAGTACCGATCCCAGTACAAACATATTCAGGTTTTTGTGGTTAATGCCTGCCGATAAAGTGTTTTTCCAGGCGTCGAACGAAGCAGCGGTTAGTTGGTGTTGCACAAAATCCCGTTGGACTCTTTTGGGGTGAAAAAGAATGGTGCCGCCCAGTCCTGCGCCATATAGGCTCGATGAAGGGCCTTTAATGATTTCTACCCGCTGAATGGCAGGGTTTTCAAGATCTTCGAGGGTCGTCTCACCATCGCCACTGGTGAGGGGTATCTCTCCAAAGTAGGCTTTTATTTTGTTGGTAGCGTAGGGGGTGCGGGAACCAATGCCGCGGATGGTCAGGCGGTTGGTATTCAGCGTTCCGTGGTGCATAAAAATTCCGGGAACCTGGTTTAAGGCTTCAACCGGCGTGAACGCACTGCCTGCTTCAAGCCCAGCCGAGCTAATTAGATTGACCGGACCCGGTGTGTTGAAAAGATTGTAAGGGGAGTGGAATGCCGTAACCGTAATCTCGTCAATTCTTCCCGAAAGGGAGGTCGTGTCCCGTACCGTATTGGCGTTCGGCTTCGGAGTCAATATTTCCTGGGTTTTCCCGGAAAAAGGAAAACAAATTCCTGAAAAGCACAGAAACAGAAGGAGTGAACTTTGTAATCTCATTTTCAGCATGGCCCTGTTTAAAAGATAGTTATTTTTTGTTTTTTACGAAATTTGAAATCTTAAAGTTAATACAATGAATAAAGCAACTGTTTTGTTCGAATTTTTTTTTAACATTTCAGACTTTTGCCCGAAAACTTCAAAAGCCGGAATGACCAAAGCCGGAGCCACGAGCTTTATGGGGAATTCTTTAAAAGGATGGATTTCTTCGTTTTATGGATTCAGGCAATCTTCTACATTTTCCCCTTTTAACAGGTGGAGTAGGTTTCGTGCTGCTCTTTTCTGTAATTCTTCGGCAGCATAGTCGGAATACCAGGCATAATGCCCGGTGCAGATGGTGCGCGGATGATGAATCAGTGTTTCCTGTGCTTTGGTAACAGGCTCGTTTTCGTAAACATCCAGCCCTGCGCTATGAATTTGCCCTGCCTCCAACGCCTTCAATAATGCTTTTTCATCCACAACTTCACCACGTGCTGTGTTTATGATTACCGGCTTTTTTTTCATTTTACTGAAGGTGTCTTTATTCAATAAATGTGTTGTTTCAGATGTCAAATTACAGTGAATGCTGATGATGTCAGATTCTTTTAACACTTTGTCCAGTGATACTTTTTTTATCCCGAAAGAGTCAAAATAGTTTGGTGGCTTGTAAGGGTCACTGGCAATGGTTTCCCGGAAAAGCGGAACGGCTTTTTTGCCAAAGGTACTGCCAATCCGACCCAGTCCGATGATGCCAAGGGTTTTATCGTGCAGCTCGAAAATATCTTTTACCGGAGGCGCTACAAACCGATTGGCAATTTGCGAACGGGTATCCCACATTCCTCTGCTGCATGCCAATAGAAGGGCCAGAGCATGTTCAGAAACAGCATGGTTGGCATATCCCTGAACGTTGGCTACCTTCACTCCGTGACGGGTGCAGGCATCAACGTCCACATTGTCGTATCCCACACCGTAACGTACAAGGGCTTTCAGGTTTTTCATTTCCGAAAGAAAGTCTTCATCAATTGGGGTGTGGCGTACCAAAATGCCATCCGCTTCCCTGGCAAACAACATTTTTTCGGATTTTTCGCCTTTGTACGAAGGATGTATCTTCAGGGTAAAACCATTTTTTTCAAAAAGAGATTTTTCAAAATGATAAGATGAATAACCTGAATCGAGAATGACAATGTTCATTTTAAATTATTACTTATTTTTAGGACAAAATAACAGAATTAAATGAATCCTGAAAGATGAATATCAAACCATTTCTTTTACTCCCAGTGTTTTTTCTTTTTTTTACCTGTTGCCAGACGGAATCTGTTTCCTGGCCCGAACCCACTTCTGAGGTAAAACCCTGGACCCGCTGGTGGTGGCCTGGCAATGCCGTTGACCGAGAAAATATTCGACGTGAGTTAAAAGAGATGGCAAAAGCCGGCATTGGCGGTGTGGAAATCACTTCTATTTATGGGGTAAAAGGGGAGGAAGATCGGTTTATTGAATACCTGACGCCTGAATTTTCTGACATGGTGCAGTTTACCATTGAAGAAGCACACAAACTGGGAATGGGTGTCGATTTGCCTCCTGGTAGTGGCTGGCGGTGTGGAGGGCCTTTTGTGCCCGAAGAAAAAGGGCTTTGGTCGTTGAAGATGCACCGCTTTGATTTGAAAGCCGGGGAAACATGGGAAATGCCCGAAGGAATTGAAAATGCAGCTGCGTTATCGTTTGTAAATGAAAGGGGGGAGGCCACTGTTTTGGCCCCTGAAGAGTCTTTTGCCGTGCCCGAGGCCGGAAGAATTTATGTTGCCGAAAGGATAAAAAATCACGATAAGGTTAAACGGGCTTCCGACGGGGGAAAAGGCTGGGCAATCGATACGTTTAATGAAGAAATAACCGGCTGGTATCTGAATGAGTTCTGGAAAAGACTGGGAATAGATGAAGGCCTGCTTCGTTGTTTCTTTCACGACTCATTTGAATACTCGGGCGATTTTACCACCCACTTTACGGAGGAATTCGAAAAACGGCGTGGCTATAATCTGGCAAAATATCTGCACATACTGGCCGGTGATTGCGAAGATTCAGATTTGATTGCCCGCGTGAAATCGGATTACAGGCAAACGCTTTCGGATTTGGTGCTGGAGTCTTTTATTCAGCCAATGACGGATTGGACGCACAGTCACCGAAGTTTAAACCGGAACCAGGCACATGGTTCGCCAGGCAATATTCTCGATTTGTATGCGGCCTGTGATATTCCTGAAACCGAAATTTTCAGAACAGTGGAGCCGGGAACAGCAAACATTTTTGTAAATAAATTTGCTTCATCATCAGCACACGTAACCGGTCAAAAGCTGGTTTCATCAGAAAGTTTTACCTGGCTTAATGATCACTGGACCGTAACAACCAGTGAAATGATGCGCGCTACCAACCGGTTTTTTCTGGCTGGTGTTAACCACATCTTTTTTCATGGAACCTGTTACTCTCCGGATGATGCAGAATGGCCCGGCTGGCTTTTTTACGCCTCCACGCAGATGAATAATCGTAATCCGCTGTGGCGCGAAATGCCGGCGCTGTTTAAATACATCGAACGCTCCCAGTCCATATTGCAGCAAACAAACCCGAAAAGTGATTTGCTGGTTTACTGGCCCTACTATGATGTAACGGCAAGTGAGGGCCGGCTTTTCAATAATCTGAATATCGACAAAGGGGATAATGCCGGTTGGTTCAGCGATACCCCTTTTGCAAAAACGGTTAAAAGCTTGAGCGATTTTGGCTATACCTTTGATTATATTTCGGATAAGCAGTTGGGTAATTGCCAGATGCTCAATGGAAGAATTGTTACGGAAGGAAAAGCTGAATATAAAGTAGTGGTTGTACCCCCGGTAAAGTACATTCCGACGGGAACCATGAAAAAACTGGTCGATTTTATGGCCGGCGGCGGGAAGGTTTTTTTCGATGAGAGTCTACCCGAAAGTGTTCCGGGAATGCTGCATTTTGAGGAAAGGGAAAAACAACTCAATGAAATAAAAGCAGGAATTGAGTCTGTAAAACAGGTAGGTAATGTTACCGGGTTACTTGCAAAGGCAAATGTTCCGGGAGAAAAGTCGCTTGTTGAAAAAGGGTTTCATTTTTTGAAAGTGGAAAAGGACGGTGAAGAATGGTATTGGATTTTGAATGCCGGAATGAATGAGTTGGATGAATGGGTGGAGTTGAATGCCCGGGCAAAATCGTACCTGTTATATTTCCCTGAAACCGGTGAAATGGCACAGGCTGAAAATGAGGGCAACTCGGTACACCTTCAATTGGAGCCGGAAAGGGCCGTTTTTGTCCGTTGTACTGCAAAGAAGGTAAATGTACCAGCCTATAATTACTTTGACAGGAACAAAGAGAGCCGGGAAATAAAGGGAATGTGGAAAATTACCTTTGTGGAAGGTGGGCCAGTTTTTCCGGGTGATATTTCTATGGAAGAACTGGTTTCATGGACTGAGCTGGGAGATAGTGAAACCAGCCGGTTTGCCGGAACGGCAAATTATTCCGTGGAGTTTGAGTGGAATGAATCAGCAACTTCAGGCCTCCTGGATCTTGGCAACGTAAAGAATTGTGCCCGGGTTCGGTTAAACGGGAATGATTATGGTACCCTGTTGGGCCCTTCTTTTAAAATAGATGTAGACAACCTGCAACAAGGCAAAAACCTGCTGGAGGTAGAGGTCACAAATGTGGCTGCCAACCGCATTCGTGATTTGGACAAAAGAGGGGTAGATTGGAAAAAATTCTACGACATTAATTTTGTGAATATCGATTATAAACCATTTGATGCTGCGGCCTGGGAAGTAAAGGAAGCGGGTTTGCAGGGACCGGTTCTGCTGACAGGGCAGTAAATAAATGTTTTGCCTGACGGTGGATAGATTTTGTTTCGGTGATTTGTGAAATATCTTCGTTGACCGTCTTCCCGACCTAAAGAGATGACAACAAAAACAGTTGGCAAAATATATATTTATTTCATTACGGGAATAATCAGAGACTGGCATTTCTCTCAAAATAGTATCGAAGGAGATTATTTTTTGTTTTGTTTACTTTTTTAAAAGATAATGAACTTATGAAAATAAAGAGCTCCTTTGTTTCCTGGCTAGCTAAGAGGAATAATTCACTGGTGATCTGGTCTTTTTTAATAAATTTTCTTTGTTATTATTCAAAAAAGTTAGTGAGAAATTAGTATGTCGTTCGCCTGTTTTTAGTAAAAATAAATTACTTTTGCGCTCGAAAATTCAATGGCAGGAACGCTTGTTCATACTATTTTAGACACATTGCCACAGGAAAGTATTATTGAATTTCTGGCTGTGGTTATGGCTGTTTGCACCATTGTTATACTTTGGAGATACAGGAAGTCCCCGGAAGTGAAATATATGTTGTTTATTGAATTTTTTGCAGCAATCTGGGCGTTTACTTACGGAATGGAATTTTCTTCCCCCGATCTCGAAACAAAAAAGCATTGGTCGCAGCTATCCTATTTAGGGATATCTTTTTTACCCGTATGCTATTTTCTGTTTACCACCGCCTTCAGTCAGAAGTATCATGTTATTACGCCGCTGAACATCGGACTTTTGTCCATTATCCCATTTTTTACCCTGCTGCTGATTTTTACAAATGACTACCATCTTTTGGTTTGGTCTAAAGTGTGGCTTGCAAATGGGGCGAACATGCTTCTTTATAAACATGGTATCTGGTTTTGGGTTTTCTGGGGCTATTCCATTACCTTGATTTTTGCCGGATTGTATAATCTGCTCCATGCTATGCACGAGTTCACGGCTTATTACAAGTCGCAGGCAAATACCTTGCTTGTTGCCACATTGTTTCCGTTTTTGGGAAATGTAATGTACGTTACCGGGATAAATCCAATTCCTGGTCTCGACTGGACACCCCTGTTTTTCGTGTTTCCCGGCCTGATTATTACCTTCGGTGTTGTCAGGTACCGGATGTTTGATTTAGTTCCATTTGCCCGGAATAAACTCATTGACACGATGAGCGACGGAGTAATTGTAATCAATTCTGAAGGGTTCATTGAGGATTGCAACCCGGCCCTTTACCGGATTTTTAGTCTGAATGGCAAATCCATTATCCGCAAGCATTTTTCGCGCATTTTTGCCAGGTACCAGGATTTGGTAGCTTCTTTGGAAGGAGAGAAAATAAAGGTGATTGAACTGGAGGTATACAATACCGGGTTACTGCGTTTTTATCAGACTCAGATATCTCCTGTGTTTAACCGGAACCAGCAGTTTTCCGGTTATCTTGTGCAGTTGAATGATATTACCTCACTTAAACAGACACAAAACAGGATAAAAGAAACCAATGAGCAGTTGCAAAATGAGGTGGAAGAACGTGGCCGGTTGATAGAGGACCTTGATGCGTTTGCACATGCAGTAGCTCACGATCTCCGCAATTCGCTCGGTTCTGTTTATGCTTCCAGTGAAGTTATGCAACTGAGTGCCGAGGATGGCGATACGGAACAGCTGAAAGAAATGGCAGGCCTCGTTAGGGAAGCAGCCCAAAAGGCCATGAATATTACGCAGGAGTTACTGATTCTTGCTACGGTTAGTCATCAGGAGATTGAAGGAACCCCGTTGGAAATGGCCCGTATTTTTTCAGATGCAAAGAATCAGCTAAAAAACCTGATTTCAAAAAGTAATGCTCAGATTCATACCCCCGATACCTGGCCTGTTGCCATGGGGTATGCCCCGTGGATTGAAGAGGTGTGGGCAAATTATCTTACAAATGCAATGAAATACGGAGGGACTCCCCCGGTAATCGAAGTGGGTGCAGATACTTTACAAAACGGTGTGGTTAGGTTCTGGATTCAGGATAATGGAAATGGAATTTCATTGGAGAATCAGCATAAACTTTTTCAAAAGTACATCCGGCTTGCTCCTGAAAAAGCAGAAGGGTACGGACTGGGACTTTCCATTGTTAAGCGTATTGTTGAAAAATTAGATGGAAGGGTTGGCGTGGAAAGCACTGGGAGAGAAGGGGAAGGGGCAAGATTCTGGTTTGAGCTACCTGAAAGTCCCGCTAAATCCTAAACAGAGAAAATTGCACCCGTAAAATTTAACTGAGCCTGAACAGACAAAAAGGGCTTTCGTATCCCCTAAAGGAACAAAATTTGTTGTATTTTTCGCGCTTATTTAAAAACCGATTAAAAAGCCATGAGACTCAGTTCGAGAATGAGATTTCTTTTAAAAAACGGGTTGCGGGGATTAGCCTGGATGGCTATATTGCTGATTGCTTATTTCTTTTTTAATAAAGTTGTTATTTCAAATGCTCCCGATGAATGGGTCGCACAATTTTATACTCGTCCTGAGATTATTTATCTTATTTACATTTGTTCTGAGTTTTTCTTTGGAATTATCCCTCCCGAGCTTTTTATGATTTGGGCCGTTAATAAAGCCAATATTACCCACTACTTTTTGAATCTCAGTTTTTTTGCTGTTGCTTCTTACGGACTTGGCTACGTAACTTTTCTTATCGGCCGGTTTTTGTATAAGCGGGTTACGTTCCGCTATATAAGGATTAAATTTCTGAAACAGTTATGGCCCCAGTTGAAAAAATACGGTATTTTTCTGATTATTGTGGCTGCTCTCACACCGCTGCCCTGGTCGGCGGTTTGTCTACTGGTGGGTTCCGCAGGCTACCCGTCTTTCCGGTTTCTGCGTTATGCCCTGTTTCGTCTCGTCCGTTTTGCTGTTTACGGATACATTATTTTTCAGACTCACCAGATTTGAAAAATTTATACGAAAGCCCATTTTTCTAATTTTTCATACTTCTGTAAGATATTCCACTGTTTTAAAGCATTAATATTTTATTGTTTAAGCATATATTTGTGTGGAAGAAGTGAGAAGGTCAGTTGTGTAAGTTGGCCATGTAATACATAAAATGATGTATGTATCTCACATTTCATTTCATCTCTTTTGGGAAAAATGACAGACGATTGCCCTTCCGGAAGGAGGCGTGCGAAGGAGATAGGTCGTGAAGAAATGATTTTGGATCAACCGTTTTTAACTGGGAATGGTTTCCAAAATATCAATGATAGATGACTTTAAGAGGATCGGTTTTTTGACGAAATACTAACTGTTTAAAATCAGATATTATGAAAAGGATTATTTTACTTTTATCGATTTCTTTAACAATGTACGCAGGATATTCTCAGTCGGGTTTTAATGGTCTTGATATGAACATGGGCAACTTGTACCGGATGTCTGATGCTAAAACCCGCTCCATCAGTCCTGAGAATTTTACGGGAGAGAAAGGAAAAGGCGGCATGGCTGTTCCTGATTCGGATGCTCCCCGAAATACGGCAAATGCTTCCCATGCTGCCCGTGATCTGGGGCAAGGTTGGAAAGTAAATCCGTTTATCCGGATTCAGTCCGGGGAAACATTCACCCTGGCCGAAATTGAAGGGCCGGGAGCAATTCAGCACATATGGATGACCCCGACCGGGAACTGGCGCTTTTCTATTATCCGTATCTACTGGGATGATGAAGAAACGCCCTCGGTAGAAGTGCCTGTGGGCGATTTTTTCGGCATGGGATGGGGTGAGTACGCTCCCCTAAATTCACTGGCTGTTTGTGTTAATCCGGGAAGCGCCTTTAATTGTTACTGGCCCATGCCTTTTCGGAAGAAATGCAAAATTACCATGGAGAATATTAATGATAAAGATGATATGCGCCTCTACTATCAGATAGATTATACGCTGTCAGATGTTCCGGATGATGCTGCCTACTTTCATGCTCAATTCAGAAGGGCCAATTCCAATGAGACTTCAGACTATACAGTTGTTGACAATATAAAGGGGAAAGGACATTTTGTAGGGCTTTACATGGCCTGGGGAGTAACCAACAATGGTTGGTGGGGAGAAGGAGAGATCAAATTTTTTATTGACGGCGATGGGAAATTCCCGACTATATGCGGCACCGGTACTGAAGATTATTTCTGTGGATCTTATGGTTTTATAAGGGATAGTCAATATAAAGAGTACAGCACTCCGTATGCTGGATTTCACCAGGTTATCAGGCCTGATGGAACTTATAAATCGCAACAACGTTTTGGCCTTTATCGCTGGCATATCATGGATCCTGTCCGTTTTGGAAAAGATTTGAGGGTTACCATGCAGGATCTTGGCTGGAGGCACGGAGGAAGATATCTGCCCCAGAAATCGGACATCTCTTCGGTCGCCTACTGGTACCAGGCCGAACCTCATGCGAAATTTCCTAAATTGCCGGAATGGGAAGCGTTGGAGGTGAATTAGATTTATAAAAGGATTTATTTCGATGAAAATTAAAGGCCTGAATAGAATGAGAACAACCATTTCCGGAAACATAGCCGTAGCCTTTGCCACTACATTTATCGTTTTGGTTGCCTGTGTTTCCGGAGGGAATAAAAATGCAAATAAAGTGAAAGAAGGAAGAAACGAATTTGAAAAAGGGACTTATGGTTTTGATGTTGCCTTTTTGAAAAAGAACAAGGTTGAAACAGTTGAGTTAAAAGATGAAGTTTCAAAAGCCTGTGTATTAATTGCCCCGGGTTACCAGGGAAGAGTGATGACTTCTACGGCCAATGGAAACGAAGGAATGAGTTTTGGCTGGATTAACCACGAGCTCATTGAGTCGGGGAAGGTAAGTGAGCAGTTTAATCCGGTTGGCGGCGAGGAACGTTTCTGGATGGGGCCTGAAGGCGGTCCTTTTTCCATCTATTTTGAAGAGGGGAAAGAACAGGTTTACGAAAATTGGAATGTGCCGGCCGTAATTGATACGGAAAGGTTTGATATAAAAGAACAGGGTGAAGGGAGTGTAACCTTCGCTAAAAATACCACGCTGAAAAATGCTTCAGGGGCTGAGTTTAAACTTGGAATTGAACGCAGGGTAAGGCTTTTACCAAAAGACACGCTGGGAGATCTTTTTAATGTTCGGTTTCCTGCAGATGTTTTCGATGTGGTTGCTTACCAGTCTGATAATATGATAACCAATTTAAGTGACCGGGCCTGGACAAAGGAAGGTGGACTGCTGTCAATCTGGATGCTATGCATGTTCAGCCCGTCGCCAACAACCACCGTTTTCCTTCCTTACCTTGAGGCGGGTGACGGAGCCGTTGTAAACGACGATTATTTTGGGAAAGTACCTTCCGACAGGTTGAGAGTTGAAGGGGGAGTAGCCTATTTTAAAATCGATGGGAAATACCGAAGCAAGATTGGCATTCCACCGGAAAGGGCCAAAGATCTTTGCGGAAGCTACGATTCAGCCAGTAAGATGCTTACACTGCTTTGGGGATCGCTGCCTTCCGGGAAAAAAGATTATGTGAACTCCAAGTGGGGCGACCAGGACAATCCTTTTGCCGGGGATGCCATTAATGCATACAACGACGGGCCGGTGGAAGATGGTTCCATTATGGGGCCATTTTATGAAATCGAAACGTCATCTCCGGGGGCCGATCTTAAACCTGGCGAATCGCTTACCCATTCCCAAAGAGTGGTTCATGTGCAGGGAAGCGAAGCCGAACTCGCCAAATTGGTGAAAGATCTGTTTGGCCTCAACCTGAATGAGATTGCAACAAAATTTCGGTAACTGATACTGTAATATGGAGAAGCAACAAATTATTCCCAAAGGGATCGTATGGCCTTTTATTCTGCTTACTTCCCTCTTTTTTGCGTGGGCTATCCCCAATAACCTGACAGATACAATGCTGGCTGCTTTTAAGCGGATTATGAGCCTGACCGATTCCAAAACGGCCTGGATACAACTGGCCTGCTACCTGTTTGGTTACGGTGGTTTTGCCATACCGGCTGCGCTTTTTATCAAAAAATATACGTACAAGTCGGGGGTTATGCTGGGACTGGGTATGTACGCGCTGGGAGCGTTTATGTTTTATCCGGCGATGCTGATGGCCGGGGTAAATGTAAACATCAGTTTTTTAATGTTTCTTCTGGCTTTGGTAATCCTTTTTGCCGGCCTGTCTATTCTTGAAACCTCTGCCAACTCGTATGTGTATGCAATCGGGCCTGAGCAAACCGGAACACAACGCCTCAATTTTGCCCAGTCATTCAATCCTTTTGGGGCCATTACAGGGGTTGTTCTGAGTCAGATTTTTGTTTTGTCGCAACTGAATACAATGTGTGCCGAAGAAAGGGCGGCCCTGCCTGCTGCGGAACTGATAAAAATTCAGGGAACAGAACTAAATGCTGTTACGGCAACCTATATGGGGCTCGGGCTGGTTATGGTGCTCATCCTGCTGGCTATTTGGCTGACCCGGATGCCTTATGCCAAAGAAGAGGATAAAAAGCTGGATTTTTTGGGAACATTCCGACGGTTGATAAAAAACCGGAATTATGTGTGGGGAGTTACAGCGCAGTTTTTTTATGTGGGGGCGCAAATTGCGGTGTGGTCCTTTATAATAAGATATGCGATGCAACAGTTGCAGTTGGATGCCATTGTTTCACAACTGGGAAAAGATGCTTCACCGGATGAAATTATTGCCAGTCTGAGAAGTATTGAACCACTGTCGGCAGGGTTTTACAACTTTACCGAGTTTTTGGGTATAAAGGCATTTTTACCGCGAACGGCGGAGCAGGCAGGGGCCACTTATTATATTCTTTCCCTGGTGCTTTTTGTTGTAGGCCGGTTTACCTTCACCGGATTGATGCGGTTTTTTAAACCACGTATCTTGTTGACGACCCTGTCTTTTTTGGCTATTCTATGCACACTGGTAACCATTTACGGGGGAGGCTGGATTGGAATTTATGCGTTGGTTGGGATTTCCGGCTGCATGTCACTGATGTTTCCGACCATTTACGGATTGGGTATTGCCGGCCTCGGTGGCGACACAAAAATAGGTGGCGCCGGCATGATTATGGCTATTGCCGGTGCAGCGGTTCTGACCCAAATCCAGGGAATTGTGTCTGACCAGTCAGGCAGTATTAAGCTCGCATTTTGGGTGCCGGCCATTGCGTTTGGAATCATTGCCTATTACGGTGCAGTGGTTAGTCGAAAAAAACCGGCAAAACCTGAAATGGGGTAAGAAACTATTTTAATAATAAATGATTCTTTCAGTAATCGAACTCAATAAATTTTCCTAGTTTTTTATACTTATCGTAAAGTTTTTGGTATTTCTCTACATTTTCAGGAATGGGATGGTATTCGCTTTCAATGCCGCCGCCCATTTTCTCCTGGGCTTCGAGGGTAGTGGAGTACACCCCGGCCGCTACCGAGGCCAT
Organism: Mariniphaga sediminis; assembly: GCF_003573545.1. Classification (GTDB taxonomy): domain Bacteria; phylum Bacteroidota; class Bacteroidia; order Bacteroidales; family Prolixibacteraceae; genus Mariniphaga; species Mariniphaga sediminis. The sequence continues at coordinate 9,142 of NZ_QWET01000026.1, read as the reverse complement.
CATGGCTGATCCCAGTGCGCAGGCCTGTTCGGATCGGGCTACTTTGATAGGCATATTCAGTACATCGGCTACCACCTGCATTACAAATGGCGATTTTTTGGCTACCCCGCCCAGGGCAATCACCCCGTCTATGCGAACTCCTTCTTCCACAAAACGCTCGTTAATTGCTTTGGAGCCAAACGCGGTGGCTTCTACCAGCGCCCGGAAAATCCGCGGAGCATCCGATCCCAGGTTCAGACCTGTAATAGCTCCCTTTAGTGCCTGGTTTGCATCGGGTGTGCGGCGTCCGTTCATCCAGTCAAGGGCCACAATCCCGCTATCTTCCAGTGCAACCTTTTCGGCATCTTCGCTCAGTTTTGCAATTATCTTGTCTGAAGTTTCTTCGATTAGTTTTTGCCGGGTCTCCTCGTCCACCAGGTTTGTGTCTGCCAGGATATTTTTTAAAGGCCATTCCAGTATGCGCCTGAACCAGGCATAAATATCCCCAAAGGCCGATTGTCCTGCTTCGAGTCCCAGCATTCCAGGAACAATAGAACCATCTACCTGTCCGCAAATACCGTTTACCAGTTTGTCTCCAGCCTCCTCCATCGGGGTAATAAGCATATCGCAGGTAGATGTGCCCATCACTTTGGAAACGTAGTATGGTTTGATTTCTGCTCCTACAGCACCCAGATGAGCGTCGAAAGCTCCAACGCCTACTGTAACGTTTGAAGATAATCCTAATTTTTCTGCCCATTCAGGAGAAAGTTTTCCGGCGGCCACATCGCAGGTGAACGTCTCTTTGTACAGACGCTCGCGAAGACCGGCCAGCATCGGATCGAGGGCTATCAGAAATTCTTCGGACGGGAGACCGCTAAATGCCTCGTGCCACATGGCTTTGTGCCCTGCCGCACAACGACTCCGTTTCAAGGTTTTGGGATTGGTGTCGCCGGTGAGTAACGCCGGAATCCAGTCGCAATGCTCTACCCAGGAATAGGCAGCGCGAAAAACCCCTGCATCTTCCCGAATGATATGTAAAACCTTTGCCCAAAACCATTCCGAAGAGTAAATACCACCTTCATATTTGGTGAAATCGATGTCCCATTTCCGGGCCAGTTCGTTTATCTCTTCGGCTTCCTTTACAGCCGTGTGGTCTTTCCATAAAACAAACATGGCATTTGGATTTTCTTCAAATCCGGGTGTCAGAGAAAGCGGTGTTCCTTTTTCATCAACCGCCACCGGGGTTGAACCCGTAGTGTCAACTGAAATCCCGACCACATTTTCAGCTACTTCTTTTGGGACTTTTTTCAGCGCTTCCACGATAGTAAATTCCAGTCCTTCGAGGTAGTCTTTCGGGTGCTGGCGGAAGCGATTGGACGGGGCATCGCAGTAAAGTCCCTCTTTCCAATGACGGTAATTGTATACAGCGCCAGCCATTTCCTCTCCGTTTTCTACATTCACAATAAGGGAACGAACAGAATCCGTTCCGTAGTCCAATCCAATAGTATATTTTTGACTCATTTATATAGATTTATTTTTGTCCGTAATTCTTATTTTTTTTGAAAAAGTGTTTGTTCAATAGTGCTGCTCCCATTTCGGCATCCGGGTTGATTATCAAGGTACGAAAGGCCATTTGGGCCACCTTTTCCAATGCTATGGCATTTTGAACAGCATTGTTGACATCGGCTCCCCAGGTGAAGGGACCGTGATTGTTTACCAGTACTCCAGGAATCTGGTCGGGGTTCAGTTCCCTAAAACGCTCTACAATGACTTTCCCGGTTTCATGTTCAAAGTTACTTTCCATTTCATTGCGGGTCATTTTACGAGTACAGGGAATTTCTCCATAAAAATATTCGGTATGCGCTGTTCCGAGTGGTGGAATCCCGCGACCGGCCTGCGCCCAACAGGTAGCCCATTCCGAATAAGTATGAACCACTCCTCCAATATTTTTAAACTGGCGGTAAAGTACCAGATGGGTTGGTGCATCACCAGATGGTTGCAGGTTACCTTCTTCTACCTGTCCGTAAAGGTTTAGAACAACCATGTCTTTGGGTTTTATTTTTTGATGAGGAATCCCGTCTGGTTTAATCACTACCAGACCACTTTCCCGGTCAATACCGCTTGCAGTGCCCCGTGTTAAAACAACAAGCCCGTGGTTTACAAGGTCAATGTTAGCCTGAAATACTTGTTCTTTGAGTTGTTCAAGCATTTTCTTTTTTCAGTTATTGGTTGACAATTGTTTGGAATAATTATACCTTCCATTTTTAAAAAAAGTAAAAATAACATTTAACTTCAATTTTTAGGGGTTCAGAATTGTTTATTTTCATCGGTAACGTAAGCCTGGGCGGCGTTCCTGCTCTGATTGGGAATGCGTTATGCGTATTTTCTGACCGTGGAAATTTTATTCACCGTTTGTATTGAAAGTTAGTTAATGAGTAGATTTGGTGACGGAAACGAAAAAACCCGGTAAATTCTTACCGGGCTTTAAACCTTCACTCCTTTTATTTGCTATATGTAATTACCCAATCTTAATATCTACCGGCGGTTTTTCAACGGCTTCTTCTTTTTTGGGAAGTACCAGTTCTAAAATTCCGTTTTCAAAGTGGGCATTTATTTTTTCAGCATCTACTGTTTTTGGAACTTTAAACTTCCGTTCGAAATTGTAAACTCCAAACTCGCGGTGTTCATATTTGAATTCTTCTTTGTTTTCTTCCTTTTCGGCAGCTTCTGCCTTTACTGTCAAAATGTTTTCATGGAAGTTCAACTGAACATTCTCTTTCTTGAACCCTGGCAGGTACAATTCCAGTTTGAAATCTTTTTCTGTTTCAAAAATGTTTGTTGCGGGTTTGCAGTTGCACCCCTTCAGATAATTTTCGTCGTAATCGTTTTTCAAAAAGTTGTTAAATAACTCGTCTACCAGGTTTTGGTTAACAGTGCGATACGGATGATGGTGAAATCTTACTAAATTCATGACTTTTCCTCCTAAAATTTAATTGTAAAACTATTATTTTCATTTTCTGAACGGAATTAGTCAATTCCCGTTCCAATCCAAAAATACTGACGAAGTTTTGGGTCAAATCAATATTTTTAATGACATGTTGTCTGCTTTGTGTTTATTTGCTCTGAAAAGATGTCATTTTATGTAGGTGTGTATATGTATAGATGATTATAGAAGGAAAGTGGTCGACTGGTAGATTCGATATTTTTCGCTGTGAAATATGCATCGGTATTCTGCCGGAATTATTAGAGCTTCATGCAAAATGAAAAGGGAATATTGTTTTGATTTTATTTCCTTGTAAAGGTTTTGTTGATTTTAATACTTGTTTGTCTGAAATATTTTTGTAACTTGTATTGGCTTCATATTGAGCGAGGTAGTTGGGTCGGTTGATGTTTTTGACGCTTTGAATCCCAAAAGCTTTTCAAACTTATGAGAACTAAAAATATAATTCACATTACCCGTGCAGATGATTTGAAAAATTTGCACTCTTTCCGAAGATCGATTAAAAAGGCAAATACAAAGATTGTTCTCAATCTTTCGCTGTTAAACTCAACAGATAATTTTTATTGGCAAAAGAAGTTAAACTACCATGCTTGTACATGTGGATGCGGCGAAGGTGCCCTGGGAAGTTTGCTTGGAATAATTGTAATTATTTTAAGTTTTCGTTTTTCTGTTTTTGAATTTGGTTCCTGGTCCGATTTTTTTTCATCTTCTGCATTCTACTTTTCTTTTGCCGGGGTGGCGCTGTTTGCTGCCTGCGGAAAGTTATCAGGTGTTTTATATTCTCGCTGGCGTTTTAAACAGATTATCAGAGGATTGTTTGAATTATATAATACAAACTAAATAGGAAAAAATGGAAACTACACCTATCTTATTTGAGAAATTTTCATGGCTTCTTTCTGACACATTCATCTCTGTTTTTCCATGGGTAGTGTTAGCCTGGATTATTCACTTGATGTCGCGGATTCCGAAAGACATTCATTGGCTGCATGAGTATGAAATTCCGAAAGAGTATAACCGGGTACGAAAAGGGATTTTCCCCACACTGGTTATTTATTTATTTGCGCTGGGTGCTATCTGGCTGGCCTGGATAGCGGTTCCCGATGCGGTGGGCCGCTATTCCCAACTGATAAGGGAGGGAATGTTTTGGGAGTATGTCTTTTCATCTCCCTGGTTGATTGTAGGGTCATCTTTAATTCTGGCGGAAGTTTATCTGGGAATTGCTTTTGCCGGGGGCTTTTTGCAGCTTGCACAGTCAGATGTCCCTACTGTCCCCAAATGGCTGCTCGATATCGGAATTATACTTTTCATAATTTTTACAATTGCTGTTGAAATTGCAACACTGCCTGCAACCTGGCCGGCGGCAATCATTGTGCTACTTGCCTCTGTGGTCTTTATTCTGTTTGCCGGTTGGTCGTTATGGGCAAGTTTTCCCAATACGCCTATGCGTGTATTTTTTTGTACCAAACTGGTTCCCTATCACCATTCTCCATTTGTTGTGTTCTGGGATTCATTCTGGGGGTGCCTTAAATGGGTTTGGAAAACTGCAGTGAAGATATGGAAAGAGTGGTATAACCTTTACCAAAAGGTGGTACTTAGTATCCCCAAACAGGTGTATAAGACCATTTTTGTTCAAAGGCCTGTGACGAGATTGGTACGGAAGCTTGTTCCTGTAGTTCCGGCCTGGGTTCCCAATTGGCTGAGGAAAGCCGGAAATTATGTTTTGGATTATGTGGATACTTTGGTGGAAGTAGTCGAGTATATTTTAGTGGCAGTGGTCGTAGCAGTTATCATTTTTGTTACAATGATTGTTTATGTTGTGGTTACAGTGGTCATATTTATGATTGCTTTCTACGTAACCCTGGTATGTCTGGTTTGGGGAGTTATACTTTTTGTTGTTGCTTTTTATGTATTCTTTTACTGGTGGGTTCCCATGTGGGTTTTGCGTTTGTTCTTCTTTAATTAACAGGTTTTAGGAATGAAGTTTTTTTTGCATCCGTTTCAATATTGTTCCGGATAGAAGAGAATTTGTATAACAGGGGAGATTAAGCCGTTGCCCCCAGGTTTTTTATTTTTGAAGAAGGTATTTCGTGTGCTTCATTCTCTTTTTGCGAACGAAGATTTTTGTCTATTTCTTTTGCTTTTCGGTACAATTCGGTCCGGGCCTCGGCAAAAGAATGAATGTTTCTGTAAATTTTTAAGATCTTAATTTTCGGATTCGGTTTATCCACCATTTCATTATAAATCACAGGGGAGTTGTTTCTGGAAGTCTTGTGAGGAATAAGTTTTTCATTTTCAAAATCGTAGGAAAACTCCTTATGCTCTGCAAATACATACTCCAGGTATGTCCGGTCAAATTTGACTTCATAAAACCGGGCGTAAATCAGGTATACTTTGCCGTCCGGTAATCCGTAATATTGAACCGGCAATTTCGTTGGAAGATATGTTATATTTGTCTGGTGGATTAGTTTGGCTAAAACTTCCATAATGTTCCATTTAAATGATAAACACGTTCCATTCTCCAAAAAGGGCCACTAAGGTAAAAAAAAAATTCTGTAAAATACAAATCAAATGAAATTTAGTTTAGTGATAAATAGCCAGTTATATAGAATTGACATGGGGTATTGTCGTTTTCATTTTTGCGATAATCGGAATAAAAAGTATTTTAGCCTTTCATGTTTAAGAATGAAACAATGGGAAAAATGTATTGTCTGATTATGGCGGGAGGTTCCGGTACCCGCTTTTGGCCGAGCAGCCGGACGGCTAAACCGAAGCAGTATTTGAATCTTTTTGGAAACGAATCATTATTGCAATCTACAGTCCGGCGGTTTGAAAATTTCATGGACAGGCAGCATATTTACATTGTTTCGAGTCAAAGCCAAAAGAAGGTGTTGGAGGAACAGACCCCTGGAATTCCACGCAGGAACCTGATTTATGAGCCGGTAGGGAAAAATACATTGCCCTGTATCGGGTTGGCTGCCATGTTTGCCGAGAAAGAGGACCCGGAAGGTGTGATGGTGGTTTCGCCCTCAGACCATTTGATACGAAATGAAGAACTTTTTCGCGATACGGTGCTGGCCGGCGCTAAAACCGCCCGTGAACAAAACGGGATTGTTACCATTGGAATTACCCCTTCTTATCCTGCCACCGGTTACGGGTACATTCAGGTTGAAAAGGAAATGTCCGGAGGGGAAAAAATCAGGCAGTTTAAGGTAAAACAGTTTGTAGAAAAGCCAGATTTAGATACGGCAAAATCATACCTCGGGCAGGGTGGTTTCTTCTGGAACAGCGGGCTTTTTATTTTTAAGGTTTCAGTTTTTCTCGATGCCGTTAAAAAATTTGCCCCTTCGCTTTACCACGATCTGAAAAAGATACAGGCAGAATTGGGAAAATCTTCCTATGAGCAAACACTGGATACGATTTACCGGGCAGTGGAAAGTATCTCCGTTGATTATGGAATTATGGAACATGCTCAAAATATTTTCCTTGTGGAAGGCAACTTTGAGTGGAATGATTTGGGCAGTTGGGAGTCGGTTTATTTATTCAGCGAAAAAGATAAAAAAGGAAATACCGGAGTGGGGGAGGCTACATTTCTCGATTCCGAAAATTCGTATGTTTTTTCTGATGATGGGTTGGTGGCGCTTATCGGCCTCGACGACGTAATTGTTGTCAGGGATGGAAATGCTACACTGGTTTGCAGGCGTGATAAAGCCGAAGATGTAAAAAAGATAGTGGAACAATTAAAGGCAGAAAGAAAGGATCGGTTTCTGTAATTTGAGGATACTGGAAAGTACAGGTTACTGGTTGCCGGTAAATTTCACATCTTTGGCGAATAAATAAAACCGATGAATACTAAAAGAATGAAAGATCCTGAAAAAGTTGTTGTTTCAAAGAAATTATTAGTTCCGTTTATCCTCATAACCAGTTTGTTTGCCTTGTGGGGGTTTGCCAACGATATTACCAACCCGATGGTTGCTGCTTTCCAAACCGTAATGGAAATCTCCAATGTGAGAGCGGCCCTTGTGCAGTTTGCTTTTTATGGCGGGTATGCGACCATGGCTATCCCCGCGGCGCTGTTTGTAAAAAGATTCAGTTATAAAAAAGGAATCCTGGTAGGTTTGGCTTTGTACGCAGTGGGCGCCTTGTTGTTTTTTCCTGCTGCCCAGTACGAAATTTTTGAGTTTTTTCTGGTTTCACTTTACATTTTAACATTCGGGTTAGCTTTTTTAGAAACAACAGCCAATCCTTATATTCTTTCAATGGGGGCGCCTGAAACTGCTACCCGCAGGCTTAACCTGGCCCAGTCGTTCAATCCCCTGGGATCGCTGATGGGGATGTTTGTGGCATCTAATTTTATCCTTTCTGCATTGGAATCCGAAAAAAGAGATGCGGATGGAAACCTGATTTTTACTGCTTTAAGCGAAGCCGAAAAAGCAGGTATCCGTACGCACGATCTGTCGGTTATCCGTGATCCATATATTATTCTGGGTTTTGTAGTCATTGTGATGTTTGTTGTGATTTTGCTTGCTAAAATGCCCACCCGGGCCGATGCAAACCATACCGTCCGGGCAGGTGATTCTTTCAGGCGACTTTTCAAAAACGTGAGATACCGTGAAGGTGTAATTGCCCAGGTTTTTTATGTGGGGGCTCAAATTATGTGCTGGACTTTTATCATCCATTATGCCGATAACCTTGGAATACCCAAAGCTACAGCCCAAAACTACAATATTGTGGCAATGGTCATTTTCCTTTCGAGCCGCTTTATCAGTACCATGCTTATGAAATACCTGAATTCGCGTCTTCTTCTTATGGTTTTTGCCATGGGGGGGATGGTTACCATAACAGGTGTTATTCTCATTCAGGGAATGGCCGGTTTATATCTGCTGGTAGCTACTTCCGCTTTTATGTCACTGATGTTTCCTACCATCTATGGCATTGCCCTCGAAGGTTTGGGTGACGATGCCACTATTGGTGCAGCCGGACTGGTAATGGCTATTGTCGGAGGAGCGCTGATGCCACCCCTGCAGGGAGCAATTATTGACCAGGGTACAGTTGGCTGGTTGCCGGCAGTCAATTTTTCATTTATTCTTCCTTTAATCAGTTTTGTAGTGATTGCTATTTATGGTTACCGTACGTTGAAGGTCCACCCTAAATTAGAATTCAGATAAAAGGGAAAGAGTAGGAAAAAAACTGCGCGCGTAGTATATTTTAACCGATAGCTGCCAGGCTGCAGCGTTCATTATTTTTTTATCTTTGAGAATCATTCTGATAAAAAAATGAAATTTGTAACCATTAAAGAATCACACTATGCAGCGGAGCTTGCTGTGTTGAAAAGCAGACTGGAATCGGAGGGAATTGAATGCCGGTTAAAGAATGAACTGACAACCCAGGTGATGAGTCACATTCCATCGTTTGTTGTTGAATTGCAGGTTTTGGAATCAGATTTAGAACGGGTGATACAGATTCTGAAAGAAATCGGCGAATTACCGAATGAATAGTGACAGAATCTGTGAAACTTTTTATCAACCATAATTTTCACACGTAGGCATTTTTTTCTTCAGTTGAATATTCCCTGCATTCATCCAGTAACATTGCGTTGGCTACACCAAAACCTTCTTGCCGGTATATTTGATAATCAAAGTTTTTATGGATTACCTTTAAAGTCCGGTGGATTTAGTTTTTTAGGCAAAAATTTTAGCTGCCTAAACAGAAAGGAAGTGACATTTCTAACATTCCTATTTAATTTCTAAAGGCAGAACACATTAAAAATATTAGTGGAATAAGAAGATGAAGGAATAATGGGAATCAAAAGTTGACATTCGCTGATTATCAAAAATTCAACCCACTCCGGGGTTGCGTTTTTACCCCGCATTGCCTACCCCGAGCTTCGCACGGGGCTATTTTTATTTATGTCCTTCAGACATTTTTTTATCCCGAAAGGGATTAAACAATAATAGCCACGGGTAAAACCCATGGTAATGAATTGGGTATGAAAAGAACCCCGAAGTGGGTTCAACTCTTGATTTGCATTACTAATATTTTTTATTATAATCGTTAAAACCACCTCCTTCGGGGGTGGTCATGTTTAATAGGCTACGCCTTAAATTTATTAACTTCGTCACATGAGTAATTTTAAGAAATTAAATCATGTGATTTACAGGTGCA
>NZ_QWET01000025.1 GCF_003573545.1 Mariniphaga sediminis | reverse complement strand
GGATTATAAAAAGCCAGAGAAAGTGTTCTGCTCGGCCGCTTAGATTTCGTTTCCCGCCCAATTGGGCGGGAAACGAAATCTAACTTATCTTTGAAGTAATGTTGTCTAAACAAGGGGAGTATTTAAACCAAACCAAATGTTTTCCACTAACTTTTAGTTGTAACACTACCCCAATTGTGAGGTCTGTATTAAATTTCAGATTTAAACTTTTGCAATGAATAGAAATGGATGGAAGTTGTAAATCATTATAATTATCAGGCGTTTTATTTGTTTTTTAAGTCAAATGATATGCTATTTTAACACTTTGTCAATACGGTAAAAATCTCTATTTTTCGAGGCTGTTAGGGAAAAAGGGTTCGTGGATACAAATTCGAAGACAGGTGGGTATAGACCGGAATATTATTGATGATATTAAAAAAGGGAAAAAGGAATCGTTTAAAATATTCTTTAACGATTTTTATCCAGTCCTTTGCCTGTTTGCCGAAAAATTCCTGAGAAATGAGGAACAAAGCAAAGACGTTGCCCAGGAAGCGCTTATAAAGTTTTGGGAGAAAAGGGAAGAATTCAGTGAATTAAAATCAGCCAGAAAGTTTTTATATATCGTTGTAAAAAACGATTGCCTCAATATTTTAAAAAAGCCTAAAGCAAGCGGGGATTTATCGGAAATAGAGGAGGTTGCTTCCGAATCCTTTTTGAAACAACATATCATTAAACAGGAAACATTTTTTCTGGTACGGAAGGCTGTTGAAAGTTTACCGGAACGAATGAGGCAGGTGGTTGAGCATTCCATGCTCGGCCTGAAAAATGCTGAAATAGCCGAACAGATGGGAATCTCGCCGCTTACGGTGCATACGGCTAAAAAAAATGCCTACCGCAAATTACGCGAGACACTGAAAAATGTAAAAGTTTTGTTGGCTGCATTTTTTTAGATGAAACAGATAGCCTTACATTTCCGGAGATAATTCGCATCACACTTTTTCTTTTTCAAAAATAAAACCGGGCCTTACTCTCCATATCAGGCAAGACCCGGTTTTAGTACTTAAAAACAATTTCTATATACCATTAATATCCAAAGATATCTTCCCGTGTGATTTCCTTTAATTCCCCAAATGGCTTCAACGATTCAAAATCGATATTTTCCTTTTTACTCCGGATAAAATACTGCTTATTCGAGTTTCGAATATATTTTGAGAAAAAGTCCATAAACTTTTCCGGGGTCATTTCCTGCAGCATCTTATATTGGGTTTCACGCACGTCATAGTCAATTCCTTTATCTAAAAATCCCATGTACCTTCCAAACCAGTACTTTTGCGGCACCCGGTTCGATTCCAGTGATTTGATGGCTGCTTTCCGGGCAATTTCAAATTTTTCGGGATCAAATTTCAGCGTATCCATAAGGCCTTCGAGGGCATGCATTGCCTCCGATAATTTATTGGCCTGTGTTCCGACATACCCCACTACAACGTTGTCTTCGTCGTTGGTGACTTCCATTTGGTAATAGCTGCCGGAGGAATAAGCCAGCGCCCTTGATTCCCTTATTTCCTGGAAAATAATACTTCCAAGTCCCACTCCATAGTAGTTGTCATACATTTCTTTGTATGCCAGCAATTCGGGCGAATAGGGAACGTCATTTTTTGCCACCATCCGAACCTGCGCCTGAACCATATCATAATCCATAAAATAAACGCCGGGGCTATTCAGCGGAAGGTAATTGTATTCCTTTTTAGCCGGAATCTCAGCGAATGTTTTCGGCAGATCATGTGATTTCTTAACGATTCGAATCACTTCCTTTTCAGACCGGTTTCCCGCATAGTAGATAGTATGCTTATAATTGAACAGATGCGCAATCTTTTCGAGCATAGCAGCCGGATCCTGGCTTTCCAACGTACTGACCGAAGGATCATTGGCAAAACTATTGTTCCCGCCATACAGCATGTATTGCTGGGCATGCGCTGAAATAGCCCGTACATTGTCTTTCTGTAATTCCCGGGAAACTTTCTCCTTCTCAATCTGCTTCCTGTAAATTTCCGGATCGTTTTGAACATCGGCAAATATATGCTCCGTTAGCTCCACCGCTTCTTTAAAATATTCATCCAAACCACGCACATTTATGTAGGACTTATCGTCCGATGCCGAAATACTGAATGAAATTCCGTACCTGAAAAGTTCTTTTTTCAAACTATCGGGAGTAAACTTTGAAGTTCCAAGTTCCCTGAAATACCGCATTGCAAAAGGTAACAGGCCATCGTGATCCTTTCCTGCCGGGATAATATAACGAAACGAGAAGAGCCCGGTGGTGTCTTTCAGAAAATAAAAATCCATTCCGTTTTTCAGTTTTGTTCCCGGAAATGTACTTTTATAATCAACAAATTGCGGCGTAAGACCTTCCGGTTCCTGCTGTACAAACTGCTTTGTAAAATCAGATTCATTTTCGTTGTTCAGGGTAAGCGGTGTAATATCCGGTTTCTCTACCTGCCTCAATTGTTTCTCCCCTTTCCGTTTATAAATCAACGTATAATTATCTGCGTAACGCTCCCGGGCAAAGCTGACTACATCATCCTTCGTAACCTTGTCAAGTTCAGACAAAAATGCAACATGCTTTTCATAAGGAACACCATACATCACAGAGTATAAAATATAAGAAGCCTTTGTGATACTACTTTCGAGCCCCTGAATATGGGTCAGCTTCATGTTGTTTACAATGGCCTCCAGCAGCCACTCTTCAAATTCTCCCCTTTTAATTTTTTCAATTTCTTCCCGAACAAAAGTCTGCACCTCTTCCAGCGATTGCTCCTTCTTCGGAATACCACTGAAATAATGGATGCCGTAATCTTTCAAAAACAAAAGACTGCTGCTCGTTGCATGAACCTTTGCAGCCTGGTTCAGATTGATATCCAGCAAACCTGCTTTACCGCTGTTCGACAACAATCCGTCCATAATCATGGAATACTTGTAATCATCTGTATTTTTGCCATTCAACCGGTATGCCAGAATAACCTTTTCTTCTTCTTTTGAAAACAACTCACTCACCCTCGGCTCAGTAATTGGATCTTCTTTGGGAAAAGTAACTTCCGGAAGTTCTTTTTCCCCGTACTTTCCAAAGTACTTTTCCAAAACGGGGATTGCCTGTTCAGGGACCACTTCGCCAGAAAGGATAATGACCATATTATTGGGCACATAATAGGTATTGAAAAAGCGGTGAATGTTAACCATCGACGGGTTTTTCAAATGCTCCGGAAAACCAATGACAGGTCGTTTGTACGGATGCTTTTTAAACAGATTATCGAGCAAGGCATAAAAAAGTTGCCTGCCGTCGTTATCCTGCGCCCGGTTGTACTCCTCGTACACTGTCTCCAGTTCGGTATGAAAAAGACGCAAAACCACATTGTTCATCCGCTCACTTTCCAGTTCTGCCCATCGTTCCAGTTCATTCGACGGAATATTTTCGCGGTAATAGGTAAAATCGTACGTAGTTGCGGCATTCACCCCGGTTGCCCCCATGGCAGCAGCCAGTTTACTGAATTCATTCGGAGCCACATACCCGGCCGCAATGGTTGACAAACTGTCGATTTTTGCGTAGATAAGCTTCTTTTCCTCTTCATTGTCAGTAAACCGGTGTTGTTCATACAATTTTGAAATTTGATCGAGCAAAGGCTTTTCGGCATTCCAATTGACTGTTCCAATGCGGGAAGTGCCTTTAAAAAGCATGTGTTCGAGGTAATGTGCCAAACCGGTGCTTTCCAATGGTTCAACAGCTGAACCTGCCTTTACGGCAACCATCGCCTGAATCCTGGATTCATCGTTACTCGGACTGATATACACTTCCATTCCATTTTCAAGCGTGTAAATTCGGGTATCCATCGGATCGTCTGTCACGTACCGGTAAGTATTCCCGATAGCGTCCTGTGATTCTTTTACAACAAAATCAGACTGTCCGAACAGAGATATGTTTATAAAAAATGTGATTACGATGGAGAGCCCCACCTTTTTCATCCAACTTATATTTTTCATTTTCTGTAATTTAATTTTAAAAGCGCATGGCTAAATAACAACAAAAAAATCACCCTGAACTTTTTCAGGTTTCAGGTATTCGATTAACAAATTCTGATGCTGAAATAAATTCAGGGTGATCGATTTATGAATTATACTGATGCACTATTTCCACATCAATAGGTATTCTGTTCCAGTTCCTCTCCCGATGAAATGATTTCATTTTCTGTAAGAGGAAATGCGTAGCGACGGCTGCCGGCATCCAACGTGTAAGTTTTCAGTGGTGCATCCAGTTCAGGCAAATTGCCGTTTAAAGAATAAAATGTACGTGAAATATTAACGTTGTCCAACAGCGGGTCCCTGTTAATCCGGTGCAGGTCATACCAGCGGAGGGTGAAAGGAAATTCACGGTTGCGCTCATCAATAACCAGTTGTGTCAGTTCTTTTTCCCCGGCCGGGTATTCCAGCGGTTCATAATCGGCGGCTTTATACCTTGCCTGACGTAATGCCTCCACGTTAGCGCTGGTTTGAGCCGCATTCCCCTGCCGTGCGTAACATTCGGCACGAATCAGGTACATTTCGCCAGTTGTCGGACCGGAAGGGATGTAATTTCCCGACCCCAGATACGCATATCCTACATAAGGACTGAGACTGGTCCCGACCCGAACATTCTCTACAAATAATGCATCGTAGCGAATATCTGTAGTGTCGTAAATATTTATCAGCTTTTCACTGGGATAAGCATGCTGATAATAAGTCCGCTGGCCTAAAAATCTGTTGTAGTATAATTCGGGCCACCTGAACATATCGGCCGAAGTCATTATTTTTGAGTAAGGATAAAGAGAGCCTAGTCCAAGCCAGTTATACAATTCACCGTTCTGATACATCACCTCTTCAAAAGAAACCAGCTGGCTATGCGCATCCAAAGCATTACTTGCATGGGTTAAAGCCATATCGTATTCCCCAATATAAAGGTAAAAACGAGCGGCAAAAGCCTCTACTGCAGGCAAACTGTATCTCCAGGGTAAATCTCTCCATTCTTTGGCACCCGTTTTAAGTGCCATTTTTATATCAGCTTCAATAAAATCATAGGTTTCCTGGAGCGTTGCTCTTTCAAGCGACTGCTCCACGCTAATAGTGGTCCTTAACGGAAGCCCGGCCTCACCCGCATTTTCCTCTGAATAAGGAAGGCAGTACACCGTTACCAGATTAAAGTAGCTGTAAGCCCTTACAAAATGGGCTTCGTAACGCAATTCTTCTTTTTCCGCCTCCGGGCCTTCCACCTCATTCAGGAAATCGAGTACCAGGTTGGCTTTGCCAATTTTGCCAAATTCTTTCACCCAGTCTGTGTGTTCATTGGCATTTTTGAGTACATATTCATCCCATAAAAACCACCCCAGCGAATTGCTGTTCGTAAATATTTTGGGCTGAAATTTATAATGGAATGTATCTACTGCGGCGTTATCGGTTGCACACATTGCAGCATAGTTATACTCAAAAGAGTAATCAATTACATTATTTAATAGGAGATCCAGATCTTCCGTCGTTTTAATCGGTTGGTTACTTTGTTTCGACGGGTATTCTTCCAGAAAATCATCACAGGAAGTAAACGCAACAATGGCAATCAGGACTATTATTATATTCTTCATTTTTCTCATTTTTTTAGAATGTGACATTTAAGCCGAGCAAATAAGAAACCGGCATTTTAAACCGTGGAAAATCCGGGTCGTAATAAGTATCTGTGGCCTTCCACAGTATTCCCAAATTATTCACCTGGCTGTAAAGTCTGACATTGGAAATATTCCAGTTTTGAACAAACCCACGTGGAAGCGTGTAAGACAAGGTTACTTCTTTTAACCGGATATTGGAGGCATCTTCAACCAACGTGTTAAAATTCCGAACAATGCTGTATGCAGCAATATCGGGAACGCTTGCAGGCGGCAGGCCCGGAAATTTGTCCGGTGATCCGCTAACTACTTCTTCCATTGGTTTTCCAAGCACTGAACCAAAAGCACTGTTTAACAGAGGGTAGCGGGGAGCATCTATCCGGAATACATGTCCGAATCGCCCGGTAGCGATGGCTTTGAGTGAAAAGCCTTTGTATTCAAAATTACTTGTAAAACCAAGTTCCGTAGTCGGTATCAATGAACCTTCATACTGCATAAAATTGCGGGCATCTGAAACCGTGGGAATATTGAATATCTCTGTTTTCTGCCCGTTCTCAAAACGAACCATCGGAATTCCGTTTTCTTCTCCTTCGTATATGTAGGAATAGACAGGAGAAATAGGTCTTCCTTCTACAAACACATCTTCCATTACAATACGCGCAGGATAGTAACTGAATATATCCAGTTTTGTTACTTCATTTTTGTTGTGCGATACAACAAGTCTTCCGTTCCAACTCAAATCGTGTGTGATATGCTGCAAAGTGGCTATCTCTACTTCAATACCCCGGTTCATCAATTCAGCAGCATTTACAGCATTTGAATAGCCCAGGCCGTAAGCTCCGGCAATATCTACTTTAGCCAGCACATCCTCGCTACGTTTTGAGTAGAGGTCAACTTTCCCGCTCAGTTTATTATTAAAGAAAGCATAATCGATTCCCAGGTTAAGCGTTTTCGTTTCTTCCCAACGCAGAAGCGGGTTCCCAAAATCTTTTACACTGGCATAATACTCCTGGTTATAATAACTGGTGCTCGAACTGTAAGAAATGAGAGGAATCACAGAAGTGCTGGTAACAACATTTCCCAAAACCCCGTAAGATCCCCGCAATTGCAAACGGTCGATCCAGGCAGCATTTGCCATAAATCTTTCCTGATTAACAGACCAACGTCCGCCAACTGACCAAAATGGCGCATACCGGTATTTAGGATCCTTTACAATCATATTCGATGCATCGGTACGTACACTTCCGGTAAGCGTATATTTCCGGTTATACGTGTATGCAAAATTTCCAAAAAGTGAAAAGAACCGGTTGTCAGTATAAGCAGAAGACCAGTCTCTTACAGGGTCTAATCTGATTTTGCTTGGTGTGTAAAACTGGGAGGCGCCATAGTCATCATAAAAAGGCTGATTCGGGTACAACAACTTTTCATCGTCATAGCCCCAAATACGAATTTGCTGGTTAAAATTGGAAACATAGGAACTCACTTCACTTCCCACCAACGCCATAATATGATGCCGGTTACCCAAATCTTTATCCAGCTGAAGCTGGTTGCGAAGCACATAACTTTCGTGATGGGTGGAAGAGCGGTCTAATGCACTCCCCTCGGGGAAAGCATACCCAACACCACTATAACTGGTTACTTTCCCGGTTTCATGGTCGTAACCATTGTAACGGTTTACCTGGTTCCGTACAAGATAACTCTCTTCTGAGTACAAATCTTTACTGCTGTTTTCTACTCGCTCGTACTGGATTTTTCCATTCCAGGTAAGACCTTTTAAAATCTTCACATTCAAACCAGCCTGCAAACGAACCGTATTTCTCTGGGACTGCCTGTCGCTGCTGCGCAGTTCCTGCAGAAGGTTGTAATTCCAGTCGGAATAGGGAAAGTCGCCCTTCTCCGAAACTTCATTCAATATGGGCAGGTAATAATCCTTTGCCATAGGAACATAGTCCCCGTTTTCATCTACCAGTCTTTGGTAAGGCGGTAAACCGCGAATATCCCTCAGGCTTGCTCCTTCGTTGGTATTGTTCTGAAGCCCGATGGTAGCCCCAACATCCAACCGCAGCCAGTCGTTCATTTTAAAATTGTCTTTGAACGAGATCAGGGCTTTCTGAGATTCATCTCCTACAAAATGGGAGTTTGTTTTATCATACAGCACAGAGAAAGAATAATTGTTTCGCTCTGTTGCTCCCGTAATGGAAACATCGTATTGCTGGTAAATATTCTTTTTCAGAAAATATTCGTATACATCGTCCTGATAATTATATTGTTTTAACTGTGCAATTTGACTGTTATATTCTGATTCGCTGAGATTACCCAGGTTAAATTCATTGTATAAAGTCAGACTCGGGGTCTGTGAAAAAATAATCTCTCCAAGCGCCGACGGGGTTAAATTCCCGGTCAGTTTGTTATCATACACATACTTTTCCCAGGCTAGATGCGTTTCTGTGTCGGCAATCGGATTCACATAACCAAGATCTAGTTTGGAACCTACGCGCACAAAAGCATTGGCGTCTACCTCAAAAAAATCGGACCCCTTACCGCTTTTGGTTGTCACAACAATTACCCCGTTGGCGGCCCGGGCCCCCCAAATGGAAGCCGCCGCCGCGTCTTTCAAAATGGTAACAGACTCCACAATATTCGGATTGATGGTAGAAAAGTCAGCATCTTCTACCGGGAACCCATCCACTACAAGCAACGGATTGGCAATAGATTCTGTGAGTGTGCCCTGCCCCCTGATGCGGTTATCATACGAAATAGAACCATCAGGATTGTTTTTAATCACCCGCTGAAAACCTGGCACCATCCCCTCCAGCGAGGATGCGATGTCTGCATTGGGACGATCTTTAAATAATTTTCCGTCAATAACTTCAAACGAACCAGACAAACGCTCTTTAGGCAGTTGCTGGTAACCGGTACTTATTACCAACACTTCATCGATGCTGGTAACAGCTTCCTGCATGGTTACATCCACGGTGCTCCTTCCATCCACCGCCACTTCCTGTGTCGCAAAACCAAGGAAAGAAACAACCAGTACGGTGCTTCCATCACGAACTTCGAGACGGTATGTTCCCTCTTCATTTGTTGTGGCTCCCCGGTAAGTCCCTTTAATCAATACGGTAGCTCCCGGTAACGGGACACCATTGTTATCGGTAATTTTTCCGGACACCACAAACGAAGGTTGTACGGAGGGTACCGGACTCTCTTCTTTCTTTCTGAGTACAATGACACCATCGATGATCTCTAATTCCACGTTGGTCCCCTTGATACACGATTTAATTACCTCAATGGCTTCCGAATTGGTTGCGTGAATATTGATGTCTCTCACATCACGAATGTCTTTCTTCCCGTAAACAAAAACAATGTCGGTCTGCTCCTGGATTTCCCAAATCAAATCCTCCAGAGAAATTTTTTCAAATTCAAGGTTTACCAACCTTCCCTGGGGAAAAACATTCGTTGCATGAATCTGCAATATTCCCAGCAGTAATATAAATACTGTCAATTTCATTGTTCGCCAAGATTTTCTCAACTTTTTCCCATAAAGGAAAAACAATTGTTCAAAATTTTTTTTCATACATTTGTTGTATTAAGTTAGACATGAACGTTTCTAATTTAATTCTCGGATGCGGTAGATGGCTCGCAATTATCTCCCGCATCTTTTTTTTACTACGTCTCTCGTTTCTCATCTGGTATATTAATAATTATCTTGTTCTCACTTTGAATGATGTTAACCAGTCTGGTATTATTGAATATTTTAAAAATGGGATTAACCTCTTTATACCGATCAAGCGTTGCACCAAAGCGCATATCCTTTGTATCTTCGTTAAGGTACTCCACATCAAACTGGTACCAGCGTTTCAGGTTTCTCACAATATCTTCCAGCCGTTCGTTGCGGAAAATAAATCGCCCGTCTTTCCAGGCTGTGTAGTAGGCAATATTTACCTGTTCAACCTTAATCTCTCCGCCGGTGCCGGAAACGGATGCCTGCTCTCCGGGGCTCAGCGTAATGGTTTGATTCCCGTTATCCTGACGAGAAATATCCACTTTTCCTTCAACCAGTGTAATTTTTTCAGAAAGCTCATCATCATAAGCCCTTACATTAAAAGAAGTCCCCAAAACCTGTGTAACGGAGGCGGGTGTTTTTACAATAAAAGGGTGCTCTGCATCGCGGGCTACCTCAAAATAGGCTTCCCCGGTTATCTCCACTACCCTTTCATCCCTGACAAAAACGACTGGAAACCGTATTTCACTCTCAGCATTTAAAATAACCTTCGTTCCATCGGAAAGATTTAGCGAAAATTCTTCCCCTGTGGAGGTTATTATGGTGTTAAATATTTCACGGGGTGGTTTGGCTGCATTTTTGGCATAATCAATTGTCTGGGTAGTTTTATCGATAACCGTTCCGTTTTCCTCCTCAATGGAAAACGCCGAATCAGCAGTCAGCGGGATAACCCGCCCATCGTCCAGAATAAGCCTGGCCTCCTTTACGCCGGGTTTGAGCGGCGTTTGCTGAGGTTGGACTAATTCCGTTGCCGTGTCATTTCTGAATGTAATTTCTTTTACAAAAAGAAATACGGAAAAAAGAATGGCAGCTGCCGCGGCATATTTGCCAACAATCATAAAAACCGATCTTCTTCCAAGAGGAGATTTAATTTGCTTTTCAATCTTTTCCCATCCCTCTTCCGGAAGGTATTTTTTTATGCCGGCTGATTGCTCTGCATACCATGTACCGTCTTTAATCTGATGGTAGATTTCCCTGTTTTCTTCCGATTCAAGAATCCAGTTTTCCAAAAATGATTTATCCTCTGCATTAAGAGAACCATTTAAGTCATCTGCAATCAGCTTTGCAATTTTTAAATACCGGTCGTTCTTTTCCATTTTTGGTGTTTCATAGTCTTTAAAAACTTCTTCGCCTTTAAATAAGAACAACCAAACAGGAAAAGATGGGTATTCAGTCTATGAAAAATTTATCATTGCTTTAATTGCGCCGTCCTTATACCCTTCAACAATATCAAAAGCCACAGGCGTTTCCTCCAGTGAAAAATGATGGGTTACCATCTTTTCCACATCGGCTTTTCCGCTTACAACCAAATCGATGGCTTCTTCTACACAATGGTTTTGCCGGCGGACATTTATAATTGTCAACTCTTTTCGTCGCATCAAATCCATATCGAAAGTGTATTGGGCCGAAGGAGGAATACCCACCAGCAACAACTTACCGCCGGGTTTGAGAATCTTCACCGCATTGGTCACGGCCTCCTGCTCGCCGCTGGCTTCAAACACCACGTCTACAAGTAGTTCTTCCTGCTTTTTAACACTGGCTTCCACGTCTTCTTTTTCAGGATTGATAAGGTATTTTGCCCCTATTTCCTTTGCTTTTTTAAGGCGATATTCCAATGGTTCAATCACCCCCACGTTTGTTATTCCATCGGCCAGTAACTTCAGCAACACGCTCAGACCAATCGGACCTGCGCCAAAAATAGCAGCCGATGCATCCGGTTGTTTTAATTCCGCCAGATTTACCGTGTATACGCCAATTGTAAACGGCTCAATTAAGGCAGCCTGCACCGGGTTCAG
Source organism: Mariniphaga sediminis (assembly GCF_003573545.1). Classification (GTDB taxonomy): domain Bacteria; phylum Bacteroidota; class Bacteroidia; order Bacteroidales; family Prolixibacteraceae; genus Mariniphaga; species Mariniphaga sediminis. The sequence continues at coordinate 57,445 of NZ_QWET01000025.1, read as the reverse complement.
CTTTCCGCTTACCGGAAAGCAGGTAAATGACGGCATCACAATATATTCGGAAAGACAGCCCTCCAATTGCCCGGGGCACCCCAAAAAACGATTGTTCCGACACGTGTGAGGCCTCCCCGACAGGCACTGATCACAATGGCCGCAATGCACGGCAGGGTCGACTACCACTAAATCACCAGGCTTAACATGGGTAACCCCGGCTCCTGCTTCTTCCACTATCCCCGAACATTCATGCCCTACGGCAAACGGGTATTCAACTACCTGACTACCAATTTTTCCTTCGGAATAATAATGAATATCGGAGCCGCATACACCGATGGAAACCAGCTTTATTTTCACCTCATCTTCCTGTAAAAGAACTGGTTCGGGTGTGGTTGTCATTTGCATCTCCCTTATCCCTGTTAAAACCACCTTCTTCATTTTCAAATCTTTTATTTATTTCCTGCAAGGTATATTTTTATTCTAAAAATTGAATCCTGCCAAATCCTGTAATTTTTTATTCATTTTTAAAAATTCTTCTTTAAATGAATATTAATGAAAACTCTTTGGGGAACCGGAACGAAAAAATATTCAGAAACCAAAAAATTTTTTCTGTCGGTCATTTTTTTGTGTTTCTTAATAATCAATTAATTACAAATTTCGCCAGAACATTATTTAACACTTATTAATAATTTTTTAATTTTATTTGACATTTAAACCAATTTTGTGCTATATTAGCAGAGTTTTAATTCAATGTAAATTAAACGTTATTTGAAACACTACCTTTTCTCTGTTAAACCAATATTATTTCCAGGTCTAACTAAACTAAGCTATGAACAATCGGGTTATCGTCACCAAGGGTAACCCGTTTTTTTATGCCCTTTCTCTAACGTTATATTTAAACCGAAAATAGAAGAAAATGCCTGCTACCCCAAGGCCTGTAAGATATCCAAACCATATTCCCTGAGGCCCGAAATCGAGTAAAAAGGTGAGGGCGTAACATGTAGGAATTCCGATCAACATGTAAGCGCCGAAAGCTATCAACATAGGAATTTTCACATCGGCCATTCCTCTCAGACTGCTCAGCATTACTACCTGCAATCCATCAAAAACCTGAAAAATGGCAGCGACAATTAATAATTGGGCTGTGATTGAAACAACATGCGGATCGGTAGTAAACATCAGCGGCAAAATGTTCCTTCCTATCACAAAAATCAGCCCCATCACAAACATGAATACAACCACCAGGTGCATGGAGGCAAAAGCTGCCATCCGTAACGAATGGAAATCGTTTCTTCCCATTTGGTGGCTCACCCTGATTGTGGCCGCCTGCGAAATACCGACGGAAATCATATAAGGGAAACTGGCCAGTCCGAGGGCAACCTGATGTGCTGCCAGCGGAGATTCTCCCAGCCATCCCATCATTACCGCACCAATACTGAAAGTAAGTACTTCTACAATAAGCTGAAACCCAATTGGAATTCCAATTTTCAGGACAGACAAAATCCGTTCTTTACTGTAGGCCTGCAAACGGGCCAGCGTAAAATACCGCCGGAATTGCGGAATCCATACTATATATATAATGTAAAGCAGCGGCATAAAAATGCGTGAAACCAGGGTCCCAATTCCGGCTCCTATCAATCCCAGTTCAGGGAAGCCAAACTTTCCGAAAATCAGCACGTAATTTACCGCCACATTAATGGCATTGGAAATCAGCGTAATCTGCATGGCAATTTTCGTATTACCAATTCCCTCAAAAAACTGTTTCAGCGAAAAGAATAACATAAAAGGAATGATGGAGGCACTAAGTAAAAGATAGTACGGTCCTGCAAGTTCCATTACATCGGCAGGTTGCCCCATAAACGGCAACAGGAAATATCCCCCAAACATAATCAGTGCAAGTGCGAAAGTGACTATCAACAATGTAAAAGTCCCGTTTTTCAGCCATTGTACCACATTATCCGTTTCTCTATTTCCAAAAGCTTTGCCTACCAGCGGGGTTATTCCGTAGGTGATACCCATCCCGAAAAACATCCCGATTGTAAAAATACTATTGGCAAAAGCCGAGGCAGCCAGCTCTGTGGTACCCACATGCCCTACCATCATATTATCGACCAGGGATACAGTCACCTGCCCGATTTGCGAAAGAACAACCGGAAAAGCCAGTCGGAGATTTCGCCTGTAAAAAGGTATATAGTGTGTAAAATTCACGGGGGACAAAAATACATCTTTGTCCTAAATGGAGAACCAGAAACTCACTTTAATCATGAATGCGTTGTCAGCCTTAACTTTGTTTAGTCCTTTTAAACTATTAATAATCGACGGTTCGTAATAACTTTGAAAACGCGAGCGGGTATTGGTCCACACAAAATAGATAGTAGAGCCGGTTTTGTACTCCCACCGGGCAACAAAGTTGGAACGAAATTCCTGAAAATTGAAATCGGGGCTGCTCTCAGACAAATCCAGCAACAAATTTCTGTTTTCATCCAGCAGCCAGGGGTCACCGTTCACCGTTTCAATCGGCAGCGGGGTAAACCGCCGGGTAATATCTGTTGATTTTGAAGCGGCTACTTTCCGGAACTGGTAATACCTGCCCACTGTTGCGTAAGGATTTCCGTAATACTGAAAGGAAAGTTCCGGGGTAACAAAAAATTCGGCCCGGAGCGTAGAAGAAATCGTGTGGCGATCAATTCGGCCCACAACGTATTTCCTGTCGTCTTCCGTTGTGGCTCGCATAACAAACTGGTTATTGTCGGTTTGATCTGTATAAGTCGTCCTCGACGATAATTTTAAACGGTTGCTGATTAACCACTCCACATGAAAAACATGCTGCCCCCACCAGGATATCTTGTCATCATTCCACATAAAATGAGACCCTCCTCCCAAAAACAACTTTTTACTGCTGTTTGTCTGAACAAAAAACCGGCCCAGGGTGCTGCCATCGATTCGCAACGAAGGCCCGCCCCGCAACTGGCGGGTATCCATTTCATAAAAAATCCTGTTACCGATCAAGTCCAGTTTCCAAAGGTTTTTAAATTCTAACCGGATGCGCCCTGACAATTCGGCTCCCAGTTTTTCTCCCCCGTAACTCCAGTGTTGTTTCTGCTCCAGTTGGAGGTAGTAGCTGTTAAGAATTCCTTTGGGTTTATTTATCCAGTAGAGCATACTCAGCTCTTGATCAATATAGTCAGCCTGCCGAAGGTACCCCAGGTCGTTTAACTCCAGTCCGGGAGATCGCCAGTCGAGGGTTCCTATCAACCTGAATTTACCGCTGCGTTTACCTCCCCTTAGATTGCCGCCCCATCCTTGTAATGTAGTCAGCGTTTCATCAAAATGAAGGTGCGGGGCATCTGTCCGCTGAAAATAGTGCCTCGAATTAAGCTGCAAATCAGAAATGGCTTCTTCATCTCCCTCCACCCTGGAGAAAAAACCATTGAAATCGATGAAATATTTCCGGTTCAGCCAGTTGTGGTTGAAATCGATTCCCCCTACCAGCGAACTACCTGGCAAATATTTGAGGTGGTCTTCCTTTATATTTCGGATGGTAGAGGTTACCATTCCGCCCAGCACAGTATTCCCCTCATTAAAATCCTGCTTGACCCTTCCGACAAAATAATTGGTGAACGGTTCCACTGTTTCTTTTCGCTCCCGGCTTTCAGATGAAATAACGGCATGTTCACGCGAAGTCATGCTGTTAATTATTCCCAGCGACAGTCCCGATCGGTTTTTTCCGGTAAATTTCAGCGCATTCAGGATTGATGTCTGATCCGGCATCGACAGGTTTTCTCCTTCATCCACAGAAGGCAGATAACCTGGCGCAGTCCCGATTCGACGGGAGTAAAAAAGCAAATCGCTTCCCGCACCAAAATCCAGAATACTGTTTCCTTCCAGGAAAAACGGTCTTTTTTCTTCGTAAAAAACCTCATAAGAGGTAAGGTTCAGAACAGACGGATCGGCTTCTACCTGGCCAAAGTCGGGGTTGATAGTATAATCAAGGGTAAAGTCGGAGGAAATGCCAATCTTGCCGTCGAGGCCGAAGCCCGCAGCCGGTGGAGAATTACTATCGGCCTTAAACAACTTGCCCGGTTCCGGGATGTATTTCATTTTGGCATAGGGTAAAAGCTCGAAGTTACGCCTGGCAGTGATGTTTTTAATGCCGTGCAATTCGCCAAAAATATAAACCATGGCAGGCGCATCTACCGGAATAAGTTTCCACTGATCCTCTTCTTTTAGTCTGTCAATCCAGCGCCATACATGCATTCCCCATACGTGTTCCTCCTTATCGGCATAACGAAGTTGACTGAACGGGATCCGCATTTCGCCATACCATGCCGAATCACCCACTGATGCTTTTCCATCCCACACGGCATCCCAGTTATAATCCCAACCGTAATCCCCCAGGTGCATTAAATCCACTTTTTGTCCTGCTGCCGTAATATTAAATTCGAATGCTGTTTGTTTATCAAAATACGAATCCAGGGCAATCCCGGCTATATCCCCATTCCATTCATCCCGGCGTCCCAAAACATCCCTTATTTTTTCGGGTTCATTATCGTAACATACGAGGCCAATGTAAAGGTAAGTATCGTCGTATAAAATTTTTAAACTTGTTTGTTGCGAAGGCTTTCCGGCCTGATTGGGTTGTTGCTGAATAAAGCCTCCCTGCCAGTTTCCAACTTGTTTCCAGCACACATCATCGAGTTGTCCGTCTATCTTCGGTCTGAGTTCGGTGCGGGTTGCATGGTATATTTTTTTCAGGCTTGCATGGTAATTTACCAAAGAATCATCTGACAGGGTGTAATCAAAATTTTGGGCTGCAGTCCCCAGAATATTCAGAATAAAAAATAAGATTAGTATATGTTTGAGATTCATAAAAGGTTAGTTTTAAGAACTCAAAACTAATATGTTTTACTAAACAAAAAAATATTTTTTTTATTATTTTTTGTAACTTTTGAACTTAGGTGTCCATGATTCAAAAATTAACCTGCTTTTTTTTTACAGAAGCGGTCAATTTACAATTATTAACACATATTGATTTGCCGGAAGTTAGCTTAAAATTAATTTCATCTTTGCGAAAAAAGGAGAAAAAAGATCTTAAACAATTTGGGTAAAGTAAGGTTATAATAGGTGTTTTTTTAAAATGGAAAATTTCAGAAATGAATTATATCAAAAAAATTTTGGTAGCCAACCGAGGGGAAATAGCTATCCGTATCATGCGTACATGCAGGGAAATGGAAATAAAATCGGTGGCTGTATTTTCGGAAGCCGATCGCACCTCGTTGCATGTAAGGTATGCCGATGAAGCCTTTTATGTTGGCAAAGCGCCATCGAGCGAAAGTTACCTGAACGTTGAAAAGATAATTGAAGTAGCCAAACAAAGCGGCGCTGATGCCATCCACCCCGGGTATGGGTTTCTCTCTGAGAACGCACGGTTTGCAAGGCGATGCCAGGAAGAAGGCATTATTTTTATAGGCCCTTCACCGGAAGTAATTGACCAGATGGGCGACAAAATAAAAGCCCGAGAAACCATGCAAAAAGCCGGAATTCCGGTAGTTCCCGGAACCGAAGGCAGTGTAGATACAGAAGAAGAAGCTTTACGTGCCATCAGGCAAATCGGATTACCGGTTATGATTAAAGCCTCTGCAGGCGGCGGCGGAAAAGGTATGCGACTGGTACACAACGAAAAAGATATTGTTTCTTCTGTACGGGCAGCGCGTTCCGAAGCTAAATCGGCTTTTGGCGACGACTCGGTTTACATCGAAAAATATATTTCTTCCCCCCACCACATCGAGTTTCAGATACTCGGAGACCAACATGGCAATGCCATCCATCTTTTTGAGCGCGAGTGCTCGGTACAACGGCGACATCAGAAAATGATAGAAGAAACTCCGTCTCCGCTTATGACACCGGAACTGCGTGAAAAAATGGGGAGTGCGGCAGTGGAAGCGGCCAAAGCCGTTAAATATTCAGGCGCCGGGACTATTGAGTTTCTGGTAGACGACAACCTGAATTACTACTTCCTCGAAATGAATACCCGTCTGCAGGTTGAACACCCAATCACTGAAAGGGTAACCGGAATAGACCTGGTGAAACAGCAAATCAAGATTGCCGAAGGCCAGGAACTAAGTATTAAACAGGAAAAGCTCGCTTTGGGAGGGCACTCCATTGAATGCCGGATTTATGCCGAAGATCCCGACAACAATTTTATGCCAAGTCCGGGTAAAATCTATAAAATCTCTGAACCATTGGGACTTGGAGTCCGAACCGACGGCTACGTTTATGAAGGATATGAAATTCCTATTCATTACGATCCAATGATTTCGAAACTTATTGTTTGGGGAGGTACCCGGGACGAAGCCATCAGAAGGATGCGCAGGGCCCTTTACGAATACAAAATAACAGGAGTAAAAACATCTATTAAATACCTGGAACGGATAATGAATACTCCTGATTTTATCCAGGGAAAGTACGATACTCATTTTATAGAAAAAAACCAGGAATATCTTCTGAACAATGGAACTCCTGAGGATTCCGACGATATGGTAATTATTGCGGCTTACATCGATTATCTCGATAAAATTAACCGGATACAGACAGACAATCAGGGGTTCGCACCGGCACAAAGCCGCTGGAAAAAAATTTCCTACATTAACCATTTCTAAAAAAACAGTATGGCAGTTGAAATAAAAATTAACGATCGTTTAGCGTGGGTAAGACTGGTTAAACAAAACGGAAATCTTCTGGAAGTGGAGGTAGATGGTAAAATTTACCAGGTAGACTTACTCCACACTCAGGACGGTACCTTTTCGATTATTGAAAACGGGAGGTCTTACAATATTGAACTCGTCCCCCAAAAACAACCTAAAAAATATGTCGCCCATACACTTTATGACACATTCAATGTAGAGGTGGTTGATGCCGAAGCCCGTTATCTCATCAACAGGGGTTCGAACGGGGTTGGAAAAGATGAAAAAACCATCACTTCGCCCATGCCTGGAAAGGTCGTGAAAATTCTGGTCAGCCAAGGGGATATAATCAAAAAAGGAGATACGGCCATTATAATTTCAGCAATGAAAATGGAAAGTGAATACAAAGCTCCCATCGACGGTGTGGTAAAAAAAGTGAATACCAAAGAAGGTGAAACCGTTGAAGGAAATCAAATTCTCATAGAAATCGAATAAATCACTCTTTTATGGATATACAAAAAAAATACAGCCAACTCGAAGAGTTTAATCTCAAGGCAGAGTTGGGAGGAGGAGAAGAACGCATTGAAAAACAACATAGTTCTGGCAAAAAGACCGCCCGCGAGCGCATTCTGCAACTGCTCGATCCGGGTACTTTTAACGAAATTGACAAACTGGTTACACACCGAAATCATGATTTCGGTATGCAGGAGAAAAAAATCCTTGGCGACGGGTTGATTTCGGGCTATGGAAAAATAAACGGAAAGCTTGTCTACGTGTTTGCACAGGACTTTACCGTTTTTGGCGGATCACTGAGCCGGGCCAATGCCGACAAGATTGTGAAGATACAGAACATGGCCCTCCAGATGGGGGCACCGGTTATCGGCCTGAATGACTCTGGCGGTGCGCGTATACAGGAAGGAGTGGAAAGCCTGGCCGGCTATGCCGATATCTTTTACAACAATGTTATCTCCTCCGGTGTCGTTCCCCAAATTTCGGCCATCCTGGGTCCGTGTGCCGGCGGGGCGGTTTACTCCCCTGCCCTCACCGATTTTATTTTTATGGTGAATGAAAAAAGCCACATGTTTGTAACTGGACCGGATGTAATCCGAACTGTAACTCACGAAGATGTAACAAAAGAAGAACTGGGTGGCGCCCATACACACAGTACCAAAAGCGGGGTTGCCCACTTTACCGGTGACGACGAGGAGCAAACCCTGATGATGATTCGAGAACTGGTCAGCTTTTTGCCATCCAACAACATGGAAGACCCGCCGGTTAAATCGACCATCGATCCGTCGGACAGAATTGATGAACACCTGCAAAACTTAATTCCGGCAGACCCAAACAAACCTTATGACATGCACGAAATCATCCGGAGTGTGATTGACAACAAACATTTTCTGGAAGTACAGCCGCAATATGCCCAGAATATTATTTGCGGATTTGCACGCTTTGCTGGTCAACCGGTAGGAATTGTAGCCAATCAGCCCGCCCATTTGGCAGGTGTACTCGATATCAATTCCTCAGCAAAGGCAGCCCGGTTTGTCCGCTTTTGCGATGCCTTTAACATCCCCCTGGTCACCTTTGTAGATGTTCCCGGATTTTTACCCGGCACAGCACAGGAATTCGGCGGGATTATTAAACACGGAGCCAAGTTGCTTTATGCTTTCTCGGAAGCCACCGTAGCAAAAATTACCCTGATTACCAGAAAAGCTTACGGCGGTGCCTACGATGTAATGTCGAGCAAACACATTGGCGGGGATGTAAATTTTGCATATCCTACCGCCGAAATTGCCGTGATGGGTCCGGAGGGTGCTATCAATATTCTTTACCGGAATAAATACAGTGAAGAAGAAAAGGGAAAAGTTGTGGAAGAATACCGCGAGAAATTTGCCAATCCATATAAGGCAGCTTCTCTGGGGTATGTTGACGAAATCATTCATCCACAGGATACCCGTAAAAAAATTATCGGCGCACTTGAAATGACGCGAAACAAGCGAAAATCAAACCCGCCGAAAAAGCATGGGAATATTCCATTGTAAAAAAGGAAATTCTTGTAACTTTCCATTTTATGGTATTATTCATTAATTGTTTGTCAAAACATTCCCGAAGTGTTTGAATTATATTATTTTATTTCTATTTTTGCGCCCTCAAAATTAAAATACGTTTAATTAAAATTTGATGTTTATGTTGAATCAGTATGAAACCGTTTTCATTTGTACTCCCGTTTTATCTGAGCCACAGGTAAAGGAAACGGTAAAAAAATTCAGGGACATCATTACCGGCAACGGAGGTGAGATGGTCCATGAAGAAGACTGGGGAATGAAAAAACTGGCTTACCCCATCCAAAAGAAATCTACCGGGTTTTACCACCTGTTTGAATTTAAAGTCAACCCTGAATTAGTTTCCAAGCTGGAAATTGAATTCCGCCGCGACGAACGTGTCATTCGGTTTATGACCGTTAAACTCGACAAATATGCTGTTGAGTATAGTGAAAAGAGAAGAAGACTTCGGAAAGAAAAAACAGAAAAGGAGGCATAAAAGATGGCACAAAATTCAAGTGAAATAAGGTATTTGACTCCTCCATCGGTAGAGGTAAAAAAGAAAAAATATTGCCGTTTCAGGAAGAACGGAATCAAGTATGTAGATTACAAAGATCCTGAATTCCTTAAAAGATTCCTGAACGAACAGGGTAAAATCTTACCCCGTCGTATCACCGGAACTTCATTGAAATACCAGCGCAAAGTTGGCAAGGCCATTAAACGTGCCCGCCAGATTGCTTTGCTGCCGTATGTAACTGATATGTTGAAATAAAAAGGAAGCTTGAAATGGAAATTATTTTAATACAAGACGTCGAAAGACTGGGAAGCAAAGACGATATTGTTTCCGTGAAAGACGGTTATGCCCGTAACTTTCTTATCCCTCAGAACAAAGCTATTGCCGCCACTACTTCGGCCAGGAAAGTTCTGGCTGAAAACATCAGACAACGCGCCCACAAAGAGGAACGTTTGAGAGAAGAAGCAAAGGCAATTGCAGAAAAGCTGATGAACAAGAATGTAAAAATTGGGGCAAAAGTAAGCTCGGCAGGAAAAATTTTCGGTTCGGTGAATACCATTCAGGTGGCAGAAGCCATCAACAAAAAAGGATTCGAAATAGAACGGAAACAAATTACCCTGCCCGAAGACAGCATCAAGGAAGTGGGTACTTATACTGCCAAAATTAAGCTCTTCAAAGATGTTATTGTTGATTTGGAATTCGAAGTTGTAGGAGAATAACTTCATAAACGAATAGATAAAAAGCGGCCTGAAAAATAAATTTCAGGCCGCTTTTTTTTGAACTTTTTTACCTTTGTCTTTCGAGAAACACTGTTCTTATGAATGAAAAAATAACCGATATTATTGCCCGGAACCTTGGCATAAGAAATAATCAGGTAACGAATACACTGGAACTGATAAATGAAGGAGCTACAGTACCCTTTATTTCCCGCTACCGAAAAGAACGCACGGGCAGTCTCGACGAGGTGCAGGTGCTGCAAATCAAGGAACTGGGAGAAAAATTTACAGAACTCGAAAAAAGGAAGGAAACGGTTTTAAAAACCATTGATGAACAGGAACAATTGACCCCGGAATTAAAAAACCGTATCGAAAATTGTTACGATCCGGTAGAGCTCGAAGATATTTACCTGCCATATAAACCCAAACGCCGCACCAAAGCCACCATAGCGCGTGAGCGGGGACTAGAACCGCTGGCAGAAAATATTATAAAGCAACTGGGGAACGATCCGGAACTGGAAGCTGAATCTTTTTTGAACGAGGAAATAGAATCAGTAGAAGAGGCTCTTTCCGGAGCCCGTGATATCATTGCTGAATGGATAAGCGAAAACGAAAAGGCCCGAAATATTGTGCGTCGTGAATTTACACGGGGTGCTTTTATCTCTTCAAAAATAATAAAAGGCAAGGAGGAAGAAGCCGCTAAATACCGCGACTATTTCGATTGGAATGAGCCGTTAAAAAAATGCCCTTCACACCGACTGCTGGCCATGCGGCGTGGAGAAAAAGAAGGATTTTTGCGGGTTTCCGTAAAACCCGATGAAACAACCCCATTGGGACACCTTACCCGTTTTTTCATAAGTGGCAACAATGCCTGCTCGCTGCAGGTAGAGATGGCGGTAAAAGACAGCTACAAAAGGCTGATGGAACCTTCCATAGAAACCGAATTTGCATCCCTCTCCAAAGAAAAAGCGGATGATGAAGCTATTGGTGTTTTTGCCGAAAACCTGCGACAACTCCTCCTGGCTCCGCCCCTGGGACAAAAACGGATACTGGCTATCGACCCCGGCTACCGGACGGGATGCAAGGTGGTTTGTCTGGACGAACAGGGGAACCTGCTTCACAATGAAAACATTTACCCGCACAAGCCACAGGAAGAAAAAAAGATGGCGGCAAAGAAACTGACATCCATGGTAGAAATGTACCGGATTGAAGCGATCGCCATCGGAAACGGAACAGCCAGCCGGGAAACCGAAGCATTTGTAAAAAAGCTGCGATACAGCCATGAGATTAGAGTTTTTGTGGTGAATGAAGACGGCGCTTCGGTCTATTCTGCATCACCGGTTGCCCGTCAGGAATTTCCACAATATGATGTAACGGTGCGCGGCGCTGTTTCTATTGGGCGACGGCTCATGGACCCGCTGGCCGAGTTGGTAAAGATTGACCCGAAAAGTATTGGCGTAGGGCAATACCAGCACGATGTGGATCAGAAAAAACTAAAAAACAGCCTAGACTCGGTGGTAGAATTGAGTGTAAACGCAGTGGGTGTAAACCTTAACACAGCCAGCAAGCATCTGCTCAATTACATCTCGGGACTGGGGCCACAACTGGCACAAAACATTGTGGATTACCGCAGGGAGAATGGCCTGTTTCAATCGCGCGAAGAGCTCAAAAAAGTATCGCGTATGGGACCCAAAGCCTATGAACAGGCTGCCGGCTTCCTTCGGATTCCCGGTGGTATAAACCCACTGGATAATTCAGCTGTACATCCCGAATCTTATCACATTGTGGAGCAAATGGCCCGTGATTTGGGCTGTGGAGTCAACGAACTGATTCAGGACGAAGCGCTGGCACACAAAATCAATCTCTCAAAATATGCAAAAGGAGACGTAGGGTTACCCACGCTCAACGATATAAAAACAGAGCTACTCAAACCTGGACGCGACCCGAGAAAGGCTATCAAGGTTTTTGAATTTGCCGATGGCATTTTTTCAATGGAAGATCTGGTGGAAGGAATGGTCATTCCGGGAATCGTAAACAACATTACCAAATTTGGCGCTTTTGTTGACATTGGCGTAAAACAGTCGGGACTCATTCATATTTCTGAATTGGCCGATCGCTATATTTCTGATCCCAATGAAATTGTAAAACTACACCAGCACCTTAAAGTCCGGGTCAAAGAAGTGGACATTCCCCGGAAAAGAATCCAGTTGTCGCTGAAAGGGGTGGAACAGGTTTAAATTCCCTGTGTGAGTTTGCATGATGACTTTAATACATCCCCGTTAAGGGGATGTATTGTATTACTGCACCCCTGAATTGAGAGTGATATACCAGTTATCTGTTTCTTTTTCTGATGTATACTTCCTGATTTTTCCTTAAATTAGTAATGCGTTAATTTTCAAAATCAATATCATGTCAAAATCTCTTAATGGAGATCAACCAGATACCTGTCTGAAATCTAATATTTTCAGGGAATACCATTTACTCTCCGCAGATGGATTAATACAGCTTGACTTTAAAACAGCCTGCAACATATTTCGGTTAGACGAAAATCGATTCAATGAAATTTCCCGAAAGCTGGGCCTTCTTTATATTTCCGGCTCAATCACTTTCGGTAATGTCTGCATGGCAAACAATCCGGAAGTTCGTCCGGAGTTCAGGCAAACTTTCTCGTCCTCCGATCTGCTGAGTTACATTTACGCTGTTTTGCATTCATCTTCCTACAACGCAAATTTCGGGAAACTCCCCCACTCCGGCATTCCGCAAATCCCGTTTCCGAAAGCCGAAACCTTTTGGCAATGGGTTGAATATGGCAGGCAATTGCGCCAAATACACCTGCTCAAATTGCCTGAAATAAATCAATCTACAACAAACTTTCCTAAAGAGGGGGACAACATGGTTACCCGTAAAATGACCATCACAAGCCCCGGCTGGGAACCTGACAATTCTGCAAAAACAACAGGAAGGATATGGATTAACGATCGTCAGTATTTTGATAATATACCGCCACAAATCTGGGATTTTTTTATTGGCAGTTTTCGGCCTGCAAAAAAATGGTTAAAAGACCGGCATGGCTCGGTTCTTAGTAAGGAAGACATTCGCCACTTTCAAAAAATAACTATTGCCATAGCTGAAATACGTCGTCTGATAAAAGAAATAAATTCGGACTAAAAGACCTGATAAGAACATATTATTCAGCATATAAGTAAACTTTACTGTCTTTAAATAGTTTTTTATTTGTGATTGTTCATTTTAGAAATCTTTGATATAAAGATTATACCGGATAAATTAAAAGCAGTGAACTATGAAACCGGACACTTTACCAAGCGAAAGAAATAGCAGGAACTTCCTGAAAAAAAAGATTGAAGACCTGTTTTCCTACTGCAAACAGAACTTGCCGGAAGGAGAACTGAATAACCTGCTGGAGGAGTTGGAGCTTTACCACCAGAAGATGGAGCAAAAAACACATCAGTTGGAAACGCGTATCAAAGAACTGGCATACAATGAAGAACTATTACGCGAAATGGGTAGTGTGGCGCAAATAGGTGGGTGGGAATTCGACCCCGAGACTGGAAAGGGGACATGGACAGAAGAAACTGCCAGAATACACGACATGGATCCCAAAAAGGAGACCAACGTTGAACTGGGGATGAGTTTTTACACGGCCGATTCAAAAATAAAAATAGAAGAAGCAGTAAAAATGGCCATTGAAAAGCAAACACCTTATGATCTTGAACTGGAACTCGTTACTGCCAAAGGAAAGTATAAATGGGTACGAACCATTGGAAAACCGACTGTAAAAAACGGAAAAGTTGTAAAAATGCGGGGATCATTTCAGGACATAACCCACCGAAAAATGGCTGAATTAGAACTACAAAAGCTAAAAAACAACCTGGAAAAACAAGTACAGGAAAAAACAAAAGAACTGCAGGAATATATTGCAGATCTGGAAAGGTTTCATGAAGCAACCATCGAACGTGAATTCAGGATAAAAGAACTAAAAAAGGAAATAAAAGCGCTGAAAAAGGAAAATAGTAAACCCGAACCGTGAAAACTATGGAATATTTGAAATGCAGAAAAACGGCGTTGTTTTTTTTCGCTCTGGCAGGACTGGTTGCCGGGCCGTTTTTCGGATATGGTTCACCCGATAGTACGATTCATGTCGGGATCTATCAAAATCCGCCCAAACTTTATCTGGACGAAAAAAGGGAACCTCAGGGCATTTTCGTAGACCTGTTGAACGAAATAGCCCGGTTGGAGGGGTGGAATCTAAACTATGTACCCTGCCAGTGGAACGACTGCCTTGATTCCCTGAACAACAGCAAGATTGATCTACTCCCGGATGTGGCATTCTCCCGGCAGCGAAGTGAGCGATTCGACTTCAACAAAATCCCGGTTCTCGAAAGCTGGTCACAGGTGTATGCTGCTCCCGGACAAAACATTGAACATTTTTCCGAACTCCAGGGTAAACGAGTGGCTACACTCAAAGGATCTGTTCAGCAAATCCGGTTTAAACGATTAATGGATGGATTTGGGTATTCCTTTCGGGAAGTGGAGACCGGTTCTTTTGGGGATGCCTTTTCTCTTGCCAAAATCGGCGTGGCAGATGTGGCCATTGTTAACCACTTTTTTGGCGAGATGCATTTTGAAAAGTTCCTTTTAAAAAGAACCTCCTTAATTTTTGATCCTACAATTTTACACTTTGCCGTTGAAAATGGTAAAAATTCAGACCTTCTGGAAACCATTGACCGGCATCTTATCAAATGGAAAGTAACACCTCAGTCATTCTATTATCAGACACTTAACAAACATAATGAAATGACGATAGTAAAAACTGCAGAACAATCATACAGGTGGTATATTTTTCTTGCTATCGCAGCGGTAGTTTTGGCTGGGGGCATTATTTTACTTTTGAGAAAGCGGGTAAAAAAAGAATCAAACAAACTGGAGCAAAGCAACCTGTTACTTCAGAATGAAGAAGAAAAGTTCAGACGTTACTTTGAAAATTCGCCGTTTGGAATCCTAGTGGCTGATGAAAAGGGAAATTTTGTTGAAGTCAACCCCAAAACAACCCTTATCACCGGTTACACCAAGCGGGAACTGATACATAAAAGTATTCCTGATTTGATTCCGGAAACATCACACAAAGAGGCACGCGAACATTTCCAACGTGTGCTAACTACCGGTAACTCTACCGGAGAACTCCCGTTCATTACAAAAAAAGGAAGAATCCGATACTGGACAGTAGATGCGGTAAAAATTACCGACACACGTTTTATCGGTTTTTTGAATGATATCACTGAACGTAAAAAAATAGATACGGAACTGAGGGAGTTGAAAAACGATCTGGAAAAACAGGTGAAAGCAAAAACGAAAGAATTGAATGAAAGGATAACGGAGTTGGAACAATTCCGTGAAGCAACCATTGAGCGAGAATTACGCATGGAAGAACTGCGACAGGAAATTAAGTTTCTGAAACAGGAAAGAAGTTCCGGGGTGGAATAATATAAACTTTTGAAATGAACAGTTTCAGGCACATTTTTTTTAAAGGAATTCGTTCCCGGGTTAACAACAAGAAAAGATATGTTTCAACTATATCAATAAAAACAGCTATATCTTTGTTTGCTTGTTTTACAGGGTGTGTATGGCCTTGTTCTTCCCAAAAAAATAGCTTAACCGAGCCAAAGGAATTATTTTCCGACACCATTACCATTGGTTCCGAACCCAATTACCCTCCATATTGTATTATAGACGAAAATGGTAATGCCGACGGGTTCTCTGTCGAATTATTTAAGGCTGCCGCACGCGCTGTTGGTATGGAAGTAAAAATTAAAGTTGACATCTGGAACCAAATAAAACAAGATTTAAACGATGGTAAAATAGATGCCCTGCCTTTGGTAGGACGTACTCCCGAACGTGAAGAATGGTTCGACTTTACCATGCCCTATCTTTCACTTCACGGAGCTATTTTTGTACGAACGGAAACCTCAGATATTCAGTCCCTTTCAGATCTGGAAGAAAAAGAAATAGTTGTAATGAAAGGGGACAATGCAGAGGAGTTTGTGCGACGTGAAAATATCTCAGATAAAATATACACTACCAATACATTTGAAGAAGCCTTTATTCAACTGGCGGCGGGAAGACACGATGCTGTTATAACCCAAAGGATTACAGGTATTGAATTACTGAAAAAGCTGAATATTAAATCAGTTGTACCGCTGCCTGTTCAGATTCCTTCTTTCAGACAGGACTTTTGTTTTGCGGTAAGGGAAGGAAATGCCCCGTTACTGAATCGCTTAAATGAAGGGCTTTCCATTGTTATAACAAACGACACTTTTGAAGAAATCAGAAATAAATGGTTTGGCCCGGAGAGTACAGAAAAACAACTCTCTCAGAATTTACTAAAAGCCGGTCTTTTTATTTTGATTCCCCTCATACTAATTCTAATCGTTTTTTGGATTGTCTTTCTACGGCGGGAAGTAAGCAGGCGCACCAAACGCTTAAATAATGAAATAGCAGAACGTAAAAAAACACTGGAGATATTAAAGGAACAGCAGGATTTATTAAAAAGCAGTAAAGAACAAATTCGCCTGCTTCTCGATTCAACGGCCGAGGGAATTTACGGGATTGACCTGAACGGTTGTTGCATTTTCATGAATCAATCGGGACTTGAGGCCCTGGGTTACACCGATATGCAGCAGGTAATCGGTAAAAATATGCACCGGCTCATTCATCATACAAAAAATGACGGTTCAAAATATGAGGAGAAAGCGTGTAAAATTTATCAGGCTTTTAAGGAAAACAGAGGCACGCACAGCGACGATGAAGTGCTGTGGCGTGCTGATGGTACAAGTTTTCCTGTAGAATATTTTTCCTACCCCTTCCGCAAAAATGGAAAAATTACAGGCTCGGTAGTTACTTTTTGGGATATCTCTCACAGAAAAAAAGCAGAGGCTGAGCTGATTGGATTAAAAGATGAATTGGAGAAGCAGGTGACACAGCGAACGAACGAACTGGAAGAAAAAGTACAAAAGCTCGACAAAAGTCAAAAAGCGATGCTTTACATGGTGGAAGACCTGAACAGTATTACAGCCGAATTGAAAGATGGACGACGTAAACTCCAATTGGCAAACCAGGAACTGGAGGCTTTCACTTACTCCGTTTCTCACGACTTGCGGGCGCCGTTGCGCGCCATAAACGGTTTTTCAAACTTTCTTATGGAAGATTATGCAGATCAACTCGACGACGAAGGGAAACGCTTTATAAATACCATTCGGGACAATGCTACAAAAATGGATATGTTAATTTCGGATTTGCTCAATCTCTCCCGGGTATCGCGTACGAATCTGAGTCTTGGAAAGATTGATATAACCGAAACTGTCCGGTCTGTATATCATGACATTGTAACGCAAAAGGAGCAGGAAACATTTGAGTTTATTATTCATAAAATGCCCGCGGTAGAATGTGATCTGAACCTCATGAAGCAGGTATGGCAAAACCTGATTGAAAATGCCGTAAAATACAGTTCGAAATCAGAAACAAAAAAAATTGAAATCGGCACCCGAGAAAAAAAGAAAGAAATTACATTTTACATTAAGGACTGGGGAGCGGGGTTCGATGAAAAGTACAAAGACAAACTGTTTGGCGTTTTTCAACGCCTGCATCCCGATCAGGAATTTGCAGGAACCGGTGTAGGCCTGGCAGTTGTTCAACGTATTATTAAACGCCATGGAGGAAAGGTATGGGCCAAAGGAGAACCAAATAGAGGCGCCACCTTCTATTTTTCCTTACCAAAAGAATAAAATAATAGTTAAAACAAACAATACACTTCATTATGGAAAATTTTGGCGAAATAGAAATTCTGTTAGTGGAAGATAATCCGAATGATGCAGAAATGGCACTCAGGGCGCTCAAAAAAAACAACCTGTCCAATCAGGTGATGGTTGCAGTGGATGGTGAAGAAGCGCTCGACTTTATTTTTGCCAAAGGAAAATTTGCGTCCAGGCAGAAATCCCGGAAACCCAAAATCATTTTGCTGGATTTAAAACTTCCAAAGATAGATGGATTGGACGTTCTAAAGGAGATAAAAAGCAACCCGGAAACGAAAATAATCCCGGTAGTTGTTTTAACCTCTTCGCGGGAGGAAAAAGATATGCTGAAAAGCTACCAACTCGGGGTGAACAGTTACATTGTAAAGCCGGTAGATTTTGATAAATTTGTGGATGCCGTGCGTGATTTGGGCCTCTACTGGTTACTACTGAATCAGCAACCGGATTAACGGCAAAAAGAATCAATAAAACATATGCTCTATTGATTCTTTCTCTTTACATAGAAATTATTTATTATACATAAAAGGCATTATTAATCAGATACCTGAATGCTCGGTGAATTCTCATTTTTTGTATCTTTGCATTAGCTCAAGACAATAATCATTTAAATGGATAGTAAAGACCAACCCATCAGAATACTTTTTGCAGAAGATGTTCCTGCTGATGCTGAAATGGCCA
Organism: Mariniphaga sediminis; assembly: GCF_003573545.1. GTDB lineage: Bacteria > Bacteroidota > Bacteroidia > Bacteroidales > Prolixibacteraceae > Mariniphaga > Mariniphaga sediminis. The sequence goes on along the minus strand of NZ_QWET01000025.1, from coordinate 39,004 downwards.
AACGTGAGCTCAGAAAACAGGGCATTCCATTTATTGATCAGGTGACGGATACAGAGCAAGGTTTTAGAAAAGCACTGGATGAATTCCGTCCAGATATAATTATTTCTGATTACACCATGCCAGGTTTTAGCGGGCTTACAGCATTAAGAATTACCCTGGAACACTCGCCCGAAATTCCATTTATTATTTTAACCGGCTCCATAAACGAAGAAACAGCTGTAGAATGTCTGAAAGCAGGAGCCGTTGATTATATCTTAAAAGAGTCGTTAAAAAGACTGGGACAGGCTGTCTCAAATTCTCTGGAACAAAGAAAAATAAAAGAAAAAACACTCGAGGCAGAAAAACGGCTAAGGGAAAGCGAGGAACGTTTTCGGAGGTTGGCCGAAAATGCACAGGATATCGTTTTCAGGGTGGAATTGGTTCCGAAAAGAAGGTATAGTTACATGAACCAGGCAGTCCTTGATATCACCGGCTTTTCCCCAAAAGAGTTCTATGATGATCCCAACTTAACCTTTAAGATTATACATCCGAACGATCGCCACCATCTCAGCAGGTTGGCTACAGGAACAGCAGACACAACAAAGCCGGTTGTTCTCAGATGGATCAAAAAAGACGGAAAAACCACCTGGACGGAACAACGCAATATAAATATATCAGATGAATCTGAAAATCTGGTGGCCATTGAAGGAATTGCTCGCGATGTAACGGAACAGAAACTGAATGAACAGAAACTGATTCAACGGGAAAAAGAATACCGCGATCTAATCAACGGTATGAACGAAACGGTTTGGATTATTACCCCCAACGGCAAGCTGCTTGATGTAAACAGGAGAGCTGTAGAAGTGCTGGGGTACAGCAGGGAAGAATTACTTGAAATCGGACTTCCGGGCATCGACCATTACCTTACAAATGGGGAAATTTCAAGTTTAACACAGTCGATGGAAGTTAATGAATTTCAGTTTTTCCATACCTGGCATACTTCTAAAAGCGGAAAAGAAATACCGGTAGAAATAAGTTCCAGCCCGATAAACTACCGCGGAGAAATGGCTATTCTTTGCGTTGCCAGGGATATTACGGAACGCATCAGAATTGAAGATAAGTTGAGGTTACTGAGTCGTTCGGTAGAACAAAGCCCGGTAGCTATCGTCATAACGGATGCTAAAGGAAATATAGAATATGTCAACCCTGTATTTACAAAAATAACAGGCTACTCCTTTGCTGAAATAAAAGATAAAAATCCGCGGGTGCTAAAGTCCGGACATCAGTCGGAAAAATTTTACAAAAAAATGTGGACAACCATTCTGTCCGGTAAAAACTGGCGGGGAGAATTAAAAAATAAAAAGAAAAACGGGGAACTTTATTGGGAAGAAGACCTCATTTCACCCATTATGGATCAACAGGGAAAAATTACCCATTTTGTGGCTGTAAAAGAAGATGTCACTCAAAAGAAAAAAATAATGGCAGACCTCGTTGCCGCCAAAGAAAAAGCGGAAGAAAGTGATCGTCTGAAGTCGGCTTTCCTGGCTAACATGAGCCACGAAATACGTACCCCCATGAACGGGATTATGGGTTTTACCGAATTATTGAAAGAACCGCAGCTAAAGGGTAAGGAAAAGAAAAAGTATATTAAAATTATCCAAAAAAGCGGAGAACGAATGCTCGATACTATCAACGATCTAATTGAAATATCAAAAGTTGAATCAGGGACGGTAGAGGTACAGTATTCCCATTTTAATATCAATGAGCAGATCGATTATTATTACAACTTTTTTAAACCTGAGGCCGAAAAAAAAGGATTAAATCTATCGTTCCAAAAAGAACTTTCTTTTGATAGAGCATTTATTAAATCTGACAAAGATAAACTAAATGGTATTTTAGCAAATCTTATAAAAAATGCCATCAAATACACCAACCAGGGAAATATTGAATTCGGGTATTGTATAAAAGACAATATGATTGAATTTTTTGTAAAAGATACCGGGATAGGAATTGAAGAAGCCCGTCAGAAAGTTGTTTTCGACCGTTTTGTGCAGGCCGATATGAGTTTTTCAAAACCCTACGAAGGAGCCGGACTGGGATTATCCATTGCCAAAGCTTATGCAGATATGCTGAATGGAAAAATCTGGCTTGAATCAGAGCCGGAAAAAGGTTCACAATTCTTTTTCACTATCCCTTTCAAATGAAAACTCCCCATTTATTCCATTATTTCAGGAAGACTGCAAGAACATGTTAAAAAATATATTCCGTTAACGTTAACGGTAAAGAAAAAGTATTAGATTTGCAATCAAATTTTATCTAAATCAAATTATATATGATTCTTGGGTTATTAAAAGAGCACGGAACAGAAACTCGTGTAGCTTTGTTGCCGGACATAGTACAGAACCTGACTGATCTGAAAGTAGAGGTTTTAGTAGAACAAGAAGCTGGTGAGAAAGCCTTTGTAACAGATGCAGCCTATGAAGAGGCTGGTGCAAAAATTGTTACGCGAAACGAAATTTTTGAGAAATCGGAGGTGGTGTTACAAATCCAGCTACCTCTTACTAATGAGGTGGACAAGCTGAAAGGTTCACAGGTATGGATCAGCGCATTCAACCCGCTTTGGGAAACAGACCTTGTGAAAACCTTTCAGGAAAAAGGACTGACAACGTTCAGCCTTGATTCCATTCCCCGCACCACCCGTGCACAGGCAATGGATATTTTGTCCTCTATGGCTACTGTTTCCGGCTACAAAGCCACGCTGGAAGCTGCATTAAAGTTGCCTACATTTTTCCCTATGTTTATGACTGCTGCAGGAACAATCCGCCCTGCCAATGTTCTTATTCTCGGAGCTGGTGTAGCAGGATTGCAGGCAGTAGCTACAGCGCGGAAACTTGGGGCGCAGGTATTTGTTTTTGATGTTCGTTCCGCTGTAAAAGAGGAAGTAAAAAGCTTAGGCGGCAAGTTTGTGGAAGTGGAAGGCGCCACCGAGGACAAAGATGCCGGAGGATATGCAGTAGAGCAAACAGAAGAATACAAAAACAAACAGCAGGAAGCCATTAATGCCCAGGCGATAAAATCTGATGTAATCATTTGTACAGCTCAGATTCCGGGGAGAAAAGCACCTCTTTTGGTACCGAAAGAAACAGTGGAAAAAATGAAGCCCGGCTCGGTCATTGTAGATCTGGCTGCATCAACTGGTGGAAACTGCGAACTCACTAAAAATGACGAGACTGTTCATTTTCAGGGAAAAACCATCATCGGACAATCAAACTATACCTCATTGATGCCTATAGATGCCAGCCGTATGTTCGGCAAAAATGTATTAAACTTCCTGAAACTCATAATTGGAGAAGAGGGCGCACTAAACCTTAATTTCGAAGACGACATTGTAAAAGGGACGTGTATCACACACCAGGGTGAACTTTACAATGAACGCGTTAAATCAACTATTGAAAACAAATAAAAACCGGATATGGAACAAGTATTACAGTATTTCTTTGAATATAAAGAAGCCATTTTTATAATTGCATTATCCATTTTTCTGGGTATTGAAGTGATTTCCAAAGTACCTGCGGTTTTACATACTCCCCTTATGTCGGGTGCAAACGCCATTAGCGGTGTAATTATCGTAGGGGGTATCATCCTGGTCGGTCATGCCGATCTCTCATCATTTTCGTTAGAGTTGGTGCTGGGTTTACTGGCACTTATATTTGGAACTCTCAACGTGGTAGGCGGGTTTGCCGTTACCGACAGGATGCTTGAAATGTTTAAAAAGAAAAAAAAGTAGGAAATCATGAATAAAGTATTGGGAATAATAAACGGAACGGAATTTACCATAGGTGATACCCTGTTGGAATTAAGCTACCTGGTAGCTGCCCTTCTATTTGTAACAGGGCTTAAAATGCTCTCCCACCCGGAAACAGCACGAAAGGGAAACCTTTGGGCTTTTGGGGGGATGGCACTGGCTATGCTTACCACCTTATTACTTCATAAAGACGGGGAAGGAAATCAAATATCGCTTACAAACATTTGGATTATTTTGGCAGCCATCGGTGTAGGAGCCGCTATTGGATGGATTATTGCCCGGAAAGTAAAAATGACAGCCATGCCCCAACTGGTTTCATTTTACAATGCAACCGGAGGTGCTGCCTCTGCATTGGTAGCCCTGCTGGAATACCCTAATGCTGTTGCCGGCGACGTTGGTTCAATCCTGGTAACCGTATTGGGACTCATCATTGGGGCGGTAGCATTCAGCGGAAGTATGATTGCTTTCGGAAAACTCGACGGAAAAGTCGGTGACATCATGAAACCGTTCATGACCTACCTTAACCTGTTTCTGATGGCACTTACACTTGGTTTGGGAATTTACATTATTGTCTCTCCCAATCCACCAGCCGAAATGATTTGGGCCATTTACACCCTCTTGGCGCTTTCTATTGTTTACGGGGTAATGTTTGTAATGCCCATTGGAGGAGCCGACATGCCGGTGGTTATTTCACTGCTAAACTCGTTCACCGGGATTGCGGCGGCTATGGCTGGTTTTATTTATAACAATCAGGCGATGATATTAGGCGGTATCCTGGTAGGTGCTGCCGGAATGATTCTTACTGTTCTGATGTGTAAAGCCATGAACCGTTCACTTATTAATGTAATTATTGGTGCTTTTGGCGGTGGTGCCTCTGCTGCTTCTGGCGAGCAGGGAACCATAAAAGAAATTACGTTGAGTGATGCAGCCGTATTGATGAGTTATTCGCAACGTATAGTCATTATTCCGGGTTACGGGTTGGCTGTTGCACAGGCACAACATATTGCACAGGAACTTGACGAGTTGCTCGAGGGCAAAGGAGTAGATGTAAAATATGCTATTCATCCGGTAGCAGGCCGTATGCCGGGACACATGAACGTGTTGCTGGCAGAAGCTGATGTTCCGTATGAAAAACTGGTGGAAATGGACGACATTAATCCCGATATGCCCAACGTGGATGTAGCCATTGTGATTGGTGCCAACGATGTGGTAAACCCGGCAGCTTATGACGATCCGGGAAGCCCTATTTACGGTATGCCAATTATTGATGCTCACCTGGCAAAGAATATCATTATTATGAAACGCGGGATGGGCAAAGGCTATGCCGGTATCGAGAACGCCTTGTTTTTCAACGACAAAACGCGTATGCTGTTTGGCGATGCCAAAGGTTCGATTCAAAAACTGGTGACCGAGATAAAAAGTATTTAACCTTACCACAGAAGCAGAAAAGCCTCACATTTGTGGGGCTTTTTTGTTTTACATCAATTACGATTGACGATTTAAAAGTTATCTTTCGGAAAATTTCAGTAGAAGGGATAAGATGAATAGGAAAAAACCAACATACTTTGCACCCGCAGAAAGAGCCAACTCTCTTCAAATAGAAGAAGATATCCGAATGTTTGCCAATAATCCGGCTTTAAATAAAATTGCAGACGCTGTTTCTGTAATGCTGGTAATCCTAAACAGGCAACGGCAAATTATTTTCGCCAATCAATTATTCCTTAATTTTATTCGTCTGGAAAACATTGATGATGTAGCAGGGAAACGCCCCGGAGAAGCACTCAAATGTATTCATTCCAATGAGGAAGAAGGAGGTTGTGGCACGAGTGAATTTTGCCGGACATGTGGAGCCGTGCAGGCCATTCTGGAATCTCAAACAGGGAAGAGTTCAGTAAAAGAGTGCCGGATAACAACTCGTTCAGGAGATGCCCTTGACCTTCGGGTAACAGCGACTCCCTATATGGAAAACGGCTCTGAATACACTGCATTTGCCATCCACGACATTAGTCATGAGAAACGAAGACAAACACTCGAGCGGATATTCTTTCACGATGTGCTAAATACAGCAGGTAGTGTTGCAGGATTGTCTTCCATCCTACTTGAGATAAAAGATCCGGACGAGATAACCGAAATTGTCAGTAGCATTAAGCAGGCCACGGAACATATGATCGATGAAATTCAGATGCAACAAAATTTGAGCGCAGCAGAACGGGGAGATTTAATTCCTGAATTTAAAGAAATAAAAAGCCTTAAACTGCTCAACGACATTACTGAGATGTATTCTAAATACGAAATTGCTTCCAATAAGTGTATTTCTCTCAAGGAGAATGCTGAAAACGTCAGCTTTTTTTCCGATCCGGTCATTCTTCGACGCATTACCGGCAACATGCTAAAAAATGCGCTGGAAGCATCCATGCCGGGTTCAACCATTTCTTTTTCCTGCTCCTGCATTAACCATTCGGTAAGATTCTCCGTACATAACGATTCCTACATCGACCGGAAAATTCAGTTGCAACTTTTTAATCGCTCCTTTTCCACCAAAGGGATGGGAAGAGGAATAGGAACATATAGTATGAAATTGTTTGGGGAAAAGTACCTGCGCGGTAAAGTGTGGTTTGAAAGTTCGGTTGAAAAAGGAACTACGTTTTTTATTGAAGTTCCAAAAAATCCGGATAAAAACGCAGAAGGAAATCCTTAGAACCTTCAAAAAAACGATAACGAAAGAAACAAGCTTTGAGCAAAATTGTTGTAGAAGAAAACATTTTACGCTATTTATGCTTAAACAACTCAAAAAAAAATGGAATATCCAGAGTAACCTTCAGTTAACGCTGATTTTACTGGCTTTTTCATTTGCAGGAAGCGCCTCACTCTTTGTTCGCAAGGCCGTATTTTCATGGATTGGAATAACGGGTGACACCAGTCTCTGGGTAAAAATTCCACTTTATGTACTTATTATTTTCCCGGCTTACCAGGTTTTATTTTTAGTTATTGGAACATTGTTGGGCCAGCACAAGTTTGCCTGGGAATTTGAAAAGAAAGTTTTTTCGCGTTTTAAATTCAGAAAATGAGTTTTTTAACTTTAATATTATTGACACTTACCATGAATTCTATTTCAGCTGAAGGAAACGGTTTGGAAAAAGCCACGTTGGGGGGTGGTTGCTTCTGGTGTACCGAAGCAGTATATAAAGAACTAAAAGGCGTGGTTAAAGCAGTGCCCGGATACAGTGGCGGGCATATTAAAAACCCTTCGTACCGGGAAGTTTGCACCGGACGTACAGGCCATGCCGAGGTAGTGCAGATTACTTTCAACCCGAAGGAGGTCAGCTTTGCTGAAATTCTGGAAGTTTTTTTCTTGACACACGACCCTACAACACTGAACAGGCAGGGGAATGATGTTGGCACGCAATATCGTTCAGCCATTTTTTTTCACAACGAAGAACAAAAGCAAACAGCTGAGAAAATCATAAAACGTTTTGAAGAAGAAAAAGTATATGACAACCCAATTGTAACTGAAATTACACCTTTCGATACTTTCTACCTTGCAGAAGATTACCACCACAATTACTTTGAACGAAATAAAGATCAGCCGTACTGCCAGTTTGTGGTGGCTCCCAAACTGGAAAAATTCAGAAAGATATTCAAAGAACAATTGAAATAGTTATGACACAGAATTAAAAAATATTCTGACGCATAAAAAAAGACGGGGCTAAAAAATGGCCCCGTCTTTTTTATACCTCAGCCACTAATATTTTTTATAATTCCCTGATCCAGATATTACGGTAGCTAACAGGATTTCCATGATCCTGAAGAATAATACTTCCCGGTCCGTGTTCCTCTACGCTGTATTCAGGAATTCCGATATATTCCGTCGGTCCGCGAAGCGTTACATTGTTTTGGACCAATACTCCGTTATGCAAAACAGTCACCACGGGAGGAGTAAAATAGGTTCCGTCATCATTAAAACGTGGCGCTGTATAAATAATATCATACGTTTGCCACGTACCTGGCTCTTTACAGGCATTTACCAACGGGGCATGTTGTTTGTAAACACTGCCTGCCTGTCCGTTGCGGTACGTACGGTTGTTGTAATTATCGAGTACCTGCACTTCGTAACGTTCCTGCAAAAACACACCGCTGTTGCCTCGTCCCTGGCTTTTACCCACTACTTCAGCAGGTGCCCGCCACTCAATATGCAACTGAAAATCGTCAAAAACCCGTTTGGTTTTAATAACTCCCGAACCTTTAACTACAGTGGCACAACCATCTTCCACCTTCCATTCTGGTTTACCGCCATCTGCATTCGTCCATTCATTTTCAAGGTCAATACCATCAAAAAGTACAATGGCATCTGAAGGCGCATCAAGCGGTGTGGCACCGGGAGTTACCACCGGCACCTCCGGATCCCAGATTTCTGTCATTTCGGGTTTCATCGGCATGGGGCCGTCAGTTTGGGCAATCGCTCCAAAAGCTGTAATAATCGCCAGCATCAAAATTATTCCTGTTCGTATCATACTTTTATTTTTTTGGTTACAATCGATTTAAATTTTCGTTGACAAGATGTTTTTAGGTTTTTGCATCATCCCTTTACTCAGCATTAAATTTCTACGCAAACAGAATGAAACAAAAAATCATTTTAATCCCTTTCAAACAAATACTTTTATTATAAAAAATTCGGGTACTGATTTCTTTGTGGCAGTACTCTTGTTTCCATTAAAAAGTAATCGCAAAGCAAAAAAAACAAAAATTTTTCAGACACGAGCCGGACATTTGAAATTCTCTGCCGGAAAGTGACTGTTTTTCATTTATTCTTTGGGGGAGAATTTCACAACCTGCTTTTTTACTGGTTCAAGTGTACGCAAAAAAGCATAAATCGCTTTTAAATCGGTTTCTTTCATATCGGCATAAAGCATCCAGGGCATAAGCGTATTAAAATCTTTGCTTATATCAACATCATGAGGCACATAAGATGAATCGCCATATGCTTTAAAACGTGTCACAAACATTTCCTCCGTCCACATTCCAATCCCTGTTTCATTATCGGGTGTAATATTCGACGTTTTAACCAGTCCACCCGGCATCGGGAATTCCCTTCCGCCGGTAAAAGCCTCTTCCAGCAATAATTCTCCCTTTTCCATGGGCGTATGGCAATCAACACAGCCTGCAATGGTGGCCATATATCTTCCGTATTCCGTAACATTTTGAATATCGGGTTTTTTCGGATTAGAATATTCCATCGGCATCGTATTTATCAGTAAACTAACCGGAAACTTTGCTTCGGAGGGCTTAACTGTATTTTCCGTTGCCGGAAGTGTACGGAGATAGGCAATTACTGCATAAATATCTTCTTTGTCGGCCTGGTTATAAAGCGGATAAGGCATAGCTGGGAAAAGGGCTTTCCCGTCTTTGGAAACCCCTGAGGTAATTGCCCTGAAAATTTCACCATCGGTCCAATCACCAAGATGAAAGGGGGTTAAATTATCGGGGTAGAAATTACCGGGCAAGCCAAACTCTTCTGTAAACTCCTCTCCTCCTCCCACAAATGGCTGACCTTTTACCGGGCCTGAATATTTTGAAAAATCGCGCATGGAATGGCAATCGGCGCAAGCCATCACATGATTGGCAAGATACCTTCCCCGTTCCACTCTTTCCGGGGTAATTTCCACATTCAGATCAGGGGCCGGTCCAACATCAGGCAGTGCAAGTTTAAGGTAAGCAACAAATAACAAAACCGCTACAATTAAAACAAGCGGAACAATCCAAAGTAAACGTTTCATATAAGGTATATTTAATTTTTTGTTCAAATTACAAAATAAAGACTTAAAAGTATTTATTTGGAGTGATTTTTTTTATTTCGTAAATTGAAATCAGAATTAAACCATTGTTTGCATGAAAATGAAGTTACATTTTTTTTATCTATGCCTTTTTCTGCTATTTGTTTCCTCCTGTTCAAAAAATGAGTCCGGAATCATCACAGTAACCGGGAAAATTCCGGCAGGCGCCTTGGGTAAAACCCTGCATCACGAGCATTTATTGGTAGATTTTATTGGCGCTGACAGCACCGGATATCATCGCTGGAACAAGGATAGTGTAGCGGAACGGCTTCTCCCCTACCTTCTCGAACTGAAAAAGCTGGGATACAAAACACTGGTAGAATGCACACCTGCCTATCTCGGACGTGACCCTGAACTATTGCATATGCTTTCAAAAGAATCCGACATCCAACTACTTACCAATACGGGGTATTATTCGGCTGTAGAAGGAAAATTTCTACCCCGGCACACCTTTGATGAAACAGCGGTACAACTGGCCAATCGATGGATTGAAGAAGCAAAAAACGGGATTGAGCATACAGGAATATTTCCCGGTTTTATAAAAATTTCTGTGGATCGAAAACCGCTGGAGGCAATAAACCGTAAAGTGGTAGAAGCAGCTTGTCTGACGCACAAAGCAACCGGCCTCACTATTATGTCGCATACAGGCCTGGCAGTACCTGCTTTTCAGCAACTTGAAATTTTAAAGGAACATGGAGTACATCCTTCTGCTTTCATTTGGACACATGCACATAACGAAACCGACTTTAACAAGCACCTCGAAGCAGCACAGCAGGGCGCCTGGATTGCTTTCGATAATTTTAGGCCCGACCGGCTTGAGCGCTATGTAGACTTTTCCCTTTTTATGAAAAAGCATGGACTTCTTCACAAAGTCCTTTTTTCGCACGACGCTGGCTGGTACCGTCCCGGGGAGCCCGGAGGCGGCAATTTCCGGGGGTTTACAGAGATAGAAGACATACTTATTCCGGCCCTCCGGGAGAACGGGTTAAGCCAGCAGGATATTCATCAACTTTTTGTTTTGAATCCTGCGGAAACATTCAAAGTCAGACCAAGACTACTTTAATTCTTTTTATGTTTTACAAAATATCTGCAACCCTACAACCCCCTAATTTCGTATATTGTAATGTTTAGGGTTTATTAAAAATTTAAAATGCGATACCGTTCGAATAATATATTGGCACTTCTTACCCCAAATAAAGAAGAACAACCTTTTTTGGAGCAGATTTTATTTTTCAGGCAATCGCTCAATATGCGTGTATTTTTTTACCACATAATCGAAAAGCCTTCGTTTCTAAAAAAACTATTTCAGTCCAAACAGTCGAAGAATGTCAAAAACGAAGAATTGAAAGCCTTGCACGATTTTGTTGAAAAACGGACTCCCAGGGAGGATTTACAACACATGTCGTACCGGGTAAAAACAGGAAGTCCTCTATCGGTTTTGATTGGTCAATCGAAAAACGGAGGATACGAATTTTTGATGGTTAAAAAGGGCAAACCAGGTAGTACATTAAACAGGGATGAAACCGACAAACTTATCAGTCGTGCCTTTTGCCCGGCATTGGTTATCAGTAAAAACTTCCCGGTAAAAAAAATCAAAAAAATTGTTATCCCGATCGACATTTCACAATCCACCAAAAAGAAACTTTTGTGGGCTACTTACTTTGCCAAAAAATTTGGGGCTAAAATTAACATTGTATCGGCCCTTTCAGTAAATATAGACACTAAGCGCAGTCTGGTCTGGCGAGATGCCGAGAAACTAAAGCAAATGCTTATTCAACGGGGCATCAGTTGCAATGTAGATATCATTAAAACAAACGGAAAAGAAAAGCATGCTGTCATTTTAGATTATATCGAAAAGGAAAAACCGGATATGGTTATTATTCGTACCCACCAGGATTCGAGCCTGACAGGCGCCCAGGTTGGCAAATTTGTTTCTGAAGTTGTAAATGGTTGCTCCATGCCGGTTTTTACGGTAAACCGTTTTAATCATCCGATGCCCGTTGATTTTGAATTGTAAAAACCTACTCAAAAACCTTTTTGTTTCATCAACCTGTCCAATTCCCTCCACTTTTTTCCTTTACTGAAGGCTGCGGCAATCTCAGGCTCCATTTTTTCAATCAGAACCTGGTGCATCCCCAGGCGTTTTATCCGCTTTTTCAGCACGGCATTCTCCTTATTCTCTTCCGCAATCATTCCTGCATACAATACGTTAAACCAGATTTCCATTTCCAACATATCCGTTCCGTAAAACCGGCTCAAAGTTGTTATCAGGTTCAGCACATCATTATTAATTTGCGGACCTGTCCGATTGTAAACAGTCACAAAATCGTCGTAAATAACCCTGCATCCATATTTTTTTCCCAGAATGTTTAATCGCGAAAAATACTGCACATCGGAGGGGGCAAACCGCTCCCCGTTGGCGCGCGTCACAAAAACACACCAATTGTCGAAACTTCCATTATCAAATTCAATAAATCCGCCGTGGCTGAACTGATTAATTTTCCGGGACATTTTAAATCGTACTAAAAGTTCCGTAAGATAATGAACATGTATATTATCTCAAACTCTTCCCAGGTTGAAATTGAATCAGGGATTATATTAAAATTCTTGAACACCTCAGTAATTAAAAAATGAACGGAACAAGGCAAAAAAAAGGGAACCATATTTCTATGATTCCCTTAAGTGGGGAGAGCAGGATTCGAACCTACGAAGGCTTTGCCAACAGATTTACAGTCTGCCCCGTTTGACCGCTTCGGTATCTCCCCGGATATATGCTGAGCCGGATGTCAGATTCGAACTGACGACCCCGAGATTACAAATCACGTGCTCTGGCCAACTGAGCTAATCCGGCCTTTCTTTTCAGTACTTTCAGAACGTTTGTTTTTTCAAAACAGCGGCGCAAAGAAAGGAATTAATTTTTAATTCTGCAAGATTTTTTTTCAAACTTTCAAACCAATGTTTTTTTTTCAAAAAAAGTGGGTAAGCTACCTGTGTCGCACCGCTACAACCGCCTACCCTTGCTGCCTTCCGACCCTGGGGGAATTCAGCAGGAGCTGGTCGCACAGGACTTACCCGGCTGCAAAAGTAGAAAATTTTACCTTCCCGGCAAATTTACGATCAAATAAACATATATTTGTACGAAACTTTACCTTTAAAAAAACAATTTACAATGGAGGAGAAATCTATATCACCCTGGAAATCATCGCTTACATACGGTCTTTATCTCGGCATTGCCATCATTCTTATTTCGGTTATTTTTTATGTTACAGGTAATCCTTTTGCCAAATCGGCACAATGGATAAGTTACGGAGTCATGATTGCAGGTGTCATTATTGCTCAATTCAGTTATCGTAAGTTGCTGGGTGAAGTAATGACCTACAGCCAGGCACTTGCCATTGGGGTACTCACCATGCTCTTTGCCTCGGTTATTACAGGATTCTTCACCTACCTGCTCTATGCAATCATTGACCCTTCCCTTCAGGAACAGTTGCGGCTTTCAATCGAAGAGCAATTGGTAAAACAGGGAAGAGTTCCGGAAGAACAGATAGATATGGCTGTAGAAATGGCTGCAAAATTCCAAAAGCCGGCTATTATGTTTGTAATGAGTATTCTTAGCGGCACTTTTGTCGGATTGATTATTTCACTCATCACATCTATTTTCACTCAGAAAAAACCGAAAGAAGATTTCTCAGCATAACCCAGGAAGAAGTAAGAAGAATATGGATATTTCTGTTGTTGTCCCACTTTATAATGAAGAAGAATCGCTGTCGGAATTGGCTGCATGGATAAAAAAGGTAATGGAGGCCCACCATTTTTCTTACGAAATTGTGATGGTGGACGATGGAAGTAGGGACAAGTCCTGGCAAGTTGTAGAAAACCTGCAAAAAGAAAATCCAAATATTAAAGGGATAAAATTTCGGCGCAACTATGGAAAGTCGGCCGCCCTTTACTGCGGTTTTGATATAGTGCAAGGCGATGTGGTAATTACCATGGATGCTGATTTGCAAGACAGTCCGGATGAAATTCCCGAATTATTCCGGATGATAAAAGAGGATGGTTTTGACCTGGTATCGGGTTGGAAAAAAAAGCGGCGCGACCCGGTTCTAACAAAAAATATACCCAGCAAATTCTACAACTGGACGGTCAGAAGGTTAACGGGTATCAGACTTCACGATATGAACTGTGGCCTGAAAGCATACCGTAAAAACGTAGTAAAAAACATTGAGGTTTACGGGGAGATGCACCGGTACATTCCTGTGCTGGCAAAATGGGCCGGATACAAGAAGATTGGTGAAAAAGTAGTTACACACAGCGAAAGAAAATACGGAGTTACCAAGTTCGGATTGGAAAGGTTTATCAGGGGACCGCTCGATTTGCTTTCGGTGATGTTTATTTCCCGATTCGTAAAACGTCCGATGCATTTTTTCGGTATTCTTGGAATATTTATGGTTCTCATCGGACTGGCAGCAGCGGTGTGGCTGGGTATTCAAAAGATTATTCAGCTCAGGCATGGAATTATAGGTAATTTAATTACCGACAGTCCTTATTTTTATATAGCACTTACCTCCATGATCATCGGGGCGCAGTTTTTCCTTGCCGGTTTTCTGGGCGATCTTATCTCACGCAGTTCAAGCGATCGTAATAAATACCAGATAGACCAACAGACGTTTGATTGAACAAGAAAAAAATTGAAACAGTTTCTTTACCGAAAAAGGCAATAAAAGAAAGACAAGCGCTGGAAAGCCAATCAGACTACCCCAACCGATCAAAATCTGAGAATGATATACTTAGCATCTGAAACTCCGGTACTCATTCTGAAACAGAATGGCTAAAACCTGAATTTACCATCTTCCCTTATCTTTTCCAACGCCGAAAGGTATTCCGAAATTAAGTTTTCCATAATTTCCCTCACCGGAAGCACTTCGTTTATCTGGGCTGAAACCTGTCCTATTTCCAACTCACCATTTTTCAGATCGCCTTCGAAAATGCCTTTTTTCGCCCGGCCTTTTCCCAGTAATTGCCTCAACTCCTCAACCGAAGCACCTCGTTTTTCTGCAGCATCTACCTGCTCAAAAAAATCGTTTATTATCATGCGCACCGGAGCCAGTTTTTTCAGCGTCAGAAGGGTTTTTCCCTCCCCCAGTTGCGAAACAAGCTGTTTAAAATTAGGGTGAGCCGACGATTCTTCAGAAATGGCAAAACGGGAACCAACCTGAACTCCGTCAGCTCCCAACGCCATAGCTGCCAGCATCGATTGGCCTGTGGCAACTCCCCCCGCGGCAAGCAATGGCAATCCCGTCGCTTTTCGCACCGATGGAATTAGCGTAAAAGTGGTCGACTCCTCCCGTCCGTTATGGCCTCCCGCCTCAAATCCTTCGGCGACAATAACATCTACACCGGCGGCTTCACTTTTCTCTGCAAAAAGCGAACTTGAAACAACGTGTGCCACAATAATTCCGCGATCCTTAAGCCATTGAGTCCATTTTTTAGGGCTTCCGGCAGATGTAAAAACTATTTTCACCCCGCTTTTTGCAATAATATCCATTACTTTTTCCGGTTCGGGATAAAGTAAAGGAACATTCACTCCAAACGGTTTATCTGTTGCCTTTTGGGCTTTTAAGATGTGTTCTTCCAATGTTTCAGGATGCATGGAGCCGGCGCCAATCAGACCCAACCCTCCGCAATTACTTACCGCAGAAGCAAGACGCCAGCCTGAACACCACACCATTCCTCCCTGTACCACAGGATATTTTATATTGAATATTTGACAAACTCTGTTCATATAAATTATGCTATTTGATGAAGTGAAAGGAAGCTAAATGAAATTCAGTTAAGCCGGCGGGCTTAAATCTTCCTCAAGTAATTCAATCAACACTTCTTTTGAAATACGTCTTTTAAGCTCGCCGTCAATAGCCAATGAAACCGAGCCGCGTTCCTCGGAAACAACAATGGTTAACGCATCGGTATTTTCAGTTATTCCGATGGCCGCACGGTGACGCAGTCCCAGGGCTTTATCCACGTCGCGTTGAGTTAACGGAAGAATGCACCCGGCTGCCACAATTATGTTATCTTTAATTATTACGGCCCCGTCATGCAGTGGAGTGTTCTTAAAAAAAATCGTACGCAACAGCGACGAAGAAATCTGGGCATTAAGAATCTCTCCTGTGTTTATCTGTTCCAATAATTCCGAATTCCGCGCAATAACAATAAGAGCGCCCGTTTTCGATTTGGAAAGCGAAAAACACGCGTCCACCAGGATCTCAACCTGTTCGCTACCCACAGCTTTCCCTTTGTTGGTACCAAAGAGTTTATCAAGCGATAACACACGATTTACGTTGTAGTTGGTTCCGATAAACACCAGGAACTTTCGGATTTCGGGATGAAAAACAATGATAAGTGCCAACACCCCCACCCCAATAAACTGCCCCATAATGGATCCCAGCAATTGCATATTCAATGCCCTGACAACCAACCACAGCAAGTAGAGTGAGAATAATCCTATAACGATATTAAACGCGACCGTTCCTTTAATAAACCGGTACAATTGATAAAGGAGTACAGCTACCAGCAAGATATCGAGGATGTCCAGAAACCGTATGGTAATAAAGGCCTGCATCAGGTTACAGTAAGTTTCAGGGCTTTTACAATTTCAATAGCCTGTACTGCTTCTGTTACATTGTGTACCCGCAAAATATCGGCGCCACCCAGCAAAGCCAGGGTGTTGACCACGGTTGTTCCGTTAATGGCTTCCTCGGGTTTAATGCCCAGCCAGCTCCAGATCATGGACTTACGGCTGAGCCCTACCATTACTGGCAGTTGAAAAACTTTGAATGAGTCGAGGCGGTTGAGCAAATCATAATTGTGCTGTAAGTTCTTTCCAAAACCGAATCCCGGATCGATAATCACATCTTTCACTCCCAATTTAGTCAAAAGCTTTACCCGATCACTCATCCAGTTTGAAACATCTCTCACCACATCTTCGTATTGCGGATCTTCCTGCATGTTTTGAGGTGTTCCCTGAATATGGGTAAGCACATACGGCACATTCATTTTCCCGATGGTTTCAAACATTTTTGAATCAAGTGTACCGCCGGAAATATCGTTCACTATTATAGGACCAATCTCATCAATAACCCTCACTGCAACCCACGAGCGGAATGTATCAATAGATAGCGGAATGTCCGGAAAGGCTTTCCGAATAGCATGAACTGCCGGCAAAAGCCTCCCCAACTCCACCTTGGTTGAAACCAAGGTAGACCCGGGCCTGGTAGATACGGCTCCTACATCAATGATAGAAACACCTTCATCTATCATTTTTTCCACCGTATTTAGCAAAACTTTTTTACTTGAGAGTTTTCCTCCATCTGAAAAAGAATCGGGAGTAACATTTATAACTCCCATTACCACCGGGTTAGAAAAATCTATCAATTTGCCATCCAGATTGATCGAATTTTTCCGTTTAAGAAACTTACCCGCAGACTGGGTAATCAACATAGCAAAATGTTTTATGGTTATACAATTAAGTTATACAAATGTATAACAAAACCCCTCAAGTTCATCAATTTTTCCTATTTTTATGCCTCTTTTTAAATGAGGTATGGAAAAAACAAACCAGCAGTACGACGAAGTGGTGGCCGTATGCCGTTCTGTATTCTCCGATAAAATGAAGGACTACGGAACGGCATGGCGGATTTTAAGGCCCGCATCACTCACCGATCAAATTTATATCAAAGCCCGACGAATAAGAAGTATTGAAGAAAAAGGCGTTTCCAAAGTAGACGAAGGAATTCGCCCTGAATTTATCGGCATTATTAATTATGCTATTATGGGGCTTATTCAACTGGAGCTTGGCTCTTCTGAAACCGAACTGGATAAGGGAAAAACCCAGAAACTTTACGACAGTTATTTTCAAAAAGCCAAATCACTGATGCAGGCTAAAAACCATGATTATGGGGAAGCCTGGCGAAAGATGCGCGTGAGTTCATACACCGATCTTATTTTAATGAAACTGAAACGCACCAAACAGATTGAAGATAACCAGGGGCAAACAACCGTATCGGAAGGTATTGATGCCAACTACCTCGACATTATTAACTATGCCGTTTTTGCCCTGATAAAAATCGATTTTAAAGACGAAGAAATAACGGAGTTGATATGAAAATAACCCAACATGCTGCCCGCATTCTGGTGGGATTGACGTTTATCTTTTCCGGTTTTGTAAAAGGTATTGACCCGTGGGGATCAGCCTATAAATTCTCTGATTACTTCACAGCCATGCATCTCGACTGGCTTCAATGGGCAGCTTTTCCGCTGGGGATATTGCTGTCATTCGCTGAGTTTGCTATCGGTGTGGCGCTACTCTTTAATGTCTTCCTGCGTTTTTTCTCCTGGCTGGCGCTGCTTTTTATGATTTTTTTTACCGGGCTCACTTTGTGGATCGCCGTTAAAAACCCTGTAACAGACTGCGGTTGCTTTGGCGATGCACTGGTAATTTCCAACTGGGAAACATTTTATAAAAACCTGGTTTTAATTGTACTAACCCTCATTATCTTTTTCTACCGAAAAAATATAAAAGGGTTGCCCGCAAAAAAAATGGGATTTGGTTTGTCTCTGCTGGCGGTAGCAGTATACGCAGGCTTTGTCATCTATTCATACAAACACCTGCCTGTGTTCGATTTCAGGCCTTACAAAGTTGGGGTCAATATTCCCGATGCCATGTCTATCCCGGAAGATGCCCCTCATGCTGAATATGAAAATATTTTCTATTACAAAAACAAAAATACCGGAGAAACAGAACAGTTTACAGAAGAAAACTATCCATGGCAGGATACTGTTAACTGGGAATTTGACGATATGGAATCCATCCTCCTGCAGGAAGGTTACGAGCCGCCCATTCACGACTTCCGGATTGAAACACCCGAAGGAGAAAATATCATCGATTTTTTTCTGCACGACGAGAATTATGTATTTATACTCATTGCCTACGATTTGAAAAAGACAAGCACCAGGCCGCAGGAAAAAATCAATACCCTGGCAAACTGGGCAACAGAACAGGGACTGTCCTTTATCTGCCTCACCTCTTCCCTTCCCGATGAGTGGGAGGCTTATACAAAAACACATAATGTTCCTTACGAATTTTTCAATTGCGATGAAATTACCCTGAAAACCATTGTCCGGTCAAACCCGGGTCTGATGGTGTTAAAAAACGGTACTATTGTGGCAAAATATCATTATAACGATTTTCCCACACCGGAAAAATTCCAGCAGGAATTCATCAACAAATAGTTAATTGTAAACTACCTGAAACAGCGGAATCAGTGAATCCGGGATAAGCTGTTAATTTTGCATGTAAAATTTAATCGTAAAAAACTAAATACCAGAAAAATGAGAAAGAAAATAGTAGCAGGAAACTGGAAATGTAACACCAATTTACAGGAAGGAATTGAACTGGCAGGAGCAGTAAATAACCTTGTAGCAAATGAAGCTGCCAATGATGTGGTAGTGGTGTTGGGTGTTCCGTTTATCCACCTGACTAAAGTAGTGGAAACAGTGGATACCAACCGTATTGGCGTTTCAGCCCAGAACTGTGCCGCTGAGCCCAAAGGGGCGTTTACCGGTGAGGTTTCCGCCGAGATGGTAAAATCAACCGGAGCTCAATATGTTATTCTCGGTCACTCTGAACGTCGCGAATATTATGGTGAAACCAGCGAGGTACTAAACAAAAAACTGGCACTGGCACTGGAAAACGGACTGACACCCATTTACTGCTGTGGCGAACCACTCGAAGTACGCGAAGCAGAAGCTCAAAACGAGTTCGTTAAAAAACAACTTGAAGAAACCATTTTCAATTTGCCCGTTGACGAATTCAAAAAACTGGTTATCGCTTACGAACCAATCTGGGCCATTGGAACAGGCAAAACTGCCTCTTCAGAGCAGGCGCAGGAAATTCATGCTTATATCCGTTCCATTATTGCTGAAAAATTTGGAGATGAAGTAGCGGAAGAAACTTCCATTTTGTACGGAGGAAGCTGCAAACCAAGTAATGCAAAAGAACTTTTTGCCAACAAAGATGTTGATGGCGGACTCATCGGAGGAGCATCACTCAAAGCCGAAGATTTCCTCGGAATTATTAAAGGGTTTTAAAGATATGGCGGTTTCCCAACCGCCTTTTTTCTTTATTAAAAGACATCCAAAGGTTAAGATACATTGTGGATTACTATAAAGTTGAAATAACAATCACTCCTTTTGAGGAATGGCTGCGCGATGTGCTGGCCGCACAACTGGCTGAAACCGGTTTTGAAAGTTTCACAGAAACAGACACCGGGTTGGAAGGATTTATCCCGGCAGGTAATTTCAGCGAAGCAGGTGTTTTTGCTGTGCTGCAACCATTCGAAGAAAACTTTTCTTTTGAGGTAAAAAAAGAGCTGATTAAAAGCCGGAACTGGAATGAAGAGTGGGAAAAAAATTATTTCAAGCCACTGGTAATTGCAGAAGAATGCCTGGTGCGGGCACCTTTCCATAAAGAATACCCCCAATGTAAATATGAAATTGTTATTGAACCCAACATGGCTTTTGGCACCGGGAATCATGAAACCACTTCTTTAATGCTGAAAACCATTTTAAAAGAAAACCTGGCGGGTAAAAAGGTACTCGACATGGGCTGCGGCACAGGTATTCTGGGTATTCTGGCCTCCATGAAAGGAGCAGCACACATTACCGCCATCGATATTGACGACTGGTCGGTGAAGGGGACACAAGAAAATACCGTCCGAAATAATATCAAAAACCTGACCGTAAAAAAAGGTGACGCATCGTTGTTAGGGAATGAAAAATATGACCTGATTTTTGCCAACATTCATAAAAATGTGTTGCTGGAAGATATCCCGGCATACAGCACATCAATGAATCCGGAAGCAAAACTTTTAATGAGTGGCTTCTACCTGAATGATTTGGAAGACATAAAAAATAAAGCCCGGCAATCGGGCTTAAACTTCAAAGGCCATTTAGATAAAAACAATTGGGTTGTTGGCATCTTCGTAAAACCATAAATCCGGTTTATCAAAACATTACTCCAAACCTGATGCCCCCTACCATTAATGTTCCGGAGTAGCCCATATCCAACCACCAATCGTTGTAATAACCGTGGAGACCCGAAGTCTGATTATCGTAACTAAAACGGATCCCGGTTCCAACATAGGCGTCGAGATATAAATTATCCAACATAAAATAATGCAGGCCAAAAATTATGTTTCCGCCGAACTTATAAATCCGGGTAGTCATTTCGTCTTCCGTAAGCCCAATATAATTTCCTCCGTCTTCCGCAAAAGCGCGGGCTGTCAAACCATCATCCTTTACTGAGAAATAGTTAAAAACAGGTCCGTAGGCAAAATAAGGATTAACCATTCTAAACTTCCGTTTCAGAAATACTTTATGCTGAAGTTCTACCCCAACGCCACTCATGCTGTTGTAATCCCAGGTGAAACTCGGATCATTTCTCAGGTAAAACTGCGGCGCTATCACTAACCAATGGTTTTTATCATTAATTCTGAAATCCAGATCCATGCGCATTCCATTTGAAATTGCATATTGCGGAACAACTCCTATTCCGAAAGTTGCCTGCACCTGTTCTTCATCAGTAACATTCTGCGCCGCGAGTAACAACGGAAGACAAAAAAGAAGGACAAAAAAATGTTTCATTCTATTTCTATTTATTCAGATTCAACAGGTAACTCACTTAATTTTTTTATTGTGCCGTTCTCAAGCGTATATTGCACAAAACCTGATTCGCCAATGACCAGAGCACGATCTTCATCCCAAATAACATCGTATGCCACCAAATCACTGAAGTGATGTAGTAGCTCCATATTTTCTTTGTCAGAAATATCAAAAACCTTCAGTCCATTGTCACACACCCAAAGTGTATCATTTTTCACTGCCAGCCCTCTTGGACTATTCATCGGATATCCCTTTACCAGTTTCGGATTTTTTAAATCCTGCAACCCAACAATCTGTAGTTCATTTATGGATCGCCAGCAGCCAGACCGCCCTGTACTTAATGTAACATAAGCATAGCTTCCATCAGAAACAACAGGATCGCAAGCAATGACATGTTCATAAAACGAAAGTTTGTCCGGGATGCCGCTTTCATTAACCGTATAAATATACATTCCTGTACTGGTTCCTAAAAAGAGTTTATCCCCCATCGGGAATATGGTTTCAACTCCAAACCCCACATGGCTTTCCCACCTGAACTCCGGAGCCTCAACTGAGGAAATATCAAAAACCTTCAGGTTTTCATGATCCACCGTAAACAAGTGATCCCCCACGACAGTAAAACGCGCCATTGAACCGCCTTTTCCTCCTTCTGTACTGTTATCGAATGAAGCATTGTCATAGCTGCATGCACTTCCAAAGAGCAACAGCACAGCTGAAAACAGATATTTCAAAAATCTACTTTTCATAATCTCGTTCCTTATTTAGGTTCCCACCGAACAACAATTGCATCTTCCGGAACAGCCTGCTGTTCTTTCCAGGTCAATCCCCTTCCATCGGGAGAAACCGGTTCAGGAAAAACATTCTTAATCCTTTTCACCACATTAATGGCACTCAGGTTTTCATCAAACTTTAATGCGATCAAATCCACAGCATTGTCGGCATACAACACATTGCTTTTCATTGCCATGTCAATACAACCATCCACTTTTACAAAGGCAATGTTTTCAGGATTTTCCGGATCGGAATTATCAATCACGTGAATGCCTTTGTACTTTTCGTTGATAAAAATCAGATGGTCTTTCAGATAAATCTTTCCGGGATTTTTTATACTCCGGGGTTCTTCCAGCATTACATTTTTTTCCATTTCAGAACGCCGCATAAAAACCGGTTCATATGTGCTATTGGGTAAAATATCAAAACCCGCTACAGCGATAAAAAGAAGAAATAAAAACAAGGAATACGTTAGCTTTTTTTTCATCGTTAAAGTTTTTTATAAAGATGTAAAGCCAACAAAAAGGTTGCGTCCTTTCAATTTATATTTTTAACAAAAATAACTGAACTATTTACTTTGCGGGAAACAAGATTCCCTGGGAATTTCCCAAACTTCCAAATCTCTGATATTGTCACCATCAATGACAAACCTGACGGCAGTACACATTTTGTGAAAACCTTTGTAACCTGCTGCGCCGGGATTAATATGCAGCAAACCAAGCTTTTTATCGTAAATTACTTTCAGAATGTGGGAATGTCCGCTGATAAAAAGTTTGGGCGGATGAGAAAAGATTTCTGGTTTTACATACCGTTCGTACCTGCCGGGATACCCTCCGATATGGGTCATCCACACATCCGCACCTTCGCACATAAAACGCTGATGCTGCGGATAAACGGTACGCACATCCTGTCCGTCGATGTTGCCGTAAACGCCTTTTAGCGGTTTAAATGCATGTAATTGATCGGCTGTTCTTAAATCGCCAAAATCGCCGGCGTGCCAAATTTCATCCACCTTTTCAAAAAAAGTGAACAACCGTTCAGGCACAAATCCGTGGGTATCTGACAACAATCCAATTCGTTTCATAAAACCATGTATTAAACCTTCTTTTAACAGGCAAGCCGATAATTAGTCAATTTTGAACTTCAAAAATGGCAAAAATTATTCAGGCACAAAATTGAATCTGTCAGAAATAAAAACCGGTAAGGGTTTCATTTTTGCCGGGATTTTCAGAATTTCATCTTACATCAGCTCCCCGTTTTTAAAATACATTTCCCTTTTGTTTTTCTATCATTAGTGTCCGGCTAAAAGATAATTTTATTGCGTTGGTGATATTATTTACACTAAACAACTTAAATAGGTACTTCCTACATCCTGTTGGAGCGCCCTGCTTGTTTTTACTCCTCCCTGTCTCAAATTTGTAATTCCCTGTATTACAGAAATTCAAAAAAACAAAACAGGACAACAAAAAATACCGCAGAAATGACTAAAAACGCTGCAGAATCAAAAAAAAGGCCGCAGGAAATGCCTAAAATGACGCAGGACGGGTAATAAAGTTGAAGGACATTTTTCGTGTCAAGTTATTTCAGGGTAAGACCTTATAATTCTATGGCAAATTTCAACTGATTGAGCGAGTAGATTTTTTTTCTGTCTAATAATATACTTCGCATACCAGCATTCATACTACCTAAATAATCTAATTCATATGAATCTCCAATATAAATACAATTTGATAGTGAAGCACCAAATTCTTGAGCTGCGTAAAAAAATATTTCTTTGGCGGGTTTTGAGAAGCCGATATCCTCAGGAACAATAATTTCACTAAAAAAAGGAAGTAATTTGTTTTGTCTTAGTTTGTAAATCTGGTCTGAATAGATACCATTTGAAATAATACCTAGTTGATGATTCTTTAATTCTATTAATGCTGGAATTACATCAGGAAAAGCCTTGCAAGATTGAAGTAGCAATAAATGATACTGTTGATATAACCCGTTGGCGGAATTAAGCAGCTAAAGTATGCTTGACTCTGCCAATGGGCTGATTCAAAACAAATTTGTTTATATACTGCAGCACAGTCAGTGCTGATATTTTTGCTAAAACTCTTGTAAATAAGCCATCTATGTCTTTGGCATAATTTCGTCCTAACATAAATTGGCCATCCAACTGAGAAAATACGGTCTCTATTCTCTTGCGTATCTTTTTAAATACAGGGAATTGGGGTTTATATTCTTTCTGGTTTACCCGCCTTGGCACTTCAAGAACAATAGTTGAAGTTGTAAACAAATCGAGTTGCACTTCTTTACTTAGGTATGCTTTGTCACCTATTAGTGTACAATCTTCTATCTCAATATTCACATCGTTCAGATAATGTAGGTCGTGAACAGAAGCTTTTGTCAAATCGAAAGAGTGAATTACACCACGCATACTTGTTACAGCATGAAGTTTATAGCCATAATAATAGAAGTCTTGAGTGGCACAATAACATACGGCTTTGAATATCCTTTTGCAATGGGAACAAGGATTTTCTCCTGTCGTTATATTGTCGTCGGGAGATAATAGTTCAAAAATCTTCCGGATAATCAGTTCTTATCTTCAGAAAGAGAAGATTCTCACTATCAATTCCCAAAGCTTCTGCCATCATGCTTAGAGAAATTACTTCCAGGTCTGAAAACTTTGGAATTGGGCCGGGACGAGGAACATTCCCAAATTCATTTACCAAATCATTGCTGTTTAACTTGCAAATTTTCAATATTTTATCGAAGTTTACCTTCAAGTTGTGCATAGGTATGTAATTTTTGTTTCGCAACCTTAAATTTCTAAATACCAATAATATGCACAGCTTTTTTAACATTAAGTTATTCGATAATTTATTAACAAATTAATTCCACCAACGGGTTTGGGGTAAATAATAAGTAGTAAATAAGATTGGGTAGCAAAAATTTAAATTCCTAATTAGCCAAGCGTTTGACCAGCTTGCTCCAACTTATCCTGTTCTGTTTTAATATACTTCGTCAGCATTCATTCGTTAACAAAGCGGACAAGGTATAATCCTGCATTGTGGAATTTCTTTTATCAATGAACTATCCCGAGAAAAGCCCCTATTTATCAGCAACATAAGGCAGAACACTGAACATACATCTTCGTGTACTTTTTTTTCCTTGATTTTCAATATATTTTCATATTACTTCGTCATTCACATATTGCCCCACTATATTCGCATAATATTCACTTTCCAAAAATTACGGCCCTATAACTTTGCTTCAATTTCTGGATGACGCAGAAAAAGCTATTTGGCGGTTATGCTTTTTAAAGTCCTTGCAATCTCTGAAACACTCTGTTTGGGTACACTTTGAACAAAAAAACAGACATGGTCAGGCTCATATCTTATTTCAACAAAATGCATCTCATTTCGTTCTAAAATTTGCAAACAAATTTCTTTTAAGCTATTTCCTATCTCTTTTGTTATTAAACCTCTACGATATTTCATTGGACTAACTATATGATATAGCAAAGCGTTTTATTATGCCTTTTAGTAATATGTCCACTCATCCAATAAAGTTATCCTTTTTAAAAAGCACCATGAAAACCTATAGGTTTTAAAACTTTCCTTTATACCCCGAGACAGAGCCTCAAATAAAAAAACAGAACTTAACCTATTGTTTAAGTTCTGGGGTATATTATTGTCTGGCTTCTGTCTGCTTCATCTGAAATACAAATTACATTGATAGGATCGGTTATTAACACAACGGTAGGGTTGGAAAAAGATAGGTTTTTCATCAGCTGACTTGTTAAAAATAACATGGTGTAACTTTTTCAACTTCCGGTAGCGCCTATATATTAATTTGAAAGTTCTTCACTTAATTCCTCCAAAGATCTTCCTTTTGTTTCAGGAAAGTAACGCCAAACAACCAATGCCTGAATAATCATCATTATAGAAAAAAATGCAAAGGAATAACTGCTTCCTTTCAGGGTACTATTAAATATTGGGAACAAGAATGTTATCAAAGTTGCAAAACTCCAATGGGTAAAACTTCCCAATGCCTGCCCTTTACCTCGAACACTATTGGGAAATACCTCAGAGATTAATACCCATATAACTGCACCGGTAGAAAAAGCGAAAAAAACAATATAAACAAGTAAGTATACTAAAATTCCATACCCCGAAAAATTTTGAATAAAAAGAGTCCTGGAAATTAACCCAAGGCATACAGCCATCCCGAGAGAACCAACAATTAGTAATTTTTTCCTTCCAACCCGGTCAATAATAATCATACCTACGATTGTAAATATCCCGTTGGTTATACCAATCAGAACAGGCTGAAACATTGAATCTGCAATTGACAAGCCAGTAAGTTCAAAAATTCTCGGAGCATAATAAAGAATAGCGTTAATACCTGATAATTGATTAAACATTGCTACCGAAAATGCAATTAAAATAGGTTTCATGTAATGTTTTGAAAACAGAACCTGACTGGCAGTTTTTCCCTTTAGTAATCCATCTTTTATTTTTACAATTTCTGATTCAGTATTCCCGTTGTTTATTATATTCAAAACTTCACGGGCTTCATCAATCTTATTTATTTTTACCAGAAAACGCGGGCTCCTTGGTATTCTAAAAAGTAAAAGAAAAAAAATGACCGATGGAATTCCTTCTACTCCCAGCATCCACCGCCAGGGTTCATCTCCTGTGTTTCTCAATAAATAATTGGAAATGTAAGCTAGCAGAATTCCAAAAATTACATTAAACTGAAATAAGCCGGTCATCCTTCCTCTCATATTTGCTGGCGAGATTTCAGAAATATACATTGGCCCGGCAACCGAAGATGCCCCAACAGCTATTCCCCCTAAAAAACGAAAAACAATAAACAAGCTAAGAAAAGGTGCTATTGCACTTCCTATTGCTGAGATGGCATATAACGCAGCGATAATAAAGAGAAGAAACCTACGTCCGTATTTGTCTGCTGGCTTACCTGCAGTTAAAGCACCAATTATAGTACCAATTAAAGCAGATGATATTGTAAAACCGTGCCAGAAAGGATTTAACTGAAACAGTTGTTGAATAGACTTTTCCACTCCTGATATTACGGCTGTGTCAAATCCGAAAAGAAAACCGCCTAACGCGACTATTAATGACCATTTATAAATTCTGTTTGTATTTTTCATAAAAATAGAAAATCATTAGAAAAGTATTTTAATATTTTAGGTATCCTTTACCATTGCATCGCAGGAAATAATTTCCACGATTGAATATTTTCAATCTTAATTGGCGCATCTTCCGTAAATGGCCTCACGTATATGGCATCTTTGAGAGTTGGGTATATTACCTGAGTTATACATTGACGGTTATTTGCAAAAACTTCCATTATCGATTTATCGAGAAATATTCTTAAGTGTACTTTTTCTCCTTCTTGCAAGATAAATGGCGCTTCTTGAGTTGTAACTACCGGATTTGGAGTGCGCATGACATATTTGAAATAATCAGGCCTGCTTAAACTTGATGATTCCATACCTATCTGTATGGTATTCCTGTTTAGGTCAATAATTATTGGTGTTTCTTCTCTTCCATCTTTTGAGCAAAAGACTTTTATCCCAAAACGTTTGGCCTGTCCTGGATTTATAGTCATATCTATTTCAAGAATGTTCCCTTTCGTTTTTTCTAAAGTAACCCTTTGTTCTTTTGAAACCTCAAATGGTTTTTCCTCTTTTGCATTATATCTTAAAAGTTCTATTTCTTTTGGCGGTTCAATATTTAATGATAGTTTGTCTTCCGCAAGGGTTATTACCCGTGGCATTGACATCGTTCCACTTGATGAACCTGTTTTTCGATCTAAAATCCATGCCCAAAAAATACGCCTTCCTTTATTATCAATTAGAGATTCCGGGGCAAAGAAGGTTCCTCCGGGCCAGTTCATCCGATGATGTGATTCGGGTGTAAATTGTTTCCCATCCCAATTACCAATGTAATACCTTGCTCCATGGGTATGACTTATACATAAAAGCACCCATTTATCTTCCATTTTGAAGAAATCAGCACAAGAAATATCCGTATCATCTTCGGCGTCGGGCATATCGTGACTCATGAAATAGCCAACTTTTTCAAGTGGCTTGTCATACGAGGTTCCTTTAAAAAGTAGAGGAGGATTATTTCTGGGTAAATTTCTTGCAATTTGATAATAGGTGTCTCCTTCTAGCCACATATGAGGATCCCCTTGCGATTCGGTTACAATAGGATTGGCTTCCAATTTCTTCCACAAATTTAAATCTTCATCATAATTAACTGCAATACAATTACCTTTTGTTCCAAGTCCGTAATAAGCAATAACAATATTGCTGTCTTTATCAAAAAATGCGTTACCGCTATAAATACCATTTTCCGGAGCATTTGGAGTAGGTTGTAAATCATTTGAATGCCATCTCCAATGAAACAAATCGATACTTGAAACATGTTGCCAGCGATGTTCTCCGTTAGCTTGATAAATGTACCAAAGGTGATAAACCCCGTCTTTGAAAATCGCACCATTAGGGTCGAAAGGATGTGCTTTGCCTTCAGGAATTGTAAGATGCCAGGTGGGACGAATAGGGTCTTCAAGTTCAATTTTTCTAATTTTTCTTGCTGCTTCTATATCTGCATTAGAAATGGAATCTTCCTGGGCAGAAACAGCTATATGCATTTGAACAAGTAATAAGCATATCAGGAACATTTTTTTTTTCAACATAATATTAAAATATTTCAATCAAAAATTAAATTAGAAATCTATCCAATAAACATAATAGTTTTTTGGATATTGGGAATAACCTATCTATTTAAGAATTATATCATAGTATAACCAGAATATCTTTAGCTACATTTTAATTGATACTTATTAAGTGTCTAATTTGTTTAATTATAGAATTTTAAATATTGCTGAAGGATTCACCTCATTAATTTACAAATTCGCACTTTGTGTTCTCTTGTCAAAGTTTAATTTATTTAGAGTTTCAGTTTACAAATTTTGAAATCAACGAAATGTATCCATCAGCATATTCCGAATTATTGATTCAAAGGATGGCAATAGTGCCATTTTTTAATAACTAATGTTTTGTTTATAAAGGCCTTGACTTAGATCTATTTCGTACTTTGGAATAGGCAGGTATTCATCCCTCCCTTTTGTAAATTTAGCATTGGCTAAATGAGGACGACGAGTCCTCTCAACATCAATATATTCATTTAATGTTTCAGCCATTATACCCCACCTTAACAAATCATAAGCACGAAATCCTTCACAAGCAAACTCTAATCTTCTTTCCCATTGTAGTGCTTTAAAAGCAAAATCTTTTGTCCAATTACAGTTATCTCCATCAATATATTGCGCTACATCAAAATCACCTGTTGGCATACCGTCTATATCTATTAATTTTTCAGTACTTTGGGCGGCACGCATTCGAATCTTATTAATAAGTGGCAATGCTTCGCTTTCACGATCCAGTTGAATTAATGCTTCTGCTTTCCATAATATAACATCAGCAAGTCTTATTACATCACGATTTAAAGAGCTGCTCTTCCACGGATTAACAGGCTGATAACAGGGGTCATCGTATCTAACAGTTTCTTTCATTGATAAATAAGGACCATATATCTCAGGTTGGCGAGGCCACGTCTCACTATCGTAAATAAAATCAACTTTGTATTTATAGGGTAGTCCATCCATTGCTACTGTGTGCAGTAAACGCGGATCTATTGGATTTTCTTTTACACTGTTAGAGTACTCGCCAATATTGATTTCATTAAAATGGTCAAAATCAGGTAACCCAAGGTAGGTGCGAAAAGAATTCACTAAGTTTTGAGACGGACTGTGGTAACCGCAACAACCATATTCTGCAACCATAGGATAACATGTTTCATTCATGGCGTTTATGCGACCTGTTTCCGTTCCATCATTGTGAGAAAACTGGAGTGCCCAGATTGATTCTATCCCATTTTGATGCCCACATTCAAAATTATCACCAAAATCATTAAATAAATCTTTTCCCGACCCTTGAATAACTTTATCGCAGAGTGCAACAACTTCATTCAACTTATCTTTGTTGATATTTACCAATTGATTATTCTTATCCTGTTCATAAGCAGCAAATAATAATACCTTAGCTAAATATGCCTGTGCAGCAAACTTCGTGGGACGTCCTACTGCATCCTGTTCTTCAGGTAAATTATCTGCAGCAAATCTAAAATCATCAATAATTTTGTTCCATAATTCTTCATCAGATAAATTATTTCCAACTTCCCTGTATTTTTCTACAGGTATTGTTTCATCTAAATATACAGGATAGCGAAAATTAACTTTTAACCAAAAATAATTATTAGCCCGTAGAAATCTCATTTCAGCAATACGTTGAGTTTTTTCCGGATAATCTTCTTCTACGGCATTTACTATTTTTAATGCTTGATTTGTTCTCGAAATAGCTTCATATTCAATTTCCCACTTTCCTCTAACACCAGTATTGTCTACATCTAAAAGAACAAATGTCTCGTGTTGATGCCACTGCTTTTTATCACCAATTCCTGCTCCTCCTTTGTAGGCATCACCACTTCTCAAATCTCCATATGGCCATGGTGTAAGTGGACGTAGATTGTACCTTTCATTAATTTGTCCGGCATAAGCAGCAATAACCATTTTTTCAGCATTCTCTATAGTTTCAAGTTGCTCTGTAGATATGACTCCCTGAGGAAGTCGTTTTAAAAAATCTTCGTTACAAGATAAAAGCGAAAATAAAATCCCAAAGATTGCAATATATTTATTTTTCATAGTGTTCTAAAATTTAAAGTTTAAACCAAATGTGAATGAAATCGGTAATGGGTAAGTTAAGTTTGGGTTCTTTTCGTCGTAACCAGTAAAGGAGTTCCCTGGCAATTTGATTGTCCATAAATTCTCACCCTGTACAAAAACCTGGGCATCTTGCATTAGAAGCTTTTGAGCAATAGCTTTAGGTAATTCATATCCTAATTCAAAGGATTGTAGTTTTAGATAGGACGTATTTTCAACAAAATATGTGGAGAAACGCTGTTCACTATTATTATCACTTTTGGTTAAAGCTGGTATATCTGATTTGTTATTATCAGTTGTCCAGGCGTTCAATAATGCCTTTCCATAATTTTGTCCACCATAGAATCCGAAGAAATTTGTAAGACCTTTTGTCGGACTTGATATTTCTCTGCCTATCTCTGAGTTCCATAACATAGAAAGCGTAAAATTTTTCCACTTTGCTTGTAGGTTTGAACTCCAGGCAAACTTAGGTTCATCAACTCCTATCCAGGTTCTATCATCAGAATCGATTTTACCATCAGGAACACCATTGGAACCACTAATATCTCTGTACTTAATTCTGCCAACACCCTTCCCTGGTTGAACAGGAGCAGCATCAACCTCTTCCTGATTTTGAAAAATACCCTCAGCTATATAGCCATATAAAGAACGCAAAGGTCTTCCTAAGATAGTTTGATCTTTGCCATTTCCTGCATATGCACCTAAAGCTTCAGGCATAATATATACAAATTCATTATCGTTGTGGTATCCTGTAAACCCAACAAAATAGCTTAATTTATTTATTTGTCCTGAATAAGAGAGAGTTGCTTCCCATCCTTTATTTTTCATTTCTGCTCCGTTATACCAGGTACTTTGATTATACCCAGTTACTCTGAGGGTTGGCGGTTTTACAAGAATATCATAAGTATGCTTTATATAATAATCAAATGAACCAGTTAGTTTCGAATCGAAAAGGTTAAAATCAACTCCGAAGTTATTTTGAGTTGTAGTTTCCCACTTCAAATCGCTATTACCATTTAGTAAAATTCTAAATCCAGAAGGAAGGAAGCCCTCATCATTACCATAAATATCATAAGCAGTTGAATTACTTGGATTGATACCAGTCGTCGAGTCGTCATATTGTGCCATATACTGACTATAAGAAGCATAGTTGTCAATTTCCTGATTTCCTGTTCTTCCCCAACCATATCTAATCTTCAAGTAAGAAAGCCAATTGAAAGATTCCATAAAAGATTCTTCTGTTATCACCCATCCTGCTGATAATGAAGGAAATAATGCATATTTATTGTTTGTGCCAAAACGAGAAGAGCCGTCCCTTCTTATTATTGCAGTTAATAAGTATTTCCTTGAATAATCATATACAAGACGTCCAAAATATGAGTTTAAAGCATTATCCCAGGCTATGTTTCCATTACGAACATTTTCTTCCCCTACATCAAGATACATATAATCGGTACTCTCCATAGCAAACCCATCTCTTGCCCCCCATAAATATGAACCATTAGCTTCAGTTAGCTCCTGCCCAACCATTAAATTAAAATTATTTTTGTTCAGTTTGAACTGATAGTTAAAGACATTATTCCAAGTCCAACTTCCATCATATGAAGCATAGACTTCCATTTTTGTAACATCTTCCGACATAAATCCTGCGTTATATTTCAAATTCATGGTACGTTGCCACTTCCCATCATAATCTACCCCCGCTGTTGATTTAAAATGAAAATTCTTAAAAAGTTCTAAATCCATATAAAGAGAACCGACTAAACGTAAATCATCGGAATGATTCTGTCTATTGTTCATAATCATCAAAAGTGGATTGTTTCGATCGCTCATACCTTTAACTGGCCCCCCCCAACCTTTGCCATCTATCGTGTGAACGGGTACAATTGATTGTATTGTGGGAATTCTATCAAGGTAAGAGCTTCCCGTATACATCATTTTTATTAATGAAATATTCTCGCCAACTTCTAGTCTTCCACCAATTAAATTATAACTAGAATTAATGCGCAGGGTGTTTCTTATCCAATTGTTATATTTTGTAGTTCCTTCACTCTTTAAGTAATCATATGATAATAAAGCATTTGCTTTCTTTCCTCCAAAAGAAGCTGCTATATTATGATTTTGAGTTATTGCATTACGGGAAATAACTTTTTCCCAGTTTGTATTGGCGGGCTTCATCGTTTTATCAGCATCCAAGAAATCTGGTAAAATAATTTCATCTAAAATCCATTTACCACTTGCATCCTGATGGTCCAGATAACTATAAGTTCCATAATTTGGATCAACTCCATCATTTTTGGCTGCAATCCATTGGGCCCTTCCGTACTCTTCGGTATTCAATAGTGGAATTGTATTCTGTGGTAAAAAACCAACTTTTATGGATGAATTGATCGTAATATTGTTTCCTTCTTCTCCTTTTTTTGTCGTTACGAGTATTACTCCATTTGCCGCCCGAGAGCCATATATTGTTGCTGATGATGCATCCTTTAGTACCTGGATGTTCTCAATATCATGGACTGCTAACTCATTTAATCCTCTGTTTGTCGGGACTCCGTCAATAATAATAAGAGGAGCGATTCCACTATTCAATGTTCCTCTACCGCGAAGTATCATCGATGTTGTGTTATTAGGATTTCCGTTATAGGAAATTTGAAGCCCGGGAACAAAACCCTCAATAGCTTTAACAATATTACCGGTAGAAATACCTCTTTTTTCGATGTCATCCATTTTAACAACCTGAGCTGAACCAGTTAGACTTGCTTTTGTTTGTGTTCCATATCCAACAGCAACCACTTCGTCTAAACCAATTGCTTCTTCTGCCATTACAACATTAATATTAGCTTTCCCAGCCACAGTTATTTCCTGTGTCTTCATCCCTACAAAAGAAAACACCAATTCAGCATTATCCGGAATATTGGACAGAGAATATTCTCCATCACCATTGGTAACCGTTCCCTGCGTAGTACCTTTTATCACTACGGTTACTCCCGGTAGTGGAGAACCAGAGGAGTCAGATACTTTTCCGGAAACTGCCTGACTTTGGTCAGCATTTGCAAAATTAGTGCTGATAAGCCCAATCTGGCGGTCGCTGACACGGTATGTTATCCTTGTATTTTCAAAAAGCTGGTCAAGGATATTGGTTATTGTCTGGTTTTCACAATCGATGCTTTTCCTTTGGTTTACATCGATTTTTGAAGCGTCGAACATAAAATAAAACTCAGATTGTTCTTCAATCTCATCCAGAATGTTGATGATTCTTTCATTCGTAAAACGAAGACTTAACCGTTTGTTTTGCGCATAACTGTCAAGCGCAAACGCTTGGGTTATGGTAACCAGAATTAGTAATGTAACAATCTTCATTCTTTTCAATAATTTGGATTTCCAGATTATACATGCTCCGGAAATCAATCCATAATAATTTTTTTTCATAAATTTGTCCTGATTTGGATTTTTAAAATTCAAGTTAATTATGCTTCTGAAGTTGTATACCACGAGGCATTAAAAAAGAAAAGGGGGAGATGTTAACGGCATCTCCTTTTTGTTTGTCTTAGTTTATTCATATCATAGGCATAAATTTTTTTGTTAGACAATTATTTCCTATTTATTTGAAATGATAATTTTTGGCTTCGCTTCTTTTTCGTAATTATGTATCAAGTTACAGTTAACATGGCAAACGGCTCCGATAAGCCTGAAAATCTCTTCGTAGCTTTCGTTTTGAATTGTCCCTGAGAAAATGGAGCTGTAAACTTCTGTATCGGCAACCTCAATGTCAATGTTATACCATTTTTTCAGTTTTTCAACTACATTCTTCATGGGTTCATTGCGGAATATAAGCTTCCCGTCTTTCCAGGAAGAATAAATGACAGTATCGACATGACCTATGTTCAATGAATTGGCGGCTATATTGAAACTTGCCTTTTCTCCGGGTTGCATGGTGTAATTAAACGACTCAATGCCCTGGTGTGAAAGATCTACTTTTCCCGACTCAAGCACAACAGTAACCGCATCGTTATCAGGATATGCATCCACGTCGAATTTTGTACCCCGCACTGTTACTATCAGGGAATTCGCTTGCACTAAAAAAGGAGAATTTTCTTTGTGGTAAACCTGAAAAAATGCCTGTCCGTTAAGTAAAATCTTCCTGTTTTGACTGGAAAAATTGTTGGGATAAGAAAGGGTCGTGCCCGAATTTAACCATACGAATGAACTATCGGGTAAAATGACCTTAGACCGTTGACCGTTTTCGGTTACCACAGAAGTATACAGTGATTCGTCTGTAGTTTCGGGATTACTATTTTGCTTATTTAAATAAAATATTGTTGTCAGGCTAATCATAAAAATTATAACCGCAGCATATTTAAGCACTGTATGAACGGAGATGGTCAGACTCTTCTTTTTTCCTGAAATTTCATCTTTAATTTTCAGGAATAAATTCTCTTCATCATAATCGCTTAATTGTTTACTACCGGAAGAAAAGATTGCCCATGCAATTTTTACTTTCCTGAAAATTTCCCGGTTTCCTTTCTTTGCATTGATTTCAGAAAGTACTTTTTCTTTTTCCTCCCGGGCTAAATTGCCTGTAACCAGTTTTAATATGTCTTCAAAATTTTCCATGCTATATAGAAATAATGCACAAATAAGCATTTACACCTGGTCGTACACTGCATTTTTTTTATGCATTTTTATTTATTCTATATAATAGAATGATTTTCAGACCACAAAAAGGTATGCAACTAAAGGCAGGTAATCTTTCAGGGCAATTTTGAATGCTTTTATCCCTTTTGAAATATGTCCCTCCACCGTTCTGACAGAAATATTGAGTTCTTCCGCAATTTCCTTGTTCTTCATTTCCCTGAACCTGCTCAACTCAAAGACTTTTCTGCACTGGGGAGGCAGACTGCTTAATGTTTTTTGTATGATTTGTTCAATTTCCTGAAATGCAAAAGCAGAAGTATCGGCAGTAGCTAATGCATCAACGTTTAAATTCAGTTCACTGACATCTATTGCATCTGAGAACAATTTTTGCCTGTATTTTTTATCACGTAATCTGTATAAAGCATTGTTTTTAGCTCCTGTAAAAAGATATGAAGCCAGGTTGGTATTGTCTTTTAATTCCTTACGCCTGTTCCACAGCGTTACAAAAGTATCCTGGACAATATTTTCAGCAACGTCTTTTAAGGGAATGAACTCAAAAACGAAATAATACAACTTTGAAGAATAATTATTGTAAATGACCCTGAAAGCAGCTTCATCACTGTTTTTTAATCTTTCAAAAAGTTGTTGTTCATTTTCATTCATGCTCTATTTGCTGGTATAGTAGGTAACAAAACTATAAAAATTTTCACTATTCTATGAAATGTCCGCAGAATTAAGTCAGACCCTTTTTTATCAGCTTTTGTTTAAGTTCATTCATATCCTCACCAACTTTTTTTCCATAACCTTAGCATAGATTTTATGTTTCCGGTGGATGCGCACACACATAAAAAAAGGAGGCTGCCGTTCCGGTTGGAACCGGAGAATCGATGCCCCGGCGTGGGGAACTTTTTTTTAAATAATCCCCTCAGTTTGAACCATTCTCCTTTCCCAATTGTCATTAACATTGAAGTGAAAACAATAATTTCCATATTATTTATTGCAATGGCTTTTTCGGCCTGCGGACAGAAGGTGCGGCAGACAAAGGAGCCCGAAAAGGCAGAAGCGAAAGTGGAGGCACAGGAAAAAATTATGGAGGAACAAAAGGTGAAGAATTTTAAGCCACTAACAGAATTTGAAGAATACGTTATTGTAAACAAGGGGACCGAACGCCCGTTTACCGGGGAGTACAACAACCACAAGGAAAAAGGGACCTACGTTTGTAAACGCTGCGGAACGGCGCTTTACAAGTCGTCCGACAAGTTCGATTCTCACTGCGGCTGGCCCAGTTTCGACGATGAAATTGAAGGAGCGGTTACCAAAACACCCGACCCTGACGGAATGCGTACTGAAATAACCTGTAGTAATTGCGGGGGCCACCTGGGGCATGTTTTTTACGGTGAAGGTTTCACCCAAAAAAATACCCGGCATTGTGTAAATTCCGTTTCCCTCGATTTTATACCGGCAAAAAAGTAACGGGTTTTCAAAATCTGAATCCCTTTAAAAGGCTGGTTTCAGGCTAAATTTCTTCTTTAACGATTTCCAGGCCTTCCATAAAATAAACCACCGGAGCATTTTTTTCGGCTTCTGCAATAACCTGGTGGGCGGTTTCCGTTTCTTTATCCCCGCTATGGTTTTCCTCGCCGTGTCCGCTGCCCGGGTTGTGGGCGTCGGCCTCATTTTTTACCTCTTTAAAAATGCCTGTAATGGTGAGGTCGCTACCCATTTGTTTTTGGCTGAACGTCCCTATTTTTTCTCCGGCTTCTACCCTGATGTTTAAATCTTCCGTACTCCCCATCAGAAAACACCTTTCGCCTCCATGTTTACACACATGCATCACAGTACCTTTTACCGTTACTTCCTGATCCACCAAATCAGCGGCGCGGACATACAGTTCATCCACCTTATAAACCACAGCGGCTTTTTCGGAAATAGCTGCGGTATTTTCATTTTGTGTTTTCCGGCCTCCGCAGCTAAAGAGGAACAGAGAAACAGAAAAAAGCAAAGTAATTTTCTTCATCTTTATTCGTAATTCCTGGTTATTTTTTTCAAATATACATTAAAGCAAAAAATAAGGGTACGATAATCCCGGTAATTGTAAACCACCAGCCCCAACGCCCGAAACCGCGTTTCCCTTTTAATAAAAACAACCCGGAAACAGCAACAAAAAGCAGGATAACCGCCATGCCGTCACTCACCCACTTCCACAAAGAACCGATGGTTGCCTTGTGCAACATATTCATCTCAAAAATAACAGGCCGGCGCTGCAGGTAATCCATCGTTCCTTTGCCCGTTTGGGGATTAATCACCACCTCCCCGTTTTCGACAAACACTTTTATATTTCCCTGATTGTTCATGTAATGTTTTTTATACGTTACATCATATTCCAATCCTTCCAGTGCATTTTTTACCACCTCTTCGCTAACGGGGGTATCGAATGTAATACTGGTCTGAAAATTTTCCGTAATTATTTTATAATCCGGATTAAAATCATGACGGTGATTCAGAAAAATTCCTGACAGGGAATAAACCAGGGTCATCCCTACTATAAAGTACCCTAAATCACGGTGCAAAACCCGTAAAAGTTTTCGTAATTTCTTCATCTCAATCAATTAAATACGAAGCAATACTTTGTAAAACAGCGGATAGTAAAAGTATTGGCCGGTTTTTTATTAAAGCCCCAAATATAGAATATAAGAAAAGACTAAACCATGTTATAAAAGCATAAAAATACAGGAGCCTGATTTGGCTGGTACGGTAATAAAAAAAGAAAGCCCGGCGGTTTGGCGTACATTCGGCCATGCCCATGAAAATGGCATTGAACCTTTGCCACGATGCCACTGTCATCAGGGGCGACATGAACCTGTACAGTAAATATTCCCGGCTGGTAATCGGTATTATTGCCGGGAAAGCGCCGCTTTACGAAAAGGCTTCCGTTGATGAACATTACCTCGACATTACCGGCATCGATCGGTTCTGGGGAGCGCTGAAATAGACACACGAACTGCGCCAGACCATCATTCGCGAAACCGGACTGCCTATCTCTTAAGGGTTGTGGGTAAACAAAACCGTTTCAAAAATCGCCGGCGTGTCAAATTTCATCCACCTTTTCAAAAAAAGGCAAACAACCGTTCAGGCACAAAATTGAATCTGTCAGAAATAAAAACCGGTCAGGGTTTCATTTCTGCCGGGATTTTCAGAATTTCATCTTACATCAGGTCCCCGTTTTTAAAATACATTTCCCTTTTGTTTTTCTATGTTGAAACACAAAAAAACAAAAGGGAAATACTACACACAGCACCTTAAACAAATACCGGTTTACAAGGAATTAAATCTCTCCTATTACTTTCATCACATCAGATATTTCGTTTTTCAGTTCTTCTGAAACTGCGGTGTCATAATCTGTGTGATAATTCCCCGGGCAACCTGTCAATTCCATCGCATAAGAGTAAGCCGAAAAGATGTTTCCCTT
>NZ_QWET01000024.1 GCF_003573545.1 Mariniphaga sediminis | reverse complement strand
ACCTCCGGGCTTTTTTCTTTTTCTACACATGAATAGGTTCCAAATAAAAAAAGAAATACAAAAACGAAATATTTTGGTTTCATAATTTAAAGAGCGTTTTGTTTAGATTAAAAATTTATTTTGCTAATTTTCAGTTCATTCCCGTCTGGTGAGATTTTCATTATAACTTTCCTGTCTCCCTTAAAGTTATATACAATTTTATCATCTTTACCGATAAATCTTTTTACCGCTTTCTTCAGATCTTTCCCGGCCATATCATCGGTAATAATCCATTTACCTTTACCATCTTTATATTCTTTTGTACCTGAAGTATATTTTGAGACAAACTTTTCTGGCGCAAACCGCGGCGATGTAACAACCACCAACCCATTCTCTTTCACCAGGGAGGAAACATCAGCCAGGGTATTCTCACTCATAAACAATCCGCACAGGAAAGCGAGTTTCACTGTTTCGAGATACTCCTTTGTTACATTGTCGTCAAAAACCACCGGAGCATTTACAGGCGCAAATGATCGGTGAGGCATCCCATCATAATAATTGCCGGCATTCCATGAAAGCGCTTCCTCTTTTACCATTCCATGGGTAATCGTATGCCAGGCTTTTAGCCACTCTTCAGATTCCGGGCTTGTATTGAGATCGTAAGCACCAAAAAGCCAGTCTTTCCAATACAATTTCATTTTTTCAGTGCCTTCTTTATTTGTATCGACAGTGCAATATACATTTTCTCCCTGTCCCCACTCTGTGTCATCAAAACGAATGATCGCAATTTCAGGCTCAAAATCCCTGAACGTAAACGGGCGGGGATTTTCAGGAACATATTCTTTTGCAAAACGGCTGAGCGCTTCTCCTCTTTCCAGTAGTTTAATGTTATTGTCATCCGTAATTTCATACGTGTGCCTGCCAATGGCTTCAACATAGGCTTTGTCGGCTCCTGCCCAATAGGCAAACAAAAGATTGCCCCAAAGCTCCTCTGCCGAATGCCCCGGGAAAGTATTATGGTTCCAAAAATCAATACATGACCATAATTCCTGATCGTACTGCATACAGGCCCCCATGGCACAGGCTGCCCAAACATTTGACCAGTTTTCCTTCATTTGTTTGTAAGCGGGGATCATGCCTGCCCGGGCAAAATTATGGAAAAGCACGGGCCAAACATGCTCTGTTACTACCTTCTGTGTGCCCAAACTTTTGCATTCATCCACCAGCGATTTAGCCCCTTCGTACACAGCCTGGTCGGCTGATTTAAAATCCATTCCTGTTGGTTCGGCAAGACTGACAAGCTCCACACCGGGATGTTGCAGCGTTAATGTAAGATTACGTGTTAACTGGGAGTGCTCCAGTTCGTCGTATTGTATTCCCCAGGCAGCAGGCGATTTATTCAGGCTTTTTAGAACCGGTTCAGGGAATTTGAATAAATGAAGGTTCCCGGGCTGTTTTACCCAGTTATGACCATCTTTGCTAAACATATCAAGCGCCCAGTTACCCGTTTCCACATTGATGACCACTTTTAAACCTTTTTCCTCGAAACGATTTACCAATTGTTCCATCCTCTTTGCTTCATCCTCAATCGTTCCTTTGGGCCCCCTGTATTTGTAAACTAAAAAATCGACACCCAAGGCATCCATTGCCTCCGCATTAAAAAATTCCCCCGGCTTAAACTGATCACCTGAATTATCAATTCCCAGATAAAAATTTTTGTTTTGGTTTATATGGTTAACCTGTGCCGCAGCATTAACAAAAAGGAAAACCCCAAATACAATGCCTGTAACAGGCAACTTACCATTAAGAATACTTAACAATTTACAGAACATATGATTATTTTTTATAAAGGTAAATATATTTAATAATGATTATTTTTGAAATATAAACGAGGGTAAAATAGGCTGTTATACTATAAATTAGCTGACGAAGGTTATTTCCTTCGGTATAAATAATTCCCGGAAATTCAGGAGGGCGCTTATACAACAAAGAACCGAAAACACCTTCACGTTTCCCTGACGAACAGGCCATCAGGGAAAGAAGGATAGCATAGGCTAAATAACTGTATTTTAGCTTCA
The DNA here is from genome assembly GCF_003573545.1 of Mariniphaga sediminis. Lineage (GTDB taxonomy): Bacteria > Bacteroidota > Bacteroidia > Bacteroidales > Prolixibacteraceae > Mariniphaga > Mariniphaga sediminis. The sequence continues at coordinate 71,729 of NZ_QWET01000024.1, read as the reverse complement.
TAATTGCTGCATTTTGTATTTCCATCCAACTTGATTCTTAAAAATAGCACATAAGAAGAAACACGTACCCAAACCTCAATTTATTCAAGCCTCAATATTTGACATTCACCGGGTTTACAGGGAACTTTGAGCTCCACGTTATCAATTTTAACCATAACAGGTTTGTTGTTCTCTTTAAAGTCAGTTCGTCTCACAAGCACTTTATTATTCAGTTTAATTCCGGAAATAACAGTTGTTTCATTGGCCGGCACATCAAAAATGACTGGTTGCCCTATTTTGAACCACTTATTATATTCAAGTGATTTATTATAAACATCCTGAAGCAATATCATTTCTACTGCTAACTCATTTTGCATACACCATGAAAACAGCATGTCATGTCCCCTTAATAACAAATGCCAGAGTAATTCCTGATATGATTCCCTGCTCATCTGTTTTACTCCCGGATCAGGATTTTTGGGAGGAGCCGTGGTGTGCCAGTGGACAAAAGTTGCCAGGGGAATTCCGGATGGCGTTGATTTCCCGGCATTACTTCCAACCTTCAGCATATTGTAGAACCACCTATAATCACCGCTATATTCAGGATACCAATTAAATATTGGATACCATGTATATACAACCGGCATGGCAAGGGTAAATCCTGTTTCGGCAAACTCGTCATACCACGGACGATACAAAGCATTCTGATCTTTTATATGAGGAAGTTCAGGCTGCGGATATTCAAAATAATCGTACCAGTATCTCCATCCATCATGTGGGTAAGTTGCATAATTGGTAATTAATGCATCCGGAAATCTTTCCAGTACAGGTTTTGTATATGATTCATACATTAACCTGCTACGTATGGATCTGAGTGTTGCCTGAAATAACAGAAAATTATTAATATCTGAAGTATTTTCACGGCACCTCACGCAACTTTTTGAGTTTTCCCAGGCATCATTCCACTCCATGGGACCATCAATTTCCCAATCGGCCGTTACTATATCAATATCAATTCCTGCCGCTTTATATGCCTCAGCATAAGCAACAATCCGGGCTTCAATAACCGGTATCCGGCTAACCAAAGTAAAAGGACATCCCATCGTATGACCGGCAAATGAACTGTCGGAAAAAGTTTCACCCTTATCACTAATATGAGAAGTAGCAGGGGTACCGTCATAAAATCCATACAGAAGCCGGGTAGCATCAATAACAACACTCAGCCCCAGCTCCTTTTGTATGCGTGCAATGCGGATTCCTTCCTGAATATGTGAATCTATTTTTTCTCCTTTCTTCCAAAAAGTAATAACCCCGACACCCCTGTTCTTCAAACCACTAATAACTTTTCGTGTGTCTTCGTCCGACAAACTACTCAGATCACCCACCGAATATTGATATAGCAATTCCCGATCACCGTGGTCATTGCTCAATACAGGAAGTGTATCCATAAGAGTTTTGATATTCTCCGGGATATTTTGGGAAAACATATGATTGGGTACTAAACAAAGAATACAAAATAAAATGGCTATAATAATTTTATAAAATTGCATCTGATTATACATAAAAATCCACATTAACTTTTCCATCTGAATTTTATATCTGCATTAAGTTGAAAACGATTCAACAGTAGCCAATTCAAACCATCATCCCCAAGGCCACATAAAAAACATTTATTGTTCAAAATTCCTTTCAAAAACATTTTATTTCACATTGTTAAATTCATTTAGCAATTCGCCCATTTGATGTCTGTACTCCATCAATATTTCCGGATTTTTACTGTAAACGGTGTCATTCACAAAAATTTCCTATCGCCCGGCGTAATCTCTTCCTTTGGTTTCTTTTGATTTCCACCTTTTACTGGTTGCCAATACCTTAATCTCACGCGGTTTCATACGGAAAACCATTTCTTCATTGGAAACAACAAACTCGTCTTTTCCATATAAGTCATAAAATTTCATCCCATTTAAATGTTTCATATTTTCCACCACCACACTCATTTGGTAATCATCTGTTTCGTTTATCACGACGATCAGCCAATCCCGTCCATACCTTCTGGCAATACTGGAAAAATCGCTTTTTACCTCAGGCAAGGTCTTAATTCCCCTAATATTCACGTGCTTTTCTTCCGGGGAAACAAGAAAAGGCTGTAAGGCAGACAACTCTCTTGTTACAGCATATATTGACTGTCTGAACTCTTCGGATTTTGTGTAATTTGCCCCCCAGTAATAAATACCTTTTGCACCGGTTGCGATAGCAATATATGCCATATAGCGTGATTCCATAAAAGAAGGATACACCGGAAGCAGGCTACTCCAATAATCTCCTCCTAATTCCGGCCAGGAGAAAGCCTGAAGTACCATATATACAGGTTTGCCTCTCCCCACTTCCAAAAAACGCCGGGTGTAAAATTTTATATCATCTACATTTTTACGTACATCTCCGTTCTTTGGTGAAGGTTGTTGCATGATAGTATATTTGCTATTACAATACCGATGCATTTCTTCATAGGGATCGGATTCGCCTAATTGCATAATGGGATATTTATCGCAACCTGTTATATCAATATTGTCCAGGTATTGCCGTATATATTTTGTATCGCTCGCAGCTGCCTCGTTTATCCACACCTGCCGGTTAAGTGTATCAACACTCCGTATGTATGAAATAGCCTCATTAATATTGGGTATATAACTGGCCGATTTCTCCTCTGCATAATTAATTGCACCTTCTTCCTGCTCCCACCATGACCCTGGCTTTTCATGAATTTTCTTTTTGTAATGTAAATTCCACTCTCCGGTAAACCACCACACCACTTCATCTGGCCCTTCCCATAAAGCCAATGCCGGGTGACCAACCAAAGCGTCTACCTTTTTTTTGAATTCATCGGTTGCACCACTCTGTAAACTTAAAGGTAACCATCCCATTAACCCAGCGGATTGAGCACGATCAAGAGTTTCTTTTGAAGAGCATCTTACAATATTGAAGCCCGCGTCTACCAATTCCCGGAGCATATTATCGTCATTCGGCAGATAATAAGACCCAATGGGAAACATACGATTTCCTTCCTTAATGATATAACCATCTCCCTGTCCCCAGGAATGAATTGAGAATAATACAATAAGGAAAACTGTTAAGTAATAATTTTTTTTAGTCATTATAGAATTATTGAAGTTTATAAAATTGTTCCAGTAAGTCACCCATTTTTTTCCGGTATTCCATCAAAAAGCGGGAATTTTTAGTGTATTGGGTATCGTCTGTAAACACATCCGAACCGAAATCAGATACAGCTATTGTTATATTTTTCAAATCTGTGAGTGGGTGTAAAACAACCTGAAAACTTTCTGTTTCATTTTTTGCAGCCCGGACCACAATTTCTCTTTTTTTTTCAGGGAGAGGTGTGTCTTTCATTACCTTATATGTGGAACCACTCCACCAAACCGTGCAGTATTTATCGGAATGAATCAGTTCAACATACGAAGAAGCGCTGGCTGTAACAAACATTAAAAGACAAAAAAAGAACAGGATACATTTCCCCTTTCCACCTTTTTGAAATACTATGTTATCTAACCAAATCATCTCTTTATTCTATCAAAGTTGTTGTAAAATTCTTTTGGTTCCCTGTCTTAGTCTCAATTTAAGGGTTTGTAAAACACTGTTTTTATTATTTCGTTCTTCCTGTTACATACTGATTAATATCGATCATCTCACCATCCTGCTTTCCGATTTTCAGGTTTAGGGTTTCTCTATGTACAAAATCGAAAAACCGGACTTCAATATCATGATTTCCTTTTTCAAGGGCTGCGTACCCTTCTTTGAAAATTTCGTAATGGACCCCGTCGTTTTTAATAATTTCTTTCCCGTCAATAAGAAGCATACTGCCATCAAACGATTCAAGAAAAAAGCGGTAAACATCTGTTTCCGGTATCGAAATGCTGCCTTTAAAGCGTACAGCAAAATGGTCCTCAGCCCTTGGATTAATTTCAGACATTGAAATAGAACTCAGTGAAAAAGTACGGGTTGGCGACAATTGTTCGAAGTTGGGCAGCATCGTAAAAAATCCTTCATAGTAGTCAGCAGTAACTTTTTTTGCCTCTGCTCTCTTTTTTCCCATCAGAGGTAGTTTTTCAACTGTTTTGTAAACCTCATTGCTTGATTTATTCACTCCGGTAACCATTGCGGTCAGGGTGGCAGTGCTGCCAACACTGACAGATGTTTCATTTTCAAAAACAGTAGAATATTGTCCGTCATTTATCCGGTACGTGATGTTCCCATGGGTATTCGGATTTTCAATAGTTATTCGGGTACTGTCAATAAAATATTTATGTGCCGTTTTTATGATGGGGGAATTGGGTTTTGCGCTTGCCACATTCTTCTCTTTTTTCCAGGTATCGATTACATTCCCTTTGTCATCTATCATTTTCATGGAGAGAACATCATTATCTATCTGAATATTCAGAAAATGATGCATTACAATTTTTTCTGAGGTAAACCAGTTTTTATATGCCAGGTTGAGCGATCGAAATCTACCGCCACCACCTCCGGTTATAATATACACTACCCCATTTTCCCGGTCAATATGGTTCTTATAAATGGGCCAGCTTTTTTCGTAAGTATGAACATGCCCGTTAAGGACAAGATCAACGCCGTAATTTTCATAAAGGGTCCTTAAATGTAGAATATTGGGATCTCCCTTGGCGGCAGTAGCCATTAATGAACTCCTGTAAGCAGCATTTCCTGAAGTAAATACGGGATGGTGGTGGACAACAATTTTCCATGGTTCCCGGCAATGGGCCAGTTGCTGCTCCAGTCTCCGGTATTGTTCCGACCCCGGAAGCAGATCTTTATTTGTGTCGGCAAAAATAAACCGGACAGGTCCTTTTTTTAAAGAAAAAAAGGCATCATTTTCGGGAAGGCCGAAATATTGATAGAAATTCGAAGCGTTTTGTTCATGGTTTCCAATAGCCGGATATAATGGCACCTGGCTTAATAATAAACCGGCCGGCTTAAAGAACTCGTCAATCCATTCATAGTCATTCGGGCCATTCCGTACCAAATCCCCCACATGAATAATAAACTGTGCACGGCCGCGAATCATCAGTTTTGAAATATCTTCCCATACTTTAATTCCCCCCTGAATATCGCCAATAACTGAAAAAGAAACAGCCGATTTGTCGTAATCGGGATTGGTAATTTGGGTTACTGGTCCTTTCAGCGTATCTCCACTTTCTGTAATATTTACCACTTGGTAGAAATAAAGTTCCTCCTTTTTTAATCCTTCTATAACAAGGTGATGAAGTTTTACCGGACTTTCTTCTTTCGCAACTGGTTTTAACTCCGGCTTTAAAATATGGTATTCCGCTTTACCCAAATAAACCTGTCCTTTTACCGGGATGGATGTTTCCCACATAACAGAAAATGAATGCCCTCCGGCATCCTGAAGATAAGGAGCAACAATAAACTTTAACTCACTATCCGAAACATTTTGAGCCGTCAACTTTAAAAAGGGCACAAACATTAACGCAACAAGAAAAATAGCTTTGTGATACCTTTTCATTTTTTTGATTTTCTGAATGTTCATTGTCATTGTCTTATGAGTTATATATTTCCTTTCCTGGAGTTATTGCTTTTTTGTTGAGGCACTAATGCCAGAAAATAGTCCACTCCTTTATTTAGTCCTCATCTTTTTACAACTGGAATGCTGGTAACAAACGGAAAAGCCGGGTTAGCAACTTTTCTCTTCCCTCAAAGTGCATTGTAAGTTTTGTATATGTTTTATGTGAAACAGGTCTTATCAAAAATTTTTCGGGAATTGTCTCCGTTTTCTCAGTTAAAAAATGAGAAATGATGAGAAGTAAAATCCAGTTTAGTAAAAAAAATAATTCCACATAAAATTGTTTATCCCAGTAGAGTTATCAGTATTTTTTATTTGAGAAACCTAAATTTGGTTCTGGTATGTCACACAAAAAAATGGAGATAATAACTTCCAGGTCATTATTAAGCTTCTATTCTCTTTACTCCAAATTAATCTGAGAGGGGATAAAAAAAACAGATATTGGCCTCTAATAAGAGTACCAATATCTGTTATCTTTCATTCTAATTTTAGTTAAGAAGATTCGGATTTTTCACACCATCGACAGAAGGATACGGAGCAAAATAATGTTCTTTTGTCGGTTGATTAACAATCTGGTTTTCGCTCGGATCTCTCTCCAAGACTGATGCTTCAACTCTTTCCAAACGAACCAGATCATACCATGGATCAGTGAACCAAAAACCACCTGGAAATTCCCATGCACGCTCTTGAACAACAGCATCTCTAAAATCTATTTGTGAGAGTCCTTCAGGCAAATCATCTAAACCTGCCCGGTTTCGAACTCTATTTACCGCTTCATATGCAGTTGCATCAGGAGAAGAAGACATCGCTTTTGCTTCGGCATAAACCAACAGGGTATTCGCATGGGTAATTGCTACCTGGGGACGACTGTTTTTCCAGTTCATTCCTTCCCATGGTTTATCCCAGTCTAATTTTCCATCCCAGTATTGTTTGTAATATGGATGCCCCTTAGTCATTTCGGTATAATTTTTTACAGTTCCGTCTGCCATTGGAAATTCCCACATAAAAATGGCATCTTTTCTCGGGCCTTCCGGATAGCTTCTGAAGAAATTCAGATCAGCGTAAAAAACATCCCATCCGCCATAATCACCGGGGAAGCCACATAACGGGCATCCCCATTCATTGTCATTATAGAAAGCCAATACTACTTCATCGCACGATCTATTTTCATAATTCAATTCTTTCGAATACAAATCTTCAATGTCCTCCATTAATTTATACCCCCAGGTACTCGCGCCGTCAATTACTTCCTTTGCTTTACTTGCAGCAAGAGCATACTTCGATGTATCATTTAACGGATAACCGGCCATTGAAAGATAGACGTAGGCCAATACTGATTTAGCAGCTCCATTGGTGAAAGCAACACCTGCCCTTTTCGAATCACCATTCCAGTTTGCAGGAAGATATTCTTCAGCAATCTTTAAATCTTCCACAATTAAATCATATACAACCTGGGGACCGGTAAGGGGCATGTCGTTTGTCGCCTCCTCTGAACTAAGGTAAAATGGTATTTCATTGTACATTCTGACCAACTGGAAGTAAACAATTGCCCTGACAAAGTGTGCCTGACCCGCTGCTTTTTTCTTTACATCTTCAGAAGCGTCAGCACCTTCATAATTGTTAATAATCGTATTACATGCATTTATTGCCTGATAAGCATAGGCCCACCACCGGAGCATTTCCCCATTGTCTCCTTCTGCATTAAACACATCAACTTCGACAACATTATTAAACTGAGAGGTTTTATCTCTCCCTGCCACAGTATATGCAGTATGATTTGCATAAAAATATGCATCTTGTAATACTTTATATACCCCTGTAACGGCCATTTCCAAATCGGTTGCTGAAGCATAAAAGCTTTCAGGATAAATATCTCCCTTGGGAGTAATATTCAAAAAATCCTCGGAGCATGAAGCAAAAATGGCGCTTATTATAAGTATGATTAATATCTTTTTCATCTTTTAATAAATTAAATAATTAAATTAAAATTCCAGAGAAACTCCGAATGTAACAGTTGTAGGTAACGGTTGCGTACCAAAATCACATCCTCCCCATAAGTCACTCGAACCAGAAGCTGATACTTCAGGATCCAGTCCTTTATAATTTGTAAAAGTAAGCAACTCTTGTGCACTAACCGTAAGTGCAAGCGTTCCGAATTTGACCCAGTTTCTGGGAACATTGTAAGTAAGTCCTACATGTTTCACTTTCACCCAACTTCCATCTTCAATCCATTGCGATGAATTCAAACGTTTTGCATCAGAAGTACTGTGAATGCTCTTGTATTCGGCATCGGTATTGGTCGGAGTCCAGTAATCCGTTGCGGGTGCTTTCAACATAATGGTCCGTGCATCAGCATGAACAGTTGACATGGCAGCGCGTGCAAGATTAAATACATCCTGTCCCTGCATTCCTTGAATCAACAACGAAAAATCGAAGTTTTTATACGAAATACTGTTATTTAAGGCCCATACAAAATCAGGATTGGCATCGCCAATGGCTTGCCCGTCATCATTCAGGTTATAGGCTCCGTCGTTGTTTACATCCTCGTATTTGTAATCACCGGGAACATTGCCATATGTCTCTGCTTGTGCGGCTTCCGATTCCTGCCAGATTCCTAACCATTTGTACCCCCAAATAGTTCCTAAGGGAAGGTCTTCCTGAACCCTGTAAGTATTTTCGGACAACATTCCGTTTCCATTTGTTCCTGTCATGAATGCAGCCTGCTCTCCTAAATCGAGAACTTTATTTTTTACCGTTGAGACATTAAAGTTTACATCCCAGAAAAAATCACGTGTTTGAACAGGCTTAAAATCCACGGTAAATTCAAACCCTTTGTTGCTTACCTCACCCAGGTTTTGAAGATAAGCCCCGTCGGTAGCATAACCATAGTAAACAGGCAATTCCAGTAAAGTTAACAGGTCTTCTGTTAATTTATCGAAGTAATCAAACGATACAGACAGTTTCCCGTTGAATGTAGTTATATCCAGACCAAAGTCAATTTGAGTTGTTGTTTCCCATTTTAATAATGGGTTAGCTGGTTTCCCTGGAATATAACCTAAAACATTGGCATCAATACCATAATCATAATTGTTTGATTTCATTATTGTATAAACGAAATCGGAAGGATTACCGGTTTGTCCCCATCCGGCACGAATCTTAAAGTTATCAAATATTCCATTGGCTTTCATAAACGGTTCTTCCGACAAACGCCAACTGGCAGCAAACGAAGGGAATCCTCCGAATTTATTTTCTTCAACCCGGTTCGCCGGACCGCTTTTCCCATCAACACGATAAGAGGCTGTAACATAATACCGCGATTTGTAGTTATAGTTTAAACGTCCCATATATGCTATACGGGAAGCCTTATCATATCCGGATGAAGTACTTTGTTCATTACTGATTCCAATGGTATAGTAAGAAGCAAGATCAGGCAAGGGCATTTTTTTACCGGTACCATTGAGGCTCCAGCCTTCTAAAGCTTCCGCTTCATAAACTCCGGTAACCATTACATTGTGAGCCTCAGCAAACGTTTTGTTAAAGTCTATTTTATTGATAAGTCTCCAATCAAATCTTTCGCTTTGGCTTCTTCTTCCATAGGGATCGTTTGGCTCTAACCAAGCATTATAATAACTTCCCGAGGCCGTGCCAGATTTACTTGCAAATCCTGTAACACTATATGACAGGTAATCCGTAATCTTATAGTTTGCATTGAGAATTGAGGCTACGCTGTGGTCCTCCCTAAAGTTATTCTGTTCCATGGCATACATATACGGACTGTCCAATAATGCCCCATGGTGGTCAGTATTATTGTATATACCATTCTCTTCATCGAGCCAGACAGGTTCTGTAGGAGACCAGTTTAAAGCCTGGAAGAAGGGATGGTGTTTACTTGTTCCGGTGGATAATCCTCCGTTTTTTGTTTTCGATTTGGATGCTGTTATATCCAAATCCATTGTTAGGCGTTTTGATGGTTGGAATCCAACTTTTGACCTTAAAGAATAATTTCCACCACTTTCCGTATTGATCATTGTTCCCTTTTCATCATCATAACGAGCTGACATATAAACACTGAGTTTATCCAGTTTTTGTGAATACGAAATTTGATGATCGTTTTTTAACCCGGTCTGAGTAATAGCATCAAGCCAATTGGTACCCCCTGTGTTTCTAAATTCTGTTATTTCCGCAGCGGAAAAAGTTTGTGCCTGATTATAATCGTTAATATATTCAGCATACTCGGCTGCATTCATTTTATCGGGATAATCTATATTTCTGTAACTGAAACCGGTATTTAACGACAACCTGATTACGGGTTCAGCAGACGTAGCTTTTTTGGTTGTTACCAAAATAACACCATTTGATGCTCTTTCACCATAAATTGCAGTTGCCGATGCGTCTTTCAATACCTCAATAGATTCAACGTCCTGTATCGGGCCAATAGGAGCGCCTATAACACCATCGACAACCGTGAGCGGACTATTGTCTCCTTCTATTGAATTTGCCCCCCTGATACGTATTTTAGTTGGAGCGCCTATATCACCTGAGGTACGTGAGAGGTTCATACCTGCTACCCTGCCTGACAACATATCGGAAAGCCCTCTTACCGGCTGGTTTTTAAGACTTTCCATATTAACTGAAGAAATAGAACCGGTAATATCGCTCCTTTTCATAGATCCGTATCCTACTGCAACTACTTCCTCTAAGCCAATGGTCTCTTCCTCCATCGATACCGTGAAGGTCGTTTTTCCTGCCACAGATACATCCTGTGTCTTCATTCCAATAAATGAAAATTGCAATATTTCTGCATCGTTAGGAATACGAAGAGAAAATCCACCATCATTATCGGTAACAGTACCGGTGGTAGTTCCCTTTACAACCACAGTAACTCCCGGCAACGGTTGTCCTTCCTGATCGGTTACGACTCCTGTTACCGTTTTTTGTTGTTGCATGTCGCGTTGCACCCAGGGTACTGTGTTAGCTCCCTTGCGTATAATAATTTGCCGGTCATAAACATCCCAGGCAACATTCTGGCCTTTAAAAGCTACGTCCAGAACCTTATAGATAGTAGCATCCTCCAGTTCAACTGACAGCTTTTTCTCTAAGTCCAAATCCTCATTTTTATAGAGAAAAACAAACTCGCTGTTGTCCTCTACATACGCAATCAGATCAATGATTGTCCCGTTCTTTAGCTTAATGTCCATACGGGTGTTTTGCGAATAGCTGTTGGCGCTTGTTGAGAGTATAAAGCCAACCATAAGTAAAAATGTTAAACGCATAATTCGCCCCCATTTTTTTTTGGTTTCCTTTTGAAGAAAACCGGTTAAACAAAAAATTTTCATAATTTTGAATGATTTAGAATTAATACTAAATAATACTTGGTATTTATTTGATTCAACCCGGGCGGCTCTGCCCTGTGAAATAACGCCAATTAAATTTCACAGGGGTGAATATCCTTCCGGGTTGTTGCTTTATTTAATAACATATTGTCTATCGCTTATCTGAATAATTTTTAAACCTGTCAGTTTTTCCAAATATTCAAATACTTCCACACGCTCTTTTGTAACATCCAGTTTCCCTGAAACCTGTATAACTCCTTTGAAAGGATCGTCAAACTGAAACCGGATATTGTAGTATCTCTCCAGTTTCTTTACTATGCGGTTGAGGTCCGTATTAGAGAAACTAAACAAACCTTCGGTCCAAAGGGTATAATGTTCCACGTTCACCTGTTGTGTTCGTGTTTCCTGATTTTTTTTATTGAAATAAGCAAGATATCCGGGGCTCAACCGGATTCCCTTTTCGAACAAAGTGGCATTGACCCGTTTTATTTCCACACTTCCTTCAGCCAAAACAGTCTGCACAGAATAATCTTCAGGATAAGCCGATACATTAAACCGTGTACCCAGCACCTGCACTTTAACATCAGATGTTTTTACAACAAATGGCTGCTTTTCATTTTCCTGCACATCGAAAAATGCTTCTCCTACTAAGAATACCTCACGTGTATTATCTACAAACCGGGAAGGGTAAATTAAACGGCTACCAGCGTTAAGCCATACTTTTGTACCATCGCCGAGAATAACGACTGATCGGTTACCATACGGTATCACTAATGTATTCATTTCAGGAGAGGCATTTTTATCTTCTTCGCTTATAATAGTCTGTTCCTCGTTCAGGATAATATCTCCCTCTTTTGAATATTCCAGTTGAGATTCACCGCGGTTAAGGGCAATTTGCTCCCTGTCACCCAAAATTAATACGGGTTCCTGTACCTGGGCAGGCAGCACAGAATTGTCTACAATAATTTGTGGCTGCCTGCTTTCCATGTACAGGTAAACTAAACTACCACCTATGCTTAAAAATAAAATGGCAATCGCAACATAACGAATCATATTCCGGAGTGTCCTGGTTCTACCTCTTTTTCGGTCAGTCTGCTCCAGCATCCTCACAATACGTTTTGCCAGCGCCTTTTTCTCTGCTTCTGTCAGTATTTTCTCTTCATACTTGAGATGTATCTCAATTTGTATTTTTAACTCGGTGATTTTTTCTGCATCGTCCGGATTTTTGTCGAGGAAATGATTCCAGTATGCATTTATTTCGGGAGAAGGATGAAATACCCACTTGAAAAATAATGGGTTCTCAATTATCCGATTATAAATATTCATTAGTTCTAAATTCAAATTTGATGTCGTTGATTTAACTGAATCGGGTATAAGAGGAGCGAGGACAAAAAAAGGGACAATTATTTTTTATGTTGTAAAACATGTTTTTCAAAAATCCTCTCTTTGATTTTGCTCAAATTTGAACTAAATTTGTTGAAAATGAAACAAAAACAGAAAATAAACAAACAAGAAAAAAAAATATGAAACGGGTGGTAATTGTGAGGCATGCCAAAGCTGTACCTTACGGATATGAAGACGACTTTAACCGCGATCTGCGCGATCGGGGTAAAAACGATGCAAAACGGGTTAGTCATGAATTAAAAAATCTGGGTATTGAATCTGATTTAATGATTTCCAGCCCGGCGAAGCGTGCTTTGAAAACGGCGCGGATTTTTGCAGAAAACCTGGGCTACAGTGAAAATAAAATCAGACAAGAGCCAAACATTTACCACGGCCTTACCACCGCCGATTTTTTGGAATTAATACAATCGCTCCCAGAAGAAGCTGAAACGGTTTTCTTTTTCGGGCACAATCCCGGTTTTCACTATTTTGTACAAAACCTTTTACGCCACTACAATCTGGACATGCCCACTTGTGTATCCGTAGGTATAAATTTCAATGTGGATCAGTGGCAAGAAGTAGAAGCCCGTACGGGTGAACTGGGATTTAGGTTCACCCCTAAAATGTTTAAGTAAAATTTTTCCTCTCTTTTACAATTTATTTATCAATAAAAAGTTTAACCTTAAATTGGTTTGTTAGTTTTGTGCCGATGATAAAAAGGTTACTCATTTTTATACTTTTGATTGTTGCCGGAATACCTGCTTTTTCCCAAAGCAACAACGCTACACTGAGAGGAGTTGTTCGTGACCAGAACGGACAACCGCTTGATATGGTAAACATTGGGCTGAAGGATTACCCGTTAGGTACCAGTTCGAACCGGGAAGGAAAATTTCTGCTGCGAATTCCTGCTGAAAAAAAACTGCTGATTGTATTTTCCTCTCTCGGATACAAAACGTTTACAGATACCCTCCGAGCAAAGGCAGAGGAAAACATAATACTGGAAGTAAATATGCCTGCCACAGATTTGAAGCTGGCAGAAGTAATAGTAACTGAACAGCGCCGAAACGGAGGCAATGTAACCCGCATCGATCCGAGATTTATGGAAGTCATGCCTGATGCGGCTACCGGCGGAGTGGAAGCGCTCATAAAAACATTACCGGGAGTATCGACTAACAATGAATTAAGTTCGCAATATACCGTGCGTGGAGGGAATTTCGATGAAAACATGGTGTATGTAAACGACATTGAAATTTACAGGCCCTTCCTCATCCGGGCTGGTCAGCAGGAAGGTTTGAGCTTTATCAACAGCGACATGGTTTCCACTATCGACTTTTCGGCAGGAGGTTTTGACGCACGTTACGGCGACAAGATGTCGTCAGTGCTTGATATAAAATACCGTAAACCAAGTATTTTCAGAGGATCTGCATCTATGAGCCTGTTGGGGGGCACTGCCCACTTTGAAGATGTGGCACTGAAAGGAAGGTTGGCACATATCTCAGGCATTCGTTACAAAACCAACCGCTACATGTTGGGAGGCCTCGACGAAAAAGGGGAATACAATCCGCAGTTTGTGGATTTTCAAACTTACATAACGTATCGTTTTTCGGAAAATTTCGACCTTTCTTTTCTGGGAAATGCAACTAAAAACGAATACAATTTTATTCCACAAACACGCCAAACGACATTCGGAACCTGGGAGATGCCACTCAACGCCACCATTTACTTTGATGGACAGGAAATCGACGATTTCAAAACTTATCTCGGGGCACTTTCAGCCAACTACCATCCCAATCTGAATCTCAATCTAAAATTTATTCTTTCGGCTTTTAATACATCAGAACAAGAAACTTACGACATACAGGGGCAATATTACCTGAACCAGTTGGAGCGGAATATGTCATCAGATCAATTTGGTGATAGTGTGCTGAACCTGGGAGTGGGCACTTTTTTAAATCATGCACGCAATAACCTCGATGCCACCGTTTACAGCTTTTCACACAGGGGAGCATTTAACTCTGAAAAACATCTGGTTAACTGGGGATTTAAATTTCAGCACGAACGTTTTGAAGACAAAATAAATGAGTGGATCTACCGCGATTCCACGGGGTACTCACTCCCCTATTCTGATACCGAGGTTTTGCTATATTACACGCTCAATGCCCGGAATAAAGTTAGCTCCAACCGTATAACCGGTTATTTTCAGGATACCTGGAGTGTACCTGTAAATAGCGGCGATTTGTACCTTACCAGCGGTCTGCGATTTAACTTTTGGGATTTTAATAATGAATTGATTGTAAGTCCTCGTTTTTCTGTTAGTTATTATCCGGAATGGCAGCGTAAAATTTCATTCAGCCTTTCGGGCGGAATGTACCACCAGTCCCCCTTTTTTAAGGAGCTAAAAAACAGCGATGGCTCAGTAAATTACAATGTAAAAGCCCAGCGGTCGTACCAGGTTGTGGCCGGAGCCGACTACCTGTTTTCGGCCTGGGATCGTCCGTTCCGGTTTACCACCGAGGCATATTACAAACGAATGGACAGGCTCATCCCTTACAAAGTGGACAATGTGCAGATCCGTTACCTGGGAGAACAAGAAGCTGTGGGGTACGCCACCGGCATTGATATGAAGGTAAACGGTGAATTTGTCAGCGGTGTTCAGTCGTGGGCAAGTCTTTCTCTCATGAAAACCAAAGAAGACATTGCCGGTGACGGGCATGGTTATATCCCGCGCCCCACCGACCAATGGATGAATTTCAGCCTGTTTTTCCAGGATTACCTTCCGGGAAACCCATCTTATAAAATGCAATTATCCGGATTTTACGGTGCCCGCCTGCCCACCGGCCCGCCTAAATCGGAACGTTACCAGGATGTATTCCGGATGCCTCCCTACCGGCGTATTGATCTGGGTATTTCAAAGGTCATTATTCATCCTTCGAAACCGGTTCAACACAATTTATTCCGGCACATTAATGACATGTGGGTCAGTCTTGAAATTTTTAACTTACTGAATATCAATAATACCATTTCTTATTTTTGGGTTTCAAGTATTTACGGGGACCAGTTTGCCGTTCCCAATTACCTTACCGACCGGAAGTTTAACCTCAAGTTGACAGTGAAATTTTGATCAAAGGATGTGACAGAGTTTTTAAAGCTTCAGATTGGGTGTGTATGAGTATAAAGTCCGTTAAACTCATAATACAATACCTTCTTTTTCAACATTTTTATAAAAAGGAGTAAAACTACGTCTCATCCATTCTGTTTTCGTATAGAGTTTTACAGAAAAAATTACATCCTCTTGCCAACCCAATTCATAAATGGGATATGAAATTAAATCATAATCAGAAGACTCTATTTTTTGTTTGTTAAGGATTACCAAAATATCCCAATCCGAGTCACTTTGAGCATCACCTCTTGCACGTGAACCGTATAAAAGAATCCTTGCATCGGGTGCAATTGTTTTTAGGATATCTTTTGCTCTATTTAATATCTTTTTTTCTTTTTGCTTCACTGTGCCCTATTTACAGGTTCAAAATTAAATAAATATACCCGAAGTTACGTAAATAATCGTATTATATTGTACGGTAATATCCAAATACTTACCTTAACAAAACTGTAAATCAGTAAAAAATCAGAAACATAACAATCTCTCCATTTAGCCATTTTACTATTTTTCAATTTTCCCTTTCTTCTTTCAGAATAATTATCTTTGTTTCATGGCTGGTTTTTTGGATCAGGACATAAAATTTTTGCCCGGCGTGGGGCCTAAACGAGCCGAATTGCTGGCGAAAGAGCTAAAGATTAAAACTTTCGGCGACCTGATTTATTATTTCCCATACAAATACATTGACCGGACCCGATTTTATAACATTTCCGAAATTCACGCGCAAATGCCGTATATCCAGGTAAAAGGTAAAATCCGCTCGATGGAAACTGTGGGGGCCGGACGCAAGCAACGCCTCACTGCCCGGTTTTATGACAGTACAGGAAGCATCGAACTGATATGGTTCCAGAGCGTGAAATGGCAAAAGGAAAACCTGGTGTTAAACAAAGAGTACACTGTTTTCGGAAAACCTTCGGAATTTAACGGGCGCATTAACGTGGTACACCCTGAAATGGAAACCGAAGAGGATAAGCAGCTAAAGCCGTCGGGGTTATTTCAGGCATACTACGTGACCTCCGAAAGCATGAAGAAAAAATACCTGCATTCAAAAACAATCAACAAATTTCAACTCACCCTTATTCATCTGGCCAAAGGGAAAATTGGGGAAACCCTTCCGGCCCCGCTTATCAAACGGTTAAAGCTTGTTTCGTTGGAGGAAGCATTAACTACCATCCACAAACCCGAGAGCATTACCGACCTGAAAAATGCCCGGTTCAGGCTGAAATTTGAAGAACTTTTCATCATTCAGTTGAAAATTCTGGCACTGAAACACAATCGTGAAAACAAGTTCAAAGGATTTCGATTCGAAAAAGTAGGATTCAATTTCAACCGTTTTTATAAAGATTTTCTCCCATTTGAACTGACTGGTGCCCAGAAGAAAGTGCTGAAAGAAATCAGACGTGACGTAAACCGCAACATACAAATGAACCGGTTACTGCAAGGCGACGTAGGAAGCGGCAAAACGCTGGTGGCGCTGATGACCATGCTTTTGGCAATGGATAATGGTTTCCAGAGTTGCCTGATGGCGCCCACTGAAATTTTGGCGCAGCAACATTTTCAGTCCATCTCCAATTTTATGGAAGGAATGAACGTGGAAGTGGGCCTGCTTACCGGATCCACCAAAGCCAAAGTACGGAAAGTATTGCATGAGGCGCTGGAGTCCGGAAAAATGCAGATTCTGATAGGTACACACGCCCTTATTGAAGATGTGGTAAACTTTAAAAACCTGGGACTGGTAGTAATTGACGAACAACACCGGTTTGGCGTAGCGCAGCGGGCCCGGTTGTGGCAGAAAAACGAGCTCATCCCGCCACATGTTTTGGTGATGACCGCTACTCCTATTCCGCGTACCCTTGCCATGACGGTTTACGGCGATTTGGATGTGTCGGTCATAGATGAACTGCCACCGGGAAGAAAACCCATTGAGACGCACCATTTTTTTGAAAACAGAAGAAAACAGGTCAATAATTTTTTACAACAACAGTTAGAAAAAGGACGTCAAATCTATATTGTTTATCCGCTAATCACCGAATCAGAAAAGATGGACCTGAAAAATCTGGAGGAAGGCTTCCGGCATATATCCGAAGCTTTTCCCCATATTAAAGTGGGGATGGTTCACGGCCGCCTGAAACCCGCTGAAAAAGAAAAAGCCATGCAGCAATTCAAGCAGGGGGAAACGCGAATTATGGTAGCCACAACAGTAATAGAGGTCGGTGTGGATGTCCCAAATGCTTCGGTGATGGTTATTGAAAGCGCCGAACGGTTCGGGTTATCGCAGCTGCACCAGTTACGTGGACGTGTGGGCCGGGGCGCTGAACAGTCGTACTGCATTTTAATGTCGTCATACAAAATCAGCAGTGAGAGCAGTAAAAGGCTGTCAACAATGGTGCGCACCAACGACGGTTTTGAGATTGCCGAAGTGGACATGAAACTGCGCGGGCCGGGCGATTTGGAAGGGACACAGCAAAGCGGCATGGGCTTCGACCTGAAAATTGCCAACCTGGGAAAAGATGGAGAAATACTGAAAATGGCGCGGAGTATTGCCTCAGATATCCTATCTGTCGACCCATTTTTGCAGAAGGAAGAAAATAGTCTGTTGCTCAAAAACATCCAATCGACCAAACAAAACGAATTTGATTGGAGTTCCATTAGCTAAAACACCCGGATCAATTTTGATTCCTGCCAAGATCTCTTTATTTTAGCTCCCTATCCTATGCTCAAATTGAGAATGAAAAAGACGAAAAAAAAATCAAACAAAAAAACGGGGCAACCCCACGCAGATTCTGCAAAAAAATGGTTCAGGGGCGGATTGTTTCTGGTCATTTTTACATTCCTCCTTTTCTCTCCGTCGCTAAAATATGAATTCGTCAACTGGGACGACGATGTGAATATTTATGAAAACAGTAATGTGGTTCGTTTCGACGTTAAAGGCATCTTTTCCGATCATGTTATCGGAAATTACAATCCACTCTCCACGCTAACCTTTGCCATCGAATACCGTTTTGCCGGGGAATCCCCCTGGCTATACCACCTGAACAACCTGTTGCTTCATATATTTTGCACCTTACTGGTTTTTATGTTAATGCGAAAAATGGGGCTTTCGTTTCTGGTCGCCTTCCTGGTTGCCCTTCTTTTTGGAATCCATCCCATGCGAACGGAATCGGTTGTTTGGATAACCGAACGAAAAGACGTGCTGTTTGGGGCCTTTTACCTGTTGTCCCTCATTTTTTATACCGATTATGTCAGACAAAAAAAAGGCTGGCTCTTTGTGTTGTCACTCGGCATGTTCACTCTTTCCCTGCTGGCTAAAATACAGGCGGTAGCTCTTGCTCCCACCCTGCTCCTTATGGATTACTGGTTTTCGCGCCATTTGGACAGAAAACTCATTCTGGAGAAAATCCCATTCTTTTTACTGGCATTGGCCACAGGAATAGTGGGCATTTGGTTTTTGCGTCAGCAGGGTTCGCTCGATGCTGGCTCATCCTTCCCTATTCTGCAGCGGCTGTTTATTGGCAGCTACTCATTTGTTGTTTATTCGCTTAAAGCCTTTGTCCCCTGGGAAATGTCGGCTATTTATCCATATCCTGAAAAAATATCAGCCTTATTTTACCTGAGTATGGTTCCCGCACTAGCTATAATATCCATACCATTTATAAAATTCAGGTCGAACAAGATTCTCACTTACGGCATCCTTTTTTTTCTGTTTAACATTGTATTTCTGTTGCAGGTAGTTGGCGCCGGACAAGGTTTTCTGGCTGACCGGTTTACATATATTCCCTATGTCGGATTGTTTTTAATTGTGGCAAAAACAACAGAAATTGTAACAGATAAGATGCACAGGCAGCGTGCATTCATCTATTCTGTTTTGACTGGTTACCTGATTTTGTTGTCGTTTGGCACCTACAGCCGCACAAAAGTCTGGCAAAACAGTGAAACACTCTGGACAGACGTAATTGAAAAATACCCGGATACACCTTTGCCTTACAATAATCTGGGGCATTATTTACGTAGACAAAATCAACCGGAAAGAGCCTTGGAAAATTATAACAAAGCCATTCAACTGAAACCTGACAAAAGTAAAACATATAACAACAGGGGTAAAATCTATTTTGACAGGGGCGATATTGATAAAGCGCTGGCTGATTACAACAAGGCCATTGAACTGGAACCGAACTTTGCCAATGCGCTTGCCAATCGCGGTTCTGTTTACGGCGTGAAGCAGGAATGGGAAAAAGCGCTGAATGATTTCAACAAAGCACTTGAACTGGATCCCCTGAATTCCAGTGCACTTTCAAACCGTGCCTTTGTATGGTTTCAGCAAAAAGAATATCACAAATCGATAGCAGATTTCAGCAAATACCTTTCGGTTAAACCCAACGACCCGGATGTGATAAACACCATCGGGTTATGTCATCTTTACTTAAATGAATATGAAAAAGCGCTGACCGAATTTAACCGGTCAATTCAGCTCGATGCTACAAAAGGCGCCTTTTTCCTTAATCGTTCCCTGGCCCTGAATGCCATGAATGATAAAAAAAATGCACTCCTGGATGCTCAAAGAGCGGAACAACTTGGATTTAAAGTAAATGCAGGATACCTTAATCACTTAAAACAATAAAAAAAATGGAGAAGATTACATTGCCCGGAACAGATGTAAAAATTACACCACTCACTTTTGGCGCGTGGGCTATTGGAGGCTGGTTCTGGGGAGGAGCAGAAGAAAAAGAGTCAATTCAGGCCATCGAATGCGCGATTGAAAACGGAATGACAACGATTGACACAGCGCCGATTTACGGATTTGGACAAAGTGAAGAATTTGTAGGTAAAGCAATAAAAGGAAAGCGCGACAAGGTAGAAATCCTTACCAAATTCGGGTTACGCTGGGATATTGTTTCGAATAACCTGCACATCGAAAAAACCACAGATAACCAGGGCAATGAATTATCCGTTTACAGAACAGGAAGAAAAGAAAGCGTTATCAAAGAATGCGAAAACTCGTTAAGAAGGCTGGGAACGGACTATATCGACCTTTTCCAACAACACTGGCCAGACACTGATACACCGGTGGAAGAAACCATGGAAGCGCTTGAGATTCTCAAAACCCAGGGGAAAATTCGAGCCGGCGGAGTAAGCAATTTTACAACAGAGCAAATGGAAGAGGCAGAAAAACATTTCAGTCTGGCTTCAAATCAGGTACCCTACAGTATGGTTTTTCGTAATATTGAAAAGGATTTGGTACCATACTGTATTGACAATAACAAAGCGATTATTGTGTACAGTCCGTTGCAACGGGGTATCTTAACCGGAAAAATTACACCCGATTATCCTTTTGAGCCGGGCGACCACCGACCTAAAACGCCATTCTATAAAGAACCCAATATTACAAATATCAATCAGTTTTTGAACGAAATAAAACCCATTGCCGAAGAGAAAAATGCCACACTCGCACAACTCGTTATCCGGTGGACCCTTTATCAGCCCGGTATTACCTGTTTACTTGTTGGCGCCAGAAATGAAAAACAGGTAACCGAAAACATCGGGGCAGCCGCACTCACAATTTCCGAAGACGAAATGAAAATAATCAATTCGAAACTAAACAACCTCAGTTTAAAATTGTAATTATATAGTAATCTAGTGTAGCAAACGAATATATGTCCCATAAAAACAAAGCGATATGAAAAAAAAGGATTTCACCCGCAGGGATTTTATCAAAACAACCAGTGCCGCCACGGCAGGCGCTATTTTAGTCCCCACAACAGGTTCCTATTCCGCATCTCCTTATGATGCGAAAGGATTACCCACAACAATGCTCGGGAAAACCGGAGTACGCATACCCCGGCTTATCTTGGGATTGGGTAGCCGTTTTATGGCAGTAGAAGAGGAAAAAGGGCTGGAAATATTGGAAACCGGCCTCAACAAAGGACTCTACTACTGGGATACCGCCGCATTGTATAAAAATGATCATGAATTCAGTGAAGAGCGTATAGGAAAGATTTTGAAATCGGTACGCCAAAAGGTTTTCCTTGCCACAAAAGTAGGCGAACGAAAGGCAGATGATGCCAAACGTACCATTGAAACCAGTTTAAAAAGACTTCAAACGGATTACATTGATTTATTTCAGGTTCACAGTGTTACCACGGAAGAAGAAGTAAAACAATTTGGAGCGGCCGACGGAGTGCTTCCTGTTTTGAAGAAGTACCAGGAAGAAGGCGTTATCCGGCACATTGGTTTTACCGGCCACACTTCGGCTTCAGCAATGAAACTGGCTGCTGAGATGTACGATTTCGACACCATGCTTATTGCCCTGAACCATCAGAAAGAAGGCCAGTCGTTTGAGGAACAACCGGTTCCGGTTGCAGCAAAAAAAGGAATGGGCGTTCTGGCAATGAAGGTCATCCGGCCAAGAGAAACTGTAAACGGGCTGGAGCCCCGGGACCTGGTGAAATATGCGCTGACTTTAAAAGATATTACAGCTGCGGTAATTGGCACCGACAGCCTGGATGTAATGAATGAAAACATTGCAATCCTCAAATCATTCAAGCCGCTTAGCAATGAGCGAATGAAAGAATTACGGGCTTCGCTTGATCCGTTTTACCGGAGTAAAGATTTACCCTGGATGCAACCCGGTTATCACGATGGAATGCATTGGGCATAAAAATAGAAAGGGATAAAAAAAGGGCAGCCAATTAATATTTGACTGCCCTCTTTTTTATTCAACCGACCGGAGCCAGGCTTCGGCCATAAGTTGCGCCCCCGCCATGGATGGATGAACACCATCACCCGTCCAGTAAGTAGGAGGAGCATGTTTTATCGCTTCGTCGAAAACTTCCTGGAAAGGAACCCAAATGGCATCGAATTCATCGGCCATTTTCTTTGCAGATTTTTGGTACCCTTTCATGGGTTTAACCCATGTTTCATCCACTGCCGAAGTGTTTAAAACGGCAAACGGCTGACAGATTACCAATTTTACATCGGGAAGATTTTCTTTAGTACGCTGAAGCAAAGCACGGTAATCATTTTCATAAATTTCTACGGTGCCGTCATATTTACCCGCTCTTTTATGCCAGTAATCGTTTACCCCAATTAAAATACTAAGTACGTCTGGTTTCAAACCGAGACAATCTTTTTGCCATCGGTCAGCTAACTGAAACACCTTGTTTCCACTGATTCCCCTGTTATAGATGGTAAGATTTTTTTCCGGAAGGGCATTCATCAAAAATGATGCGGCAAGAAAAGCATAGCCTGAGCCAAATGACTGCGGATTGTTTGGTAACTCCTTTTCTTTTTCCCGCCTGGCATCGGTAATCGAATCTCCCTGGAAAAGAACGGTTCCTTCTTTTTCAAAAAGGGAAAATTTGTTGTTTTTCTTTTCAGGTGCAATACTAGCAGATACAATAGCTGGAATACTTGCCAAACCGGCAACACCTGCTACCGATCGGCCAAAAAATTTTCTTCTGGACAGATTCATCTGGTACTAATTTGATTTTTTATCATATTGTCAATTAATCTAGGTCGAACGGGCTAGAATGGAAGGTCTCCTTCCGGCCCTTCGGCAGGTTCTGGCGGGATGTCTTCTGGTCTGAATTCAGGAGGCGCTTCCTGCAACACTCCTTCTCCTGAAACTTTATCCATTTTCCAGGCATTGATATTGTGATACCATTTCCCTTTAAATTCTCTTGATTCGAGATTGAACGACACTTCCACGTCTTCGCCTTCGCTTATCCCTTCCAGCAATGAAAGTTTATCATTAAAGAGAGTGAAGCACACTTTCTTTGGAAACTGCTCTTCGGTTTCAATTACAAACTCCTGTTTTTTCCACTCTTTACCTGCACGACTGACCCCGGATTCGGGATTCAGTATTTGTTGTATCTTTCCTTTTAACTGTAAACTCATGAGAGCTAAAATAAAAAAAGAAACCCTTTGTAGGAAGAACAACAAAGGGTTTTTATCCAAAAAATATTATTTTCCTATTCTTCAACTATTTCGAGAAGCTCCACTTCAAAAACCAACGTGCTGTTCGGGCCAATATCGCCGCCTGCGCCACGTTCGCCATATCCCAGATCAGAAGGAATATAAACTTTCCATTTCGATCCAACAGACATCAGTTGCAAAGCTTCAGTCCACCCCGGAATCACTTGTCCTACACCAAATACAGCCGGTTCACCACGATCAACAGAACTATCGAAAACAGTACCGTCAATCAATGTTCCATGATAATGAACCCGTACGCGGTCTTCGGCCGTCGGTTTTGCCCCGGTGCCTTCATTTATCACTTCATACTGAAGTCCGCTGGCAGTGGTATTAACTCCCTCACGGCTTTTGTTTTCTTCCAGGAAAGCATTCCCTTCTTCCAGGTTTTTCTGACTTTCCTTTTCCCCAGCTTGTTCGAAATAGGAACGGATTACCTGGTCTGCTTCTTCTACGGTCATTTCACCTTCCTGCTCTAACGCAGCTATACTAAAGGCAGCTACCATAGCTTCTACATTAATATCTCCCCCACCCGGGGCATTTTCAATTTGTTGCTTGTTGTTATTTCCTACCAAAATACCAATGGCATAACCAGCCGAATCAGCTGCCGTTTCGAGCTTTACTTTTTTAACTGACCCCGATTGCTGACAACTCATACCAACAATTAATAGCAGAATGGCCGGTAAATAGATAACACTGTTTCTCATAATTAAATATATTTAAACGATTTCCAATAATTCAACATCGAACACGAGGGTGGAATTAGGCCCGATAACACTACCGGCTCCCTGTTCTCCATAGCCAAGATCGGGCGGAACAAAAAGCCGCCATTTTGAACCGACAGGCATCAACTGTAAGGCTTCCACCCATCCGCGAATAACCCCGTTAACAGGGAAAACAGCAGGGTTTCCACGTTCAACCGAACTATCAAAAACAGTTCCGTCTATCAGGCTTCCATGATAATGACATTTTACCTGGTCAGTAAGGGTAGGCAGGTCACCTTCGCCCTCGTTTAATACTTTGTACTGTAAACCGCTGGGAAGCTCAACCACACCATCTTCAGAACGATTCTGAAACAAAAAATCCAACCCGTTCTTCAAATTTTCATTGGCGGCTTCCTGCTCAGCTTTTCCCATAAAACTTTCCAAAATTTTGTTGGCTTCGTCGGGCAATAACTGAGGCATCTCCCCCAAATACGTGTCATTAACTGCTTTTAGAAATGCTTCCGGATTAATGTTTTTTACTCCAGACTTTATAAGATTTGAAGCAACACTCATTCCCAGGGCATAACTGAACCGTTCCAATTCACCGGTCAATTTTTCTTCTGCCATGACTGTTTTTTTTCTTGATTAAAGGTTGCGAAGATAATTTAATTTTTTGGCAATTAAATTCCAGATGCCGTTTTTATTCCCCTGAGCATCTCTTTTTTCCCGGGAGGTCCCGGTAGTCTTTCCACTGTGAAACCAACTTCTGTCAATTGCCTGCGTACCATCCCTTTGGCGCTGTATGTAACAAAAACCCCACCGGGAGACATCAGTTGGGATAGGTGAAGAAAATTAGGGAGAGACCACATTTCAGGCTGTTTATCGGGGCCAAAAGCATCAAAATAAATAATATCACAGTGTTGTGGTATTTGCCATTCATTACCGGTAAAGTCGGCTTTTAATTTGAGTAATGTAAACCAGGGAGTGAGTTGTACCGGGACATCCCACACACATTCATGGATTGAAGAAAACAATTCCCGGCCTTTCCCCTGAATAAACCGGCCATAATCGAGTTTTTTTATTGTCTCAGATGATAGTGGATATTTTTCGATGGCAATATAAAAAACGGAACGTTGATCTTTCTCTGCCAAATCTGCCGTCAGCAAACAATTTAATCCTGTTCCAAACCCGACCTCAAAAATGACGGGATTGGGAGCGGAATGAAAACGATAGCCCATTTCAATAAAAACATGCTTTGATTCAGTAACCGCACCGTTTAAGGAATGGTATTGCTCATTCATTTCCGGCAAATAAAGGGTACCTGATCCGTCTGCTGTATTTCTGTATTCCGGATTCATTATCCTAAAAAAGCTGTCATATTAAAATTAGATATATCTCTTTTTACCATGTATAGCGACGCAAAGATAGAAGAACAAAAAACAATTTTCGGGCTATTTTATTTTTTCATTTTCAAATTTAATTGCCTAACTTTGTATTTCAAAGTACTTTTAAAATGAAAACAACTGAAAATTATTTAGCCGAAATAAAAGAGATCCGGAAAATGATGGAAGAATCCAGCCGTTTTCTATCGCTGAGTGGTTTATCGGGAATTTTAATCGGTATTTATGCCTTGGCGGGCGCCTTTTTCGCTTATCGTATTATTTACCTTTCGTCTCCGGTATATTTATCCGGAGAGCATGTTGCACAACCTGTAACAAGGCTGTTAATTATCGCGGGAGTGGTTTTATTGTCGGCATTTGTTACAACCATCTGGCTGACCTTCCGCAGGGCAAAAAAGATGAATAAAAAAATCTGGAATCCCGGCTCACGGTTAATGCTACTCAACCTTTCTATCCCATTGTTAAGCGGCGGAATCTTTATTCTGGTTTTTATTTTCAGGGAAATGTACAGTATTATTTCACCGGCCTGCCTGATTTTTTACGGTCTGGCCCTGGTAAATGCAGCCAAATTCACCCGGCAGGAAATTTTTTACATGGGAATTCTTCAGATTACACTGGGGATACTTGCAGCCCTTTTTCCCGCAGTCGGATTACTGTTTTGGGCGCTCGGATTTGGAGTCATTCATATCATCTACGGTGCGTTAATGTATTTCAGGTACGAACACCGTACAAAAACTGACACGCTGTGAAAAACCTGTTTCAACATCTCGATAAGGCTTTTGACAATAAAACCAGGCTTGGCGTCATGTCCGTTTTATCGGTAAACCCGCGTGCATCCTTCAACCATCTCAAAGAAATGCTTGAGGTTACAGACGGGAACCTTGCCAGTCATCTCAAATCACTGGAAAAGGCAGGATATATTGCGGTAATTAAAAGTTTTAACAACAGAAAACCCAATACAAGCTACGAAATGACAGAAAAAGGGAAGGCGGCATTTGACCGTCACCTTCAAGCCTTGGAGGATATTCTGAAACAACTGTAATTTTTTTTTCTTTTTATACTTTGAAATTCAAAGTTCTTTGTAAATACAATTAATTAAAAAAATGGAAACAAAAGATTTTTTTCTGGACAAACAGAGGTCAGCTAACGGGCAAATTACCCTTAAAGTATTTATCATTGGGGCCATTGCCATTGCTTTGCTCATTCCCAAATTTATGATTCTGGGACTCATCCACGAAAGGCAAATTACCGCCGAGACGACTCAAAAAGACGTGATGCAAAATTGGTCGTTACCTCAAACAGTGAGGGGACCAGTGCTATCCATTCCCTACACCGAACGCCATTTGAACAAGGCAGGAGAAGAGATTCAGGAAGAAATCCGTACGTGTTATTTTTTACCGGAAACACTGAATATTGAAAGCACTGTTTTGCCGAAAAAAAGAAAGAGAAGTATTTATGAAACAGTTGTTTTTACATCAGATATTAAAATAACCGGCCGGTTTGAAATGCCGGATTTTGAAACATTAAAAATTTCGCCCAAAGATGTTCTGTGGGATAAAGCTAAAATACTTTTGTCAGTCAGTGATTTACGGGGAATCAACGACAATGTTTCCTTATTATGGAACGGCAAATCTTTTCCTTTTTTACCGGGAATGGAAAACCTGTTGGTTGGTCAAAACGGAATTTCGCTGCCGCTTCCCCTTCTCCCGGATGATGATTTTCAAGGGACATTTCAAATCAACCTCAACCTGAAAGGTTCTAAATCCCTTAACTTTGCTCCGCTTGGGGAAACCACTGAAGTAACCATGCAATCAGAGTGGAATGATCCGGGATTTGAAGGGAACTTTCTCCCCGCTGAATATACCATCGATAAAAACGGGTTTAAAGCCCGATGGAAAATTTTAAACTTTAACCGGAACTATCCGCAGGAATGGAAAAATGATGAGTACCGGGTTACAGGCTCCGACTTTGGGGTCAAACTGGTCACAATGGCCGATCATTACCAGAAAAGCTCGCGATCTGCCAAATATGCTATCTTGGTAATTTTGTTCACATTTCTGGCTTTCTTTTTAAATGAAGTAATTACCAAACAGAAGGTTCATCCATTTCAGTATATCCTTGTCGGATTTTCTATTCTGATTTTTTATCTGCTGCTGTTGTCTGTTTCGGAGCAACTGGGGTTCAATCTGGCCTATTTAATCTCCGCTTCAGCCGTAGTCATTATGGTTTTTGCCTATTCACGAACCTTTCTGAAAAAATGGATTCATTCGGCTATTCAGACCCTCATTCTGACTTTTTCGTTTGGATTTATATTTGTCTTAATGCAACTTGAATCCTACGCCCTTCTTGCCGGAAGTATCGGATTATTTTGTGTTCTGGGGTTGACCATGTTTTTTACCCGGAAAATAAAATGGTACAATGACTGAAACAATGAGGCCGTCTGAAAAGAACATTACCAGTGCAGAGGCAATGAACCTTTTCAGACGGCCTTTCCCTTCTAAAACTCTTTTTCCCCAAACTCGCTGGAAGGAAGTTTCAGTTTTCCATTTTTCCAGTTGAAGTTATAGCTCACATTCAGCACCAGAAAATCGGGTTCATAAATATAGTTGGTGGTAGTGTAAAAATGGCTACCCCAGGTGGTAATCAGCTGCCGGTGCGACTGCTCCATTCCCAAATCGATGTTCTGCCACTGTAAACCTGCGGTAAGCCGGTTTTCCCAAAAACTCTTTTTCAAAGATAAATTTGGAATAAGGTACCTTGAATCCTTCCCTTGGGCTGTAGGGCGTTTGGAAAGGTAGTTAACGTTGGCCTGCAGGCTCCATGTAGGAGCAATATCAAACGTAGTATTGGCATTGATGGAATAAACCCATCCCGAATTATCAATGGCAATAGGAGGCGCATCCAGAATTTTCAGGCTGCCTTTATAGGACTGATGGAAAATATTTCCGCCAAAAAACATGGCCCACCACTTGGCGGGATGAAGATCCGCCCCCACCTCAAACCCAGCAGAACGACCTTCTTCTATGTTGGTATACACGCGGTTCAGGATGGTGTCAGCATAAATGCTGTTTACCCGCTGAACCGGATCTTTACTTTGTTGGATATACGCTGTTATAAATGCCGAACTGCCATCTTCAAATTGTTTTGTCAGTCCGATTTCCCCGAGGCTAACAAACTCCGGGCGCAAATCCGGGTCGCCTACTTCCAGTGTTTCAGAGTGCTCCCTTTCGGGAATCGGGTTTAACTGGTTATTCGTGGAACGTTGAATCCGGCGACTGAATCCTGCCTTCAGCTTTAAATCCGGCCTTATGGAATACAACAGGTTGGCAGAAGGGAATAAATTCGACAACTCCAGCACATGCTCCTGTGGGTCAAAAGAGAGTTTCACCGTCCTCCGGGAATATTCATAACGTAACCCGACAATATACTCCAGTTTTTCCGTAGCCCCGGAGAATTGGCTGTACACGGAATTAATCCGGTTCTTTGAAACGGCTGTTCCCCGGAAACGGTCTGTATCAGGCTGAGGTGAATCTTCCGGGGTTAGAATATAATCAAACGTACCATCCTGTGAATCATTCCGGAACTGATAGCCGCTTTCCAGTTTTCCATTCCACAGTGCCACAGCATGGTCCAATTTAAACCGGTACCCGTTTATTGGTTTTTTATACGGATTTTGAACATATTGTATCACATCGCCTCCCGGTTCCGTCAGATTCAGATTATGTGTCGTTCCGTGCAAATCATCGTATTCATATAAAAACGATGCAGTCAGCGAAGATTTGTCAGCAAAAATATGAGTATAATCAACATTTCCCAGGGTAAATGTTCCTTGCTTAATTTGCTTGTTGGCATTGTAATACAACACCTCATAAATTTTTTCATTGGTATCAAGAGTCCATTGAGAATTGGAATAAAAAATATCGGCATCACGCTCCTGGTAACGCTTCCCGCTAAAAATACCCAAGGAAAGAATATTGTTTTCATCAGCCTTAAACTGAACAGCCGCGCGCGCTGCATAATTGTAACGGTTAAAGCTCCGCTCACCCTCCGACGGGAACCGGTTAACCGTATTGTTTTCAACATTCTCAATCCAAACATCTCCCACACGATACCCATTCAGATCGTTTCGCGTATAGTTTCCGCCAACCGAAATATCCCACTTATTCTTTTGGTAGTTAAACGTTATGTCTCCTCCAAACCGCCTGGATATTCGCTTGTTATCGAAGTCTGTTGTACCGGGCAAACCGTAGTTGGCATTTACAATCAGGCCGGTTCCGTTAACAGTACCGCTCTTGGTGGTAATATTGACAATCCCGGCTTTTCCGTCCGGATCGTATTTGGCAGAAGGGGAAGTAATCAATTCCACATGCTCCACTGCATTTGCCGGAAGCTGGCTCAATGCAGTTTGGGCATCGGTTAGAACCGGTTTGCCGTCAATCAGCACCAAAAAGCCGGATGACCCACGCACCGTAATTTCCCCCTGACCGTTTACGGAAATAGCCGGCATATTCCTCAAAACATCCACTGCCGAACCGCCTTTTGCTGACTCGAACTGCTCCGCATGATAGGTTTGCTTATCTAATTTGTTCATGGCATTTATGCGGTTGCCGGTTACATTTACTTCCTCTACCAGTTGCCGGGCCGGCGTAAGCATTATTGTTCCAACATGCAGGGTTTCTCCGTCCTTCAAAGCAAATGCGCCGGTTGTTTCATTTTCATACCCTAAAAAATGCGCCCGGATAAAATAGTTGCCCGAATGGAGCTTTTCTATTTTGAAATGACCTGACCTGTTGGTAATTCCGCCGGTAACAAGCGTGGAATCCGGCGTACGAAAAACTGCCACGCTGGCATATTCCATCGGTCTTTCATCCAACGCATCAGAAATTCTTCCTGAAACTCCACCCTCTTGTGCAAAAGACTTAAAGGCAAAAAGACAAAATAATATCCCAAAAAACTGTTTCATTTTTACTTTACAAAAATTTATACATACAAAAACCGGAAACGATGTACCGGTTTAATTACTTTCTCAGCGGTGAAAACTCACCTGTTCTTATTCTAAAATTGAATGGTTTAACAAAAACCTGTTGTACTATTCAGTGACCCAATCAATTGAATTTATTGACTGGCTTTACATTTATTCTACAACTTATCCTACCCTTTTAATAGGACGCAAACATACAATAATTTTTATATTTGCAGCATTCTAAATAGCATTTGAATTATGAAGCAAATTTGGCTCTACTTTTTCGTTATTGTTGCGGTTATTCTCGGAGCTTTTTTATTGTACGTACAAATTTCCTCAAAGTCCAAAACGGCAAAAATGTCTTCGGAAAAACCCAACATCATTTTTATTTTAAGCGACGATATGGGGTACTCCGATGTGGGCGCCTATGGTTCTGAAATCAGAACGCCCCACATTGACCGACTGGCCGACGAAGGTATCCGGTTTGCCAACTTTTATAATATGGCAAAATGTGAGCCGTCGCGCTCTACCCTGTTCACCGGGTTATACGAAGGAGGGAAAAATGCGGTTAATTTTGCACAGGTACTTCGTAATTCAGGTTACTATATAATCCATTCCGGGAAGGAGCACTGGATGAAATGGGCTCCGGAACATGTTTTAGCGAAGAATGTGTCTGACCAGTCGCTCACATTTGAAGCAATGAATGAATTTTTTGAACCTCCCTCCGGAAAATTTAGCCGTCCGTTTATTCTGAATGGAGACACCGTAGAAAATATCGACCAGATTTACCATAAAGACAAGCCGTTTTTCAAAACCGATGCGCTCACCGACAATGCGCTGCGCTGGTTGGAAGAACCGGTTAACAACGGCCAGCCTTTCTTTCTTTTTATGGGATACGGGGCCGCACATTACCCGTTGCAGGCCCGTCCGGAAGACATTGCCAAATACCGCGGTCAGTACAAAAAAGGATGGGACAAAATCAGGGAAGAGAGGATGGAACGACTGAAAAAGCTTGGGTTGATTCCTGAGAATACCCCCCTGAGCCCACCCAGTTCCAACATCAACAAATTCAGGGGGCATCCGGATGGGAATGAAGAACGGAGGGCCCAAATACCACAGTACCGTCCCTGGAATGATTTGGATGAGCAGGAGCAGGATGAACTCGATTTGGAAATGGCTGTATTTGCTGCCATGGTCGACCGAATGGATCAAAACATTGGACGGCTGTTGGATTATCTGGACGAAAAAGGAATTGCCGAAAATACCATTGTTGTTTACATGTCGGACAATGGCTCGTGCCCGTACGACAGCAACCGCGACTTTGATTTTCCTCCGGGAGCTGCCGAAGGATTTCGTACGCTGTGCGCGGCCTGGGCCAATGCAGGAAATACTCCGTTCCGGTACTTCAAACAATACGGACATGAAGGGGGAACACATACCCACTTCATTGTGCGCTGGCCCGAAAAAGTGAAGCCCGGTTCCATCACCCGCCAGACGGGGCATATTGTTGATGTAGCCCCTACTCTGCTGGAAGCAGCCGGAGTTAACTATCCGGAAATGCTGGGAGAGATTACGCCGCAACCCCTGCAGGGAAGCTCACTTATGCCTGTCCTTCTGGGAGGAGAAAGGGAAAACCCGGAGTTTTTTATGTCCGGCTGGACCGACCGTTTCCGCATGTTTCGCCAGGGCGATTTCAAAATTGTACGCGCCAACGGAGAAGCCTGGGAATTGTATAACCTGAAAGACGATCCCACTGAAATCGATGACCTTGCCGGAGAATATCCGGAGAAAGTAGAGGAGTTGGAAAAAGCATATAATACCTACATGAAAAACACAAATAATAAATAGTATCAGTACATCACATCCCCAATCACACGACTCATATACAAACACTTAAATGAAGCTTACATAAGATTAGGCAGCAGGTAAAATTATATTACAGAACATATAAAAACCAATCATAATGTATTGATTGGATGTGATTATTTTAATATGTTTGCAGGAGTCCTCACCTAGGCGCATTTTTTCGGAGAGAATAACATAGGAGAGATTTTTTTTGGCAGAGGCTAAAAAAACAATAGTTGCATGGCAATAGAATATAATAGTATCAGTGACTAAAAGCAACTTAGCCCGTTTATACTAATCCGGTCTCCGGAGCTGGTTGCAGTACTTATTTTACTAAAATTAATTATCAAGCATTAAAGATGAAACTGAAAACCCTTTTTATTATTTTACTGGCTTCTATACTTTTTCTCTCCTGTGAAAAAGACGTTACAATCGATTTTGACCGGCCTGTTAAACTTTGCCTAAACTGCATATTAAACCCCGATTCTACCATTACTGCCCGGTTAACCTTATCGAGAAACATTGAAAACAGCACCACATTTCAGCCGGTGGACGATGCCACAATTATACTTTACGAAAACGGAACGGAGCTGAATGCGCTAACTTCTGAAGGCGAAGGAAACTATTACTTAAACTACCATCCAAAAACTCAAAATGAATATAAAATTGTTGTTTTGCACCCTGATTTTGACAACCTGGAAGCCACCACAGCAATTCCCCTACAACCTGTTGTGTATCATCAACCGGATACGCTGGAGTATATTGAAGCGGGGCTTTTTTATTTGCTCGATGTACATTACGAAATACATGATACACCCGGCCCCACCAACTATTGGTTTTACTGGAAACATACCCTGCATGGAATAACTTATTCAAGCGCAGGATTACTATCAATAAAAGCCCCTTTTATTGATGATTTTAACCGGACAATAGACTCTGATGCCAAGTATGGATTTGTTTACAGCTACTATGTTCGTATATCAGACGTTGGCTACGAAGAAAGTACTCTTGGTTTTGAAGCAGGTGGCAAAACAGGAAGTTTTACCCATTTTCTTTCGGCCGACGAACACTACGATAAATACATTAAATCGTCTGTTAAAGCCCGCCTGAACAGCGAGGGTGAATTGCCTTTTAAAGAACCTGTGCAAATCTATTCCAACATTGAAAACGGGTATGGCATTTTTGGTTCGTGTGCTATAACTACCATAAAGCTATAGTAATGAAAAAATATTTATTGAATATATTATTGTTATTATTCTTGGGAGCAACACTTTTCCCCTCCTGCGAAAAAGATGTTACATTCGAGTTTGATCGACCATCCAAACTTTGCCTGAACTGTATATTAAATCCCGATTCTACCATTAGCGCCCGACTGACGCTTTCGAGAGACATTGAAAACAGCACCACATTTGAGCCGGTGGACGATGCCAAAATCGTGCTTTATGAAAACGACACTGAGCTGGGCACGTTAACTCCTAGAGGTGAAGGGAATTATTATTTAAACTACCATCCAAAAAATCAAAATGAATATAAAATTGTTGTTTTGCACCCTGATTTTGACAACCTGACTGCCCAAACAGTAGTGCCGCAAAAGCCCATTGTTGGCCATCGGCAGGATACGCTGGAATATAGTGAGCAGGGGCTTTATTATTTGTTAGATGTGTATTATGAAATACACGATACACCAGGGCTCACTAATTATTGGTTGTACGGAAAGCATACAGTGCACGGAGTTACGTATTCAGGGGGTGGATTTTTCACTTCCTCTGTAAAAGCCCCCTTTATTGACAACTTTAACCGGCAAACTGATACTGAGGCACAACATGGCTTTACTTACAGTTATTATGTGAGAATATCGGATGTAGGTTATGACGGAAGTATTCTCAGGTTTAGTACTTATGGTAAAACAGGGCTGTTTACCAGCTTTTTATCGGCTGACGAACACTACGATAAATACATAAAATCGTCAGTAAAAGCCCGTATGAACAGCGAAGGTGAATTGCCTTTTAAAGAACCTGTGCAAATCTATTCCAACATTAAAAACGGTTACGGCATCTTCGGGGCATGTACCATAACCACCATAAAGCTCTGAACATGAAAAAATTTGTTCTATTCTTATTGCTGGCAATATCATTCCCGGCTTATGCGCAAAAAAAAGCAATCATAAACGGATATGCCGAAAGCGCTTCGGACAAGGAACGGTTAACAGGAGCAACAGTTATTGCAGATCCCGACTTAGGTGTGGCAACAAACAATTACGGTTTTTACAGTTTAACGCTACCTCTTGGCACTTACAAATTATCCTGCCGGTTTGTTGGCTATAAAACCATAATTAAACAGATTGATTTAAAAAATGACACCACCATAAATTTTCAGCTCCCCACCGGCATCGAACTGGAAGAGATTGAAGTAAAAGCAAAACGGACAGATGAGGTCAGTTCGCAATTATCGTCTTTAAGCTTTCTCAACCCGGCCATGGAAGAAATAGATCGGATGCCCGTAATTCTCGGTGAGCGTGATGTACTAAAAACCCTGCAATTTCAGCCGGGCATAAAATCGGCCCGCGAAAGCAGCGCCGGCTTTAATGTGCGTGGCGGTAGCAACGACCAAAACCTGATATTGCTAGACGGAGTGCCCGTATATAATGTCAACCACCTTTTTGGTTTCTTCTCCGTATTCAACAGCGATGCCATAAAAAGTGTGTCGATGTATAAAGGGGGGATTCCCGCCCGTTATGGAGGAAGGCTTTCATCAGTTTTGGATATTTCAATGAAAGAGGGGAACATGCAGGAACCGCGCGGAGTTTTTTCAATCAGCCCGGTTTCGGCACGAATGACCTACGAGGCGCCCATAAAAAAAGATACTGCAGCATTTATCGTCTCGCTAAGAAGGACCCTGCTTGATATTCCCATGTTTTTATACCAGGCAGCCATAGAAAGGGATGGAAACTACGGCTACTATTTTTACGATTTCAATGCAAAAACGAACTGGATAATCAACAACAGAAACCGCGTTTATTTAAGTGTCTATTCAGGTAAAGACAGTCAGTACAGCAACGATAACCGCGACGGAACAAATAGCAAATTCCGCTATAACTGGGGGAATGTAACTTCCGTATTTCGCTGGAACCACATTTTTTCGCCCAAACTATTTTCAAATATTTCAGCGTATTACAGCCGCTACCAGCTTGAGAACCTTGGGAGCACAAAATCGGCAAAGCAGAAAGTTGTATTTCATGCCACTTCGGAAATGCAGGATTTGGCTTTGAAAGCTGATTTTGACTGGTATCTGTCGCCATCCTACACCCTTAGGTTTGGAGGGAAAGCTTCTCGTATGGCGTTTGCACCCAACATTGTACAAATGAAAGGGGATGATGCGGATATCACCCTGAATGAAGAGCAAAAAAACAATTCGTTTCATGTTGAATCTTTTGTCGAAAATAATTTAAAAACAGGCATTTTTTCGCTGAACCTCGGAGTAAGGGGAGTAACTTATATTACCGGGAAAAAAACATACAGCTATCTTGAGCCAAGGGCAGCATTAAGAGTTCAGCCGCATACTGGTTTTTCGGCTACAATCTCCTACACAAAAATGACCCAGTTTATCCACTTGTTGTCCAACTCTTCGCTGGGCATGCCAACCGATTTGTGGGTAGCTTCAACGGATGAGGTAAAACCACAGGAAAGCCGGCAAATATCGGCTGGTATCGAACAACGATTTTCAAAATATGTGTTTGGAGTGGAAACATACTACAAATGGATGCATGATGTTATCCGCTTCGAGGAAGGGGCTGTTTTTCTGAGTTCCCAGGATACAAAATGGCACAAAAATATTTCGGTTGGGCAAGGCAGGGCTTACGGTGCAGAATTTATGGTAAAAAAAGTTCAGGGAAAACTTACCGGAATGCTGTCTTACACGCTGGCTTGGTCAGAAAGGCAATTCAACGAAGTTAACCAGGGGCGCTGGTTCCCGCACAAATATGATAGAAGGCACGATATCTCTTTGTTGGGAGAATACCGGATTCTGAATAACAAGCACCGTGAAAAATCTATCTCCTTCGGTTTTACACTCCAATCGGGCAATAACCTCAGCATGCCTGATGTGGAATATGAAGGAATATATTTGCCGGGCGCCAGTGAAAATACCCACGGAGTTCCGGACTGGCAACAATCAAAACAATCTTATGACAACCCCAACAACCTGAAAATGCCTGTTTTTCACCATCTCGATTTGGGCTATAACCTTAAAAGAAAAAAACAGGATGGAAAAACATATACCTGGTCATTCTCTGTTTACAATGTTTATAACCGAATGAACCCGTGGTATTATTACAAAAACCCCGGCGGACAGGTGAAGCAAATCTCCATATTTCCGGTTATCCCATCTGTAGGATTCAAATACACGTTCTAAAAAATAAAATCATTCAAAATAATTAAAGATGAAAAAATTGACGATTTCTTTTCTTTTTATACTTGCTGCTGTATCAGTTAAAGCACAGAATAAAATCGAAATTGGCCTTGTGGCAGGAGGTGGGTATTTAAACACCATCACCAGTGAAAATGAATTTAAGTTAACCAACAGTTTTTCTGTAAATGGCGGGTTATACGTCTTAAAGCCGGTATTTAATCGGCAGTTTGTTGAATCAGGATTGCGTTACAATTTCAGAAAAACGGCAATTGATGAAATGTTTTTGCAAGTTGACATGGACTTAAATTCCCTGGAATTACCCATAAATTATGGATGGAAACTGAACAATAATATTGTTGTTAAAGCCGGTCTTTCAGGCGCCTGGCTCCTAACAAAAAATATTGAGCGTGAAAAATTTGAAATGAATGCACAACTAGGTGCAGGCTACGATTTGAATTGGGTGAAAATTTTCCTGAACTACCAACATGGTATCAACAAATCTGATTTTATGTATAAACGCGATAATCGGGGGCTATTTATTAAATACCGAAGGTCAGTAATTATGTTCGATGTTAATATTCCAATTTTCAGGTAGGTTAATTTCAACAAATTGTATGTACCAACGGAGAAGCCTGGGAATTGTATAACCTGAAAGACGATCCCACTGAAATCGATGACCTTGTCGGTGAATATCCGGAGAAAGTAGAAGAGTTGGAAAAAGCATATAATACCTACATAAAAAAACACAAATAATAAATAGTATCAGTACATCTCCAATCACACAACTCATATACAAACACTTAAATGAAGCCCGCATAAAATTCGGCAACAGATAAAATTATATTACAGAACATATAAAAACCAATCACAATGTATTGATAGGATGTGATTATTTTATATGTTTGCAGGAGTCCTTACCTAGGCACATTTTTTCGGAGAGAATAACATAGGAGAGTTTTTTTGGCAGAGGCTAAAAAAACAATAGTTGCATGGCAATAGAATACAGTATCAGGGGCTAAAAGCAACTCAGCCAGTTTATACTAATCCGGTCTCCGGAGCTGGTTGCAGTACTTATTTTATTAAAAAAATTATCAAGTATTAAATATGAAGTTTAAAAGCACTTTTATTATTTTACTGGTTACCGCAATTTTTCTTTCCTGTGAAGAAGATGTTAGTTTTGATTTTGAGCATGAACCCAGGCTTTGCCTGAACTGTATATTGAATCCCGATTCAGCGGTCATTACAGCCAGTCTTTCCCTTTCCAAAATGCTGGATACCATTAATGAGATAAAAACCGTAAACGATGCCGAAATTCTGTTATACGAAGAAGAAAATTTACTGGGCAGATTTTCACATGCAGGAAATGGCAAATTTAAACTCAACAAGGTTCCTGTTTCCGGAAAAACATACCGAATTACAGTTGATTCGGAAGAATATGGGAAGATATCGGCTTCAACAATTGTCCCGAACAAACCTGAAATTACCTGGTCTAAAGATACCGTGGGTTACGACCAGTATAATTTATTGAGGTACAACCTGAATGTCCAAATACACGACAAGCAGGGAAAAAATAATTATTGGCTGTTTTCTACTGCCATTTCAAGAGGAATCAAGGGTGGTGGCGGAGGAGGTGTTGTTCTTAATGCCCCGTTTGCCGACACCTTTAACCGCAGGTATGAAATCGAAGAAAAATACGGTTTTATGCATTATTATCAAATACGGTTGTCAGATGAAGGATATGACGGGCAAATACTTGATTTTATTATTCCTGATTTAGTTCCAGCAAATGAATACAGAGCCAAACATATTTTAAATGCGAGCGAACATTACGATAAATACATAAAAACCAGCATACTATACAAATTAAATGAGGAGTCTGACCTTCCGTTTAATGAGCCGGTTCAGATTTATTCAAATATAGAAAACGGTTTCGGCATTTTTGGCGCTTGTTCTATCTCAACAATTGTTTTATAACCTTTTCCCAAAACATGAAACGAATAATTATTTTTTTCCTTTCCATTTTTCCTTTATGGCTCAACGGACAATCCAAATTTACCATCTCAGGTTACATAACTGATTCGGCCAATGGAGAACGACTAGCAGGGGCAACAGTCTATAATAAAAGTACGGGCAAAGGTGCAGCAGCAAACGCCTACGGTTTTTTTAGCTTAACTGAAAAGGAAGGTTTATGCAATCTTTCGTTCCGATTCGTGGGGTTCAGGGAGTACACAGTCAACCTTGAGTTAAAAAACGATACTTTTATTAACATTCCCCTTCAAAAAGGAATTGAAATAGAAGAAATAGAAATAAACGCGCAGCGGCAAGTACGGGGAAACCCAGAACTTTCAATACTGAACCGTCAACAAGTGGACATGCAAATGGTAGAGTCTGCCCCGGTAATACTTGGAGAACATGACGTATTAAAAACCCTGCAGTTTATGCCCGGGATTAAACAGGGAGCAGAAAATACAGCAGGATATAATGTGCGCGGAGGAAGCGCCGACCAAAACCTGATTTTACTGGATGGTGTTCCGGTATACAATGTGAATCATTTAATGGGTTTTTTTTCTGTTTTTAATACTGATGCAATAAAAAGTGCAGAGCTAATAAAAGGTGGCATACCTGCGCGCTACGGAGGCCGGCTTTCATCTGTACTGGATGTTACCATGAAGGAAGGAAACCTAAAAGAAAGCCGTGGAATATTTTCCATCAGCCCGGTGGCTGGCCGGATTACTTATGAATCACCGATTAAAATGGATACATCGGCATTTATTGTCTCATTACGTCGTACATTTTTAGACCTGCCAATGGTAGCATTTCAAAAACTTAATGGAGACAACTATAATTTTGACTACTATTTTTATGATTTAAACGCGAAAGCCAACTGGAAATTTAACCCGGAAAACCGGTTGTACCTCAGCTTTTATACTGGTACCGACAAATTATTCCACAATACAAAGGAGAGTAAAAAAGATAAATCTTCATACAACTACAGTTGGGGGAATTTTACCACTGTACTCCGGTGGAATAAAATGTTTTCCCCTAAACTTTTTTCCAATTTAGCCCTTTATTATAGCCGTTTCAATCATCGGCAAACAGGGAAAACAAAATCCGACGACCTACACACACTTTTTAAAACCATGACCTTGTTAGATGATATTAGTTTTAAAGCAGATTTTGATTATTATTTTCAGCCTCAATATACGTTACGGTTTGGGGCAAAAGCTTCACATTTAATATTCAATCCAAATATTATTCAGTTAAAAAGTAAAAACTCAGATGTTTCATTTAATGAAGAAAATCGTTCAAATGCCAAACAGGTCGAAATGTACCTGGAAAACGCATTCAGTTTTGGATGGCTCGCGTTAAACCTCGGCAGTCGGGTTTCCGGATATTTTACCGGGGAAAAAAGTTACATTCATTTCCAACCGCGTTTGGCTGCAAACCTTTATTTTTCACCCTCATTTTCAGCAAGTGCATCTTTTACCCAGATGACACAAAATATGCATCTTCTTACCAATTCATCGTTGGGAATGCCAACCGATTTGTGGGTAGCATCCACAGATAAAATTGGGCCTCAATTATCTAAACAGGTTACCGTAGGCCTGACATACGAACCTGCCCCAAACTATATTTTTGGGATTGAAGGATATTATAAAATAATGAACCATGTAATACGTTTCGACGAAGGCGTTGCATT
The DNA here is from genome assembly GCF_003573545.1 of Mariniphaga sediminis. Lineage (GTDB taxonomy): Bacteria > Bacteroidota > Bacteroidia > Bacteroidales > Prolixibacteraceae > Mariniphaga > Mariniphaga sediminis. The sequence goes on along the minus strand of NZ_QWET01000024.1, from coordinate 31,282 downwards.
TTTAAATCCCAAAGAATCAGGATGGGAAGAAAATGTATTGGTTGGGGATGGAAAAGCTTTTGGAGTAGAGTTCCTTGCAGAGAAGCAAAAAGGCAGGTTAACCGGTATTTTTTCCTACACATTGTCTCGTTCTGAACGTAAATTTAACGAACTGAACCAGGGCAATTGGTTTCCTTTCAAATACGACCGGCTACACGACATTTCCATTTTAGCTGAATATAAACTGAATAAACGGTACAATACATCCAGGTCAATTTCAGTTGGTTTTACTTTACAATCCGGGAACAACCTCAGCATGCCGGATACTGAAATTGAAGGAATGCTGTTGCCAGGAACGGATTTTGCCGAACACCCTATACCATGGCAAAAAAAGCGGTTTACATACAGCAATCCAAACAACTTAAAAATGCCGGCATTTCATCACCTTGATATTGGATACAACATTACAAAACAAAAAAATGATAGTAAAAGTATAACCTGGTCGTTTTCTGTGTACAATGTTTATAACCGGATGAATCCGTGGTATTATTACAAAAATCAAAGTGGCCAGGTAAAACAGGTCTCTGTATTTCCGATTATACCCTCTGTGGCATTTAAATATGTTTTTTAGAAAAAAAAATAAATAATAAAAATGATTATGAGAAAACTAGTACTGACAACTTTCATTTTGGCTGCCTGTTTTGTTGCACAAGGACAAAAAGGATTTGAACTAAGCATTAATTCCAAACTGGGATATTATTTCCCCGCGAACACAGAGAGGCATCCTTCAGAACTTTTTGTAAGTAATGCCTTCTCTCCGGCAGCAGGAATATCATTGGGCTACAATTTTTTTAAAAGTACAGGGGTCTCTTTAGGTCTTGAGTATGCCCATCTTAGCCCGGATAAGAAAGATTTATTTTCAGGTGAAAATTTAGATGTGAAATGGCAATCGGTCAACATTCCATTAAATGTGAGACAAGGTATTTGGCGAAACTTGTATTTAACCGCAGGCGTAACTCTTGTTCGCCAGATAAAAGGTTATTATGATGGCGTTTCTGCTTTCTCGCAACAAAAAATACCGGAATACAACTGGCAAGCCGGCATGGGCTGGAAAATACAAAATTTGAGTATCTCCATGCAATTTTCCAGAGGATTTAGTAGTGTCGACAAAAGAATAAAAGTCAGTGAAAACAGCTCTTCTGGAGTTACGGTGAGGCATCGGGAAATTTTCCTGAAACTGGAATACCCGCTGTGGAAATTTTAAACATTTTATAAAAACCGAAAAAATGAAAAAGTTATTGACTTCAGCCTTTTTATTGTTTTTAATTTCTATAACATATAACATTCAGGCCCAGCGAATCACCGAAGTTGGCCTTTCCGGTGGTGCCATCCGCTTCTATCCGGAGCCGCAGCATTTGGGTGCGAGTTTGAATAACAGCATGGATAACGGCTGGGGCTGGTCTGCCGGAGTTTTTTTTGAAGACCACTGGAAACCCAAAATACATCAGGTAGTGGAATTGAATTATTACAACCTTTCCAGCGACGTATTTTTACAAAAAAACCCATTGGGGCCGGGAGGTTACAATGAGACGAAACCGGTTTACGGAACTTTCGATAATACTTCATTTAATCACATTGCGGTTTCGGGCGGAATAAAATATTTTCTCGCCTCAAAACTGTATGCCTCTCCTGCCCTGGAAGTTGCATACGCCCTGAATGCAGATGTGGATATCAATAAAACAACATTCCATTTGAAGCTGGGAGCCGGAATCGATTTACGAGGTATGGATATTCTGCTGGAATATGCCTGGGGATTGAAATACCAGCGAATGATTTACGACCCGGCTGTTCCGTTTACAAGCACACACAGGAATACCTATTTGCAATTGAAAGTACAAGTTCCGGTATTCAATCTTCAGTAAGTTTTATCCCCAATGCAAATTATTCAAAACCCGATATCAAAAAATCAAAACTTTGCGGTACTGCTTTTACTGGTCTCCCTTTCAGGCCGCATCCGGGATGAAAAAACAAAAGAAACTAATACTCCGTTGTAAAATTTTCAGGGTGTTTGCCCTGCACCCCTTTTTCTTTGAAAAAATCCTTAAGCCGCCGGATGTCTGCTTTGGCATCGTCGGTAAGCTCAAATTTGCCCCAAATTGTCATCTCCTTGCAGCCCCAGTCAAAAGTTACCAGGTAAACAGGAATTCCGACTGTACGCGCGATGGTATGAAAACCTGCTTTCCACTTTGTAGTGCGTTTACGGGTTCCTTCCGGGGTAATGGCCAGGTGCATATACTCCCGTTCGTTAAACTGATGAATGATTTGCCGGATAACATTGGCACCTTTGGAACGGTCAATGGGAATCCCGCCCATTTTTTTCAGAAAATAGCCGACGGGCCAGAAAAAAAACTCCCTTTTTATGAGGATATTTGCCCTTCCGCCCAACGATTTATAGTAAATCCACGACATCACAAAATCCCAGCCGCTGGTGTGCGGAACCCCCACAAAAATAATTTTCGGATCTGTCACAAGCGATCCTGTTGACTTCCAGCCCGTCAGCCGGAGAATCAACTTACAAACTTTTTGAAGCAACATCTAATTCTTATGGTTTTTATTTTTTACATTCTCCGGTGAGCCGTCAAAAACAATTTCAAGCCGCTAACCGATTGTTACATTCTTCGTCTCCACATTTTCTGCCCCGGCATATTTTTTCAGAAGAGACACTGCCATATCTGTGGCATTTTCCAACTCCTCCATTACACCAAAACCAATAATTATCATCAAAAACCTCCGGGTGTCAGGAGTTACACAGGTACGCACCGAGTCGCTGGTGGGCGTTCCAAACGCGCCTTTGCTATCACGAAAAACAGGCAGCGAGCCAATATTCAACTCGCCGCGGCCAATGCCCTGGTAAGGTTCGTTTTCCCGGCCAATGCCGAAAACCGCATCACCTTCAATCTTTTCTGCATCATAACCGCCAATGGAAAAGCCGGTAGAGAGGGAAACCAGGTTAAGTAAATCAACCACATTATTTACCCTGTACAAACCTTTCCCCTGAACAGTTCGCCGCAACAGTGCTTCGGCAGACAACCGGTAACGGGCCGGATCTTTGCCACAGGCTTTGTAGCCGCGGCGCGATGCTGCAATGGCCGGCAACTCACTGATTTGTTCCACTTTCAGTGAAGCAGCCACCTTCCCCACCCGCTCATCAATCTCAGCCCATAACAACTCGTTTTCCTCCATTACCTGTACATCGCATTCAATACACGAAAGCGTAAGCTCCGGTACACAGGTTTTTAACTCTTCTGAAATGAAAACAGGAATCATGATTCTTTTTTTACGCCCCAAAACTAACCAAAATGAAACGAATACAATTTTTTTGAAGGACTTAATTTGCCCGGAACTAAATATTACCTTCATAATAAAAAGATGCCGAAACAGGCCATTACAGAGGCCCTGAAGAAAACCAAACGGCTGTAATATATCTCATACAAAACAAATGCTTCCTGAAGGAAGAAAAAAGGAGTCCGATGTATCATAGAAAATAATTCTATATTTGCCCTCATGTTGTATCACAAAATATTCGAACATAAAACATCCAAAACCTGGGTGGTGTTTGTGCATGGTGCAGGAGGAAGCAATGTGGTCTGGTTCAGGCAGCTGCGCGATTTCAAAAAGCATTTCAATGTGCTGTTGGTAGATTTGCGCGGGCATGGAAAATCGAAAGCCAGCTATTCGAAAGAGGAAATGTACCGTTTCGATGAAATAGCCCTTGACGTGATAAAAACGATGGATCACCTGCACATTGAAAAGGCTCATTTTGTGGGCATTTCATTGGGATGTATTATTATACGGGCCATCGACAAGCTGGCTCCGGCCAGGGCCGAATCGATCATTCTGGGAGGGGCAGTGGTGCAGTTCAACAAAAAAATAAATGCGCTGGTGAGCCTGGCCCGGTTACTCAATTCCATTCTGCCTTACATGTGGCTTTACCGATTAAATGCCTGGATTCTTATTCCGTCGAAAAAGCATGCCCAGTCACGGAAACTTTTCATCCGGGAAGCCATTCAATTGGGCGAAAAGGAGTTCCGGAAATGGCTGCACATGTCAGACGAAATCAGGTACAACCTCAAAGAGTTCATTGTAAAGGAAGCTTCAGCACCGGTTCTTTATCTGATGGGTGACCGCGACCACATGTTTTTGCCTATGGTTACCGACCTGGTTAAAAAGCATTTCAATTCGAAACTGGAAGTGATAACAAACAGTGGCCATGTGTGTAACCTGGATCAGCCCGATGCTTTTAACCAGCGTTCCATCCGTTTTATCAAAAGTATTTCGGGGTAGGCAGTTTGACAATTGTCACTTGTTTCGGTTTGAGATCCCGGTTGTGAGATACATTTCACAAAATCGCAAAAAGTATCATATAAACAGAAAATTTATAATTTTCCCCTGTTCCCCACTCCCGAATTTAAAATAAACGATTTTTCTTATTTTTGCCTTCGTAACATAAAATCAGATTTAACGCATTGAAATACAAAAGAAAATATCGTATCCCCTTTCTCTCCATTCTCATCATTTGCCTGTTGCTTTTTACCCGTTGTGAAAAGGACAGTTTTTCCGACTCCCATGAAAAAGAGGAACCGCCGGCAAATGAAAAAATTACGCCTGTTCATTTCCTTTCTGAAGAGACCTTCGATAAACTAATTATTGAAATCGTTTATGTTGAAGGATATAAACCTACATCAAATGCCGTCAATGCCCTTAAAACTTTCCTGGAAGATTTAGTACATAAAAGCGGCGGAATCACTGTCGTAACCAAAGCGGTTGCATCCCCGGGCAAAACAACCTGGTCGCTTTCCGATCTGAGCGATATGGAGAAAAACCATCGCACGCGTTTTCCGGAAGAAAAAACACTGGCTGCCTGGTTTTTCTTTGCTGATGCAGATTTTGCACAAAATGAAGAAGCCTCAAAAGTACTCGGTGTTGCTTACGGCCCTACTTCCATGGCAATTTTTGAAAAAACCATAAAAGAATTCAGTGGCGGGTTGGGGAAGCCATCCACAAGTGTCCTGGAAGAAACCGTGATGAAGCACGAATTTGGCCACATCCTTGGATTGGTAAACAATGGAACTACTATGGTGGAAGATCACCAGGATACCACCCATGGCAAACATTGCAACAACGAAGATTGCCTGATGTATTACGCGGCAGAACACAGCAGCGGGATAATCGGTTTTTTAGGTGGCGGGAGTTCACCTGCACTTGACGCACAATGCAGGCAGGATTTGAAAAATAACGGAGGGAAATAAAAAATGACTGTTAACTTTACCATCCGGTTCAGGATGTATCTGATTAAATACCGAAAAACAGTAACATGAACATGGAGAAATATCCGTCGAGGCTTCTGGAAAATGCGGTAAACGAGTTTTCCAAACTTCCGGGCATTGGCCGGAAAAGTGCGTTGCGCCTTGTTCTTTATCTGCTCCGGCGGGAAAAGGATGAAGTGTTGGCCTTCGGACAAAGCCTCATACAACTTCGAAATGATATAAAACATTGCAAAATGTGCCACAATATTTCGGATACCGAAATCTGCCAGATTTGCTCCAACCCGGCCCGGAATAATTCGGTTATTTGTGTGGTGGAGAACATCCGCGATGTTATGCTCATTGAAAATACGCACCAATACAATGGATTGTATCATGTGCTGGGAGGCATTATTTCCCCGATGGATGGCATTGGCCCGTCAGATTTGGAAATCAACTCGCTGGTGGAAAGAACCGGCAATAATGAGGTCGTTGAGATTATTCTGGCGCTTCCCACCACAATGGAAGGCGACACTACCAACTTTTATATTTTTCGTAAGCTGAAAGAAAAACCGGTACGGGTTACAACCCTGGCGCGTGGCCTGGCCGTGGGCGATGATTTGGAGTACACGGATGAAATTACGTTGGGCCGGTCTTTGGTTAACCGCGTGCTTTATGAAAGTTCACTGGGAAAATAACCAGAACAAAATATCAGAAATGATCTCATTTTTCGTTATCCAATGGAATCGCTACATTTGAACTTTTAATGCCTGACCGGTCAATGGAACTTTCAGTAATTATTGTAAACTACAATGTCAAACACTTTCTGGAGCAGTGCCTGCACTCGGTACTGAAAGCTTCAAAGAATATATCTGTTGAAATTTTTGTGGTTGACAACAATTCTGCCGACGGTTCTACACAACTTGTAAAAGAAAAATTTCCCCAGGTCCACCTCGTTGAAAATAAAATAAACGTTGGTTTTTCAAAAGCGAACAATCAGGCCATAAAAGCGGCAAAAGGCAGATACATTCTGTTGTTAAACCCGGATACGGTGGTAGAGGAAAACACCTTTGCCAAGGGGATTGCTTTTATGGAGCAACATCCCGATGCCGGCGGGCTGGGCGTAAAAATGATCGATGGCAAAGGAAACTTCCTTCCCGAATCGAAACGGGGCCTGCCCACTCCATGGGTGGCCTTCTGTAAAATGTTCGGGCTTTCAAAACTGTTCCCCAAATCGAAAAAGTTTGGGAAGTACCACCTCTCCTACCTCAACGAAAATGAAACCCATGAGGTGGAGGTACTGGCAGGCGCTTTTATGCTGTTGCGGAAAGAAACCCTGGAGAAAGTGGGCCTGCTGGATGAAACATTTTTTATGTATGGCGAAGACATTGACCTTTCGTACCGTATTACCCTGGGCGGGTACAAAAATTATTATTATCCCGAAACGACAATCATTCATTACAAGGGAGAGAGTACAAAAAAAGGTTCGCTTAACTATGTAAAGGTATTTTACAAGGCAATGATCGTTTTTGCACGAAAACATTTCTCGGGCGGGAAAGCCGGCGCCTTTACATTTCTGCTCCATCTTGCCATCTGGTTCCGGGCATTCCTTTCCATTTTGCGGAGAGGTGTCGATCGTATTTTTTTACCCCTGCTTGATGCAGTGTTCATTTTTGCCGGTTTCCTTTTTCTGACCCCGCTGTGGGAACACATTCGTTATGTGCCCGGTTATTATCCTCCCGACTTTTTGCGGTGGGTGGTGCCTTTTTATATTCTTTTCTGGCTGACAGCCATCTTTTTCTCGGGCGGCTACAAAAAACCGGTGAACCTGTTGCATGTGGGGCGTGGTATTTTGTGGGGCACCATTGCCATTTTACTGGGCTACTCGCTTGTAAGCGAAACCTATCGTTTTTCGCGGGCGCTCATACTGCTGGGCTCTGTGTGGGCGGCATTGTCCCTTATTTTTTACCGACTGTTTTTTTACTGGATGAACTGGAAAACGTTCGGATTCGATATTAAACGGACTAAAAAAATTGCCATCGCCGGTCACCAGGCAGAAGCATCCCGTGTGCGGGATATTTTGAAGCAAACCCGCATTCAGTCGGAGTTTGCCGGATTTATTTCCATTGATCCGGACGACCATGGCGAACAATATATTGGTTCCATCGGCCAGTTAAACGAAATTGTACGCATAAACCGCATCGACGAAATTATTTTTTGTGCAGAGAATATCCGTTCAACGGAAATCATCAGGGCGATGCTGGAACTCACTTCGCTCGACATCGATTTTAAAATAGCGCCGCCGGAAAGTATCAGCATTATTGGCAGTAACTCCATTCATACTGCAGGCGATTTGTATGTGGTGCATATAAACGCCATTTCCAAACCGGCAAACCGCAGAAAAAAAAGAATTTTCGATTTTGTTTCTGCCGCACTGCTCCTTTTAACCAGCCCGGTTCTCATTTGGTTTTTCAACAGAAAAAGCCGGTGGCTAAAAAATATGTTGCAAGTACTTTGGGGAAAACAGTCGTGGGTAGGCTATGCCGTACCGGTTGAAAACGAAAATGAGCTCCCGCTCATTAAACCGGGGATTCTTTCTCCATCAGATATTCTGGGTACCCCATCTGCAGATACAAGCAAAAATAACCGGCTGAATGTGTTGTACGCCCGAAACTACAGCCTGCTTACCGATGCAGAAATTCTACTGAAAGGATGGCGAAAACTGGACAGGTGATAATTCTTTATGAAAATGGAATTGACATTGCAAAAGAAAGCACGTATTTTTGTACAAGATATGAAACAACTACTTCAATATGGAAAAATACTCCTTCGTCCACTCGAGCCGGAAGACATCGACCTGCTATACCATTGGGAGAATGACATGAGAGTATGGGAAGTAAGCAACACCCATACCCCCTTCTCGAAATACATATTGAAGGAATACATTATAAACTCTGTTAAAGACATCTACGAAACCAAACAACTGCGACTTATTATTGAAAATTGGGAAAAGTGTGCAGTCGGCGCGGTCGATTTATTTGACTTTGATCCTTACCATCAACGGGCGGGTGTTGGAATACTCATCCACGACATAGAAGACCGCAACCGGGGGTTTGCCTCTGATGCATTGGAAGCATTGACGGAGTATGTTGTTAACTCACTTGGTCTGAAACAACTCTATGCCAACATTGCTGCCGACAATACCAATAGTATCCGGCTGTTCAAAAATGCCGGGTTTGTTCAGGCAGGCGTAAAAAAAAGCTGGCTAAAAACGGCCACCGGGTGGAAAGACGAAATACTGTTTCAGAAAATATTGGATTGATTTTTAGGGAAGTACCACTCTTTTTGTCGCTACTTTTTCATGGGTACCTTCCATTCAGAAAACATAAAGTAGGATCAGTTTAACTTTTTTTATTCTCTGCTCAAAAATTTTTCTGTCCTTAAAGATCCACGTTCAGGTTAAAACCTAAAACATCTGTAGTATCCCAGGAAGAAGGCCTTTTGCTTTTCTGGAATACATAATACATTTTAACCTCAAAACTATTCTTGTATTTTAGGCGGGTGCCAGTATGAAGCCTGGCCAGGTGCAATCTTTCACTATCAAAACGGTAGTAACCTTCTTCAGCAACATACACGGTAAACCAGGAAGTGTTAAAAGGAGGTAATTCGACAGAAAACATTTGCCGGTGCCTGAAATGGTTGGTAAGGCTTTTAAACATCCTGTATTCAATCCGGTTGGAAAGATCAAAATCGACTTTCCCCAGGCATGTGCCCAAATTGCCATAAATCATGGGGCGTTGTTCCTGCAACCACTCGTTTTCCTTTTTCATCCAAAGCAACCGACCGGAGCCTCCCACTTTAAACCAGTCGGTTAAACGGTGTTCAACAGAGATATCCCCTAATTTGAGGTCGATGTGCCCGGCTTCCGGTGTATAATGAATTTTTTCGGTAATGCCTAACGAAGTTTTTGGGGTTAGCTTAACTTCCAGGTTGGTCAGGTTCCAGATTTGAAAATTTCGCTCCTGCGCAACACCCGTCAGGGAAAGGAGCAAAAGCAACAATATGGACAGTTCTTTGATCACTGATAGCAAACTAAAAAGCCGGATTACAGGAACCCGACTTTATACTATTTTATACTTTTATTTTTTAGGTGTCTGCACACCCCGCTGTTTGGCCATGTCTTCTAGCCTTTTCTGAAATTTCGATTTTTTCACAGGTTTCTTTTTGTTTACCTGCAACTGGGCCCGTATTTTTTCCTCGTCGATAAACGACCGGATAATATAGGTTTGTCCGATAGTAATCACGTTGGCAAGGAAATAATAATAGCTCAAACCGGATGAATAATTATTAAGGATAAATAAGAACATAACCGGCATCATGTACATCATGGTTTTCATTCCCGGCATTCCCTGAGAAGCAGTAGCCTGCTGGTTTAAGCGGGTAGAAATGATGGTCGTGATAGTCATGAGCAGGCAGAATAAACTCACATGGTCGCCGTAAAACGGGATGTTAAAAGGCAAATTGAGAATGGAATCGTAAGTAGATAAATCATGCGCCCATAAAAAACTTTCCTGCCTCAGTTCAATGGAGGTTGGAAAGAAAAAGAACATGGCAATCAGTATCGGAAACTGCAGCAACATGGGCAAACACCCCCCCATCGGGTTTACCCCGGCTTTTTTGTAAAGCGCCATGGTAGCCTGTTGCTTTTCCATGGGTTTGTCGTTTCCATATTTTTTGTTCAGTTCATCTACTTCGGGTTTCAAAGAACGCATCTTGGCCTGCGAAACATACGATTTATAGGTGAACGGAAATAATATGGTTTTAATAAATATGGTGAGCAGCAGGATGATAATCCCAAAATTATCAATAAATCTCCGGAGGAAATTAAAAATAGGAATAATCAGGTACTTGTTTACCGGCCTGACAATGGCATACCCGAGATAAACCTGCCTTTCGAGGTCAATTCCGTATTGACGTAATGTTTGATAGTGGTTCGGGCCGAAAAAGAACTGCATGTCCACCTTTTCATTTCCCGTTCCCTCGTAAGGAATAGAAATATCGGAATAAAAATTTGCCAGGTATTTGGGATCATCTTCAAAACGATCGGAACGAACCAATGCATTGGTAAATGCTTCTCCCGCAATGATTGTGGAATTGAAAAAAAGCTGCTTATATCCAATCCATTTCACACGGGTACTCAGGTTTTCTTCGTCTGATTTGCTTTGTGACAGGTTATCTACTTCATCATCAAAAAATTTATACAAAATGTTGGTATACCGATCTTCACCAAACCGTGAAGGACGTTCTTGCCTGGGCACATCAAACGACCAGGTAAAATTAAGATACCTCTGATTGGAAGCAATGTATTGTTCCATTCCCTGCATATTCAGGTCGAAATCAACAAGAAAAGAGTTATGTTCCAGGGTATAGATATATTCTAAAAATTTTCCGGGAGCAACTTCCAGTTTAAAACTCAATGATTTCTGCTCTCCGGGGTTTTCTTCGTTAAATTTCAAACGCCCTTCGCTTCCTTTTCTTACTTCCGGGCCGCTAACCACAACAGACTTCTGGCTTGTACTTGGGGTAAAAAACAATTGATCGGTTTGAATACTGCGGTTTTGTGCAAAAAAGTTTAGCCCGAACAATGTTTCATCTCCATCGAATAATATAAGGGGAAGTGAATCGTGCGTCTGGTAGTTTTTTAACTCCACAGAATAAATCCTGCCTCCTTTATTGGAGAAAGTTAACTTCATCAGGTTGTTTTCCAGGGTATAAAATTCCCGTTCACCCAATGCTGCATTTCCAAATACTCCCAGTTGGTCAATTTTTTCTTTCAACTTCCCTTCAGCAACAGTTGAATCTGCCGATACTGCTTCGCTTTGCGTCTCCAGGGCAGACTGCTGCCTTGCTTCCTCCAGTTGCAATGCGTTCATTGCCTCTACCTGCGCGATGGAATCCCGACGCCGTTTGGTGGATTCTATTTCTTCTTCCGATGGCTGATTAACAATTGAAAATACGACCAGAATGGCAAATATGAGAACAATACCTAAAATTGAATTTCTATCCATTTTTTTCTTTTAGTAACGAGTTTTTAATAAAATCGACAAACAACGGGTGAGGATTGAGCACAGTGCTCCTGTATTCGGGATGAAACTGAACGCCCACAAACCATTTGTGTGAGGGTATTTCAACTATCTCCACCAGGTCGGTTTCCGGGTTTACTCCAACCGGTTGCATGCCTGCCTTCATAAATTGTTCCCTGAAAGCATCATTAAATTCATACCGGTGGCGGTGTCTTTCAAAAACAGTTAGCTTGTTGTATGCTTTGCATACATTGGAGTCCTTATCAATAATTCGGCATTCGTAAGCCCCCAGTCGCATGGTACCGCCATAATCGGTAATGCCCTTCTGATGTTCCATCAGGTCGATGACCGGATAAGGTGTTTTGGGATTCATTTCAGAAGAATCGGCGCCCTGAAGGTTCAATACATTCCGGGCAAATTCGATAACTGCCACCTGCATGCCCAGGCAAATTCCGAAGTAAGGAATATTATTTTCACGTGCATACCGGGCTGCAAATACTTTTCCATTCATTCCCCGGTGACCAAAACCCGGCGCAACAATAATACCATCGAGTTTGGAAAGTTCTTTTTCCAGGTTTTCTGGTTCAAGCGACTCCGAATGAATCCATTCAATATCTACCTTACATTGATTTACGGCTCCTGCATGAACCAGCGCTTCGGCAATTGATTTATACGCGTCGCGTAATTCCACATACTTTCCTATAAGTCCGATGGTTACTGAATGTTTCGGATTTTTCAGCCGGGTAAGAAAGTTGTTCCAGGCTTCCAAATCAATCTTTTCATTGATTTCGAGGTTCAGTTTTTTCAGCACGGTGATGTCCAGCTTTTCCGAAAGCATTTTAAGCGGAACTTCGTAAATGGTTGGTACATTAACGGATTGCACCACCGCTTCCAAATCAACGTTACAAAATAAGGCCACCTTTTCACGAACCGAAGAATCGATATCATGCTCGGTGCGTAGTACGAGAATGTCGGGCTGAATCCCGGCTTCGAGCAACAGCTTCACTGAATGCTGCGTCGGTTTGGTTTTCAATTCCCCCGTAGCAGCCAGGTATGGAACCAGCGTTAAATGCACCACTACAGCCCGGGAGCCAAGTTCTCGTTTCAACTGCCTCACCGATTCAATGTAGGGCAGCGATTCGATGTCGCCCACCGTACCGCCAATCTCGGTAATTACAATGTCATATTTTCCTTTGGAACCCAGTATTTTTATACGCCGCTTAATCTCGTCGGTAATGTGCGGAATAATCTGCACGGTTTTTCCCAGGTAGTCACCATGACGTTCCTTACTTATAACCGACTGGTAAATTCTCCCGGTGGTTACATTGTTGGCCTGTGAGGTTGGTTCATTAAGAAACCGTTCGTAATGCCCCAAATCGAGGTCGGTTTCCGCCCCGTCTTCGGTTACAAAACATTCCCCATGTTCATAAGGATTTAGTGTTCCCGGGTCTACGTTAATATAAGGATCAAGTTTTTGAATCGTGACGGTATACCCTCTTGATTGCAATAACTTCGCCAGTGATGACGCCAAAATACCTTTACCCAGCGATGAGGTTACCCCACCGGTTACGAATATGTATCTTGTCTCAGACACGCTTGAATTTTTTAGTTTTAAAAGCCACAAAATTAATTAATAAAACTTATCTGAAAACTTATACTCCGGTGAAATTGAATTTTGATTGAAATAAAATAACTTCAGTTTGTACATTCGCTTAACAATAATTAACTCATTTTGCATAGAATAAACGAGAACAAAGCCGTCCGTCAACCCATATATTCAAATAGTACCGAGATATCTTTTTCAAATTTACTATTCGCAATTTTATAAAAATCATGAAAGACAGGCAGTTCAATAAATTTAATATCTGTTTTGTTGTACAAGAACAAAGAAAAATGCCATGCATAATTTTGTAACAAGTTGTTGCGCTATTCTCTGACAGAATCAGTTGAAAATCATTTTACAAAAGTAAACAAAAAGAAAAGTCTCGCCTGTGAATAAAACTTACAGCAATATACATTTGTAACGTAGCTGTTTTTACAATTGTTTAATACTCTATAAAACAACAAATTAAACATTATTTCCAGTAAAATAAACAAACTAACATTGTACTTTCATGCATAAAAAAAGCTGCTTGTCATCGACAAACAGCCTATCCAGTTGACTGGTATATTTTTCTATTTGAATTCCTTTTTCAGTTGTTCAAGCCAGTTTTTTATACGTCCTGCAGTCATCCTTGCCTGGTTTTCCTGATCAATGGGAAGTCCTACAAATTCATCGCCGCGCAGTGCTCTCGACGATTCGAAAGTGTACCCTTCCACCGATGTGTATCCCACAACATTGCCGCCACATTCCTCAATGATTTCAGCAAGAATACCAATAGCGTCACAGAAATTTTCCGGATAACCTTTTTGGTCGCCCAACCCGAAAATGGCAAATTTTTTACCTTTTAAGTCCATCTCTTCCAGGTCGGGAACAAACTCGTCCCAGTAATTAGGCAACTCACCATCGAACCAGGTAGGTGCGCTCAGTATAAAATTATCGTATTTTTCAAGTACATCCTTTGAAAGCTCTTCTGCGTTAACCGCCTCGATACCCGTTTTTCCCCAGGCATCGATTACCTTTTCAGAAACTTTTTTCGATTTCTGTGTGTGAAAGCTGTAAACTATGGCTGTTTTTTTATTCATCTTTACTATGAAATTGCTGTTAATATAAAATTAAATCCTTTGCTGCGTCATAAATTCGCTTCATGTCGGGCAAAATGACTTTTTCAAGAATAACATTGAATCCCACCGGAGTAAAAGTAGAGCCGACCCGTCGTACCGGGGCATCCAAGTGTTCAAAAGCCTTCTCAGTAATAATAGCGCTTAATTCTCCGCCAAATCCTCCAAAAACTTTATCTTCATGCGCCAGCAGAACTTTATTTGTCTTTTTTACTGAGTTCAGGATAGTCTCTTCATCCAGTGGTATGAGCGACCTGATATCTATTACTTCTACGCTATATCCTTCTTCTTCCAGCTTCTTTGCCGCATCCAAACTCAGGTGGGTTGTATTCCCGTAAGTAACAATAGTAAGATCACTGCCTTCTTTGCGAATGCGTGCTTTTCCGAACGGAACTTCAAAGTCTTCGGGCACTACTGTCGCAGCTTTCGGACTTTGATACAATGCTTTGGGCTCCATAAACATGGTAACCCCCCTTGAACGGATTGCCGTACGCAGCAAACCTGCGGCATCATCAGCAAACGAAGGGTAGACAATATGAACCCCGGGGATGGAAACCAATGAGCCTTCAATGGTTTGGGAATGGTACAATCCCCCGCCGATGTATCCCCCCGATGCCAGGCGAATGGTTACATTCGGTGTAAATTTTCCATTTGATCTCCAATAATCGTGGCTGCATTCCACGTACTGTTCCATAGCCGGCCAAAAGTAATCGGCAAATTCGGCGCCCTCCACTACAATTCTTATTTTATCATCGTAACGCGACATTCCGTTTGCCGTTCCTACAATAAAATCTTCGGCGATAGGCGCGTTAAAAATACGCTTGGGACCAAACTCCTTCTGCAGGCCTTTGGAAACATTAAAAATTCCGCCCTTATCCTTATTGGCCATGTCCTGGCCCCACATAAAAGTATCAGGATTTCTTCTGAACTCCGCTTTTAATGTTTCATTCAAAGCAGTAATAAGCTTCACTTTTTCACCTTCTTCGTTATGAAGCCCGTCCGGGTACTTCTCTGAAACGTAGGGTTCCGGAAAAACAAAATCGTAAATCGACTCCGGTGTAGGATCGGGCGCTTTCAAAGCCGCTTTATGAGCCGCTTTAATCTCCAGTTTTACTTCTTGCTCAATAGTCTGGATTTCCTCTTCCGTAAAACGCTCATAACGTATCAGGAGCCTCCTGAATTTGGCCATCGGGTCGTATTCTATCACATAATTTCTTTCCGCTTCGCTACGATAAAGCAAATGATCGTCGGAATTGGAATGAGAACGCATACGCACACAGTTAGCCTGCACAATAACCGGCTTGCTCTCTTCAATGGCATACCTTTTGGCCTCCTCCATCGCATTCATGGAGTCAAATACATCTTTCCCGTTACAATGGATAATCCGCAGGTTTTTAAACCCTGAAAAATTATTGGCCACTTTGCGCTGTGCGGTCTGGTCTTTTTTGGGAACCGAAATTCCGTATCCATTGTCCTGAATAACAAACACAACGGGCAATTCTTCCTTGTCGGCCCCGTTATACGCCTCATAAACAAAACCTTCACTCACTGACGATTCTCCCTGGTTACTGATGGCAATTGCCTTTTCTCCGTAATATTTAATTGCCCGCGCAGCTCCCACAGCGTGGAGGGTATGATTGCCCGTAAGCGAGGAAAAACTGTGAATATTCCATTCAGGCTTTGCAAAATGGTTAGACATGTGCCTGCCGCCGCTTGACGGGTCAGTAGCCTTTGAAATGCCGTTCAGTATTATTTCTTCCGTAGTAAGCCCTGCAGATATTGCAGTGAGCATATCACGATAGTACAAAAACATGTGATCCTTTTTCTTTTCGAAAACCTGTCCAACGGCCAGCTGAATGCCATCATGTCCTGCGTAAGGTGCATGATACGACCAGCCAATGGCCTGTTTCAGATAATTAGGTGCTTTGTCATCAATGGCCCGTCCGATGGTCATCAGTCGGAACCACTTCTCCAAAGTTTTCTTATCTGTTTTTTTGATAGTATGAATCTTAGGTACTTTTAAATCTTTCATTACAATAAATTTCAAATGGAACGATTTACATCAAATTGCTCAAGGATATCGGCAATCCTTCTCAGGAAAGCCCCGCCCAGGGCGCCGTCGACCACGCGGTGATCGTACGAAAGCGAAAGGAACATTTTATGCCTGATGGCAATGGCATCGCCAGCAGGAGTTTCAATCACAGCAGGCTTCTTCTCAATACTGCCGGTGGCGAGAATACCCACCTGTGGCTGATTGATAATGGGCGTACCGATGATATTTCTGAATGTTCCGAAATTTGTGATGGTAAATGTTCCACCCTGAATTTCTTCCGGAGAGAGTTTGTTGTTCCTTGCTGCGTCCGCCAGACGGTTCAAATCCTTTGCAAGTCCAACCAGGTTTTTTTGCTCGGCATTTCTTACAACGGGCACAATCAGGTTCCCGTCCGGTTTGGCCACAGCAACACCTACGTTGATATTTTTGCGGTAAATAATTTTATCTCCGTCAACCGAAGAATTAACCAAAGGAAATTCTGCCAGAGCAGCTGCCGTTGCTTCAATAAAGAACGGCATAAACGTAATTTTCTCCCCATATTTTTTCAGGAAAGCGTCTTTGTTCTTTTCTCTCCAGATAACCAAATCAGTTACATCGGCCTCAACAACCGAAGTAACATGTGGCGAAACCTGCTTCGACATAACCATGTGGTCGGCTATCAACTTGCGCACCCTGTCCATTTCAACTACTTTATCGCCTTCACCTGCAGTAACGGGCGGAGCCGCTTTTCGTTCAACAGCCGACGAGACTGGCGCAGCAGATTTTTGTTCCGAAGGTTTCGCTTTGCCTCTGTTTTCAATGTAGTCCAGAATATCTTTTTTCTGAACCCTGCCATTTCCCCCCGAGCCTTCTATTGTTTCCAGCTCCTCAGCAGTAATGCCTTCCTCCTTCGCAATGGTTCGCACCAAAGGTGAATAAAACCGGTTCGACATTTCTCTTGCAGGCTCTGTGGCTGTATTTTCTTCGCTCTTTTTAGTCTCTCCTTTTACCTGATCAGCAGTTTCTTTTTTGGGACTGTCTTCTTCTTCCTTTGATTCTGCCTCAGCCGGAGCTTCACTTTCTGTTTCTGCTTCCTCGCCTTCTCCGTCTTCGTCAACTACATTTATAACAGCAACAACTTCCCCCACGGGAACCAGGCTGTCTTCCGGAAGGAGTATCTTTGCGATTACGCCATCTACCGGAGAAGGAATTTCTGAGTCCACCTTGTCGGTTGCAACTTCGAAGAGCATATCGTCTTCTTCAATGGTATCCCCTTCTTTTACAAACCATTTGGTGATAGTGCCTTCCTGGATGCTTTCTCCCAGTTTGGGCATGACAATTTCAAATTTTGACATATTCTACCTTTTAAATATGATTTTGCTATTTTCAGTTTATTAAACACTCCTGAAATTGAAATGTTCACATTACAATTTTTCTTAACATTCATTTTAAATTCTCTTCATATTTGGGATACGTAATGCAATAGGAAGAAGGTTGGGGAAAATAGAAAAATTTACGGGAAAGAGTTATATTCTTCCCCAAAAAAAGCAAACCAAATTATAATTGCAGGCCGCCAATTAACTCACTGACAGACGACATTTGGTGCCTCAAGAGATAATTATCAATTCCCTCCACAATGTTAAGGGGGATGAATGGATCTTTAAACAAGGCTGTTCCTACCTGGACAGCTGAAGCGCCAGCCAAAAGAAACTCGATGGCATCAGCGGCATTCATAATACCTCCCATTCCGATAACAGGAATTTTTACCGCCTGGGCCACCTGCCACACCATGCGCAGGGCAATGGGTTTAATAGCCGGGCCAGATAATCCCCCGGTAACAGTTGAAAGCAAAGGTTTACGCGTTTCAGCATCAATAGCCATTCCCACAAATGTATTCACCAGGGAGACACCATCGGCTCCCTGCCCTTCCACGGCTTTGGCTATTTCAGAAACATCGGTGACATTCGGAGACAGTTTTACAATTAAAGTTTTGTTATATGCACTTCTTACGGCACGGGTAACAGCTTCGGCTCCCGGGCAACTCACCCCAAATGCCATTCCGCCCTCTTTTACATTCGGACAGGAAATATTCAATTCGATAGCCGGAATGTTGTCGAGTTCATTTACTTTTTCCGTAACCTCGATATACTCTTCTACTGTCGAACCATTGACATTTATAATCAAAGGTGTTTCATAGTTCTTAATCCGCGGGTAGATATTTTGAATAAAGTAATCGATTCCTTTATTCTGAAGTCCCACAGCATTAAGCATTCCTGAAGGTGTTTCTGCCATACGGGGGTACAGGTTCCCGTCGCGGTTTCGCGGTGTAATCCCTTTCAGGAAAATACCTCCAAGCTGCGACACATCGTAAAACTCATTGATTTCTTCTGCATAACCACAAGTACCCGAGGCCAGCATCACCGGATTTTTTAGTAGAAGATCGTGTATTTTTACGCTTAAATCTGCCATTTCAAATCGTTTATATTAAAAACAGGCCCTTCTGTACACACGCACAAATTCCCGTTCACTGTGGGCTCAATACAACAAAGGCACACGCCAAACCCGCAAGCCATCAGGTTTTCAAGAGAAACTTCACAAAATACCCCGGTTTTTTTAGCTTCACGCGCTACGGCTTTCATCATTCCTTCTGGCCCACAGGCATAAATTTTATCATAGTTTGCCAGCTCACCAAAAAGCGGATGATGTGTCACCAACCCCCGGGTGCCTAAAGTACCGTCTTCCGTTGTAAAATAAATGTTTCCATATTTATTGTAAGCGCTGGCATCGATATGATCAGTAGCGCTCCTGGCCCCAATGATGATATCCATATTTTCAGCAGGAAGTCCCGATTCCCGCGCCAGAAAAAGCATCGGTGCCAACCCGCTTCCTCCACCCACTGCAAGCACCTTGTCGCCCGGAGACGGATAAGTAAAGTGTTTTCCCAGCGGATAAACCAGGCTCAAAACCTCTCCTGCTTTAACTTCCGTAAGTTTTTTCGAACCACGGCCCAGTACTTTTACAATGATGGATATGCTGTTATTTTTATAATCCGTCTCGAACACAGAAAAAGGCCTGCGCAGAAAAATTTCTGAAGAATTTTTGATATCAATATTAACAAACTGTCCGGGTTTTATCGGCGGCAAAGATTCCGGCGATTTTAACCGGATAAGGTAATTATCCTTATTTAGAGGAATATTTTCGGTGATAATAAAATCGGCTACTGATTTTTTTCCCATGCTCGACTGAATTTGGCGGCAAAGATAAAGAATAATTCATTCCTTAAGTAAAAACTGCCCGTATGAGTGTATCAATATGCACCAAAAACCAAGGACCGCCGGTGTTAAACACTGACGGTCCTGATTTGCCTTCTAATTTTTAAACTAACTGGCTTTAATTCCGGGTTTGTAAATACGATAACTGTATATTTAAATTATCATCCTGTCATAATTGTTATTCGTTACAAATGTAAAAACATTTTTCAAAACCAAATTAACAAATGTAAATTATTTTTTATGCTTTACAACACAAAATGAATGCAAGCAGTAATTATGCAGGATTATACGAAACGAACGTTCCGTCAGAATAGATTAAAATCACCTTATCCAGTGTTTTCCCGGAGTCTTGCCTTTCTGTTTCTTCTTCGGAAGAGTGAAGTTGGTAAGGAATTTCAGGTTCACTTTTTACCTGAGATATCTTTTTCTCAGAAGATGTAATATCTCGTTTTTCCGAATCGCTTATAATCATTGGACCATCTCCGGTAAACAACCAACGCGCATTTACCCCTGGAAATGCCAGCAAAAACTTTTCAATAAACGCAGCGCCCGGTTTATTGCGTCCATTCAGTATATGCGATATATTGGAACGCTGGACTCCCAGAATATCTGCCAGATCGCCCGGAGTTATACCTTTGTAATCAATGATTTTTTGGATGCGTTCCTTCATTTCTGTATAAAATGATTATGCTGTACAAATGTAACTTTTTGAATTTACTTTTCCTATATTCTGTTAATTTTTTTTCAACGGACCAAAATAAGGCCAATTTGCCCGTAAGTTATGCAACACAATGAATGACAGAGCAATAGACGAAAGGGGCATATTTGGAAATTACTTTAATTACTCCACTATAATTCACTGGTTAACAACCTCTTATTTTAAAAATATCAATTAAAAATGCTCAAACAGACAAACAACTGTATCATTTCTATAATATACTTTTATTTTTATGTTATAACTAATTGAAATAGTGAAGTATAATGTATAGTATTTGCTATTAGTCTCCCTACCCTTCTGCAGTTCTCTGGCATTTTTTTGTATCACCTGAATTTACAAATGGATTGTCTTGTTGTATTCACATTTGTATCGACATACTTGGTTGTTTTGTTTGGAATAATTTTCTTTTTGTGTTGACAAATGTAAACCGCACTGTTGTTCTCATTTGTAAAAACATCTGTACATGAAATCACTTCTCTTTTTCTACATTCAACTTTTCCCATTTATAAATACCTTTTGGTTTCCCCAATTAATGGGAAGAAAAATTTTTTATGGTGAGAACCAGAAAGCAAAGTGGATAAATACGTTTACGCTTATCTGCCCTAAATTTATTTTATCTAATTTTTGTTTTGCCTTTGCCAAAGCAGGATAATTTGGTTATTGCATTTCCCCTTCTGAAAGTTTTGTTATATTTTAATTTTCTCCCACTTTTCAGGCTTGTCATCTGTTTCATTCCGTACATTTGCTTTAAAAAATAGGAATATTCGATTCTCAGAAGGTTAAAACGACCGGATTATGCATTTAACATTCTGTGATGAAGTGAATTATACTTAAAATTAAAAACTTACTATAAAAACGAAGAAAAATAAAAATACAGCCCATGCGATCTTTTCAACTTCTTTTTTTGCTTGTCTTCATTCTTATCTTTTTTCTTATTGCCACAGGGACCATTCAAAACCTAAAGCAGATTTTCGGAAAAAGAAACTTTAAGTTTCTCCCCCTTTTTTATGGGCTGGTTAGTTTTCTGATATTAGCTGGATTTGTTGTTCTTTACATTTACCCTTACCAACCGAGGGAAGCCAGTTATTATCCTGTTTACTTCTTTTTTAATGCACTCCTTTTTACTTTTTTCGTGTTTAATCTTCCCCAGTCGGTTGCTTTCATTTTACATCTCATTTTTTCAGGAAAGAAAAGATCTCCCGTTCTACCTTATGCCGGTTTTATTGTTGCTGTGGGTCTTTCAGCCGGAATGCTCTATGGAACCATGGCAGGAAGTGGTCAGCTAAAAATGGAACAAATTGATCTCTATTTTGCTAATCTTCCCAAAAATTTTGACAATTACAAAATTGTTCAAATTTCTGATACCCATTTGGGAAGGGTAAAAAAAACCGGGAGGCTGCTTGAAAAGGTGGCGACTAAAATTGACAAGATAGATCCCGATATTCTCCTGTTTACAGGCGATATGGTAAATAATTTTGCAAACGAACTGGAAGGTTTTGATACAATCCTGCAGGAAGTTACAGAAAACCAGACAAGTTATGCCATTCTGGGAAACCATGATTACGGTAATTATTCCAACTGGGATACAGATGAAAAAAAGCGGGCAAATTTTGAAGGCATCATTAATACTTTGCAGGAAAATGGCTTCCGGCTGTTAAGAAATGAGCATACGGTAATAAAAAAAGGAAGCGACTCCATTTTCATTGCGGGAGTTGAAAACTGGGGGCATCCCCCGTTTCCGCAATATGCTGACCTTGAAAAAGCAATACAGGGCATTCCATCCGATGCTTTTACGATTTTACTCACACACGATCCCGCCCATTGGGAGAGTAAAATAGCAGGAAAAAGAAATATTGAATTGACACTATCAGGTCATACCCACGGTATGCAGTGGGGAATAAAACTGGCCGGGATACCATTTAGCCTGGCATCTCTTACCCGGAAAAGCTGGGGAGGACTTTACATTCAGGGAAACACCTCCCTTTACGTAAATACCGGTTTGGGAACCATAGGTATGCCCTGGCGGTTAGATATGCCTGCAGAAATATCCGTATTTACACTAAAACGAGGTAAAATCGATTGAAAACAGAAAATCGAAATACACATTTTTCATCTCCGGGAGATACGAAGCCCTGAAACCTATGCTGGAAGGGGCATAAAACCGTACAAAATTTACATCAGCCGTAAGTTCTGTTCCCATTGATGTGATGTCTTTTACAAAAGTACCGGTTATTTGTCCGTCACTGTAAAAGTTCCCTTTCAGCCTGGTATAATCAGCAAACAATGCTCCCTTTATCCGGCGCACATATAGAAGTCCCAAAAGATTCATATCAGGATAAAAAAGCGGGAGTTTATAATCGACGCCGGCAGTATAAATATCAGTGGTGTTAATTCGTCCCCATCCTCTTGCATACCTTACCACATCTGAAAACCCCAACCTTCCGCCGGTATTTTTGTGCTGGGCTCCGGCATAAACTTTAATTCCGTGGTTATTTAATACTCCCGGCAAGTACAATACCGATTGTAAAGAAGAGATTTCACCAGCTCTGAGCAGTCCTACAGGCGAATGCCGGTAACTGCCGTCAAGTATAATTCCAAAATTTGGGTACATATCCCGGTAGCTTTGCCGTAACAACTGGTGAAAATAAAGCCGGTATCCCAACGAATGAAAGTTTCCTCCCCTGAACTGTTCGGGGGCAGAATCATGGCCATTATAAAAATTGAAACCATATTGCACCTCCGGTTGGATTATCCGGTAAAAAGGCCCTTTGTTCAGGTTTAAGGGTAGCCGGACATTTAATCCGGCATTTGTTTGTCCCCAGGTAAACTTTCTTAACACCGTATCCTGACTTACAACATTCCCTTGATTATCGGTATTTTGCATAATTTGATAATAGCTGGAAGCCCGTGGACCTTGTGTTAAACTAAAATCGAAAACCGGATACCATCCTTTAAATGTGTAATCGAGTGTAAACCTTCCTGTATTTTCGGTATGGTCCCATTTGTACCCAATTACGGTCTCCGAAGTGCCCAGTACATTTTGCGACATCAGGCTCACACCCGGAAAAAATTCGTAGGATTCAGTATTGATATAAACCGGGGCCCAACTGTGAAATTTGAACAGGTTAGCTGTCTTACTGTATTTTTCCGAGGCATATTTTTCCTCTGTGGAATCCGGAAAAACCGGGATGCCCGGTTCCAGGGCAGCCAACTTTTCTGCTAATGGGTAGAGGGCTGGTTCCACATCGTCAAGCGGACTGGTATTGATGTTTTCTAACGAAATCTGAATCAACCGGAATCCACTGGCGGTGTAATCGCTAAGGGCAATATTTTTCCCGTCGGGAGAAATGGCGGGCGACTCAACACCAAACCGAGGTTCAAAAATTTTTTCAATTTTCCGGTTGGATAAATTAAGACGATACAAACTGTTTTTTCCAGAATAGGAACTAATAAAATAAAGCCAGTCTGCATGTGCCCGCAAATGTTTTAGCTCGCCTAAATCCCGGGTGGTAAGCATTTCCATTTTATCTTCGGAGAAATCGATTGTTGCCAGCCTTTTACCTTCCTTTGTCAGGACAATCACTGCCACCTGGTTATTGGTAAGCCATTCAGGAGTGAAAAAATAATTGTTACCGGGTGTCTGGAAACGCTGGAGCAATTTTCCTCCGGGCAATTGGTACACAGAAAGGTAATAATTGCTCGAAAAATCTGTTTCCACAACAGCTATCTTGTCTTTTTGAGGTGAAATAACCGGGCTGAAACATTTATGTTCCGTTTTAATTTCAAGCCTTTTTTTATTTCCTGTATTAAACAATCTCAATAATGAATGCCCGCTGTGCTGCCAGCGAAGGTCGGAAATCTGTTCTGACCACACAATCCATTCGCCAATATAGCTTGCCGATTCATTAAAAACAATACCCGGAAAAACAAGCTTCTTCTCCTTTCCGTCAGGCTTCACTTTTACAAACGACGGTATTCCATCGTAGGAAGTTTTATAAGAAAACAGTACCGAGTCATTCAGCCAGTGGTTGTACCGGTAATTTGTAAAAACAGCATTGGGCTGGGAAAACACATCAAAAGATTTTGGTTGAAAGCTTTTGTCCTCCTTCAACCAAACTGTTTGCAAACTGTCGAAAACCGACTGGTAAAGTTGTTTCTTGTTTAATCCGGTATAGTCTTTCAATGTTTTGTTAACAGGAGAAAGCGAAAGTGGCTTTTGACCGGTACGGGTCAGTACTTCTTCCCAAACCTGGTTTCCGTACCTTTCTTTTGTATGGCCAACCAGGTAATACCCCAATTTATAATGGTCAGGAACAAAATCGCGGTATGATCCCAGGTAAGCTTTGTCATAAGAAAAAGCTCCTTTTTCAACAACCTGGGCGCGATGTTCCATTAAAAAAGAAGGGAAACGCCCCCTCCCGTAATTGCTCAGCGCTGTTTCAGCAACTACTGCATCACCTTCGATAAACCACCAGGGCAGATACCCCCCAAAAGCAAGCGCCGAAACCTGTTCCCCAAACAATACCTTTAACCATCCGGGCATGTTGCTGTGTATTTTGTCAATCTGCACAACATGACGGAATTCATGCAGGGCCAACTGCTCCAACCAGTCCTGCGCGTAAATGGACTGATGCGGCGTAGTATAAAACTCGGCCCGTTTGGGCGCCCAGGCCACCAAGCCGTTGGACTGGACAGTTTGAGTATGCAGGATTACAGGTATCTTTTTCGGATTATACTTCAATGAATAACTTCCGTAAGGATACACAGCATCAAGTGTTCCGGCCAGTTTTTGAGCCTGTACTTCATAATAATCAGGATAAATCAATTGAAAATTTTTTGTATTGATTTGTCTCCAATGAATGGAAGCTGGATCCTGACCAGTTCGAAAATATTGCGCAGCAGAAAGAAATACTGATGCGATAAATATTGAGAATAGTATGATCTTCTTCATTTCCCAAAAATAAACATTCCGGGAAAGAAACCATCTCGACAGAGTAAAAAAGAAAGAAGCCTATCCCTTGTCAGGCAGCTTCTTCCTTAATTAACCGTCAAGCTTCGTTTACTCCTAAAATAGGAATCGGGTTTTCATCGGCATTTTGATTGAGCACAGAAAGATATAATGTAGCAAAAGCCGCATGAATCCACATAAATGAAATAATCGCACCGACAAATAAAACGATCAATCCCGCGATGAAAATAAAAACTGAAATAATTGCCATGGCAAATATTTTCCAGCCATGTCCACGGGTCATTTGCCAGCTTTTTTCCACTGCCTGCATAGGTTCCAGCTCCTTGTCCATCACCAGATAAGGCACAAAAACGAGCCGGCATAAAGCAATAATGCCCGGAATGATAAACAGGACAAGCCCAATTATAACCAATGCAAACACAATCAGATTAGCCAGAACAATTTTCAGGTATTTGGTTTTAAATCCTTCAAAAAGAAACCGGAGATCAGTTTCTTCATCCCGCATGGCTTTCAGGAAAATATACTTTTCGCCATAGTTAATAACCGGCATAAACAAAAAACCGTAGGCCATACTAAATAATGCCACAGGAACAAACCACACAAAATTGAACCAATCGCCCTCGCCTGATTTCCAGTTTACCCCAACAGGTCCGTTGAGCAATCCGGTAATAATTACAGCCAGTAACAGCGGAAGAAAAGCTTTTTCAAATATTGTCCGCCAGCCATAGCTAAAACTTCCTCCCACAGAAGGAGTTAAATCGAAATACTTTTGTTTTTCCATTTTCATGCTTTTTGTTTTGTTTTCGCACATTGTTTTGCTGTAACGAAAATAACCTGTTCTGTAAAAATATCCTTCCTACTTTGGTTGGAATTTAAATATTCACTACTTTGGTAGGCCACAGCCTTACAGTGACTACTTGGCCAAAATTTAAACCATAATGCTGATTGAGAATCTATCCTATCTTGTAACTTTTATTGCCACTACGGGAATTGCGGTAACCGGTACGTTGGTTACCTATCAGTTGCTCAGAGAACAAAAAACGGCCGTCCTGCAAATTCTGCTTTACCAGCAAATATTCCTTTTCTGCTTTTTTATATATGGAATATGGGGCAATCTGGGGCTGAGACAAATTATGACTGATGTTTATATGAGCAATGAGCTGATCGAAAAACTGGCCTTTTTTGTCCCCCTTCTTGGAATTCCGTTTCTTGTAGTAAGCTGGTTTATGCTTCTTAAATTTGCGTTTAGCATCAACGGATACAATGCGTCTAAAAAATGGGTGTACTTTTATTTTGCAAGTTTTATCGTACTATTGAGCATCTTTGCATTTTTATTTCAAAACAATTTTCTTCCTTCACCTGCAAAGCCTGATACCTTTCTAATCAAAATATTTGTAATTGTTAACCTCTTTTTTCATTTGCTATTTTCCTACCCTTTTTTTCGGTCGAAAAAAGAGACAATGCGCGGTTTCAAAAAGGAAGAGTTACCTAAATGTATTTTGATTTATCTCACAAGTGTGGGACTTTATTCGATGATGCTCTGGTTTCATGATATTTTTGGATTTGTTTCCATCGTATCCTCAATTTTAATGCTATTTGCGGCAAGCGCTCTTTTACCCGTATGTCTCAGACTGATGGCCTGCCCGAGTGTTGAAAACACGGCTGATTCCGACAAAAGCTTCCACCTGTTTTGTACAGATTTTGAAATCTCAAAACGCGAAGCCGAAATTATCCGGGAAATTTGTTCCGGGAAAACCAACAAAGCGATTGCGGAAAAACTGTTCATAACATTACAAACGGTAAAAGACCATACCCACCGCATTTACACCAAAACCAGGGTAAAAAGCCGTGTACAGCTTGCCAACCTTGTAATGGAAAGGCTGAACGGAAACTAAAGCCCGTTACTCTTCAAAAAACATATCTTCTTTGATTTTTTTTATTCGGTCGAGGGCGTAGTTTACATTTTGTGCCGATTCGCCCGCCTCTGTCAGGTACACACGGTAAAAGTTCAGCGCCAATGTTTTATTCGAATTAAACTCTTCGTACGTAGTGGCAATTTCGAAAAGCACTTCCTTGTTGGAAGGATCCAACTCGTTCGCCTTTTTCAGCGCTGCAATTGATTCCTCAAACTTGCGTTGCTGTCCAAAAATCTGTCCCAGATGATGGTACATTTCGGGCAGGTAGCTTGGCGTAGCCGATTCGATGGCAGCATTCATAAAAGCTTCAGCTGTTTGATATTGCGCCAGGTTTTTGTGACTCAGACTCAAATAAAACAGCACATAGGGATCGTTAGCCAACTGTCCGGCACAAATGTCGAGAACCTGAATCGCTTTATTCTCATCTTTTGTAAAATAAAGAGAGATTCCATAATTCATCAATACTTTATAAACCGAATCGCCTCCTGCCTTAAAGTATTGTTCATAAGCCAGCCGGGCGTCATTGTACTGCCGGTTCCCCATAAAAAAAGTAGCTTTTTGCTGGTAAAAACCAGCATCATCCGGAAAATTCCCAAGTCCTGCTTCGATGGTTTCCAAAGCCTTGCCAAATTGCTCCGTTTGCTGGTACAACCGGATAAGATTAAAATACGAAGCATAATCCCGTGGGTTGATATCCAATACTTTTTCATACAATGTGATGGCATGTTTTGTTTTCCCGGTTTGATGCGCACAAAAAGCAAACTGCTTGTTCCAGTAGACATTGGATGAATCTGCCTGGTAAATACCTGCGAAAATATCGTACGCTTTCTGAAACTTATCTAATTGAATATAATTTCGACCCAGTTTACCTGCGATGGAATGTTTTTCTGGCTGCAAAACAACAGCCTGTTCAAAAAAAGGTGTTGCGTCATAATGATTTCCCAAAGAAGATAAGGCTTCGGCCATCTCTTCCAAAAACTTAGAATTTTGAGGTTCCAACTCCAGTGCTAAGGAAAAAGCCTTTGTAGCATTCTGATAGTTTTGCATTTGGCTGAAAACAAATCCTTTTTTGAAATACAAATCAGCCTGCGGATACTTCTGAATCTCATTATCGATTTGCAGGAGAGCAGCGTGGTAGTTTTTTTGCAGAATTAACAAATCTGTTTTATCCTGCGACAATACTGTGATCTGAAAGTTAAAAAAAAGAAACAGGAAAATATAAAACGGTTGTCGAAAGTTCATAGCTATTGAATCTTAGATTTATTTTTTACCGTTTCTAAAACGGATTATTCAGAGGTTGTTGTCCAATGCAAAGGTGATTGGAACAGTGTAACTAACATTAACTGCTTTCCCTTTGTGCGTTCCGGGAGTCCAAACAGGCAGACTATTTATAACCCTCAGGGCCTCTTTATCTAGGGCCGGATCAACTCCATGTGCAATGTGGGAATTAGCAATTGATCCGTTTTTGGTTACAACAAAGGAAACAACCACTTTCCCCTGCAACCCTTTTTCAATGGCAGCCTCAGGGTATTCAACCGAATTGGTAATAAACTGGCGCAGTGCATCATCACCTCCCGGGAAACCAGGCATTTCATCCACAAGGAAAAACACTTCTTCAGCCACCCCCAACTTTTTCGGTTCTTCCTTCTTTTGAGCTGTGTGTATATTGATCAAACTGTCGTCGTCTGCTTCTCCCGTATTACCTCCCGAAAAAAGCTGTCTTATCTTTCTCAGATTGCCTGAGGCACTTTCGATTTTCAGTTGCTCATTCAAAGCGCTTACATTCAATGGAGCAACTTCCTTTTTAGCTCCCACTTCAAATGACTCTTTCTTTTCGCAGGCAAAAACGACAACTAAAACAAAGGCAGCCAAAATTCCAAAAATGACCTTCCCGTTGGCAACCTTTGATGATCTGAGTTTCGACATCATTCTAACGCGGTTCTTTATCAGGGAATAGTTAAAGTGATTGGTCATTTCAAACTGGTCGCCTGCATATTGAATAAGCAGTAACTTTTTGTAATATCCCCGGCTAACTCCTGAATTTAACACAGCCTGATCAGCAAGGTACTCATGATTTTCCCTGACTACCCGTTGAAACATCCACATAAACGGGTTAAACCACTGAAAAGCGGTAAGGATTTCGAGGATGATAACATCAAAAGTATGCCCTTGCTTAATGTGTTCCAGCTCGTGTGCAATCATCTTGTGATACCCGTCTTTCCTTTCCAGGGAACTGCTCAAAAAAACATAATTCAAAAAAGAAAACGGCCCAATATTTTGATTCAGGGTAACCAGTTTAAAGCCATGCATTTTTTGTACCGGATTTTGGTAAATGAGCAGGATTAATTCTGCTACCCGCACCAGAAAGCGAAGAAGAAAAAACAACAATCCGGCAATGTATATCAGGATAATGGCATTGGCAGAAAGAATGGCCTGTTCGATGCTACCCGACAAATCTTTTCCGTAAACCGTAACAGCCTCAATCAGGTTACGATATGGTGTAATAGTAATCTCGGTCAGCATCACAGGATCGGTATTGTAAACCTGAAACTTCAGAAAAGGAAGAATGACCGAAAAAAGAAGGGAGCTTAGCAGGAAAAGCCGGTTTAGCCTAAAAAAGGTCTCTTTCCGGAGAAACAGAATGTAAATGAGAGAAAACAGGGAAAGACTGATTCCTGATTCCAGGATAAAATTAACGATGTTGTCCATTTTCATCTGAATTTTCGTTTTCCAGATCACGTTTCACATCTTCCATTAATTCATCCAAATCAGACAGGCTCATGTTGTCTTCTTTGGCGAAAAATGAAACCATTTCCTGAAAAGAACCACTGAAATAGTTGCGCATAAAGTTTTTCATGAACGAGCGGGTGTACTCTTTCCGGGAGATGAGCGGATAGTATTCATGGGTTTTTCCGTAGGCATTGTGTCCTACAAAACCCTTTTTTTCAAGAATACGAATAATAGTAGATACCGTGTTGTAAGCAGGTTTGGGGGTTGGCATTTCATCGATAAGATCTTTTACAAAGGCTTTTTCCAGCTTCCAAAGGAGCTGCATAACCTGTTCTTCTGCTTTTGTTAACTCTTTCATTTTTATACGTTGAAATGATAAAACCTGATTATTCGAACTACAAAAACTGTGCCCACCAACTAAATATTTAGTTTTGTTTCCCGGAATTGAATACACCGTACATACATTGAAACGCAACAGGTCAAATCCTTTCCGGATTATTAGACTACTGAAGTTGAAAATTAATGACGGCACTATAATATACTTTTACCGCTCTCCCCTGTTGTCTTCCGGGTTTAAATTTCGGCAAACTGTTAACAACCCGTAGCGCCTCTTGATCCAGGGAAATATCTACGCCCCGTAAAATTTCGGCATTACTCACCATTCCCACTTCATTTACAACAAATTTTACAAATACCTTTCCCTGAATTCCGTTCTCCTGAGCAACGACAGGATACCTTACCTGGTCACTGATGTATTTATAAAGAGCCCTGTCTCCTCCCGGAAATTCAGCAGGATCATCCACGGCAATAAATATTTTCTCTTCTCTTTCCGGCTCTTCCGTATTTTTAAATATGACCGGGGTAAAATCAATAACTGTTTCATCATTTGCCTCACTGTCTTCTATCAGAATCTCATCATCAATATCAACATGATCTTCAACTATATTCAACATTTCGACAACTTTAGGAGGCGGGAGTTTGGCTTCTGGCTCACGGGTTATCGGAACCATTTCTTCCGCAACAGGCTGAAACTGAACCGTACCAAGAGATTCTGCCTTTTTGGGCGCAACCGACCATTCAAAAGCCAGTAAAGTAAAACCGAGAGCAATCACCAGTCCAATTAAAAAGAACAGGTTTCTTTTGTTCTCCAAATTTGCAGCGTTTGTTTTTTTTGTTTCCATGGCATTTAAATTTAACGTTTTACATAATCAAAATACATTGTATCCTTCTCCCCTTACTTCATTTACTGCTACAGGAAAATCCTATTTCAAATATATAACTAAAGATTTAGTTTTCAAACTAATTTCTTAGTTATTTTATATAAAAAGAAAATAAACTACTCATTATAAGCAATATAAATCAACTAATATTTTAGTTTTAAAATTACAAAAGCTAATAGTCTGCTGTGTTTTCCGGGCAAAAATTATCTACCTATAATTAGCCCCAAAATTTAGACAACAAGTATAATTTGAAAATTTAATAAACTTGTTGTTATGAAAAAGAGAAAAACTTACAGCGCAGGCTTTAAAACAAAAGTAGTACTTGAAGCTCTTCAAGAG
>NZ_QWET01000023.1 GCF_003573545.1 Mariniphaga sediminis | reverse complement strand
CTCGGCTTGCATGTGTTAAGCCTCCCGCTAGCGTTCATCCTGAGCCAGGATCAAACTCTCCGTTGTAATTATAAAAAGTTTAAAATCTCTTTCGCCCAGATATGATTCTCTCAGAAATCAACAAAGTTGGTACACCTTGCTTTTTTTTAATGCTTTATTTCAAAATTTTAAAGAACTCTTCTTTTTGTATCTTTCCATAAAAAATCAGCACCTCATCTTAAATGCTGACCCTTCATCTTTTTCCTAATTTTACCGGCAGCCTCATAAACCCCTCTTCTCTTTCTCTCTCTCTTGCATCCCTGCCGGAACTGTTCCCTTTATTTCGGGGCGGCAAAGGTAATAACTCTTTTCCTTTAACCAAATAATTTTTCGGTTTTTTTTTATCCCGGCTCAAACTTTTTTTTAATCCCTAAAAATCTTTCGCCATCAAACTGCTAAACCTATCATTCTCCCCTCAATCCTTACAATGAACATCGCTCTCAAAGCGGCTGCAAATGTATAAGCCTTTTTAATTCCTGCAAACTTTTTTTAACCCTTTTTTTACCTTTCGCCCCAAAAATTATTCAACACCCTGAATACCAAATACTATCTTTTTTGAAATTAAGTTAACATACGCAATAATTCGAGGAACATTTACTTGAAAAGTTTTTTCAACCCCTCACCCACCTTGTTCAGGGACTTTTGCAAATCTTGTTTTGCAGATTTCCTCACTTCTTCTGCAATTTGTTTTCGGGCCTCTTCCAAATCTACTTTTACGTCAGGTTTTCCAACAGGGCCTTTTAAAACTACCGAGGCAGGGATCAATTGAATGCGTTCCTCGCCGGGCAAAACATTCAGTATATTTTGAATATCGTTACCAAAAGCATCTCTTTGTACCATAAAGTCCATCCGCATGTCAATAAGGTTCTCCGTATTCAAATTACCCGCAATGGTCGTTTCCTGCCCGGCAATTTTGGTATTAAACGGCTTTAACCAAATACTCCCTTTGTCGATTTCAACGTATGCACGGAAGTCGTCTACCTTCACATTTTTCAATTTCTCAGATTTCAGTAAACCTTTTAGCTGGCCAAATAAAGGTGAGTCAACAATCTGAAGATTCTCTGTACTAAACAATCCACTCCCGTCAACCGTTGATGCAAGAAGCTTAAACTGAGGGCTAAACTGTCCGTTCACCTTCAGGCTGGAACTAAACTTCCCCTGACTTTGCCGCGCAATGGGCATCATTCTCTGCACACTGGTAAGTGTTTGGAATGCTTCCGGGATATCTACTTTAACGATATCAAACCCCAGGTCGAACAAGGGTTTATTGTCCGGAGTATTTTCATAGGATCCAGTCAGTTTCAATTCACCATCAAGCATCCGCATGTTCAGGCCATCAAGTACCAGTTTTCCATTTCGGGCCGTAATCAGACCGTTAACATCGGTAACTGGCATCCGCTCAAAGATAACCCGGCGGATGTTTGACTGAAAAGTAAAATCAATGTTCTCAGGGATATTAAAAACCAGTACCTCTTTCTCCGTCCCCTGATCGGCTGAAGCGCCCCGGGGTTCTCCCGCTGACTTTTCAGGAACAGTATCTTTCTGCACCTGTAACCGAAGCAGTTCGTTCAAGTTCACCTGAGACGAATTCAACGACATATTTCCGGCCAACGTTCCGTCCTTCAATATATAATTCAGGTAGTTGGTAACCTTCCCTGACAAACGAAAATCACTCTGTCCTATAACGACATTCAATCCACTCAGGTTCACTGCCCGGGGAGTAAAATCCAATTTACCTTCAGAAACGGCAACCTTTTGGGTAAGATCAGGTGATTCGTAGGTAAAATTAGTCAGCAGCACAATTCCGTCAGACTGAATTTTATCGTACTGCTCATTCTCTATGGCTGAATAGTTCCCTTTCACAAACAGGTTGGCATCAATATTCCCGGAAACATTCACGCTGTCGAGCGGAAGGGCTTCCTTTAATTCGTTAAAATTTACATTTCCCACAAAAGCGCCATCGAAATAAGGATCCGAAACCAAATTTCTCAATACGAGTGTCAGATCTACCGGACTGTTTTTCACCTCGGCATGTGCCTTTTTAATATTAATCTCTGTTAAGTCCAGCATTCCCTGCGGTTTTATAATGGAAATATCGGCAGATACATTCTTTATTTCTTCGGGCAGGTCGGCATAACGAAGGTTTCCGTCAGCCACCTTCAACTCCATATTAATAGCCGGATACGACTCGCCAAAGTAGAACCCTTTTACTGTACCGGCGACAGATGCTGTTCCGCTGGTTTGAAAATCTTCCAGGTATTCTTCATAACCGGGTGGAACCAGCGCCAAAAAGTTGTCGAAACCCGATTCTTTTGTTTTAAGATTCAAATCAAGAA
The DNA here is from genome assembly GCF_003573545.1 of Mariniphaga sediminis. Taxonomy (GTDB): domain Bacteria; phylum Bacteroidota; class Bacteroidia; order Bacteroidales; family Prolixibacteraceae; genus Mariniphaga; species Mariniphaga sediminis. Next base: position 74,016 of record NZ_QWET01000023.1, on the reverse strand, counting down.
ATATGCTGTCGCCAGGCATTTGAATCAAACCGCTCACTTCCAAAGGAAGCCTGTTTATAAGCAGTTCATTTTCCTTTATTTCAATGTCCATTTTATCGTAATCTACGTCAAGCAACGTCCGCATTTCCAACGCGATATTCGAAACATAATTCACCCCACCGTAATCAAGAGAAAAACGTTCCAGTTTTCCTTCCGCCAGCAATTGCGCTGCTGTACCGTACATTTCTCCGGAGATGTCGACATCAATGTTTTCGAAACGAAGGAGCATATTGGCTGCCTTGTCATCGTAAATAAATCCGGCATCTGTCAGTTTTATTTTTTCGAGTTGAAATTCGAGTCCATCCCCCTCCTCCGGGAGCTCCTCTTGGGGCCCTTCATTCGATTCAACAGCCAGATCCCAGTTTACATTGCCACTTTGCCCAACCACCATATTCATTCTTGGCGCATCGAGAATAATTTCTTCAATGGCAATACTTTTTTTACTAAACAACCGGGAAAGCGCGGTAGTGGAACGCAAGGAAGAAACCGAGAAAAGGGTATCTGCCTGAAATTCACCTTTTCCTGTTACCAGAACATCGGTTAGTTCGATTGTCATTTTGGGAAAACTACGGAACAGTGATAATTTAAAATCAGCAAATTCCACCTCAGCATTCACATTCCTGTTGATGACCGCTTTTGTTTTTTCCAGCAATGTTTGTTTGAAAAACAGTGGGATGGCAGCCAACGATGCCAAAAGCAAAACCACAATTATTCCGATAATGACAAGTGTTTTTTTCATGTTATTCTAATTTGTTACTGTTCAAAAGTATTCATCTCTTCTTACCAATTATTTTTGTGCATTCAATAAAAGTGAGTCCATTCTGAATGAACCCGCTTTATTATCTTCCACCTTCAAGGTAAAACTTTATCATTAATAAATGTCGCACTTTCTTAAAATGCCAGGTTCACAAAAATAAATGCTCAAAATTACAGAAAACAAGAGAGATTACGCGGGAATAAGTGTTAAAGAGTATTATCGCTGCTTATTGGGCGCTGAAACCTGTAATATGAGATTTACAGAGAAGGGGTTCCCTTCACAAACCGGCCCGTCCGGAAGGCTATTCTCGGGTAAATTTACCCCTGATTAGCCAACGAATTTCAAAAACACAGAGGCCATTTTCTACCTGAAATAACACATATGCCGGGAAGCAAAAGGTTCACTTTCCCACCATTTTAAAAATTGGAAAAGCGAACCCAAAAAGAAGGGAACAACACCTGCAAATCGTCAATTAATATATTCGTATACCGGCAGAGACCCCCAGCCAACCTTCGAGCGTTGTGTTTTTTCCGGAATGACTCACCATTTTGTAAGGCGCAAAATCGCTTTCAAAACGGGTGCCACCATGCTCCCGGTTATCGGTAATCAGCAGATTCAGTGTTGGACCGGCAAAAATGCCAAGGTGGTTGCCCACTTTTTTTGTAAAGGTTAACCGGACCTGCTGTAAACCATTATATACATTGGTATACGCTTCCCCTTCATTTATATGATAGCTCATTAGCTCCAGCTGCGTTTTTGAATTTTCGGTTTTATGCAGATGTGTTCCAATGCCGTAGCCATAGGCCCAACTATAGCCGGTTCCCAGAAACTGAATGCCGGCAGCAAAAATATTATAGAACTTATCCACTCCAATTTTAAAGGCAACCTGAGTATTTAATCCTTCGCTGAAAGACAATTCAAATTCACGGAATCCATTTCGGACAATACTCAATAACCCTACAGGGACACCCCTGTTAATTGTGTCTGCAATATTCACAATTCCCAATTGCAGCCCATCTACATTGTTGGCCACATTTAAAAACCCGGAAATTTGCACCCCCTTCAGGTTACCCGTCGAAATATTTGAAAACCCGGCCAGTTGCAGTCCTTCCGTTTCGGATGTTGAGATATTACCAAACCCGGCCACTTGAACGTTCTGCATCTTTTTAAGCGAATAATTCAGAAAGCCTGCGGCCTGAACACCATCTACTTCACCAGTTATGATGTTTGCAAAACCAGCCAATTGGACTGCTTTCCCGTTCCCTTTTACCACATTGGCAAAACCGGCGCCCTGCACTCCTTCCACATCTTCGCAGTAATTACCAAACCCGGCCAGCTGAACAGCCAGTGATTTTCCTTTTGTAAAATTGGCAAAACCGGCAGCCAGAATACCATCTGCCTGATCGTAATTAAAATTTGAAAAACCGGCAAACTGAAAACCATTGGAAACATTCCTGTTAAAATTTCCGAAGCCGGCAAACTGAAACCCGGTAAACTCCCCGGCGATAAAATTCCCAAAGCCGGCAAACTGGGCACCGCGCACAAAGTCGCGTTCAGCATTTGAAAAACCGGCAAATTCAACTCCGGCCAACCCTGCAGAATACCCTGAAATAATATTTACGGAAAATTGGTTGACACAATTCCCGGCGTTGGTGCCGTTTGAACTTATTGGGGGGAATAAACCTATTGCAAAAGGAACTTTTTCGTAGTTTCCGTAACTCTGGGCAAATACCCACTCCGGCAGTACGAACAGAAGCAAAGAAATGACTGTAATCCTGAATGTCTTCATTTTCTATTGATTTTCTACTATATCTGTTTTTAGTTCTCACAGACAACGAAAAATTACAATGGTTGCATGTTTTTTGAAAAAAGATAGCGTTTTTCCTAAAAGGGCCTGACAGATAGAAATGGAAATAAAGTTATGCCTGCAAAAAAAACGTTCTTTCTGCAAAGTAGTATTCTGATAGCCAACCTCGCTTTTATCAATCCCGGAAACCTTTACCAGTGGCACAAAAAAGTTTCTAAGATTGAGCAGATAAAAACTTCGGTTACATTCTCCAGGTTAGCTTCTTTTATATCCTTAGAAACTGTTTAAAAATCGTAAGAATAAAATATTATATAGAATGGGTTTATGTTTTATTGCACAAATTATAATATTGAAAGTCAATTTATTTTACCCCGACCCTAAAGGGAGTAAATTGATTTTCAGTACACCCTTCAGGGATTGGGGTTAAATCTGAAAATCAAAGCAATATAGTGCCGTGGAATAAAATTTAAACAGTTTCTTAATTTTTTCGGACTTTAACAGGAACGGGTCCCAAGAATAATGGAGTGTTTCCTTAACGTGATGATCGCGAATAGTCAGGTCGTTAATTTTGGGGTTTCGTCCGACCCGGGCGAAACAATGTTAAAGTACTCCCATAACCTTCAACTTAAAACAAAAAGAAAAGCAGAAAAGATAAGAATGCCGAGACTCAGGATTCTAAAAAATATCTTTCTGCTTTCCTTTCGTATACCACTAATTTTTAAATGGTTTCTTTTGATGCTCCATTTAAAAAATTTAGTTCGCGTTCAGCGCTTCATTTCTTACAACTTATAGAATTCCTCCCATTCCTTTCTTGGTGGAGGACCATCCAGATATGCGTTTGCCACTTTATTATTCGTGATTTGTTTGGTGATTGGATCAAACTCCAGCACAGTATTCAACCTTTGAGCAATCACGCCAAGCATCATCACCTGAGTGAGCGGCCCTGCAACGGCAAACGACGACCGACACTCTTCTTTCCCTTTGCATGCCAACAGAAAATTTGCATAATGATTCGAAGAGCATTCGGGAATTTCAGGGAGCTTTCCTTCCATTTCTTTTGCTTTCCCTTCAGGGATAATTTGTAACGTTGAAGTGTGCGATCCCCCTTTAAACGTTAATCCATCCCCGTATATCACTTTTCCGGGTTTATTCTCCTTTGAACTTACCGATCCAGCCGTTGGCGGGGGTATATCCCCAGCTTCCACTGAATTCCCAAATTCGTCAGGCAGAGGCGGTAAGTTGTTGACACCATCATACCAGGTCATATCTACGGGAGGCATGCCTTCGCGCCCGGGAAATCGGAATAACAGCGTGGAAGCCTGCGGGAAAATTAACGGACTCCACCCATCAAGCATTAATGGATTAATTTCTGTTGGCAATCCAAGCTTAAGAAACTCATGAGCCGTATCAAAGAGATGCGCACCCCAGTCGCCCAATGCGCCATTGCCGAAATCATACCAGGATCTCCACTCGCCGCCCACATAGCCCACATTGTAGTCGCGATATTTCCGCGTTGTATGCCAGACGTCCCAATCCAATGTATCAGGGATGGGTTGACCTTTCAAATAATCGGTTACTTCCATATCGTGCCAACGCCGCCTGCCATTCATAAATACGGTAAGTTTAGTTACATCCTTAATGATACCTGTCTCAACCCAGGTTTTAAACTGGTAGTAGTTGGCAGAAGAATGCCCCTGGTTGCCCATTTGGCCCCATACATTGTATTTCTTTTCTGCCTCCATCATCAGCTCTGTTTCGCGGAAAGTATGCGCCATTGGCTTTTCAACATAAACATGTTTCCCTAACGACATGGCAAGCATGGTAATGGGGAAGTGCGAAAAATCGGGAGTTCCAACAGATACTGCATCTATCTGATTGCCCATTTTGTCAAACATCTCCCGGAAATCCCTGAAACGGGGCACATCAGGGAATTTTTTCAGGATCTCTTCGGTTTGCGGGCCATACATGTCGACATCGCAAAGGGCAACAATGTTTGCAAGTCCCGTGTTATAAAGGTCCTTAACAATATCTTTTCCCCTCTGCCCTATTCCGCAACAGGCAAGGTTTACTTTCTCATTTGGAGTAAACAGTTTTTTTGTGTTTACTTTTTCCCCATATCCGCTAATAAAATGAGGTGGAACAACTGTTATCGCACCTAATGCCAGCGAATTTTTAATAAATCTGCGGCGTGGAATATCTTTTTTGTTCTCCATTTTACTCTTCTCTCTTTTTGTTGTTGTCATTTAAAATCAGTTAAGTTATAATTCTTTGATCTTTATATTTTTAAATTGCACCTCATCGCCATGATCCTGCAAAAGAATATGTCCATCTTCAAACTCGCCGAAACCAGGCCACTTTTGATATTTGCTATAGTTTACCAGAGCTTTCCACATTTGGGTACCGCGTTCGTATTCAACAACCTTTATTCCATTCAGCCAATGCGAAACTTTTTTACCCCGAACTTCTATTCTGGCCCGGTTCCATTCCGGATATACCCTTTTTTCCTTTAAATTTTTGTCCATCACCTGGGCGTTGGCCTGAATCAGGTCGTAAAGCGAACCAATCGTCCGGTTTCCTGACACTCCCTTTTTTGCATCCGGGTGGTTTTTATCGTCCAGAATCTGGAACTCACAACCGATTGATGAGCCTTCTCCCTTATTCATTCCGGTTTGGACAAAATATTTTATCCCACTGTTAGCCCCTTCTGTAATATTAAAATCAACCTCCAGAATAAAATCCTTAAACCTGCTTTTAGTGATGATATCACCTCCATTGGCAGATTCTGCACCACCTGATTTTTCAACGGTTAATATCCCGTTATTAATTTTCCAACCCTTCTCCGGAAATTCGTCGAGTTTAGCACCACGCCATCCGCTGGTAGATTTTCCATCCCACAGTAATCTCCACCCTTGTCTTTTTTCCTTTGGTGTAAGTGTATTACTAAGGTTATTCACCACTTTTACATCGTCAGGCATTTCCCATCGGTCGTTTTCAAAATTCCCGGTCTTTATCCTGATATTTTTCCACCTAATACTCTTTCCCTCATTTTCCTTGTTGCTCCCTATGCTGTGTACCTGCAAAGCGATAAAACCTTCTGCCGTCATCGTATCAACCAGGTCGGTGCAGGGGATACCGTTAAGCCAGGTCCGTATGGAACTACCGATTACTTCAATATGGAAGCTATTCCACCCCCCTTTTTTGAAAGCTTTTTTAGCGGCTTGATTATTTTCCAACGGATACAACCAGCCTCTTCCAGACTCCTCATAAATACCTGCCGACCATGCCCGGTCTGACCCGTCACATTCAACCTGATATCCGTGTACCCTGCCGTCCTTATATTCTTTAAAACTGTTGCTTCGTATCTGAACTCCGGAATTAAGTCCCTGTTCCATTTTCATCTCATATTCCAGAATAAAATCACTATACTTATTTTTTGTGGCAAGAAAAGTATTTGGTGTTTCCACTTTACTGATACCTACAATTTCACCGTTTTCAATTTTATATTCGGCTTTTCCGTTCAGGATGGTCCAGTTATTTAAATCCTTTCCGTTAAACAATTCAATCCATCCCTCTTCATTTTTAGCGTGAATAATTGTTGTAAAAAACAACATAACTAAAACAGTTAATCTAATTTTCATTCCTAATTAATTTATTTTAAAATATTTTTTATCGCTGCATATTTACGAAATAATTTTTTCTCACTAAAACCCGGAAATAAAAATTACAACATTTCCCTACTACAAAATAACAACCTTTCACGTGTGCTCCATTACCTATGGCAGTGAACATGCCAGCATGCAGACATGATACAATACATGAACGACATTGCCGTTTGGGGCCGCGAAAACCCTGATCCTTTAACGGCTATTGGGTTCAATCTCAAGCGACCAGACCTGGCGGCTACACGGGCAGATGAACAGACCAATCCGCTAGCTGAAGCAAACGGAGATAAAGCTGATCCTAACGAATCGAAGATTATCTGCTACAAGGCTTGCACGAACATGAAAAAGTGGGTGGATAAAATACGGAAAGCCGGGAAATATTTGCTTTTTAGCCCGGGGCACTAATCGCAGATCAGCGCCAGCAGAGGAGAAAGGCCCGGGTAATTCGCGAATATGGCCGGTATGTGTTCTGAAAAAACGAAAACAAATTGAAAAGATACGATGCTTAGCATTTCGTAAATTACTGACTTTAAGTGCCCCTATGGGAATTGGCCATCCCTGGGGGCTTTTCTCCTTCCCCAGCGACTTTTGACCTGCCCCAACGTGATTTTATATTCCCCCAACGCGATTTGACCCTCCCCAACGGAAATTTTCAGCCTCCCGATGGAAATTACCCCCTCCCCAACAAGAATTTATATGCCCCCAACAGAAATTGAACCTCCCCAATGCAATTTCTGGTGTTCCCAACGGGAATTGAGCCTCCACATCCATTTTTTTGTTCCTCTAATACGAAACAAGCGGTTTACTTTCTGGAATTACTTGACAGATTTAACTTTTATTTCTGATAGGTGTAAATGTTTATCCAGTATTTACTGGTTTACAAAACTATTTTATTTTTTATTCCTGTAAATACATTACATCTTTCAATGTTATCCCTGATAAAAGGAACAGGTAAGATTCTTTTCCTGTTCTTTCCTACAGCTTTATATTTAATCGCGGGTTTTTGTTACGGATTTATTCGCTACACCTGGTTTTTCCGCTACCTTTCGTTAGCAAACCAGGTGAAGTGGAGTCTTCCAACGTGCCAGCTACTCCTTCATCTATTGACTTGAGTTCGCCGGGTGAATGGTTTGGGGTGGTACTCCTTATAAACGCTGACAGCTCTGTGAGAAGCTGCCAGGTTGTTCGTGCTACGGGCAAAAGTTTTATTTCCCAAAAACCGGTAAAAGCCATTCCCTGCAGAGAGACTCCGGAGGGTCAACAGACCATGACATTTTTCGTCAGTGGTCTGTTCCTCCATCTTAATTTACAGCCACATAAAAGAACATTTACCTTTACTCACGGCACACCGCTCAATAGCGAGGAGCCCTGCACTTCTTTCCTTTTTACCACGGATCGTTCATCCTTTTTAGTAAAGCCATTAATTCTGTTTCCATCTGTTGATCCAATTCCGGATTGTTGCCCCAAACATTGGTCAACTGATACGGATCATTTTTATCGTCGTACAAGTAATAAAACTTTTGCCCGTCTTTGTCTTTTACTACTGCAAAAGTGTAATTTTCATTTCTAAAACCTCTTGTTCCTGAAGATGGATCTGCAGGTTCGGATCCAAAATACAATTGCTTGTCGGGGCGGTTAACAGCTTTATTAAAAAAAACATCCGAATAATTAATTCCTTCTACTGCTACAGGTATTTTTTCACCCAGCCCCATTAAGCCAAGCATGGTTGGCATATAGTCTGGTACACTGATCATCAAATCATCTGTTTTTGCTTTTACTTTTTCCGGATAGTGCACAATAAATGGAATTTCATATGCTTCCCGGAACCAGTTATTTTTATGCATCAAACCATGGCTGCCCAACATTTCACCATGGTCGGATGAAAAAACGATAATGGTATTTTCATACAACCCTATTTGTTTCAATTGATCAATTACACGGCCTATTTGCTCATCTACTCCGTTTACCATGGCAAAATAATCGGGCGCCAAATGTATTTTTTGTTCTACACCTTTATCGCCTCTTTTAAGTTCTGTATTAAAAGAGTACTGTACGTTTGCCCTGTTTAAAACAGCTTTGTAGTCTTGTCCTGAATATTGTTGTCTGTATTTTTCAGGAACCTCGTCAAAAGGTGTATGCGGCGGATTAATAGACCAAAACATGGCAAAAGGTTTGTCGTGCTTTCGCTGCCCTTTGTTGTTTTTCAGGTAATCAATAATAACATCTGCTTCATGTTCGGGAGACCATTGGTTAACAGTTGTTTTTTCATTTTCCCCTGCGTGAGTTTCCCAATAATATGGATTATTATGCCTTCCGTGTGTTCCGTATGCATACCAAAATGAAAAGCCATGCCTGTTTTCAGGAGGGCACCAGGTATCCCATTCGACGGGTTCTCCCGGCAGGGTTGGTTCCGGGCCATCGAGGTGCCATTTACCAACATAACCTGCACTGTACCCGTTTTGCGCCAGCACATCTGAAAAGCAGGTTTCATCTTTTTTAAGATAGTTTCCATGAGCCGTGCGGCTGGAATTGCAGTTGGCTATAACCCCGTTGGAAAGCGGGTATTTACCCGTCATTAACATGCCTCGGTAAGGACTGCAAAGTGGATGGTTTGCTACAGCCCGGCTAAAAAACACTCCGTTCATAGCCAGATTGTCAATATTGGGCGTAATCACCGGATCTTCATTTAAAAAACCCAATGATGCCCGGCGATACTGGTCGGCAAAAATAAACAGCAGGTTGGGCTTTTCTTCCGAAACTTTGCTTTCTTTTTCATTTTTGCAGGAAAATACTGAAACCAAAATAAACAATGAAACTATGATTTGATATTTCATGATTGAATGCGATTAAAATTTTTCTTCTTTTTTGATTTGTTGTTTCCTGTAAATAGATTCCAATAAATAGTAATCAGCATAAACCAATGGCACATCAATTTCAACACCATGAGGGATACTGCCTACACTATGATCCAAAATAAAATATTTGTTTTTGCCGTTGTATGCCATGTATGCAGGAGAAAGAAGTGCTTCCTGTATCTTGTCAGCAGCAGACAAAAGTTCTTCTTTATTCGCTGAGTATCCGGCTAATTCATATAATGCAGAGCAGGTAATCGCTGCGGCAGAAGCATCGCGTGGTATCTCAGGGTAATCAGCCGGATTGTATTGCCACTCGGGAACGAAGCTTTCATCTGCCACATTGTAATCCCAGTAGGGAACTAGGTCTTCCGGCAAATTTTTGTGGTGAAGTATATATTCAGCAATGTTTTCAGCAAAATCGAGAAACTTCTTGTCTTTTGTGTACCGGTAACACAAAACATAACCATACAACCCCCAAGCCTGTCCGCGTGCCCACGCTGATTCATCAGTAAATCCCTGGCAGGTTGCCTTGTCCAAAACAGCACCGGTGATTGTATCGTAATCAACCACATGGTAACACGAATAATCATCACGATAATGGTTTTTCATGGTGGTTTCGGCATGCTGCACTGCAATATCCCGGTACTTGTTATTGCCGCTTAAAATGCTGGCTTCAAACAGTAGCTCCAGGTTCATCATATTGTCGATGATTACCGGATAAAACCATTCTGTTTTTCCGTCCCAGGCTTTACGGTAATCCCAGGATTTGATGGCCAGGGTTTTGTCGCTGTAACGTTTGCTTAACGATTCGGCTGTTTGCACCAGGATGTCCTTGTAGTCGAGTCCGGCAAACTTCATCCCGTTCCCATAGCTGCAATACATCATAAAACCCACATCGTGGTTCCCGCTCCAGTACTGGATGGTATCCAATACTTCGGTCCATTTTACGGCCCCGTTTTTATAAATTTCGTCACCTGTTAGTTTATACATGTACCACAAATTGCCCGGAAAAAAACCACTGGTCCAGTTGTAAATACCAACGGTTTTCAAGCTACCATCTTCTTTTATAGTTCTTGGATTTTGAGTGTAATCCCGGGCAATTGCCAGGGTGTTTTCAAACTGTTTTTCAATAAAATCCATTTGTTTTTGATTGAGCACAGACTTTTCTTTTACAGTACATGCTATCAGCAAAGAAGATATTATTATGACTGGTAATAGTCTTATTATTTTCATTTACTTTTGGATAATTATTTTTTTTGTATATGCTTGATCTTTGCCTGCTAATGTTAGGTAATAAAACCCATTCATTATTCGATCTCCAACTTGTAATTGAATGTTATTATTTCCCTGATCAACAAAAGTGGAGTTGTTTAATACCAGCCTACCAGAAACGTCGTATAAGGCGATGGTTACATTTTCGCTTGCGCCGGATTTATACTGGACCATAATTATTTTTTTAGCTGGATTAGGATATATTTTGATTGGAGCATTATCCTTATCTATTTGATTTGTTACAGAGGTCGTAATTTTTTCAATAATAAGCTGAGGTGCATCCAGTTCTGAGCCAGCCTCTTTTGAATATAATTCAACCTGTGCCGGACCTTCAACAGAAGATGAGATCTGAAATGATAACTTCCCATCACTAAGGTTATTCAGGTACTGCGAAGTAATATCCCATTCAATTTTTTCATTTTCAATAGTAGCCCCTGCAACAAAACCATCGGTATCAGGTTTATTGTCCCAGGTTAAACTTTGTTCGGTCCAGTTGTCATTACTAATATAGGAGACATTATAATCTATTGTTTGCCCGGCTTCATTAACGGACTTTGCTGTGACTTGTAATTTTACTGATTTTACATCACTTGTTAAAGTGCTAATATCAAATTTAAGAAACCCCAATCTTACATATGGAACGGTAGCTCCCTGCTTTACAATTATCTTACTCTCGTTTCCATGTGTTTTGTTTGTACCGGAATCAGAACCATAAGTATATGTATCATCTGTAGTATATACCCTTTGTTCACTGATGTTATTCATATCGCTGTAACTGATATTATAAACTTTTACCCAGTCGATATATGCGTAATTTGGAAAAGTTCCGGTATGCGCATTCCCTTCGCCCCAACTTGCCCCTGTTGACAAGATAATATATTCAGGAGATGACGAGACACCTTCCCCAATATAAGTTGATTTAAGTTGACCGTCGAAATAATATTTGTAATAGCCGGGACCCCATTCCAGCCCATAATTATGGAATTCCCCATCGTGAATATTTGCTTCAACTTTTTTTCCCCAAGTACGATGATACTCTCCATATCCATCCCAGTGAATCGCATTTTGGTAATGATCTGTAGTAAAAGCAGACTCTAAAATATCAATTTCAGCGCCATCACTTCCGCCATTTCCAATACTTCCCATGGTTTTACTTTGCAACCAAAAAGCGGTATGGCACCCATCCTCGGTTGGAGCAATCTTTATTCTTGCCTCGTAGTAACCATATGTAGATTCAAACAGATTTGCCGACGATACGGCTGCAGCAAGAACAGTATCGGCGCTTGCTGTAATTTTGGTATTCGTCAATACCAGTTTACCATCTTCAACATAGGCATTGTCCTTTTCATATCTCCAATGAACCGGAGTTCCATCATGGTTTCTGATTGCCCTGTAGTTTTCTCCCCGGTCAGTCCATTTTTGGGTATCCAATGTTGACCCAGAAAATTCATCTTGCCATTTTAAAACAGGATTGGAACCCTCAGGTGGTTGAGCTCTAACATAGAAAAAAGTGCTTATAAATAACATAGTTATTATAAACCGAAATCCTAGCATATCCATATTAAGCGATATTTGAAAGTAAAAAAGAAGCCTTTGTCAATAAAAGGCTATCACAAAGTCCAACAGCGAAATTCATCCCCGGTAACTGACTAAATGAAGTACGGTAATTCCTCTTTAAGACAAAGGAATACCATACTTCACAAAGTATTGTCTATATCAACTATTCTATACAGAATAGTCTTGTTTATTCAGGATAACCTGTATTCTGAGTAAGGTTCGGATTTATGTCCCTTTCGCTTTGTGGAATTGGCCACCATTTGTGGTAGTCAAAATACTGGCAGGTAAGAATAGGAGAATCTGCAAACGTACAAATGTCACCATTTGTTTTCATCCCCATCACTTTAAAACCATCATTTAACTTTAGCCAGTCCCAACGTTTAAAACGAGGATACAACCAGCCTTCCATAGCTAACTCACGAATACTCTCGTTACGGATATTCTCCAGCATCTCTTCTTTTGTCAGCGTACCAACTTCGTACAATGGTAATTTATCTGATGCCCTTGCACGCACTTCATTAATAGCATCGTAAACCGAAGCATCTGCAATAGTTCCGCTTAGAGTCTCAGTTTTTGCTTCGGCATACATCAGTAATACATCAGCCAAACGGAAAAGAATCCAATTGTTTGGCGAATCGTAAGCGATACCTCCATCACCTTCAATAATTGTTTTGCGAACGGTCATACCTGTACGGCTGTGCGTATATCCCGTAACTCCATAAGGATAAAGAACATCTATATTTTTTTCTACAACAGTATGTGCACCCGGTCTAATGATTGTCCAGTCCAGACGAGGATCACGGCCTTCGAAATAATCGTAAACTTCTGGCTGAATACGGTTGTCTTCAATGGTATATTCAGGATTTTCTTCAATTTTTTCGAATTTATCCACCAACCAAAGTGATGGGTGTATCCAGGTCCATCCCCAGGCGGAATGTGCCCGGGTTGCATACATCTTATCAAAAGTAGCACCATCTTTGACAAAAGAAATAAACTGGATATCAAAGATTACTTCTGAATTGTTTTCATTTTGCCAGTTAAAAACGTCGGAAAAATTCGGTAACAGGGTATATACGTTGCTATCGATTACTTGTTTTGCACTGGCAGCCGCACCAGCAAAATCTTCTGCTAATAACTGAACTTTTGTTTTTAAAGTAAGAGCCGCCCCTTTTGATGCACGTGCTATATCGCTTCCTGAATAGGTTTCAGGAAGTGAGTTAATTGCAACATCCAAATCATCATAAATAGCCTCAATTACCTGAGCCTGAGGTGTGCGTTCAACCATTGATTCCGAAACGCTTTGGATTTCAAGAATAAGCGGAACATCACCAAAAATCATGGTCAACTGATAATAGTATAAAGCTCTTAGAAAAGAAGCTTCACCTTTCATCCGGCTTTTACGACCTGCTTCGTTGTCAGCGAATGGAATATCATCAATATGCATCAGAAAATCGTTACAACGAACAATTCCCCTGTAAGCTGATGACCATACTTCTAAAACCACTGCGTTGTTGGGATCGAATGTTCCACTTGCGATTTGAAATCTTCCTCCGTCACGCGCATGAGCCACAGGCGTAAAGCAATCCATTAATCCCCATAGTTCATAACTCAGATTTTTACTTGTTCCAACACATTGCAAGGCATCGTAACAGGCTTGTATACCAGCCTCTGCATCTGCAGGTGAAAGCCAGAAAGTAGCTTCCGAAATTTTATCCAAAGGTTGCTTGTCAAGTGCATCTTCGCAAGCTGCAAACAGCATTACTAAAGCTGTAAATATCAATATCTTTATTCTCATAATCTATTCCTCCCTTAATTTAAAATGAAATTTGTACACCCATTGTAATTGTTTTCTGCAACGGATATTCTGTAATACCTGTAGCATTCTGACCTCTTTCCGGATCGTAACCTTCGAAATTAGTGAATGTAAGCAGGTTTTCCCCACTGAGATATACCCGGATTCTGTCAACTCCAAATGCCATTGTATTCGGAACAGTATATCCCAGTTGTACAGATTTTACGCGTAAAAACGAAGCATCCTGTTTCCAGAAAGTTGAGAATCTGTAGTTATCCTGGTGACTGCCAATATTTACAATACGAGGTAAAGTAGCTGTTTCCCATGTCGACGGATCTTCAGGAATGTACCGTTCGGTAAGCCATTCGGTTGGAATTTGTCCCCGATCACCATTAATACCCATTGGGAAAACACCAACACCTTCAAGGTATGAATCGCGTCCATATACCCCTTGAAGAAGAGCATTAAAATCTAATCCTTTATACTCTAATCCTAACGATACACCATAGGTGTATTTAGGAATGGTATTACCAATAATTTCGCGGTCGTTACTGTCGATTACTCCGTTTCCATCCAGATCTTTGTATTTTAAATCGCCGGGGCGGGTTTTATTGGTAATAAAATATGCCTTGTCGTTACCCGACAATTCTTTGGCCCTGGCATTTAAATCATCCAATTCTTCCTGGGTACGGATGATTCCTTCGCAAACATAACCATACATTGAGCGGTAAGGATGTCCTTCCCAGGTTACAAAATTACCACCGGAACGTACTTCGCCCTGGTATTTGGTAACCTCGTTATTTACATTACTAATATTAAAGCCCAAAGAGTATTTAAGATCGCCTTTGCTATCCTGATAACTGGCACTTAATTCCCATCCGTAGTTTTTCACCTCGGCCAGGTTTACAACCGGGTTGGCTTTATTGCCCATTGTTTTTGGTATCTGCATTCCTATAAGAATACCATCAGTTAAGCGGTTATAATATTCTGCTGTTACATTCAACTTACCGAACAAAGTTGCATCAACACCAATGTTTGTAGTAGTTGTGCTTTCCCATTCAATGTCGGAATTAACAACAGCGGTAGATGCAATACCTGAAGTTACAGAGCCCCCCATAGTATAGTTTTGTCCGAGCGTATATACTGTTTGATAAGGATAATAGTTGGGTTTTCTATCAGCTAAAAGAATATTCTGGTTTCCCAGCTTACCCCACGATGCACGAAGTTTCATGTTGTCTAACCAGCCTATATTCCCCATAAATTCTTCTTCCGACATACGCCATCCGGCAGAAAATGATGGGAAAGCCCCCCATTTTTTCCCTTGACTAAAACGCGAAGAACCATCGTAACGAATGTTGGCTTCGAACAGGTATTTTCCTTTGTAATCGTAATTCAAACGTCCAAATCCTGACATTAATGTCCATTCGCTGGCGGTACCGGCAACCTGAGGATCTTCCAAACCAGCACTCAACACCTGCAATTCATTGTTATGGAATTCTTTGATACTTGCCTCAAACTGGTCAAGACGGTATTCCTCATAACTGTAACCTGCCAATACCTTCAGATTATGAGAATCAGCAAACGTTTTAGTATAATTTAAGGTAGTATAATTGGTAACTGTAAAATTTTCGTTGTTACTATTATTAGCCGCTTCAGGATTACCAAGCTTACGCATAACCATATTTTCGCTGAAGTTCCAAAGTTCAGCTTCGCCCTGGAAAGTACGGTTAAGCAAATTGTTATAGTTAATTGCAATGTTTTCAGAAAATGTCAGCCCATTGATGATTTCCCAATTCACATAAAACTTACCAAGGAAGCGGATTTGGCGTTCGAAATCATTACGACTTTCCCACTGAGCCCTTGGATTATTTACCGTTCCTGCTCCCAACGCTTGTGCATAACCATAACGTCCGTCATCATTGCGTTCGTAAGGTATTCCAGGCATTTGATGAAAAATCTCAGCCCAGTCAAGGTCTTCCAGATCCTTCCACGAACCTGACATATTGGTACCTACTTTTAATTTATCGAAGAGTGAACCTTCCCAGTTCATTCGGAAATTGTAACGCTTAGCCCACGTATCTGGAGTAATACCTTTCTGGTCAAGGTAACCAACAGAAAAATTATATCGTGTTTTTTCTGTACCTCCCGAAAAGCCAAGGTGATGAGAATGCAAGGCAGCAGGATCGCCAAACCATACGTCAACCCAATCAACATTGGGTGTTAAAACCGGATCGTTTGAATTTTTCCATAAGTCGATTTCCGATTGGGCGAAAAGAGGTGCCATGCCTACATTGGCATAAGCTTCGTTACCCAATTCCATATAGGTGGCAAAATCAGTTACATAGTCTTTTTTCTTGGTTACTGACTGTACTCCATAATATCCACTGTAGGTTACTTTTAGTGTTCCCTTATCGCCTTTTTTCGACGTGATAAGGATTACTCCGTTTGCTGCCCTTGAACCATAAATAGCAGAAGAAGCCGCATCTTTCAATACTGAAATGCTCTCTACATCATTTGGGTTGATATCGCTCATTGATGACTCGATGCCATCAATCAGAACCAATGGATTGGAATCGTTCAATGTTCCTACACCCCGAATACGTATGGTCGCACCGTCTTTACCAGGCTGAGCGTCGTCCTGTGCTACATAAACACCAGTTGCCAATCCCGAAAGTGCATTCGACATATTAGTAATTGGACGGGCATCCAATTCTTTAGCAGTTACACTTGAAATTGCACCAGTTAGGTTTACTTTTTTCTGCACACCATATCCTACTGCAACAACCTCGTCGATACCAATAGTTTCTTCAGTAAGAGCAACATTGATTGATGACTTCTCGTCTATAGGAATTTCCTGAGTTCTCATCCCTACAAAAGAAAATACTAAAGTTGCATCACCAGGAATATTAGAAAGGGAATAGGAGCCGTTTGCATCGGTGATAGTCCCTTGTGTAGTACCTTTTACTACAACCGTTACCCCGGGCAGAGGCTGGCCGCCGGAATCGGTGACCCTTCCTGAAATTGTTTGTTGTTGCTGTTGCATATCCCGGGAAATACCGGGGAAAATAGCAGGGACTTTTATCAGGATGTTACGGTCTAATATCTCGTAATTCACCTTCTGCCCTTTAAAAAGACTCTCCAGTACTTCCTCAATTTTTTTATCTTTTACATCTACCGAAACAATCCGGTTATCATTGAAGTAATCGCGATTATAAAAGAAAAAAAACTCGGATTGGTTTTCGATGGCATCAAACACATCGGCAATACGCGCATTTTCCATTTTTATCGTGAGTCTCGTCACCTGTGAATATACACTGGCTGTGGAGGAAAAAACGGCCATTAAAATGAGTAATATACTTAACCGCATAATCAACAATAGTTTTTTTAAGCCGGGATTAAATCTCCCCAACTGTTCTAAATTTTTTTTCATACTTTTACATGTTTTTTAATAAATAACTGATTTAGCTTTTATCGGGCTAATGAAGTTTGTAAAGAGGGAAAGCCACCACAGTTTCCCTCTTTTCTTTGAGTACAAACCATTAAACGATTCAAAACCGTAAAATGATTCATCCACCCTTCTCCCGGTCAAATTGATTTTTCATCCATTTTTCATAGGCATTTTGTTTTTTTAGTTAGATTCTCTGAGCCAAACTTCCTTGTTTTCAATATAATATCTAATCCCTGAAGTCCGTTTTATTTTTTCCAACGCCTCAATCAGGTTGTTGTTATAGCTAAACATACCCCTGAACCTGAATTCACCCAGGTTTTCAGGCGTCAGATGAAATTGTATATCATAAATTCTTTCCAGTTCGTTTATCAGGTCATTCAAAGTGGCATCTTTAAAAAGCAATTCGCCGTTACGCCAGGAGGTATATATATTGGCATCCACTTCCTGAATAGCCAAATCCTGATTTGTTGTATTAAAAATGACTCGCTGCCCGGGATTCATTTCCAAATCTTTTCTGTTCCCTGACTTTAGCTGTAGCTGCACACTCCCCTCAGCCAGCACCGCTTCAAAAATACCATTTCCCGGATAGGCAACCACATTAAACGCCGTTCCGGTAACACGCACATCTGCATGGGGGGTAATCACCTTAAACGGCTTTTTCTTATTGGAAGTCACCTCAAAATACGCTTCTCCCTCTAACCGGACTTCCCTGTTATTTTGATTAAAACCGGACGCATCATAGGTTATGGAAGAGCCTGTGTTTACCCACACTTCCGTACCGTCAGGCAAAATACATTTGGCCACATGTCCTTTGGGGGAAATAACTTCGCAAACTTGTTCTGAAACAGAACCAAAATTACCAGGGGCTCCAAAAAAATATAAACCAATGGCAAGGGCCACCGGAAAGGCCAGAATAGCTGCCATTTTGTATATAAACGACTGACGCCTGATCCTTTTTACTTTTTCAGAAAGATACCTGTTGTATTCCATACCCAGTCTGGATTTATCCTGTTGAATAGCGTCTGCCGGGATAAAACGATCTCCTTTATCCCATACTTTTTTACTCCTTTCAAAAAGAAGGTGATTATTTTCAGCGGATGCGACCCACTCCCGGAGTTCCTTTATTTCATCTGATGTGGCATTTCCCGAAATGGATTTGCCAATAAGAATATCAATATATTTTTTGTTTTCGTTCACGTTTTTACTATTGATCCAATTTTAATTCATTCTGATTTTAATGCCGTATCGCATCTTAAATGCGGTGCTCCTTTCTGTCTCTTAAGCTTAAACCCGATACAATTCGATACATACCACGGCGCTAAAAACAAAATGTATAATCATTTTACTCGACCTTTACAGATTTAGACAACTAATACTACGACGAAAGAAAAAGATTTTACCCTGTAACGAAATTCATTTTTTTTTCGAAAAGACAAAAATAAGCAGATTAACCATCTGGTAATCAGATAAATTTTCCCTCATTTTTTTCAGGGCTATTCCCATTTGCATCTCCACTGTCTTCACAGAGATATTCAGCTTTTGGGCAATTTCAGCATATTTCAGCCCCTCGAAACGGCATAGCAGGAATATTTCCCTGCATTTTTCCGGAAGTTCGTTAATGGATTGATTGATGCGATCGTTTAGTTCAGCTTCCTCTACCAAATCACGAAAAGGTACCTGGTTTTGTATTTCAGCAGATTCTGGAATATCTGCCGTCCTTTTTTCTTTCCGCAAAAAGTCGATACACCGGTTTTTTACAGTCTGGTACAAATAGGATTTTACGGTATAAATAATTTTAGTTTTTTCCCGCTTTACCCACAAATCCACAAAAACCTGTTGTACCAGTGAACGGGACAGATCCATGTCGCCTAAATATTTATGGGCAAAAAAGCATAAAGAAGAATAGTAACCATCAAATAAACGGCTAAATGCAGCTTCATCTCCTTCCCGGATATGCCTGAAAATATTTGGATCAGCAATATCTATCATTAATTTCACAAGAATAAGTCTTTGCAAATAAAATGGTTTGCAACGATAAAAGCAAAACAGCCATTGGATTTTTTCTGCGGGGTTTTCCTGCTCCGTTTTGTTTCATTCCAAAAACATTTTTAATATATCATTGTCTTTTTTTTACCCGTATGGCTTATATTTGTTTTTAAATCTGACAAACCAATTGTGGAAGACAATAATCTTTGGATACATATTACACAGGGTGACAGAACTGCATTAAAACAGTTGCACAACAGGTATTTTCATCAGATGTACCTTTATGCAGTTAAGTCAACCAACGGAAATAACGGATTAGCAGAAGAGTTGGTTTCAGACTGTTTTATAAAACTTTGGGAAAACCGGAAAAAAATTGAGATTCAATCTTCAGTGAAATACTACCTTTTCTTTATCCTTCACAACAGTATCATCGATCATTTCCGAAAAAAAAGATTATTGACTGAACCGTTAACCATCGATTTCCAGGCACCCGGGGATGACAAGGATTTTGATCATCAAAAGCAGTATATCCGGCTTTACCACGCCGTTAAAAAATTGCCTGACAAATGCAGAATGGTACTGGAACTGGCAGTTTTTGAGTCGCTCAGCTACAATGAAATTGCGGAAAGACTGGATATCTCCAGAAATACGGTCAAAACCCAGATGGGACGTGCCTACAAAGCGTTAAAGGAGATGCTCGATCCAAAAGATTTTAATTTATTCCTGCTTTTAATAAAAAGCGAAATCCTCAAAACCGGGGTGTATCCATTTTCTTCTAATGGCAACTGGACTGACGTCTCCTCCACCCCTCCCGTTATGCCCGCATAAAGAGAAGTCTGCAAACAATGTATTACTGATGTAACTCCGGAGCTTAAAAATTCACCACTTATTGCTCCACTGTTTCTAACACCTTTATCCTTTTTTCCAGCACTTTCTGGTAAGCTTTGATCATGCGAATGTCTTTAGAACTGCGATGTTTTTGTGCCAGGTCAAGCGAAGCCGCCAACCATTTCTGTGCAGTAAGCAGATCGTCTTTTAATTCGTAGGCCAGCGCCAGGTTATAACGGGCATTAATGGCCAACTTCCCGCTTTTCTCATCCGAATATTTTTTCCAAAGGATGATGGCTTTACCCAGCTCCCCTTCTTCAAAATAATACGCGGCTCCTGAGAAATCAGGCAAAGGAGGCACTGAGTACATGCGGTCGACGGTTTGCCAGGTAGCATAGAAACGTTTGGCATAGTTCTCCCCGGATAATGCGGCGGCAATATGCAATGCATTTAAGCGCGGCGGAGGTGCATAATTCTCCAGGTAATTCCCTTTGTTGTCGTAACCATTCCAGTAAATAGTGTCAATCATGGTTTTTCGCTCCAGCGTCAAGCTCCTCTGCGGATCATAAATACTCCAAACAGCCACGGTTACCACTTCGCTCGCTTTCGGAACACCAAAGGAGACAGGGTATCCTGAAAAAAACGAGGAAAAAGTTTCAAGCGATAATATTAAATCGGTACCTGAGGCGTTGGCTATTTGTTTTGCCAAATCAGCCGGCAAATCAATCAGCTCTTCACCGGTATGCCTTTTAAAAGTATGGTAGGGCAGAATTCGCACTTCGCTGAAGGATTGATTGTTCTTCAGACTGGCGGCCAGTTTATTCAAGCAGGTAGCTACCAACAAACTGTCGAGTTCCACCGGATCACTCTGGGATTTCATCAGTTGGGAATCGTCCCTGTAAAAATGCAGGAGTGTATCTCCCGGATATTTGAAATTTCGGTAAATAACCGCCACTTTCCGGGTATCGGATGGGACAGGCGCCTCACCCGGGGTGTAAACCTCAATAGGGTATTCTTTGTAAACCGTACAGGCTGACAAAAACAAAAGTATTAATGCAGGAAGAAACCGAGGGTTCATTTCGTTTCTTTTAGTTCACTTTTTCGTCGTTTTAAAATTTGCAGGTACTCGTAAGTGAGCGGGCGATACATGATATTGTATGACTTCAGCGCCCATTGAATGGCACTGTCTACATCGCCCAGCATTTCATAGCCCAACGCCATATTAAGCTGGGCTTTGCTTTTTAATGCTTTGGAACCTGTTTCATCTGCCGTCTTCTTCCACTGTGAAACAGCCATTAGCCAGTCTCCCTGACTGGCAAACCGGTTACCCTGTTTCAGCCCGGCATTCCCTGTAACAAAATACGTCCTTCGTTCAGGTTTCCAACGGACCGCAATTTTTTCCGAGAGTTCCAGAGCAAGAGCAATACCGGTTTCAGTAAGCGCTTGTTTTACCGGGGTAAACCGGCTAAACAAATCCCTTGCAGTGGCATCTGAGTCTCCCCAATAGAGGGTATCGCTTATAAACTCACGTAAGAGTATCTTCTCCTCCTCCGGATCATAAATTCTGAAGAGCGCCTCGTAGTATATTTTCATATCTGCAGTGGCAGCCGATAAAAAACCTCCCTGAAAAGGATCAAAAAAAGTTTCGTTGTCGTATTCTGTAAAAACCCTCGTTTTCAAATGGTCTAATGATAGTACGGCATCCGTTTCAAAGGTTTCACATAAATCATTCACTTCTTCCCACGGCATTTCTGTGGCGAAAAGTGAAGTTTTGGGCGATTCGAGAAATCGGCTTTCCGGAATGACATAATCAAAACGACCTGATTCAAAAAGCAGTTCGCCCAACGCTTTCATGGTTGTATCAGCCATTTGCAGATCGTAAACCACCGTATCGAAATTAAAACGTTGTTTGTAAAATATTTTTTGCAACGAGTCGGAATCCAGGTCTGTGTAATTCTCGTTCACTGATTGAGAAACCAGGGTAAAGCTTTGGATGGATGGTGGAAGGGCATTTTCTGCCGGAAGGGGAATATCGATAACTAATGTACGGGTTGAAACGCAAGAAAAAAACAGCGCCGCCATCAAAAGCAATGCGGTAAACTTTACTGTTTCTTTGATTTTAATTTTCCTGATCATCCTGCAAAATCCTCCATTTAGTAAATGCCCCAGAACTTCCTCAAAAACCATTCCACACTTAACAATAATAACAGAACAAAAAACAACCAGCGTAGGTTTAGAAGTTCGTTTATCATTTCCTGAAAACGGATTACCGGCTTCAGGGTATTGCTGCTTTTTAAATCTCCAATAATTTGCTCTGCCTGGGAAGGCGGATAAAAAGAGCCCCCGCTTTGCACAGCCAGTTGATACAGCATACGATGGTTGGCTTGTGTAACAATATTTTCAATATTAACAGCAGTAACTGCAAAATTCCCGGATTCAGTATAGGTTTCACTGCCAACGGTTACTTCGGCGGTGAAACTGTAATTTCCTACTGACAGGTTTCCTGCATCCAGTTGGTAACTGTCTCCCCTCACATCAAAGGTAAAATCCAATTCATCCCCCTGCTCGTTTTCAATTACGACAGTCACTTCTTCCGAAGTAATCCGCTCAAAGGCATCATTATAAACTTCTGCATTCAGCACTACATGATCGGTTTCAGCATAAACCGGTTCATAGTCCATAATAAAATTATCTTCATTTTGCCGAAGCGCAAGGTACTGCACAAGCTGGTTTATCAGTTCGTCAAACTGAATGTGGCTTTGGTTCTGAAAGTAATTGTTTAGTCGCCAGCGCCATATTCCTTCGCCCAAAAGAAACCCTGTTTTTCGTCCGTTAAGCATGCCGGTAGCCAAAAGCGGTTTTCCGGTTTCAATATTTTTTACCTTTTGAAAAAGCAGGGGGGACAATCCGGGATCGAGGCTATAATTTGCAAAAGGCGCCAACAGCGGGGGAAATTTAGGAAGAACTTCCCTGAAACTTTCGCTTAACGAAAAGGTGGCATAGGCCGGATTAATAACAGCCTGCGCTTCCTCAGCCAACCCGGCAAGCGGTTGAATGGTCACTCCGGTCGAGAGGGCGTTCAACTGTGGAATAAACGTTTTGTCCCCGACTATAAAAAGTAGCGGAACCCGCTGATTGGCTTCGTTGCCTATAATTCCAGCCATTGATATCCCGGAAGTTGGCAACTGGTTCAGAATAATCAGGTTGAAATCCGACAGGTTGGATGGGTAAGGCTCCTCCGTAAAAACCGAAATCTCATACGATTTTTGTTGCTCCAACGTATTTTTTACAACTCCGATATCAGGATGCGGACCATCTGAAAGAATTAATATTTTCTGTTTGTTTTCAAGGACATTTATCACAAAAGTCGTTGTATTATTTTTTATATTTTTTTCATTTTCAGCCGTCTCAACAGACACCGTAAACTTTTTCAGGCCCGGTGTCCCCGCCTCAAGAATAAACTGGTGAGAATGAAAAAAATCATTATTGGGAGGCGTAACAATGGTTTGTGCTACCTCTGTACCTTCTTCATGTACAGTAAGTTTCAGAGGACGGCCCTTTAATTTTGAATAACGGGAATCAATCTCTACCGGAAAACGGTTCCCGGAAAAAGCGGTGCGGTTTACCCGTATCCCCTGAATGCGGGAGTCAGTTACTTCGGTAGTGTCTCCCAGCCCGATGGTAAATACCGGAAAAGGAATATCTTCCAGCATGTTTACAGGGCTTTTCCCCTGGTTGTATATCCCGTCTCCTGCCAGGATGAGGGCACCAACGTTTTCATTAAAATAATTGTTTGCCAAATCAGAAACAAGTTGACTGTAATCCGATCGTTTCCCCGAAAAATCCAATGCACCATCCGGTGTTGTTTCCTGCCCAAACGAATAATTTACCAGCGTGTACTCCTTCCCTATTTCTTCCGTTAGCTTATCTTTCAATGCTAAAATTTCGGAGGCAATCATAACCGAATCGCCGGGTGCAATCATTGACCCCGAATTATCCCAGGCAGTAACAACAAGTGGATTTTGCACCATTTTTTTCAGGCTCTTCAAAAATGGAGACAGTAATAAAAAGGCAATCAACCCAAACGAAAAAAAACGCAACACCATTAACAGATTGCGCTGTCCTTTTGTCAACTCCCTGTTTTCCTTATTCCTGAAATACAACAAAAGCACTATGCCCGTTGCCGCAACCAATAGAACAAGCAATAAAACGAACCAGTATTTTACACCGAATGAAATCAAAATAATTCCTTTCTTATTACCGGCGGTAAATATACACAACTCCGTTCTGAATCACGATGAATTGTATGTGATATTCCCGGTTCCGGGGCAGAAATTTTTCGGGAGAAAAGTGTTTTGCCAGCCTCTTTCCCAAAAGCAGACAGTACCCCTTTTTATTGACGCAGGTTCCCTGCGGTTATTCTAATTTTCGAAAAAAGCACATTCAAAAAAATCTGCATTTGGATAATAACCAACCGGAACATTACCATACAAAGCCACTAACTGGCCGATTTCGATCGCAGCAAAGTCAATTGCATTTTCTCTTTTATCTGAAGACGGGCTACAAGTTTTGACGGTATAAATGAAAATGCCACGCCTATCAGGAAAATGAGCAGAAACTGCATATTTACATTAAAGGAAAGGTGATTGAAAAACAGGGCGGTGCCAATTAAAAAAATATTTGCTGAAATAATAATAAGTGTAACCGTCAGGTGATTGGGGAAAAGTACCAGTAAGCGGTGGTGAATATGATTTGTATCCGGTGAAAACGGAGATTTCTTTCTTAAAATCCGGATGACTATTACCCTCAGCGTATCTATCAAAGGAACAATTACAACGGCAAATGAAACCGTCGGGGCCGCATCAATGGCAAAGGGGACATTGCTAACGGCGTTAAATTCATTGAATTTTATAACCAGAATGGCAATAATAATCCCGACAACCAGCGAGCCGGTATCTCCCATAAACAACTTATTTCTGTGCCCGAAAACATTAAAAAGGAAAAAACCGGCCAGGCTTCCGCATAGAGCAAAAGACATGATGGCATACGGCATGTATCCTGCAATAAAAAACCAAACCCCGGAGAAGAAAGAGGCAACTATGGCCAGGCCTGAGGCCAGTCCGTCAATTCCGTCAATCAGGTTAAAAGCATTAATAATGGCAAGCATTAAAAACAGTGAGATGAGCGTGCCAAATGCGAAATTAATTTCGTAAAAGCCCAAAAGACCATATAAGTTGGTAATTTTCACCTCTCCGAGAGTCACTAAGATAATGGCCGCAAAAAGCTGTATTACAAACTTCTTACGCGCCGATATCGCTACCAAGTCATCTTTTAACCCGGTAAAAAACATAAGAATAACGGCTGCAATAATATATTTTAACGAGCTGAAAGCATAACCATCGGAAGCAATAATAGTACTCAATATAAATCCGAGAAAAATCCCCACTCCTCCCAAAGGTGGAACGGTTTGTGAGTGAATCTTCCTGTCGTCAAAAGGATCGAATAACTTTTTCGCCCGGGCAACGCGCAAAATGGCGGGAATTGTAATAATTACAATTGAAAAAGCAAGAGAAAACGAAAGCAAATTCAGAAAAAGCTTTGTAAATAGCATGTGTTTAATTGTTTGTGTTATATAAAGGCAATGGCTTTCAAACCCTTTAGGGTAGTGTTTGAAACATCAACAACTGATCATTTTGTTCAATTGCATTCCAATCTAATTATCTTCTTCTGTGTCTTGCATATTTGAATATTTTTTGATTTAATGGTAAAACGTATGCAAGATGTAATTTTTTTTCGGAAAAAAGGACAATCCTGTCTTATTTTTTTGTTAACAAGCACCGCAAACACCTCTTAAAACACAAATAAACAAGAATTTAAATAATGAAAGATGCTATTCAAAAGAAGAATCCGTAAATCTGCCTCACAACAAAATTCCATAATCGATGGCACCTTCAAAAATTTTTATGTTACCTTTATTTGCGCAATTTTATTCTAATTTCTATAAATATTTAAAGAAACTCTTATGCGGATAATACCTTTTTGTAAAATGTTGATTATTGTAGTGATTATGATGGTAACAGCCTGTAATTCCGGTAAAAAGTCGCAACAGGAACAAACAAAATCAGCTCAGGCATCGGTGGAAGAAAACTGGATTCCACTGTTTAACGGAAAAAACCTGGAGGGTTGGCAAATCAAATTTACCGGTTATGAATTGGGCTACAATTTAAACAATACATTCAGGGTGGAAGACGGGCTGCTGCGGGTTCGCTACGATGACTGGGATGACTGGGGAGGCCAGTTCGGTCATATTTTTTATGACGGAGAGTTTTCGCACTACCGGCTTCGGGTAGAATACCGCTTTGTGGGTAAACAGATAGAGGGCGGGCCAGGTTGGGCATACCGGAATAACGGACTGATGCTCCACGGCCAAAGCGCAGAATCGATGGAAATAGATCAGGACTTCCCGGTTTCCATTGAAGTACAGTTACTGGGAGGAAACGGAAAAAATGAAAGATCTACCATGAACCTTTGCACACCAGGCACCAATGTGGAAATGGACGGTATTCTGATAGAACAACATTGTACAAATTCAGGGTCTGAAACGTTTCACGGAGACCAGTGGGTTTCGGTTGAAGTAGAAGTTAAAGGCGGCGAGGTAATCCGGCATTTTATTGAAGGTAAAGAAGTAATGAGCTATGAAAAGCCCCAGCTCGACCCGCGGGAACAGTATTACGAAAAACTGCTTCCAGCAGACGGAAATAAAATTATTTCACAAGGCACTATTTCCCTTCAGGCGGAAAGCCACCCGACGGATTTCCGGAAAATAGAATTACTCATTTTGGAGGAATAAAAACAACCTGAAAAATAAGATCAGCAAGTTTTACAGAAAATAAATTATTTCGGGGTAGCCCGGCTTTTGGTGGCTACACTTTTGCGATTGGCAAAGTTCAGCGCCAGCAGGGATATTGCAATGATAACCATTCCGATTACCGATATAAGATCCGGGTTTTCATCTTCCAGTAATATCCAGCTTAAAATGGCTCCGGAAACGGGAATCAAAAACTTCCAGACATTCAAAACCGAAACTTTTACTCCCGGGCGTTTGAGCAATGTAAACCAGATGGAGAACGCCGCTGCCGACAAAAAACTGAGCCACGCCAAAGCAACATAATATTCAGCAGGAAAAGGGCCCATGTTGATTCCTTCTGCCGGGATTGAAACGAGAAAGAGCATTATTCCGCCCACCATAAGCGAGGTAGAACTAAGGACAAAAGGGGAAACATCTGCCGATGATTTTGAAACCAGTACGTTGGAATATCCGGCCACAAGATTATTAACCAAAAGCAATCCTATTCCAAGCAACTCGAGATTAAGCGCTCCTTCCATTTCAATCGTTGTCCGGCCCAGTGTAATGACAGCAATTCCGGCAACCCCAATCAAAATACTGAAGGTTTTTAAAGGCGTCATTTTATCATTATGCATGGAAAAATGGGCCACAATAGCCACGAACAATGGCGATGCGCCTATAAGCATGGCCCCCAACGCTCCCGGCACCAGGTTAAGGCCACTGTAAAATAAGGCATACTGTGCAAAAATCTGAATAATCGAAATCCAAAGCACAAACCTCCAGTTAGCTTTTACCTGTGAGTAAAACAGGTTGAATTTGCCAAACAACAGAAATATGAACAATCCTGAAATAAAAAAACGGATACCGGCAAACTGGAATGGGGTATGGTATTCCAGCCCGATTTTGACCCCCACAAAAGCGGTGGACCACAACCAGGTTGCAAGTATCGCCAAAAATGTTGTGCTTTTAAATATATTCTTCATGACCTAAAAAGTAGCTGCAAAGGTGGAAAATAATTTGCAAACAACATGGGCGGCCTAAAATGTTGGAACATGTGGGGTTAAAATTCTGATAATTGTTCCGGTTCATTTTTTGTTTTCATCGGTTGTCTTCCTTTTTTCTTCTGAAAGAGCAGGAAAATGCCTTATTTTGCAGCCGTAAATACACGACTACAAAATGAAAAAAACAATCATTAACAATTACGAAGAATTTGAATCATTCCTGGGAAAAGAGATCGGCACCTCGGAATACATTCAGATTACACAGGAACAAATCAATAAATTTGCCGATGCCACTCTTGATTATCAGTGGATTCATACGGATCCGGAACGGGCAGCAGAGGAATCTCCGTTTAAAAGCACGATTGCACACGGGTACCTCACGGTAAGTCTGCTGACCTATCTCTGGTATTGTATTGTGGACGTTCGGAACGTAAAAATGATTGTAAACTACGGCATTGAAAAACTTCGCTTTCAGCAACCGGTTTTGGTAAACGATAAAATCCGGGCCGTTGTTTCGCTGGAAGACATCAGAAACCTGCGCGGAATTGCCAAAATCCAGGTTAAAATTGTGGTGGAAATCGAAGGGCAAAAAAAGCCTGCTTACGACGCGTTGGTAACTTTTCTTTACCACTTCGAATAAAAACCTGCCCGCTAAACTGCCATCAACTGCCGTCTTAACAGTTGCAAGGCTGTTTGGCTGGAACGGATAATATTCCTTTCGCGGTTATCGCCAAAAATAAATTTTTCGGTTATCGTATTCTCCGGGCCTGCAATAGCAATCCAAACTGTTCCCACCGGTTTTTCCTCAGTCCCTCCTGTTGGACCGGCAATACCGGATGTTGCAACGGCAAAGTCAGCGCCCAGCTTTTTTCGAACACCCAGAGCCATCTCCCGGACAACCTCGCTGCTCACGGCCCCATAATTTTGTAAAGTAAGCTCACTAACCCCCAACAAACTTTTTTTCACCTCATTGGAATAGGCAGTAACTCCTCCCCTGAAATATTCAGAACTTCCGGGAACCGAAGTAATCAGGTGCGAAATGTAACCACCGGTGCAGCTTTCAGCCACCGCAAGTGTCAGGCCCTTTTCACGCAGCAGCCGTCCCGTTATTTCCCCGAGCGTTTCATTGTCGTAGCCAAAAATATAATCGGGTATAAGTTGCTTCAGTTTTTCTATTTCACCGCCAACCAATCTTTTAAGTTCTTCGAGATCAGTCCCAATAGCCGACAACCGCAAGCGTACGGACATAGGATTAGGCAGATAGGCCAATTTTATATTCTCCGGGAGTGAAGTTTCCCAATTTTCAATTTTTTCGGCCAGCATAGACTCCGGCAAACCCTGCGTCTGCACTGTTTTATGAAAAATAGCTTTTGCTTTTCCATTGGTTCGCAGGCGAGGCAAAATTTCATTCTCAACGAGATATTTCATCTCGAAAGGAACGCCCGGCACAGAAACAAAAATGGTATCGTTTTTTTCAAACCACATTCCCGGCGCCGATCCCACTTTATTGGTCAAAACAGTGCAGGCACCGGGAAGCATTGCCTGGTCACGGTTCAGTTTATTCAGATCGATATTCCGGTTTTTGAACCGGTTCTTGATATTTTCAAAAGTTTGTTCGTGAAAAACCAGTTTTGTATTGAAATAATCGCACAGGGCATGCTTGGTAATATCGTCTTTTGTAGGCCCCAGTCCACCTGTCAGGATAACCAGATCTGCTTTTTTCTCCGCTATCTGCATTGCTTCTGCAATATGCTCTGTATCGTCATGAACCGAAGTAATTTGGTAAATTTCAATTCCATTCAGGTTAAACTGTTCGGCAATCCAGGCCGAGTTGGTATCCACAATTTGTCCGATGAGGATTTCATCGCCAATGGTTATAATTTCTGCTTTCATTTTTTTATATCCGGTTATTACACAACGGAACACAAATTTAGGGGACAAGGATAGAAATAGTCCGGCTATCTTCTTCCTTTTCCCATTATCTTAAAAAATTAACTCTCAAACCTTTTTAAATGTTTCAGACGCTCCAACAATGGAGGATGCGAATAGTTGAAAAATACGTACAACGGATGCGGGGTTAAATTACTCAGGTTTTTTTGCGAAAGTTTTTTTAACGCCGCAGCAAGGGCATCCGGTTTAAAATACTGTGCAGCAAAAGCATCCGCCTGAAACTCATTTTTACGGGAAAGCATATTCATAAAAATTCCCAGTATAAATGAAACCGGTGAATACAAAATACCGAAAGCCACCAGCCCGATATGAAAGTTAGGTTCTTCCACTCCCAGGGCTTTACTCAGGGAGGCATTGTTGATAAGAAGCGAAAAAATAAACAGTACAATTCCGGTCTGCAGCAGCGAAATAAACAGTCCCTGTGTCACATGTTTTTTCTTGTAATGGCCAATTTCGTGCGCCAGCACGGCCACAATCTCATCGGTTTCCATTTCGTCGATAAGCGTGTCGTAAAGTACAATTCGTTTTTTAGCCCCAAATCCCGTAAAATAGGCATTCGCTTTGGTAGAGCGCTTGGAACCGTCAATTACATAAATGTTATCGAGCTTAAATCCTGCCTTTGCTGCAAAGTCCTGAATGGCATCGCGGAGTTCGCCATCCTCCAGCGGAGTTTGTTTGTTAAACAGAGGCACAATAAGGCTGGAGTAAAACATGGCCATAAACACACTAAAGGCAGCCACTACCCCCCAGGCGTAAACCCAGAACATACTTTGTGTTTTCTGGTAAATAAAAAGAATAAGCGCGAGCAACCCGCCCCCGATTACAGCCCCTAACACCCAACCTTTCAAGTGGTCGAGAACAAATGTTTTGGGAGTGGTTTTGTTGAATCCGTATTTTTCTTCAATCACAAATGTGTCGTAAACAGAAAAGGGTATATTAATAATGTCGGAGGCAAACATAATTATTCCAAAAAACAGGAGAGCTGCCAGTATTACATGGGAAGTAAGGTTCCAGGCAATACTGTCCACAAAGGCAAACCCGTAAAAAGCAAACATGGCAAGAATCACCAGAAAACTAAACGTACCGGAAATCATTCCAAAACGATGGTTTTCGCGTTGGTAAGCCTGCTGTTTGGCATATTTCTCTGCTTCATAAACCCCCTTCAATTCGTCAGGCAGTTGAGTGCCCATCCGTTTGGTATTCAAATATTCCAAATAGTTTTCAAAAAGAAAGTCAAGTACAAGAATCGCTATGATTACCCAAAATATAATTTCGTGCATGATGAATTTTTTTCAGTAAAACGCAAAGATAACAATTGACAATTATCATTTTTATGTCTTACCTTTAAAGTCTTTTTGGTAAACTTGTAATCCATAATTTGAAAGAGAACAACCATGAAGTTTAAAGTATTGATTTTAAGTGTTTTTGTTTTATTATCGTTCGCCATGTGTGGTCAGGCAAAGGAACCGGAATATAAAAATGCCGCTCACCTGCTGGTTTTTACCAAAACTGACGGGTTCAGGCACGAATCCATTTCCTCAGGCTTAAAAATGTTATTCGATCAAAGCAAGAAGCAAAACTGGGTAATTACAGCCACCGAAGATGCTTCGTTTTTTAATAACGAAACATTGTCAAAATTCGATGCAGTCATTTTCCTTAATCCAACAGGAGATGCCCTGGACCAAAATGAACAGGCGGCTTTTGAGGCGTTTATGGAAGAAGGAAAGGGAATGGTTGGGATACATGCTGCCGCAGATTTTGAATACGAATGGCCCTATTACGGGCACCTGGTTGGGGCCTATTTTAAAACCCATCCACCAGCCCAGGAAGCCACTGTTATTTTTGAAAGCCACGATCATCCGGCCATGAAACCATTTGAAGGAATGAAGTCTTATACCACGTTTGATGAATGGTACACATTCAAAGAAAATCCACGCCCAAACGTGAATGTACTGGCGACTTTAGACGAGAACACCGTAAAAAAATACAAAAACGACGAATGGGAAATGGGCGATCACCCAATAATCTGGTGGCAGGAAAAAGATGGAATGCGAACCTTTTATACTGGTTTCGGACACACGCATGAGTCTTTTCAGGATAAAAAAGTGATAGAACATATTACCAACGCCATTAACTGGGTGGTCAAAAGATCAGACAAATAACCTTTGTCTGGTGATGGCTGAGAAGGTGGTGTTCAGGGAAAGAAGTCCTTCAATTATTATACTATCCTCTTAACTCTGTGAGTGCTTTTTCGGTACGGGCAAGATAATTGTCAACCTGATTCCCGCTTTCAAAGCCAATGATCATCATGTCAACGGTTTCAAGTCCCAGCACAAAACGGAGAGCATGATCTATTTTTTCGCTTTCTTCGCGCAACTTACCATTGCCCACCAGTTTCATTCCAATGACCCCTTTGCCCGCGCTATGTAATTCATTAATCACCTGTACCACCTCTTCCGGGTCCGGTTTGTCCATGGCAATTCCGTAAGGATTTATACGAACGTGAATGACGTCCACCCAGGGACTCCGGGCTGCTTCTTTCATAGCTTCGAGAGAATGAACCGACACACCATGCGCCCTGACAATCCCCTTCGCTTTCAGGTTTTCAAGAATATCCATCTGCCTTTTTTGTGTTTCCGTCCAGTTTTCTTCTACCATACAATGAATCTGCACAAGATCAATATAATCGGTATCCAGTTCTTTCCGGAAGCGTTCTACCACGATATCTGCATCAGGACGTTCAGGTTCAGGGATTCCGCCCCCACGCACCCAAATTTTCGAAGTAAGGGTCAGCTCATCCCTGTTCATTTTTTTCATGGCTTCTGCCACCAGACTATGGGTTCCGTAAGAATCGGCACAGTCAAAAAACCGGATGCCCTTTTCCCATGCGTGGTGAAGCAGTGAAAGACTTTTTTGCTTGTCCTGCCGTGTTAAAAAGGCCGAGCGATTCCCGGCATGAACGCCAGTGCCTATGCCAAGTAAAGTCGTTTCAAGGCCCGACTTACCTAATTTTACTTTTTGAAGCGGATCAATACTCGCATATTTGGTCTGGCAGGCAGTCAACGAATTGGAAAACAACACATGTGCAGTGCCCAAAGAAAGGGCACGTAAAAAATTACGCCGGTGTAAACTCAGTCTCTTCTTTTCCATAACCCTTCGTTTTTAATGAAAACAAAAAAACAGGAAATTTGATTGAAAAATAGTTTAAAAAACTCATTTTCTAACCAACCCTGTTGTTATTTTGCCTCTAAAATAATAAAATAGGGAACAGCCTACAAAAGAAAAAACAGAGGTTCAAAATCCTAATGTTCTCAAAAAGAAACCCAAACGGAGAGTTTGGCTCCCGGTTCCTCTTCCCAAAAACGACTACACCCGGAGACTAACTGTTTTCGCTATCTGATTCTTTCCCGGCCGATGTTTGCAGAGAGTCGGAACGGCTTTCTTTTTCCGCATCCGAATCATTAAACAGTGGCAGCGCTTTCACTGATTTCGATGGCATAATTTTGTTGGTAAGAATAGAGTCAACAGCATTGGCTTTTCCACCGAGGTCAATCGTACTGCTGATTTTTAATCCGAGAAGGAAAAAGATGGAGGAAATAAGAATAATTGTTTTCATACTATTAAAATTGTTTGTTTTCAAAGGTATAGTACGGAACTCGCATGTATTTTAATCATTCTCCTGGGCGTAAATGTTTTACATGCTCGTTTCATAATTTAAAGTTTTCTAAACGGATTTAATCCTGAACTGAAAATCGAAACCAAATTAGGGAATTTGACACAAACCGTAAAAATTATTCTGCAAAACGCATGCGTTTCTCGGTAAACACCTTTTTTCCTCCTTTCAAAAAAAATGAGACGGGTTTGAATTGATTTTGAGAACTCTTTTATGAACGAGTCATATCTAAACTACTGTCATGTCAAACATAAATTGTCTCATGCTGTCATTTCGAATCTGAGGCACGAAGATGAGAAATCTCAATATTTTAGCAGATTTCTCCCTGGGGTCGAAATGACATTTTGAAGTTGACATGACATTACATAGCTTTTCAGACAGTTAACTGTGCCAGGTAGTCAAAATGATCGCCTTCTTTTATCAATACACATTGTAATCCTGCCTCACGGGAAATAGCTGAAAGGGTCTCAAAATCAACAAACAACCACTTAAAACGGGAAAAATCATTTTTGTAGGTCAATTCATAAACCATTTCACCCATATATGAGTCATCGGCCAGATCAATCCACACCGAGCCATCGTCTTCTTCAAAAAGATAACGAATATCCGATGAATCAATCAGGATTTGCCCATTTTCATTCAGCCGTTCTTTCAAATGCACTAACATCTTCTTCAGGCCCCCGGTGGTTTCACCAATCCCCGCTCCATTCATTAAAACAAGAATGGTATCGAATCCTTTTTCCTGAAAGTGGAACAAATCGGTACAAACTACCTTTTCCACACCACGTTTTTGCATCACGCCAGCAGATAACACTGATTTTTCGAGCGCCGTAACATCTAATCCCCTTTGCTGCAAAGCCAACGCGTGGCACCCGGCGGCAGCTCCCACATCCAGCACTTTTCCCCGACAAAGATTCAATGCAGTTGTTTCAATTTCCGGCATTCCATCTTCATTCCTGAAAAAGAAAGCGGGAGAAAGTAGTTCCCCTTCCGTGTAGTTGGTATCAATCAGAATATCAGGCGCCTCTCCCCTCTCAAAAAAATCGGCGATGGCCCTGCCAATAGGATCATTCATTTTTTTGGGTGAAGATAAAATTTTATTTCTATTGCAACGGAACATTTTTTACACAGAACCAGAACCCGGCCTCTTCAGATCCTCCCGGTTCCTCATGATAAATTCTTCCAAAATATTTCTTTAACTTAGGCTTTTCAATAAAAATGCTAAACCTGTAAAATGAAGATTGCAGCCATTTCAAAAAAGCTGGACTCCCTTTATGAGTTCGACCGCGAGCCGGTAAATAATAAGGCACTGCAGGGACTTGGAAATTTTTTGGGAACCTATGCCGGGGAACATGTTGCCGGAACTGAGTTTGTTATCGGGATGCTTTTTGTTGCCCATGGAGTGTCAGTGACCGACATGTTTCTGGGAGGATTAATCGGAAATATACTGGCCGTATTGAGCTGGGCGCTTATAACGGCGCCCATTGCCGTAAAAGTGCGGTTATCGCTTTACTGGCAACTGAAAAAGATCTGTGGTTCGGTACTGGTTTTCCTGTATAATATTATCAATGCACTGATGTTTTGTTTTCTGGCCGGCGCCATGGTAGCGGTTTCAGCTACGGCCGTTGGCATCCCGTTCGATGTAAAAATGCCCACACTCAGCGATTTATATCCTTCCAGCGTGGGATGGGTGGTTACCGTATTTGCCGTGGGCGCCGTTATTACCACATTTGCCATTTTAGGTTTTGAAAAACTGGCCCGTTTTTCAAAAGTGGCTGCTCCCTGGATGTTTTTTATTTTTGTTGCTGCCGCCATCTCATCTTTTCCCCGACTGGGTATTGAAACCGATTTAAGTAATTTTTGGGAAGTGGCCAACACAAAAATCTGGATGGGAACAGCCATACCCGGTCAGTCTCAGTTTACCATCTGGCATGTTATCTTTTTTACGTGGTTTGCCAATGCCGCCATGCACCTGGGCATGAGTGACCTTACATTGTTACGCTATGCCAAAAAATGGCAATACGGTTATGCCTCGGCGGTAGGCATGTTCCTGGGACATTATGTGGCATGGATTGCATCTGGAATTCTGTACGCCGCTGCCAACAGCGATGCCCCGGGCGAAGTGGCTTACCAGGCCATTGGAATTGCCGGTGCGCTCTGTGTAATTGTGGCCGGATGGACTACTGCCAATCCCACACTTTACCGTGCCGGACTGGCCTTCCAGGTAGCATCGCCCGGATGGAGCCGCTGGAAAGTAACGCTCCTTGCCGGACTCATTACCACCCTCGCGGCCCTTTTCCCTGCACTGGTTATGAAATTACTCGATTTTGTGGCGCTTTACGGACTGGTATTAATACCGATGGGTGGCGTCATTTTCGCCGATTACTACCTGATGCAAAAATTCGGATTAAAAGATTATTATGCGGAAAGAATGAAAATAAACTTCAACTGGGCTGCCGGCCTCACCTGGTTTATTTTACTTGCCGCCGCCCTTGCAATGAACCTCATCGTAGGGATAGAACTCTACTTTTTACCGCTGCCCGCCTGGGTGCTGGCTATCGGCTTGTTTGTTTTACTGAGTAAAATTTATCAGAAAAAAATTGGATAATGAAACGTATACTTCAACTGATTTCACTTGCCGGGTTATTGCTGACCATCCTTCCGCCCATTCTGTTCTTTTTGGGAAGGATAAGTCACACGCTCCAAAACGGATTGATGCTTTTGGGTGCCATTGTATGGTTTGCCAGTGCCATTTTTTGGCTGGGCAGTAAACCCAAACCTGGCCAGTAACAAAAAGGCATTCAAAACAGATACGTTATGAATCCATTTGCGGGTTATTTTTTATCCACCGGGGAGCAGAGAATTTCCCCTTTGCCTGAACATTCTTTCCAGTACATTAGCAGCCGTTGCTCTGTCTGGTATGAATGCCGCTTTTGTAACCAGCAAAAACAAAATTTAAATTGAATCCATCCCAATAAAAAAACTCTCTGAAACGGAATCGGGCTGAATACTCTTCACTGCCGGAAGTTATGTTTTTACGGTAAAATAAATATACTTTGTATCTTTAAACTTTGAAGATTTTACGAAACCTTCAAGGCTAAACAAATTAAAAAGTATCCATTCTGTATGAAATTCATCCGAAACGACCATTCGATTGAAAAAGAAGTGGAATCCCATCTTTCAGATAAATTTGGAAAAGCAGTTGAAATCAATTCCTCCGGCTCTTTGGGAGGCGGATGCATTAACAATGCCTCTAAAATAGAAACCAATGCCGGCACATTTTTCCTGAAATGGAACGGGAACTGTGCCTCCGATATTTTTTTGCGGGAAGCAGAAAGCCTGGAGGAATTGAGAAATGCAGCCAGCGGCCAACTTGCGGTTCCCAAAGTGTTTGCAGCAAAAGAAGTGAACGGCACGCCCGGTTTTCTGGTACTCGAGTACCTGGAACCCGGTTGGGGCAAGGGCAATTCAGATGAAAAGCTGGGACGCGGACTGGCAACAATCCATCGGTTTTCTTCCGAAAAGTTTGGTTTCTATAACGATAATTATTGTGGTTCCACCCCACAAAATAATTCCTGGCATACCAGCTGGCCTGAATTTTTCAGGGACAACCGGTTGAGGT
Organism: Mariniphaga sediminis; assembly: GCF_003573545.1. GTDB lineage: Bacteria > Bacteroidota > Bacteroidia > Bacteroidales > Prolixibacteraceae > Mariniphaga > Mariniphaga sediminis. The sequence continues at coordinate 36,920 of NZ_QWET01000023.1, read as the reverse complement.
ACTTGCTGGGATTGATTCGACAGGAACGCTCACTGCCGGCATCGGAAATGAAAGTGTACGAGCAGCTACTGGAAAGGATTCCGGAATTGATCCCCGGTGATTGCACGCCGGTTTTGATTCACGGCGATTTATGGTCGGGCAACTATATGAACACTGCGAACGGACCGGCATTAATAGACCCGGCTTCTTACTATGCCAACTACGAGATGGAAATGGGAATCATGACCATGTTCGGCGGTTTTTCGCAACGGTTTTACAGTGCTTACAACGAAGTAAACCCATTGCCGGCCGGATGGCGCGAACGCAACTCTCTTTACCAGCTGTACCATGTATTGAACCACTATTATTTATTTGGTGGCGGCTACGGAAGCCAGGCGTTTCACATTGCCAAAAGTTATTTATAAGATGTTACCACAAAGAGCCAAAAATATCTCTCCGTTTATCGTGATGGAGGTGATGGAGAAAGCTGCTGAAATGGAGAGGCAGGGCATCCACATCATTCATCTGGAAGTGGGCGAACCCGATCTTGATGTACCGCGGTGCATTGCCGATGCCGTGCAGCAGGCTTACGCAGAAGGAAGGTCGCACTACACCCACAGCCTGGGCGATCCGGAGCTCCGCGAAGAAATTGTAAAAAGGTATGCACAGGAATACGGTGTGAAAATTTCACCGGACCAAATCATAATAACTTCGGGTAGTTCTCCGGCCATTTTACTTACGCTGGGCGTTTTATGCGAACCCGGGGACGAAGTTATTCTTTCTGATCCCGGCTATGCCTGCTATCCCAACTTTTTACGGTTTATCGACGCCCGTGCAGTAAAAGTGCCGGTCTACGAAGAAGATGGGTTCCAGTACCGTCCGGAGGAAATTTGCAAACGTATTTCAGAAAAGACGCGGGCTATCCTCATCAACAGTCCCATGAATCCTACCGGAAATCTGTTATCGCCCGGGGTGATGCAACAGCTTGCCCAGTTCGATGTTCCTGTTATTTCCGATGAAATTTACCACGGACTGGTTTACAATGGCAGGGCCCATTCCATGCTTGAATTCACAAAAAATACGTTTATTCTGAACGGGTTTTCCAAGCTGTTTGCCATGACCGGCCTGCGTCTTGGCTTTGTTATTGCGCCGCAGGAATATATCCGGCCCATGCAAAAATTTCAGCAAAACCTGTTCATTTGTGCCAGCTCCACTGCACAACGCGCCGGGATTGCAGCTTTACGTTCCGCAGGCCCCGATGTTTTAAAAATGAAAGAGACTTACAACAAGCGACGAAAATACCTGGTTGGCCGGTTGCAAAATATGGGGTTCGATATCAAAGTAATTCCCACGGGCGCCTTTTATGTTTTTGTAAATGCCCGGCACCTCTCTGCGGACAGCTACCAGCTTGCATTTGACATTCTGGAGAAAGCACATGTTGGGGTAACCCCGGGGATTGATTTTGGCGAAAACGGGGAAGGATTTCTGCGCTTTTCCTATGCCAATTCCATCGAAAATATTGAAGAAGGTATGAACCGGCTGGAAAAATACCTCGGTCACCAGAAAATGAAAATATAAAGGAGCTTAAACCATCTCAAAAAATGTGCGCTGCAAAAACCGGGTAACTTCGCCGGGCTTTTGGTTGCCAACAGGCGTTTCATTTATCCGGATAACCGGTGTAATTTCACTGCCTGTCCCGGCAATTATCACCTCATCCATTTCGTAGAGTTCCTCTTCAGAAAAGGCCCGTTCTTCTGTCGGGATATTATTATCCGCACAAATTTCCAGTATTACTTTTCGGGTAATGCCCGGCAAAATAAGATGCGAAAGCGGATGGGTGATCACCACCCCGTTTTTTACAGCCAACACACTGGAGTGGGTGGCCTCGGTAACCATTCCGTCGCGAATAAGAATGCACTCTCCTGCCCCGGCTTCCCTGGCCTGGTTATAAAGCATGGTGTTGGGCAGCAAAGCCACCGACTTAATATCGCAACGCAACCAGCGGATATCCTCCCGGGTAATTACTTCGATACCGTTTTCCAGATTTTCGGTAAAAGAAGGGAAAGCAAAAGCAGTGGCATAAACAGTGGGGCTCAAATTGGGAGGAAAATGGTGTACCCGCTGGTGCGCCCCGCGGGTTACCTGCAGGTAAATCCCGGCATGAGACTTTTCCAGCTTGTTTTCTGCAAGGAGTTGGGCAAAAACCTGCTCAAAATGCGCCACTCCACCGCATTCAATCTGCACCTCCTCCAGGCTCCTTTTCAGACGGGCCAGGTGGTCCGGAAAACGAAATGGCTTTCCGTTATAATATTTTATTACTTCATAAATACCGTCGGCAAAAAGAAATCCGCGGTCGTCGGGCGAAACGGAAGCTTTCTCTCTCGGAAGAAACTGTCCGTTGAGGTAAACGGTTTCGTTCATTTCTGCATGTTTACAAGAAGGTTGATCTCTTCTGCCCAAAGCGATTCATCGGGTGTTTCCAAAATGAGTGGAATGCCATTAAACCGGCTGTCGGTTACAATACATTCGAATACTTCCAGTCCCAGCGTTCCTTTTCCAAGGCTTTCGTGCCGGTCGACCCGCGAAGCGAACTCCTTTTTCGAGTCATTCAGGTGCATCCCTTTCAGGAACTCAAAACCAACCACTTCCTCAAATTCCTGAAACACCTTCTCAAAACCAGCCCGGGTTTTAATATCGTAACCGGCAGAATAAGCATGGGCCGTATCAATACACACACCTACCCGGCTTTTATCCTGCACCTGTTCAATTATCTTTTTAATCTGAAAAAATGAAAAACCGAGGTTAGTCCCCTGCCCCGCTGTGTTTTCAATAACCGCCGATACGCCGCGGGTTTGTTCCAGCGCAAGATTGATTGATTCGGCGATGGTGGCTAGGCAGGCTTCCTCGCTGGTTTTATTCAGATGGCTTCCCGGATGAAAGTTCAGCCGGTCGAGCCCCAGTTGCTCACAACGTTTCATCTCATCCAAAAAAGCGTCGCGCGATTTTTTCAGCGCATCCTTTTCCGGGTGCCCCAGGTTAATGAGGTAACTATCGTGCGGCAAAATCTGTCCGGGTTTGTACCCAAACTTTTCACAATTCTTTTTAAAGGCCGAAATGCTCTCCTCTGACAGCGGGTTGGCCTGCCACTGCCGCTGATTTTTTGTAAACAGTGCAAAAGCTGAAGCACCAATCCGGTATGCATTTTCGGGTGCATTTTCAACTCCGCCGGCAGCGCTAACGTGGGCTCCAATATATTTTCCTGTCATAACCAATTTACCTTTTATCCGTATATATCGCCGGAACGATTTTTGTCAATTACATACAAAAACTTTAGCGAAAATAGTTTTAATTGTATCAATAAAAAAATGAGTAGTCATGAAAAAAATAATCTATATTCTCATCGTTCTGGTTCTCCCTGTTTCTTTTCTGAAAGCGCAGGAAGTAAAAAAAAGCAAAAAAGAACTGCGTATTGAGAAGCAGGAAAAAAGAAAGCAGGAAGTAAAAGAGATACTCTTTGAAAAAGCTTTTGTTTTTACGCCCACCCATGCCATGCCCCTTGGTGGCGGAAGTATTCAGTTAAATTATACTTTCGATGCCGAAATAAAAGGAGACACCCTGGTTTCGTACCTGCCATTTTATGGTGTTGCTTACCATGTAGATTATGGTGCACGGACCGGAGGCTTTGACTTTACACAGCCCATTGAAAATTTCGAACTGGAAGAGGATGAAAAAGGGTACGTGGTAAAACTGGAAGTTAAAAACAAAATGGATCTTCTGAGCTTCACCTTTCATATTTCGGAACTGGGGTATGCCACACTAAACGTGACCAGCACCAACAGACAGGCTATTTCATATTACGGAACAATTGAAGCTGACAAAGAATAATGCGGGAATGGCGGGATGGAAAATATTTTGAAGAATGTAATTACTTAAACAGTCAGACCTTCCGGTATTTAGGCATTTCTGCATGGATTATCCTTAAACAAATCTTTACGCCAAACGTTATTTAATCCGGTTACAAGACAAAACTGTCTGAAATAGTTTCATACATGTATATAGAAAAACCGGAAATATCCGCCATAAACCAATTGACCACCGAAGAAGCACTGAACGATTATTACCTCGCCTATTTAAGCCGTCAGTTAAGCATACTTGGCAGGCGCGAGGTTCACAACGGGCGGGCTCATTTTGGCATTTTCGGAGACGGAAAGGAAATTCCCCAGCTGGCTTTGGCAAAAACATTCCGGAAAGGCGACTGGCGTTCGGGTTATTACCGGGATCAGACCTTTATGCTGGCATTAGGCTTATTGCAGCCCGAAGAGTCTTTTTCCATGATTTACGGCGACACCGACGAGGATATGAATCCTTCCACCGGAGGGCGAAATTTTAACAACCACTTCACCACCTCGAACCTGGACGCAAACGGGGAAATAAAAAACCTTTTGGAGAAGTTTAACTCCGCGGCCGATGTTTCATCCACCGGCGGACAGATGCCCCGGTTGCTCGGGTTGGCACAGGCATCGAAAATAGTCAGGGAAAACCCTGAAATGAAAAAGCATCTGAACAACAATGTCACAGGCAATGAAGTGGCTTTTGGTACTATTGGCGATGCCAGTACCTCGGAAGGCATGTTTTTCGAGACCATAAATGCCGCGGCCGTGATGCAGGTTCCACTGGCTGTTATAATTTATGACGACGGTTACGGAATTAGTGTCCCGGTAAAACTTCAAACGGCCAAATCAAGTATTTCGGAAGTACTGAAAGGTTTTCAAAAAGAAAAAAATACAAACGGAATCGATATTTATTCCTGTAACGGATGGGATTACACTGCATTGGTTAAAACCTTCTCCGAAGGAATTGCCAAATGCCGTGAAACCCAGGTTCCTGCCATTTTTCACATCAGGGAGCTCACCCAACCTTTGGGGCATTCCACGTCCGGTTCGCACGAACGTTACAAAAGTAAAAAACGACTGGAATGGGAGAAAGAGTTTGATGGCCTGAACCTGTTCAAAAAGTGGTTGCTGGAATCAGGGAAAGCAGATATAGAAACCCTGACTCAAATTGAAAACGAAGCGGAGAAGCGCGCCAAAAAGGCGAAGCAAGCTGCATGGACTCATTACAAAAACAACTTCAAACAGGAAGTAGAACAACTGGAAAATATTGTTCACAAAATAAAAGCAGGTTCAAACGGAGAATTCGACAAAATTGAGGAACTGGAGGAAATCGGCCAGCGTATTTTCCTGACACGCAGGAAGTATCTGAGTTTTGCCAAACGTCTCTACTTCAACATACATGAATTCTCAAACCTGAAAGAGGAACAAAAACTGTTAGGTATCTGGATACAGAACTTTGAAGGAAGGAGCCAGGAATTTTATAACCGGCAACTTTATCGCGAAGGGAAAAAATCTGTCCTCAGTGTTAAACCAGACCCCGCCAGATACAACGACAATAGCATTGAAGTAAACGGCTCTGAAATACTCAGCCGTAATTTCGATGTCCTTTTCAAAAAGTACCCCAACCTGGTGACTTTTGGACAGGACACCGGCTATTTGGGAGATGTAAATCAGGGCATGAAAGGAATGCAGGAGAAATATGGCGTACACCGTGTTTCTGATGCGGGAATCAGGGAAACAACCATTATCGGGCAAGGCATTGGCCTGGCTTTACGCGGGTTTCGTCCCATTGCCGAAATTCAATACCTAGACTACCTGATTTACGCTCACTCTTCTCTAAGCGACGATTTGGCCAGCATGCAGTACCGGACCAAAGGGAAACAAGCCGCGCCGGTCATTGTACGTACCCGCGGGCACCAGTTGCAGGGCATCTGGCACGCCGGGTCGCCCATGCAAATGCTACTGGGCTCGTTGCGGGGTATCCACTTGTGTGTTCCCCGCGGCACTGTTCAGGCAGCCGGAATGTACAACACCCTGCTGGAAGCCGCAGAACCGGCAGTAGTCATTGAACCACTGAAAGGGTACAATGTAAAAGAGATACTTCCCGAAAATATCGGTGAGTTTAAAGTGCCGCTGGGCGTCCCCGAAATTATGAGGGAAGGAACGGATATTACCTTCGTTACCTATGGCTGGAATGTCCACCATGCCGTAAAAGCCGCCAACCTTCTGCAAACAAAAGGTATTTCAGCGGAAGTAATTGACGTGCAGACCCTGCTCCCGTTCGATGTAAACCATGTTATCCTTGCGTCGATCAAAAAAACAAACAAAGTGCTGTTTATCGATGAAGATGTTCCCGGAGGAGCCACAGCCTACATGATGCAAAAGGTACTGGAAGAACAGAAAGCCTTCGACTACCTGGATGCTTCGCCCCGGACATTACCCGCCAGGGAACACCGGCCCGCATACGGTATCGACGGAGAGTATTTCTCAAAACCCAACGTGGAACTCATTTATGAAATAGTTTGGGAAATGATGCGGGAAGTGGACGTGAATATCCGTAAAAAACTGTGGTAAAAACATTTAAATGATATAAGGCTCCCTCATATCACGAACAAACCACTTGTTTGCTTCCGGATCATCTGTTACTTCTCCTTTTACAGGATCCCATGTAATCTTCCGGCCGGTTCGAATGGCCATATTGGCCAGATGACTGATACAGTCAGAAATGATGGCTTCATCCAAAGGACAAATCTCCGGAATTTTATCTGTAACTACATCCACAAAATATTGCCCCATCGTATTTTCCTCACTGCTGATTTTTCCACCGTCACTTTTGGGAAAATCATTCAATTTTCTGTCAACCTCGGGTATGTCAGATTCTGCCGAGTTCCTGCTCAAAGATATCCAACCTCTGGAGCCATAAAAAGTGGTTCCGTTTCCCTCTTTGACTTTCCGGTAGTGTAACAAATCATTTGTCGTGGCAAAGTCCGTGTCAAAAAAATGTAACTGGATTCCCGAATCGTATTCATAACGCACATCCCAGGAACGAATATTATTGTATATCCCGCCGGGTTTCCAATATTCACCCACACCTTCGCAGGTATATACCCCCTTTAATTTATCTTTCAGCGCCCAAACCGCAACATCTAACGGATGTGCTCCCCAGCCGGCAAGAAACCCAATACTGTAATCCCACTGAAACCAGGAACTGTTATTGGTAACCCGATCAGGGCAATATGGATTTAATGGAGCCGGACCGGTCCAAAGATCGTAATCAAAATCATCCGGCACCGGAGATTCCATACATTTCGGCGATTCAACCGGATTATAACCGGGGGCCCACGCTTCCACCCGCTCTATTTCACCGATGAATCCTTCTTTTATCATTTCAATTCCGCGTTGCATGTGTTTCATTGTTCGTTGCTGCGTGCCATAATGAAACCGGACATTATTGGCTTTCATCTCTTTTTCCAGTATTTTATAGTTCGGATAACTCAACCCCAGCGGTTTTTCAAGATAAATATGTTTACCGGCACGGGCAGCTTTAATGGCCAGGGGAACATGCCAGTGGTCGGGCGTGGAAATGTGAACAGCGTCAATGTCGTCGCGTTCAAGTATTTCTTCGAAATGCAGATACGGCTTGCATTTCGGGGCTTTTACCCCTCGTTCGCGGTATTGCCCTCTGATATGATCGGCCGAGGCGTTCCGGCGCTGCTCAAAAGGATCGCAGGTGGCCACGGAGAGGGAAGTTTCAAGGGGGACAAAATAATTCATCATTGTACTCTGCCCGCGGCTTCCTACACCAATGTGGGCAACAAGGATACGATCATTTATATTCCGGGCGCAGGATGACAAAATATGGGGCATCAATATAACTCCTGAAGTTCCTGCAGAAACATTTCGTATAAACTTTCTTCTTGAAGGATTCATATGCATAACTCAAGCTTTTATTGTTGTACAAATTTTAGATATTCACATTCCAACTGTTTATAATCCGGCCTGTTTGCCCAATGAACAACCCGGTAATTCAGGGTAAACGTATCCCCTTTTTTTAATGTCAAAGGTTTATTATAAAGGTAAGCCGGACTAAAATAATAAAATGGAACGGCTTCCCTGTTAACTGAATACCAGGCAGCTCCTTCCCTTCGGGTATCCGGAGCTATTATTATCTGGGAACCTGTTTGTTTGCCGTCAAGTCCTCTGAATCCCATATACAGCCAATCGCCTGTTTGCCCATTAATATTTTTGTTGTCTTCCCAGCTTGGCATAAAATGTACATCCATAAAATCCTGGTTAAACCGGATGGACAGGCCGGCATACCCGCCCCATGATTGTCCGCCGGGCTCTCCCTCAACCGGGGTACGATTCAATTCCACTGTATCACCAACAGCCTTAAATTCAAACTGGTAATCCATACAAACATTCCCATTATCCAGAGGAGGTGAAATCGAAATGGTTCGGAATTCGGATAAAACATCTTTACCATTCACCGGATGGTAAACAATTTCCAGTTTTATTTTTGCCGAAAAATCAGGCCCGGGGATAATTTCAATGCGCTCAATTTTTGTAACCCCGTCAGAACGGTATGTTCCATTTTGGTACTCCCAATAGTTGACCTGGTTGATATATTTCCAGCAAAACCACTGACCAAGATGCCAGAGGTGGTCGTCAGGACTTAGGCAGGTGATGTTATTCTTTCCAACATAAACCGGATGAAAAAAAGGCCGGCCATGTTTTGTATTAAAATTGTACTGCCATATCACATTCTTTCCGTTTAGCAAGGCAAATGTGGTATCCGTCCTCTGCCAGGATAACTTTGGGGCGGTATTCCCGTTTTCCTGAAGTTCCTGAGGAAGGGTTTGCGTTACTTTACCCGTTGCGGCCCATTCAGTACCTCTGAGAATCAAAGCCTGAAAGCCGCTATTCCGCATGGCCCGAACATCATGTCCCAAAATCGTGTGAAATATTTTCCCTTTCCCGTATTCAGTAACCATAACCGCCGGTTGACTTTTAGTGTCTTTATCCGCAGCAATTCCCAAAACCTCAAACTTTTTATTATTCCCGGCATTTATCCATAATTCATCATGAACAAAAAAACCGGACATTCCCCTTGTCACAGGATGCCGGGTATTCTCTACTATCACACTGATGTCGCTACTTTTTCCATGCCGCGTAGAATCCATTAACCACGCAGCAGTGCTTATTTCTTTAAACTCCGGCCAGTTGTAAAATGCAGAGGTGGATGCATGAAAAGTTACAAACCCTTTGCCTGATTTAATAAAATCAAGCAACGCTTTTTCCGTTGATTCCGGCCAGCGGATGTCGTTATCAGGCCACGAGTTCCAATTGCTGACAATCACATCTGTATCTGCAAGGTCAGAAAGTTTTAATGTATCCGGCTGTTCTGTAAATTCAACTGAAAACAAACCCGATTCGGTTAGCATCTTTTTTAAAAATGGCGTTGTTTGTTTCCAGTCATGGTTGTTGCTCCCGCTCAGTATTAGCACGTTGATGGTTTTATTACCGGAAACACCGGGCAAACTACCTGACGCAGCAAAGAAAAAGGTAACCGTAAAAATGATAGCAAATATTCTTTTCATGTCATCATCACAAAAGGGAAGAAAGGTACTCAAAACTTCTGACAGCCTGATCTATTGTCCCACATTCCACGCTGAATACAATCTCCCTGTCTGCAGTTTTCACAATGTCAATCACCCGTTTCCAGTCAACCACGCCATCGCCACAGGCACATCCAACCGGAACCCCGGTTACTTTGCCGCGTATGGAGCTTTGTTCCATACTAATGTCTTTGGCATGAAAATGAACCAGGTTCTCCTTTACGCTCTCCAGCCAGTCATATATATCTGCCCTGCCTCCGATAAAGGCATTCCCTGTGTCAAAATTTATTCCGATGGATGGTGAATCTACCAGTTCATAAATACTGTTCAGCCCTGCGGGGGTTGTACTGTACTGCTGGTGTGGCTCAAGACCAATTGCGACACCATGGCGTTCAGCCATTTTTGAAGCTTCGGTCAGGGTATATTTCATCAGGGTATAATCCATTTCTTTGGAGGTCCACAATGGCTTGGGCCCTTCGTCGGTATTTACAACCGGCACTCCCATTGCGGATGCATACCTGACAGCCATTTTTAAATACTCCACACTTATTTCAGGTTTACACAAAGGCGTATGGGCTGACAGTCCCGAAATTTTAATCCCGTGTTTATCACAAACCTCCTTCATCCAAAGCGGATCGTCATACATTGATACGGAATGAAAATACCCGGCTTCGCTCAGCAGTTCCCTCCCCAGGTGAACCATTGGTTCAACATATTCATACCCTATTTCTGCTGCTTTCTCCACACCCCACTCAAAAGGGTTATCATGATGCCGCACATATTCCATATTAACTCCCAACTTGATTTTTCCATTCGTTTTCATACTCCTTCTGTTTTTATTATTAGAAAATACTTGTTGCGGAATGAACAAAGCCCCTGAGGTTCCCAAGGCAGTAACTTCTATGAATTGCCTTCGGTCAATCTTTTTAGCCTTCATGTCAGAATAAATTAATATGTTAGATGCTTTCCGTATGTCAAATATAAACTGGTTTTTTGTGACAGGGTTCCAATTATTTTCACTGAAAGATTTCTTAATTTTGCGGCTATGAATCCAATCATTCCGAAATACTATGATCCCATAGAAAAACGAACGTATGAAGCGGATTCATGTATGCCGCTCCGGCAGGCATGGAACAATGATGAATTTGAATTGACCACCCTGGCCAGAGGAACCTATCCCGGAAAGAGATTAAAAAATGATGAACTCGAAGGAATAAAAAGTATCGGTTTCTGGGACATAAAAAAGCTCCAAAACTGGGGACTTGAGTGGCACACAAATGAAGGAATTGAAATTTGCTTCCTGGAAAACGGCAGTTTGGATTTTTTACTGCGAGACAACCTGGTTAAGGTTCAAACAAATGATATAACCATTACGCGCCCCTGGATTATTCATAAATTGGGAAATCCCAATGTGAATTTAAGCAAACTCTATTGGTTAATCCTCGATGTAAATGTAAGGTATCCGCACCAGCAATGGGAATGGCCCGATTGGATAGTCCTCAATCCTAAAGATTTGGATGAACTAACCCTGAAATTGAGACAAAATGAACAGCCGGTATTGAAAGCGAACCGGGAATTCAGGAATTGTTTTATTGAAATGGGCAGAATTATCAAACAGGAAAACAAAATTAAATACGACTCCCGGTTAAAAGTCCAGATAAATAACCTGCTTATCCTGCTCCTTGAAATTCTTAATGAAGGGAATATTGTGCTTGACCAATCATTGATTGAGAGCAAACGAACGGTTGAACTTTTTCTAAACATCCTTGAATCTAAAACAGATGAAGACTGGACTGTTATTAAAATGGCTGAATACTGCCATTTGGGGGTAACCCGTTTTACCCATTACTGCAAAGAAGTAACCAACTGTTCCCCGATGGAATACCTGAACAAGCTGCGCTTACGTCAGGCCGCAAAACTACTTGGCGAAAACCCTGCGCTACCGGTTATTGATGTGGCATTTATGTGTGGATTCTCTTCTACACAATATTTTAATTTTGCCTTCAAAAAACATTTCAGTATTTCACCCAACAAATTCCGGAAAAAATAATCCGCTACAGTTTCTTTTTCATTTCTTCCAACTCCTTTTTTACCGACTCAATCTGACGGAACAACTGCTCCGTTGTGGTTACTTCAGGCACTTCCGAAGAAATAAAATGAATAAATTTCCAGACTTCCCGGATTTCAGCCAGCGGTAAATCGTAAGGCGCATATTCCGGGTTGGTGGAAATCATCCGGAGCGTACCTTTTTCTTTCAGTTCATTCCGGACCTTCTTAAAAACTATTCCTTCATTCAGGGTCAGCACAATATACAGGCCGTCGTCTTTAATCTCTTCCAGGTTTTGCACATACTCGCCCGTCACCCAGCACTTGTCCGTTATGGGCAGCATGGAATCGCCCGAGACCTGAAAAGTACGGTATTTCCGTTCTTTGGAAAGAAAAGGCAGGTGAAAAACAGGCAGACCGGAAATATACTCCGGATCAAAAAACCCGGTGGTGTAACCGGCTTTTGCCTTGATGGAAACCAACTCAATGTTATCCCGGTTTTTACTGTCGACGGTAGTGGCAAGCACCCGCAGTTCATTGCCTTTTACAAAAACATCCGAACCATTTTCAATCAGATACAACTGGCTTTCACGCAATGTTGACAGATCGATGCGCAACAAGGTGTCAATGGAAATATGAAAAAGGTCGGAAAGGCCAATGAGTATATTCAGCGGGGGAACAGCCGCCCCGTTCTCGTAATTATTTACTCCGGAACGATTAATCCCCAATACCTCCGCTAATCCGCTTTGCGTCAGGCGTCTCCTTTTTCTCAAGAATTTGATGTTGGCAGAAAGGTTCATCTTTGTTTCTTTTTAATGACTAACATACAATCGAATATATTGATTAAATATCAGCCAAAGTTAAAACTTTTTCTGTTGCCCGGTCTAAACATCCCCTGCTTTATTATCTGTTTCAGACGATTCTCTCATTTCCTCATCCGGTAATCGATTTCTTTCACATGAATAGTTGCCCTGCTGGCAAGCCTCTCCGTTTTTGTTTTAGTCTGTAAAAAAAGGCTTCTGCAAAAATCAAAAATAAAAAAATACCTGTGCCCGGTGTGCATCGTCATGTCTGAATAACAACTCGTTGTAAAAACAATACGTTGTAAGGTACTCCGCGGTATCCTGTTTTTTCTTCCTGCGCCAATAATATTCAATAAAATTCCCCGTTTTTTTTTGGAACTAACCCCTATTCATTTATATATTTGCCTGACTATTTTTTGAGTAATATTTGTACACCATTATTACAGACGCTTTTTGACGCAGAACATCACAGCATGTAACTGAGGAAGCGGAGCAGTGTAAAAACCCCAAAGCAACTGAATATCTGCTCACCCGCAAAATTCAGTAAAATAGTCTGTTTTCAGATACATTTTCCATCAATATTTTTAAGTGAGCTATACCTGATGCGGGCTGTGTCAAAATTCCGTCAGTCGGGCCAGCTCGCTGCATTGAAAAAACGCCAAGGTTAATTTTGACATGATGCTCGGAAATGCCTTCCTCATGCTTCGTTTTTCTCATCATAGGAGAAAAATGAAGTGGGGATTGGGGCAAAGCCCCAAACAAGTGGATAACCAGTCTGTTGTTATGAATTTTAAAAAGATTTTGGGGCAAAGTAAAAGTCAACCCTGGCTCAGAAAATTCTTCCGGGTGCTATTTTTTTTTCAAGTTGAAGCGGAACATAAATCCCAATTATTATTTTAGGGCTGGGAAAAAGTTAAATGAATATTGAAAGTTAAGCGTGATTACTTTTTTACTCCACCGGATTTATGCTGACCCAGAATATCGACAATTAAATTCCGGATTATGACATTTGAAGCCTGGATAGTCCTTACTGTTTTGGTATTTTTAATCGTGGCTTTTTTGATGGAAGCCATGCGCCCCGGCCTGATACTGCTCAGCGCTGCTGTTATTTTTATGGCCACGGGAATTATTACCGACAGGGAATTGATTGCCGGTTTCTCCAACGACGGGTTGATAACCATTGCCCTGCTTTTCCTGGTAAACGAGGGAATTAAACAGGCAGGGCTGATGACGCGCTTTGCCCAGGCCTACCTGCCGCACAAAAGAAACCCGATGACTTTTATGTTACCGCGTGTAATGGTGCCGGTAGCTTTTTTTTCGGCCTTTCTGAATAATCTGCCCATTGTGGTCAACTTTTCCCCGATTCTTATCCGGTGGGCCGATGCCATGAAGCTTTCTTACAAAAAATTTCTGCTCCCCCTTTCTTATGCCGCCATTTTGGGGGGAATGTGTACGCTAATCGGCACTTCCTCTAACCTTGTGGTACACGGGCTCATGCTTGAAACAGGCAACGGAGGGTTTCACCTTTTTGAGCTGGGGAAGATCGGGCTTTTTATTTCTTTTTTCGGGTTTATTTACATGGCAGTTTTTGGTAACTGGCTTTTGCCCGGGGAAAAAATCAGGTTTGCAAAAGACCTTCCCGAGGTAAAGGATTATTACTATAACCTGCAACTTCCTGAAAACAGCAGGCTTATTGGCCAGGAAGTAGCTGGAAACCGGATTGATGGACTCGAAGGCATTGAGGTACATTCCATTGAGCGGAACGGAAAAATCCTGAAACCGGAAAAGAATCACACAAAACTCCACCGGAACGACGATATACTGGTTACCGGAAACTCCGGGAGGCTTAACTACATTCTTGCAAATAAAGATGTTAAGCTAAAGGGTATGGAATACCTTTCCGGCGAGAAACCCGAAGATTTAAAACAATATGAAGTGGTGTTATCACCCCGGTTTTCAGGCCTCGGACAAACCGTTACCGAGTTCAACTTTTTCAATCACTTTAATGCGGTGGTGCTATCCATTCACCGCAATGGCGAACGGATAACCGACAACCTCAGCAACCTGAAACTGAAGGTAGGCGACAACGTTGTATTGCTGGCCAAAGAGAAATTTTACGATACCTGGCGTACTTCACAAATGTTTTACATGGTGAACTTCATGCAGGATTTACACCACGACAAAGGCTCGCGGGTAAAATGGATCGCACTTATTATCCTGTTAGCCATGGTGGCTGCCATTGTCATCAATGAAATTGTTTCTTACGGATTCGGCATGAGCCTCAACATTTTCATCTATGTTTCGCTGGCCGCAGTGCTACTGATTTGGCTGAAAATACTACCTCAGCAAAATTATACCAAGGCAGTGAGCTGGGATATGATTATCTCCATCGCGTCGGCATTTGCCATAGGAAAAGGAATTCAAAACTCGGGAGTGGCCGGACTGCTTGCCAGCGATGCCATCAGCATTGTCCGCTCCATCGGCCCGGTGGGGGTGCTGGCCATTATCTGGCTCATTACCTCCGTATTAACTGAAATTATTACCAACAACGCAGCGGTAGCGCTGGTCTTTCCCATTGCCGTAGTGGCTGCGCAATTGCTAAACGTCGATCCCAAACCGTTTTTTGTGGCGATTGCCGTGGCAGGCGCTTCCAGTTTTATGACCGCCCGCGGATACCGTGCCAACCTCATCATAAAAGCTGCAGGAAAATATTCCGCCCGCGACTTTCTGCGCATCGGTGCTCCCATGCAACTTATTGCATTTATCTTAAGTATTTTCTTAATCCCTTATTTCTGGGAATTTTAATATCAACCATCCGTTTTTAACAGTTAAACCACTTTTCAATGCTCGATATTATTATCTCATCCAAAACCCGTATCAAATTATTGATTAAATTTTTTCTCTTCGACGGAAACCAGGATTACCTGCGAAGTATGGAAAGGGAATTCCATGAATCGACCAATGCCATCCGTGTAGAGTTAAACAAATTTACCGAAGCGGGCCTGCTGAAATCGGAATTTAAAGGAAAAAAAAGGTTCTACCGTGCCAATCCCAAACATCCGTTATACGAAGACCTAAAGCGGATTGTCAGAAAAACGGTGGGCATCGACCACATTGTAGAGAGAATAACCAGCAAAATCGGACACCTGGAAGCGGCCTATATCACCGGCAGTTTTGCCAAAGGGGTTGATGCCGACACCATTGAACTGGCGCTGGTAGGTTACGGCCTGGACAAAAACTACATTGACGCCCTGGTTGAAAAAGCAGAAAAACTCATCGGCAGAAAAATAATGTACCTTGTTTTTACGCCCGATCAAATGGAATATTTTTTCAAAAACAAACCGGCCCTTCTTATTTGGGAAAAGGAAAATTAAGAGACTGCTAAAAAATTGAAAAATAGAATGTCTGCGAATCAAAGGTTGAACCCACTTCGGGGTTCTTTTCGTATCCACTTCGTTACCACGGGTAAAACCCATGGCTATTATTTGTTTAATCCCATTCGGGATAAAGAAGTGTCCGAAAGACATAAATAAAAATAGCCCCGTGCGAAGCTCGGGGAAGGCAATGCGGGGTAAAGACACAACCCGGGAGAGGGTTGAATTTTTGATAATCAGATAATGTCAACTTTTGATTCGTATAATGTAATACAAAATAGGTTTAAATTTTATTACACAAATTATGATATTGAAAATCAATTTATTTCATACCGGCACTAAAGGAAAAAAATTCCTGCCAAAAGTCAGACTGAAATTTTCAGCACACCCTTCAGGGTTGGGGTAAAAGCTGAAAATCAATATAATATTATAAAATTAGACAAACTAAATAATAGCGAATATAATTTCAGTTACCCTGTCCGGACAAATCTTAATATTTTAAAAACATGGACTATACAACACAAATCTTGCAAAAAATCACTTCCAACTCCGAGGTAGTTGGGGTTATCGGCCTCGGTTATGTGGGGCTTCCGCTGGCCGTTAATTTCGCAGAAGCCAGCGTAAAAGTTATCGGGTTTGATAAAAATCCGGATAAAGTGGATAAAATCAATCACGGAACCAACTACATCAAAGATATCCGCGATGCTGTGCTGCGCGAAGTAGTGGAAAATATTACCCTCAGCGCCACCACCGATTTCTCGCGTATTGGCGAATGCGATGCCCTGCTGATATGCGTCCCCACCCCGCTCGACATTTTCAAAAAGCCAGACATGAGCTACATTGAAAGTGCCTGTACCGAAATTGGCCGTTATATGAAAGCCGGGACGTTTATCAGCCTCGAAAGCACCACCTACCCCACTACCACCGAAGATTTTATGCTGCCTATTATTGAACGCGAAAGCGGACTGAAGCACGGGGATGACTTTTGGCTGGCTTACAGCCCGGAGCGCGTTGACCCCGGAAATAAAAGTTTCCACACCCGCAACACGCCCAAGGTACTGGGAGCCATGAATCCTGACGGACTGGAAATCGGGCAGGCGCTTTACAAAAAAGCCATCGACCATATCCACCCGGTAAGTTCCCCCCGGATAGCCGAAATGGTAAAAATCCTCGAAAATACCTACCGGCTGGTTAACATCAGCCTCATAAATGAGCTAACCCTGCTGGCAGGAAAAATGGATATCAATATCTGGGAAGTTATTGATGCGGCCAAAACCAAACCATTCGGTTTTCAGCCGTTTTATCCCGGCCCTGGAATTGGCGGGCACTGCATTCCGCTCGATCCCTTTTACCTGGAACACATCGCCAAAAAATTCAGTTTCGACCTCAGTATGATACATACAGCCGGGCATATCAATATGCGCATGCCCCACTACATGTACATTAAAATTGCCACCGCACTCAACCGCCACAAAAAAGCAGTCAACGGCAGCAACATCCTGTTTCTGGGTGTGGCCTACAAACCCAACATTGATGACGAGCGCGAGTCACCTGCCCTCGAAATCATAGATATTGTGGCCCATAAAGGCGGCCAGGTTTCTTATCACGACCCATTTATTCCACACATCAAAACCCACGAAGGAAATACCTTCGACTCAGTCGAGCTGAACGAAGAAACCATTCGCGCGGCAGACTGTGTGGTTTTAACCACGAACCACGATGCCTTTGACGTGCACTTCATCCAGGAACATGCAAAAATGATTGTAGATATGCGAAATATGATTAAGGAAGCCGGAGATAAGGTCTATAAACTCTGAAACTCCATCCCTACACAAAACAAACTACGTAGTACGAGTCTGCGAGGAGCGTAGCGACGCGGCAGCCCAGTACAAAACAACATTCGTGGCACGGGTCTGCGAGGGAGTTTTTTGCCGGAGAGAAACGAAGGCCGAAAAAACGACCGCGGCAGCCCCGACTTCCCGAGGGAGCCCAGCGACCGAAGGGATAGCACAGTGAACCCATGAAAGCCTTTGTTTATGGCATTATACTGCCAGATGAATAATGGCAGAACCTGCCCCGATGTGTCAGGGGATTGCCATTCTGCACCAGTAAAGTAAAAGTTGTGTTTTTATGTCCATTCACTAAAAAATTATAAAATATTTTCTACTTTTATGCTTACAGGCATTGAATTGGAGACATCAACAATGAGTAAAAAAATCAATATTATACCAGCTTTATCAAAACATTTGTTTTGGGACACTGACCCCAATACAATCCACCCTGAGAAACATTCGAAATATATCATTTCCAATGTTTTGCAATACGGAAATTATTCCGACTGGAAAACGCTTGTTGCCTACTACGGCCTGGAGCAAATAGTAAAAACTGCGCAAACCATAAAAAATTTAGACAAACGAACTGCCAGCTTTTTGTCGGTTATGGGTGATATACCAAAAACAAATTTTCAATGCTATTCTACAACACCATCTTCCCTGAAACACTGGTTCTTTTAAAGCAACTTCAAAACGAAGATATTTTAGCTGAAATGCGGCTGGTGGGCGGCACTTCCCTGGCTTTACAAATCGGACACAGAATCTCTGTCGATTTGGATTTGTTTGGAACATTAAAGGGGGATTCCATTTCGTTGAATAAGATGTTGACCACCCTGAAAAAAACCGAGTCTTTGCAACAAACTGAAAACATACATATATATAATATCAACAATATCAAGGTCGACATTGTCAATTACCCTTATCCCTGGCTTAAGTCCCCCCTGATGCAGGATGGCATTACCCTGGGGGCAATTGAAGACATTGCCGCGATGAAACTTTCGGCTATTACAGGCCGGGGAAGCAAAAAAGATTTTATTGATCTGCACTTCATCTTAGAAAGATACACCCTGGGCGAACTAATTACTTTTTACAAACAGAAATATTCCAATGGTTCAATATTTCAGGTGTTGCGTAGTTTAGCTTATTTTGATGATGCAGAAGAAGAACCAATGCCACGAATGTTAGTTAATACAGATTGGGAAGAGGTAAAAAAAACAATCTCAATAAAACTAAGGGAATATTTAACCTCCACTGATGCAGATATATAATCTATCCCGGATTTCATTCACTTCCCAAGGGGGGTAACGACCGAAGGGAACTCAAGAACTTAAGCACAATAACGCCATGAAAGCCTGGACCTACCTAACAACCAACAAAGCAAACAAGGTTTTGTACGCCGGCGTAACAAGCAACCTCAAAAGCAGGATGGAAAGCCACCGGACCAAAAAGTATCCAAACTCCTTCACTGCCCGCTACAACGCAGATAAGTTGGTATGGTTCCAGGAGTTCGATAGCATCATTGACGCACGCGATAGGGAACGACAATTAAAAGCAGGGAACAGGGCACGAAAGATAAAACTCATCGAAGAGATGAACCCGGAGTGGAAAGACTTGTACGAAACATTGTGAGTTGCACAGGGCTTAAGACCACTTCGGCTCCTGCGTCGCCTCGCGGAACCTTGCACCTAACAATATTAATAGCACAGACGTCCCTACACAAAACAAACTACGTAGCACGACTTCCCGAGGAGCTTGCGACGAAGGGAACTCACGACTTCCCCAGTACAAAACAAACTACGTGGTACGGGTCTGCGAGGGAGCTTTTTTTGCCGAAGAGAAACGAAGGCCGAAAAAACGACCGCGGCAGCCCCACGACTTTAGCACCATGCCTATAAAAAAAGAAAACACCCTATACAGGAACAGCGAAGCTTAACAAAGACCACCGCACTTCCTACGGAAGGAAGTCTTTTCGTTACGCGGTGCAAGGGGCTTAAGACCACTTCGGCTCCTGCGTCGCCTCGCAGAGCCTTGCACCTAATAATATTAAGAGCACAGACATCCCTGCACAAAACAAACTACGTAGCACGGGTCTGCGAGGAGCGTAGCGACGCGGCAGCCCCTACACAAAACAAACTACGTAGCACGACTTCCCGAGGAGCTTGCGACGAAGGGAACTCACGACTTCCCCAGTACAAAACAACATTCGTGGTACGGGTCTGCGAGGGAGCTTTTTTTGCCGAAGAGAAACGAAGGCTGAAAAAACGACCGCGGCAGCCCCACGACCTTTAGCACAATGTCAATAAAAAGAAAACACCCTGAACAGGAACAGCGGAGCTCTGAAAAAACCACCGCACTGCCCACGGAAGGAAGTCCTTTAGGTACACGGTGCAAAGGGCTGAAGACCGCTGCGGCTCCTTCGTCGCCTCGCGGAATCCTGCTTCTAATAATATTAAGAGCACAGACATCCCTATACGTGGCACGAGTCTGCGAGGAGCGTAGCGACGCGGCAGCCACAGTACAAAACAAACTACGTGGTACGGGTCTGCGAGGGAGTTTTTTGCCGGAGAGAAACGAAGGCCGAAAAAACGACCGCGGCAGCCCCACGACTTTAGCACAATGCCAATAAAAAGAAAACACCCTAAACAGGAACAGCGAAGCTCTGAAAAGACCACCGCACTTCCTACGGAAGGAAGTCCTTTTGTTACCCAGTGCAAGGGCAGGAGACCGCTACGGCTCCTTCGTCGCCTCGCGGAGCCTTGCACCTAACAATATTAAGAGCACAGACGTCCCTACACAAAACAAACTACGTGGTACGAGTCTGCGAGGAGCGCAGCGACGCGGCAGCCCCTACACAAAATAAACTTTAGAGTACGACTTCCCGAGGGAGCCCAGCGACGCGGCAGCCCAGTACAAAACAACATTCGTGGTACGGGTCTGCGAGGGAGCTTTTTTTGCCGAAGAGAAACGAAGGCCGAAAAAACGACCGCGGCAGCCCCACGACTTTAGCACAATGTCAATAAAAAGAAAACACCCCAAACAGGAACAGCGAAGCTTAACAAAAACCACCGCACTTTCTACGGAAGGAAATCCTTTAGGTACATGGTGCACAGGGCTTAAGACCACTTCGGCTCCTGCGTCGCCTCGCGGAATCCTGTACCTAATAATATTAAGAGCACAGACATCCCTACACAAAACAAACTACGTAGCACGAGTCTGCGAGGAGCGTAGCGACGCAGCAGCCCCTACACAAAACAAACTACGTAGCACGACTTCCCGAGGAAGCGCAGCGACCGAAGGGAACTCTCGACTTCCCCTGCACAAAACAAATTACATGGTACGGGTCTGCGAGGGAGCTTTTCTGCCGAAGAGAAACGAAGGCTGAAAAAACGACCGCGGCAGCCTCATGACCTTCAGCACAATGTCAATAAATAAAAAAAAAGACCACCGCACTTCCTACGGAAGGAAGTCTTTTCGTTACGCGGTGCAAGGGGCTTAAGACCGCTGCGGCTCCTGCGTCGCCTCGCGGAACCTTGCACCTAACAATATTAAGAGCACAGACGTCCCTACACAAAACAAACTACGTGGCACAGGTCTGTGAGGAGCCTAGCGACGCGGCAGCCCCTACACAAAATAAACTTTAGAGTACGACTTCCCGAGGAAGCCCAGCGACCGAAGGGAACTCATGACTTCCCCAGTACAAAATAACATTCGTGGTACGGGTCTGCGAGGGAGCTTTTTTTGCCGAAGAGAAACGAAGGCCGAAAAAACGAGCGCGGCAGCCCCACGACTTTAGCACAATGTCAATAAAAAGAAAACACCCTAAACAGGAACAGCGGACCTTTGAAAAAACCACCGCACTTCCTACGGAAGGAAGTCTTTTCGTTACGCGGTGCAAGGGGCTTAAGCCCGCTTCGGCTCCTGCGTCGCCTCGCGGAGCCTTGCACCAAACAATATTAAGAGCACAGACGTCCCTACACAAAACAAACTACGTGGCACAGGTCTGCGAGGAGCGTAGCGACGCGGCAGCCCCTACACAAAATAAACTTTAGAGTACGACTTCCCGAGGAAGCGCAGCGACCGAAGGGAACTCTCGACTTCCCCTGCACAAAACAAATTACATGGTACGGGTCTGCGAGGGAGCTTTTCTGCCGAAGAGAAACGAAGGCTGAAAAAACGACCGCGGCAGCCTCATGACCTTCAGCACAATGTCAATAAATAAAAAAAAAAACCTCCGCACTTCCTACGGAAGGAAGTCCTTTAGGTACACGGTGCAAGGGGCTTAAGACCGCTGCGGTCGTTCCTCCCTCGCGGAGCCTTGCACCTAACAATATTAAAAGCACAGACGTCCCTACACAAAACAAACTACATGGCACGAGTCTGCGAGGAGCGCAGCGACGCGGCAGCCCCACGACTACCCGGGGAGCTTGCGACGAAGGGACCTCCCTTTGCTGATGCAGATTTGCAATCCCTACCCCAGCCGCCAGAACTGAAAATAAAAATACTCACTGCCTTGAAAAATGACTCGAACGATTTGGTTTGTTTTTGCAAAACAAAGCATGGATTGCAAATCCGCGCAACAGGGGAGGATTGTCCACTAAAACAAAATATTTTATAAAATGAAATCAACTATTATAGCTAATCCACTTGTTTCGATTGTTGTTGTAAATTGGAACACATTAGAGATTACAAAAAAGTGTATAGAAAGCATAGAAAAAAATGTTATTGTCCCATATGAAGTAATTCTTGTGGATAATGGCTCTACTGATGGCTCTGCAAAGTATTTTAAGGAATCTAACCATAAAAACACAACAGTCATTTTTAATGATTCTAATCAGGGATACGCAGGCGGTAATAATGTAGGAATAAAAATGGCAAAAGGGAAATATATTTGCTTACTCAATAGTGATGCATTCGTTACTAAAGGATCTATTGAGTTAATGATTCGTCATATGGAAAAAACAGACGCTTCACTTGTCGGCCCGTTAACAAACAAAGCAAAAGGGTTACAGAGCAAAAGAGTTTTCATTAAACCCTTTCGCAAGCTTCTTCCAAGTAATCAAGAAGTTGAATATCTCTCATTTTTTTGCATATTAATTAAAAGCGAAGTTTTCAAAAAAATAGGATTACTTGATGAAAGTTTTGGATTAGGAACATTCGAAGATGATGATTTCTGTAAAAGAGCAAAACATAATAGTTTTAAATTAAACATCGCTCAGCATGCTTGGGTTTGGCACGAGGCACATGCCACAATGAAAGCAAATAACATATCTGAAAATGATTTAATTATGACCAACAAATACAAGTTTGAAGACAAATGGAAGACTCAATAATTATTGAAAAGGAGAATAAACATAGTAAACACGTTTTAATATTTAAAAATACATTCTTTTTATTATCAGGTGAAATCGTTTCACAGATTATTCGATTAATATTTGGGATCTATATTGTTCGTAAGTTTCTTCCCGATGATATTGGAGCTTATTCTGTAGGAATGGCATTGGGAGCAATGATGATTTTCTTTACTGATTATGGAATTTCGAAAATTGTTTATATCGATGTTGCTCAATCAAAAACACCCAATAAGGTTGTCTGGACAGCTGGAATATTACGACTATTAGCTATTCCTATTGGAGCGATTATCTTTATTACATCAACCTTTATCCTTAACTATACCACAGCTGAATCGAAAACAATCATTCCGTTTGGATTATCTGTAATAGTAATGTCCTTTAATGACATCTTCTTTTACTCTTTCAAGTCAACTTCTAAAGCAATATTCATCACATACTCTCAGCTAATCAATGCATTACTAACACTTATCATCATAGGTTCGATAATATTATTAGAACTACCATTCAACCTTGTAGCATGGCTATTTTTAACCAAAGCTATCTTTATCGTTTCACTCAACTTTTTTAATGCGACAAAACTATTCCCATTTTATAAGCCTTTGAAAAAAGATTTTTCACTAGTACTAAAGAGGAGTATTCCATTAGGCATATCTGCAATGGCAATCATAATTTACACATCTATTGATCATGTCCTCATATCAAGAATTACAAATGTTGAGATGGCAGGATATTATAGGGCAGCTAGTCAATTAGCCGGATTATTGGCGATTATCGGAACAGCTTTTGTTTCCTCAGTATTTCCATTTTTATCCTCTCAAAATAATGACTATGAATCTGCATTGGCACATTCAAATATATTATTTCGTCAATCATCACGATATTTATTAGCGCTTGGAGTAGGAATTGGCTTAGGCTTTTCATTTCTATCCTCAAAGATTGTTGAATTAATATACGGACCAAATTACTCACAATCCACTCCGATTCTTATTATTCTGGTTTGGACGCAAGTAGTGATATATATGTCTATCGTAGCAGCAGATAATCTGTTATCAAGAGACTTAAGGAAAAAAGTAATGATTCAAACATTATTATGTCTCATTATTGCTTTCATTCTCTATCCTATTTCAATAAATTTTTGGGGAATAAAGGGAGCTGCATTGAGTCAACTCACAATTCAACTTACCGCTCTTACATACTTATACTTACAAATTAGAAAAATTGGGATTAATTTAAGAAGCTTTCTTCTATTTGACGTACCACGAATAATCTTATCCGGATTAGGATTAGCTTTTATTCTGTATCTGACATTAAGTCTGAACTTATTTATTCAAATTTTTATTGGATTAATTAGTTACGCCCTATTTTTAATTGTTTTCAAGATTATCACATTAAAAGAGATCTTTTTAGCTAAGGATGCTATAAATAGTATCATTAAAAAGTAAGCGAAAGCAAAAAAGTAAAATAAAAATTCTAACTAAAAAAATATAGCGTTATGAATGTAACGATAAGTGCATGCTTGATAGTTTATAATGAGGAAAAAGTAATTGAACGGTGCTTAAAAAGTATACACAATATTGTTGATGAAATAATAATTGTCCATGATGGAGAATGCTTCGATAATACAATTTCTATCGCAAAAAAGTATACGGAAAAAATTTTCATTCGAAAACACCAAGGCATGTGCGAAGCACATAAAAAATTTGCATATTCCATGACAAAGAGTGATTGGATACTATCTATTGATGCAGATGAATATTTATCACATGAAATTCAAAAAAACATTAAAATTCTTGTGAAAGATGAATCTATTGATGCATATGCATTCATATGGCCTTATACTGACGGTAAAAAACAATTTTCGTTAAAATTCCCATACAGACTTTGTTTAGCAAGAAAAAGTAAAATGTATCAATGGAACTTTCCACACCAACCAATGAAAACGTATGGTAAAGTAGCATATTTGCCTTATATAATAGAACATTGGCCTTTATATGATAATTATAGTTTAAAAACCTTTAAGACTAAACAAAAAAATTGGATAAAAAAACATACTAAATACATTTTAGAGGACATTGCAAATATTGATGGTTTCAATGTTGACTCAAAAGAAGAGATAATACGAATTCAAAATTTTTATAGAAATAGACCACTATTTAAAATAATTCCTATTTTCATTAAGATTTTATTATTACAAATCTATGGAGGGCAGTACAGATCTGGACTAAATGGTTTAAAAGTTGCTTTTATTGCGGCATCGTACGAGGCGAATTTACTTTTATCTGTATATCGACACATGAAATAGCATGATAGTTTTTATTATACCTCTAATATCTATAGGTTTATTTTTTTCAAAGAAGTTGGATAGAAACTATTTCTCACCAATTGGTTTTTTTTCAATCCTATGGGGAATAAGTTTATTGATGTATGAATTTAGTCCCAAACCGTACCCTACACTTAATCTAAATACACAACTATTAATATTTGGAGCATGGTTCCTTTTCTCTTTAGGGTATGTATTTTTTCGATTTGCTTCTCAAACTCGTATTAATAAGCAAATATCAAGTAATAGGCCCAATGTATTTATAAAAATATACTCTTCGGTTAAAGGAAGACTTATCCTACACATTTTAATACTGTTATCTTTCGTCGGTGCTATTGCATTCATTAATAAAATAATTAATCACCTTTCAAATCCTTTAGCACTTATTTATGCGTCACAAGAAATTCGTCAAACCATAGTAGGAGGTGACTTTTCTGCAGGTGCACTGCTAAACACGTATACTGCCGCGTTAATTTACTCAACCTCAATTATTACAGGTGCCATAGCTTGCTGGTATCACAAAAAAATAATACTATACATACCAATAATAGCAGCTATACTTTTTGATTTAGGAAATGCTGGAAGAATAACAACCATTACAACAATATTTCTTTGGGGTATTTCTTACATTTTATCATGGAAATATTCATTTCCCAATCAGCGCATTCAAATACCTGCCTTCGTTAAATATTTCATTTCCATACTATCTTCTGCTCTAATTCTTTTAATAACATTTTCCCGGTCAGAAGGTAGAATGACCATGTTCGAAAGTCTATATTCATACTTTACTGGTAGTTGGATTGTATTAGATCAATATATAAATAACCTGAATCTATCTACACATTTTGCCTCAACTTTGTACCCAATAATATATACTTTATACAAATTGGGACTTTGGTTTGAAAATCCTGCTCAATATTTAGGTTCTACCTATTACGTTTTATCTCCGTTCGGTTCAAATCTAAATACTTTTACTATTTTAACGCCCTTTTACAACGACTTTGGATTTATTATAACCTTTGCATTATTTTTCATTTTTGGTTTTTGGGCATCTAAAATTTACAAAGGATATTTCATCTCACAAAAAAGTCAATTACTTATTCCATTGGTATGGATCTACTATGTTATATTAATCTCTTTACATGGGTGGCCCTTTGTTTCAATAGGAACTACTGTTAGTCTGATAATAAGCTACTTATTTATTGTAGTTCTACCCAAAAAGATTAAATTCAATTAATTCGATATGCTCTCATTTATTATAATTGGCAAGAACGAAGGAAAAAACCTAACCGCATGTATTAGTAGTTGTATAAGCTTCGCTTACAATATTGCTATTGACTATGAAATAATATATGTAGACTCGCAATCAACAGATAACAGTCTAGCCATAGCGAGCAATTTCAATAAGGTCAAAACTCTTATTCTACAATCACCTTGTAATGCTGCTAAAGCAAGAAACTTAGGAGCAAGAAATGCAGAAGGTGATTACTTTGTTTTTGTGGATGGTGATATGGTTTTATATCCGGAATTTGGTAACAAAATAATCAAAAACGGAGAATTAATCTATCCTTTTTTAAACGGGCAACGAATTGATATTTATTATGATGAAAATGGAAGATTCCTTTCTGATACAAAGAATGAAGTTACTAAAATTAAAAATGATAAATACTTAATTACAACAGGTGGTTTATATATAATCAAGCGTACACTTTGGCATCAAATGAACGGAATGGACAGCAAGCTTAGATGCTTTGAAGACAACGACTTAGCTTATAGAATTTATTTAAAAAAGAATATTAAAATTTTGAACGTGGGAAGCATCTTTGCAGAGCACCACACAATTGGTTATACAAATAAAAAACGATATATAGATCTAGCACGCGGAAACAACTTCTTATTTAAGGGAGTCATTTTTCGAAAATATATCTTTTCAAAAATTCTAATTTACCTTGTCAGAAAGAATCTTTCATTCTTTTCATTATTATTAGCTATTTTTCTCACTGCCATTATACAAAATCCATCTTTTCTCCTACTATACGTAATGGTTTTGTCAATAAAAATGTTTTTTATAAGAAAAACAAATGATAGCATACCTAAAATTAAACGATTCTTTGTGGACGGCTATATTGACTTTAAAATACTTTATGGATTACTTTTTTTCTATCCAAAGAAATAGTTTGATATTAGAATTTAGATAAAGAACTTTTTATTCTAATAACGTTTATGACGCAAGCAATATTCATTTCCCTTAAGTTGGCACTGATTATCCAGTTTGTCTCATGACCCCATAACGCGTACAATAATGATAATAAAACACCATATGGCCTTCTTGCTAAATTATTCTACTTAATTTTGATTAAAATGAATATTTTAATTAATTTTTCTGCTCTCAAAAAAGGAGGAGGGCAAAATGTTGCACTTAATTTTCTCCATGGACTTTTTGAGTTAAAATATCCTACCCATACTTTCTTCTTTTTGGTTGTTAAGCATTCCGCAATCCATAAATACCTGCAAGAAAGGAAACAACAAAATATTATTTTCTCAGCAGGCTCTCCGATAAAAAGAATAGTTCAAGAATTCTTTAAGCTACCTAAAACTCTGAATAGGTTGAACATAGACATCACATACACCTATTTCGGTTACGGATTATTCAATAATAGTATTCCTCAAGTATCTGGTGTTGCTGTCTCTAACATATTCTTCCCTGAAATAAAATTTTGGGAAGGTTCCTCATTAAAACTTCTGATGTATAAAATAATTGACAGATACAGGCTATATGGAATTAAAAAGGCAAATGCATTAATTTTTGAAAACCAAGCGATGGAAGAAAGGGCTCACAGAATTTATAAAATACTTAAAAGCAAAACAACTTACATTGCTCCTTCATTTAATCCCACTTTTGAACAACAAGAGCTAAAAATCAACGGATTAAAAAAAGATACCACAAAATTGCTAATGCTGTGTGGCTGGCAAAGAAACAAAAATATTATGAAAGTTCCGGAGATTGCCAGTCTTCTGAAGCAAGCTAGTGAGGAATTTCGCTTCATTATAACAGCTCCTGAAGATAACTCAACAGATCATCTTGAGTTCTCAAGACTAGTCGAAAAATATGGCGTCAAAGAGATGATATCTATTATTGGTCCGGTATCAAAACAGCAATTAAAATCACTTTATTCTCAAATCGACTTTGTTCTATTAATGAGTAAACTGGAAAGTTTTAGCAACAATATTATTGAAGCTTGGTATTTCAAAAAGCCTTTAATTGTAAGCAATGAGGAATGGTCTAAGGCAATATGTAAAAATGCAGGGTACTACGTCAACAGAGAGTCTTCGCGTGAGGTTTCAGATTCGATTTATCAACTTTACAAATCTGAGAACATACAAAGTCAATTAATTCAATCAGGTTTGGAAAATCTGAAAGAGTATCCAAGTATTAAAGAAAAAACATCGTTGGAAATCGAATTTTTAGAAAAAATTTATCATGACTTTAAAACAACTGTTTAGAGACTTTATTATCTCTAGCTTTGAAGCAATCTCATTTCTCATATTTTCG
This sequence comes from Mariniphaga sediminis, assembly GCF_003573545.1. Lineage (GTDB taxonomy): Bacteria > Bacteroidota > Bacteroidia > Bacteroidales > Prolixibacteraceae > Mariniphaga > Mariniphaga sediminis. Next base: position 8,151 of record NZ_QWET01000023.1, on the reverse strand, counting down.
CTACCTCGTCATAAATTGATCAATCCTATTAAACGGACTTTTTTGATTCTACAAGGTGCAAAAATTGGGAGATGGGTTACCTACTATCCAGGTATTAGAATAGGCTTTGCAAAGAAGGTAAAACTTGGAAGCCACGTTGATTTAGCCTGGGGAGTAATTATTACAACTAAAGGAGGCATTGAAATTGGAGACAGAACATTAATAGGTTATCGAACACAAATCTTATCTGCCAACCATGCTATCCCTGCAAATCATGAAAGAATTTTCCAATCGGGGCACCTCTCCGCTAAAGTTACGATAGGTAAAGATGTTTGGATTGGAGCAAACTGTATTATCCTCCCCGGAGTATCAATTGGAGAAGGAGCAGTAATAGCAGCAGGAAGTGTAGTCACTAAGAATATTGAACCTTTTACAATTGCTGGGGGAATTCCTGCCAAAAAATTAAAAGAAAGAGACTAATACCAAATCATATAAATAACTCCTTCAATAGTTATCATTTAATCATGAAACAAATCATACAAGACCTAAAAAAAGGTAACACCATATTAGAAGAAGTTCCGGCGCCACAGGTAAAGGCCGGAAGCTTATTGATTAAAACAACACGTAGTTTGGTTTCCTTGGGAACCGAACGAATGTTGGTTGAATTTGGCAAGGCCGGATTTATAGACAAAGCCCGTCAACAGCCGGATAAAGTAAAACAAGTGCTGGATAAGATGAAAGCCGAAGGCATTTTGCCCACATTGGAAGCTGTCTTTAATAAACTGAACCAACCGCTCCCCCTGGGCTATTGCAATGTAGGCGTGGTAGAAGCTGTAGGCAAAGGTGTTCACCGGTTTAAAGTGGGTGACCGGGTAGCCTCCAACGGCAATCATGCTGAATATGTATGCGTGCCCGAAAACCTTTGTGCGAAAATTCCGGATGGTGTAAGTGATGAAGAAGCGGCCTTTACGGTCATTGGGGCCATTGGGCTGCAGGGCATTCGCTTATGTAATCCAACCTTTGGAGAAACGATTGTTATTATTGGCTTGGGCTTGATCGGACTGGTTACAGCTGAATTATTAAAAGCCAACGGGTGTCGGGTAATTGGTTACGACTTCGATCAGCAAAAGGTGGACATGGCCCGCTCGAAAGGGCTCACAGCATTTAATCCATCACAGGGAACCGATCCGGTAAAGTTTGTACAACAGGCCACCAATGAAACAGGTGCCGATGGGGTAATTATTACGGCCTCGGCCAAAAGCGATGAAGTAATCCATCAGGCTGCTGATATGAGCCGTAAACGTGGACGAATCATTCTGGTGGGTGTGATTGGCTTAAATATCCGTCGCGACGATTTTTACAAGAAAGAACTGACCTTTCAGGTCTCCTGCTCTTACGGACCCGGCCGATACGATGAAAACTACGAGCAAAAAGGACAAGACTATCCACTCCCTTATGTCCGATGGACCGAACAGCGAAATTTTGAGGCCATCCTTCAAGCCATGGAAAGTGGTCAGCTCGATGTAAAACCCTTAATCACCGAACAGGTTCCTTTGGAGCAATACGGCGAAATTTATGGAGACATGCGCAAAAAAGGGTCTATTGCCAGCATTCTCGTTTACCCCGAAAATTCTAAAAGAAACAGTTCAGTATCACTAAGAGAATCACATATAGAACGACAGTCCCCTTCAGGGGATTTAGGGGGGGCTGCAAAAGGAGTTTTTGGAATTATTGGAGCCGGCAACTTCACATCTTCAACCATTATTCCGGGGATGAATGCGGCTGGTGCCAACCTGAAAATCATTGCCAGCGCAGGCGGACTTTCAGCCAAAACCATGGCAAAAAAAGGAAATATTGCGGTTGCAACATCCGATTATAAAGAGATACTGAATGATCCGGAAGTGGATACCGTAATGATAACCACCCGCCACAATCTCCATGCACCCATGACCATTGAAGCCCTAAAGGCTGGTAAAAATGTTTTTGTGGAGAAACCTCTTTGTTTGACAGAAGAAGAACTGGAACAGATCCTTGAAGCCACCGGCGCTTTTGCTGCCGCCTCTTCAAAGAACCGTCATTGCGAGGAAGGCGAAGTGCAACGAAGCCTTCCGAAGCAACTTGTTGAAACACCTGGCAGCGCTTCCAACGAAGAACCGGCTACAGTTGATAAACAGATTGCCGCGTCGCTCCCTTCGGTCACTCCTCACAATAACGGTGCTCCGATGATTGTTGTTGGCTTCAACCGTCGCTTCGCTCCCCTTGCCATCAAAATGAAACAACTGCTTGGCGAAGGAGCCAAAAATATTGTGGCTACCATGAATGCAGGCTTTATTCCTCCTGAAGTATGGGTACATGATTTAGCGATTGGCGGAGGCCGGATCATTGGCGAAGCCTGCCACTACATCGACCTGTGCACGTATTTAGCCGGAAGTAAGGTAACAGCTGTATGCATGAACAGCATGGGTATCAACCCCGAAGAAAATACCGACAATGCAAGTATCTTGCTCAAATATGAAAATGGTTCGAATGCGGTAATCAATTATTTTGCCAATGGGAGTAAAGCATATTCCAAAGAACGTATTGAGGCGTTCGCCCAGGAAAAAACACTAATTATCGATAACTGGCGAACATTAAAAGCCTATGGCATCAAGGGCTTTTCGAAACAAAAAACAAGATTGGACAAAGGACATAAAAACCAGTTTAAACAATTGGTTGAGTCCGTTAAAAGTGGGGTTCCCATTATTCCTTTTGACGAGGTAATCAACACGACTCAGGCCAGCTTTGCAGCCATCCAAAGTTTAAAAGAAGGAAGGTGGATTGAGGTATAGGTCATCGAAGCCGTCATTGCGAGGAGTGGAAGCGCAGCCTAAACGATGAAGCAATCTGTCCGCATACACTCGAAACGAACAGAAATGAATAAACTTTTCCTAATCATTCATACCATCCGCCACCTGCGTCCCATCCAGATACGTTACCAGCTTTGGTACCGGTTGAGAAAGATGTGGCGTAAAGCAAGTCGATTTACCTATCCGCTTTCCATAAAAAGAGAAGGAACGCCGCTCAAACTTATATCTTGGATTGAAAAACCGGTTTCCTTATTAAACAATCGTTTCACTTTTTTGAATCTTTCGAAAAGATCAGCGTTTGATACCATCAACTGGAATGAAACAGAGCATGGTAAGCTTTGGGCTTACAACCTCAATTACATGGATTACCTGCTCCAACCCGGGATGGACACCGAAACAGGACTCCAACTGATTGAAAGCTTTATACAAAACCTCCATCAAAACTCCGAAGGCCTTGATCCCTACCCCATCGCCCTCCGCGGCATCAACTGGATCAAGTTCTTAAGTCGAACGTCATTGCAAGGAGGAGAAACGACGACGCGGCAATCTCCTCAGATTAACGCCTCAGATTCTTCAATGCCCGGTCATTGTGAGGACGACGAAGGAGGACGAAGCAACCTCATCCGTTTAAACGGATGTCTGTACGCCCAATACCTTATCCTTCTCGATAACCTGGAGTACCACCTGATGGGTAATCATTTACTGGAAGATGCTTTTAGCTTACTTTTTGGAGCCTGGTATTTTAAAGAGAAGCGATTTTGGGCAAAAGCTAAAAGGTTACTGATTCAGGAATTAAAAGAACAGGTGTTATCAGATGGAGCTCACTTCGAGTTAAGCCCGATGTACCACCAGATTTTGCTCGATCGCCTGCTGGACTGTATTAATCTCATGCAAAACAACACCTGTTTTGACGGGCAGGACAAACTGTTGGCACTACTCAGACACAAGGCGGAGCAAATGTTGGCATGGCTAAATACGATCACGCTTTCCGATGGTCGTACTCCCTTACTCAACGATTCAGCCCCAGGTATCGCCCCAACCACTGCACAACTGAATGAATATGCTACACGACTCAATGTTGGTGCGCTGTCAAAGACTACCAACGACTCAATACGAACCACTGATCACTACTCACTAACCACTTCCGGGTACCGCCGCTTTGATGGGAAAAACTATGAATGTATTCTGGACATAGGCCCTGTTGGCCCTTCCTACCAACCCGGCCATGCCCATGCCGATACGTTTAACTTTATCTTGAATATAAATCATCAACCATTTTTGATTGATACCGGCATTTCAACCTATGATTCCAATGACACCCGGCTAAAAGAAAGAGGCACCGCGGCTCACAATACGGTCACCGTAAACAAGCACAATTCATCCAAAGTATGGTCCTCATTTCGGGTTGCTCAAAGAGCCAATGTTGAAATCATAAAAGAAGAAAAGAATGAAGTTACAGCCGCGCATGATGGCTTTAAAAGCTTTGGAATAAGTCATCAACGAAGTTGGCTGTTTAATGCACAAACAATAAGCATTGAAGATGTTTTAACCGGCCGCCAAACCAAAGGGACTGCTTATTTTCACTTTAGTCCTGACCTGAACCCAACCAAAACAAATAATGAAGTTTTGATCAATGATTCTCGTTTAAGCTTTGAGGGAGCTGAAACAATTTCGCTTATCAAAGCACAGCTTCCTGACGGCTATAATCGCTTAGTAAATTACTACAAACTCGAAATTGTTTTTCAGAACAAACTCACAACCATCATAGAAACCAAAGAGTAATTCATCAAGCCCCCAGAATCCAATATCAAGTAGAAAATGCGCATATTATTTTTAACCGATAATTTTCCTCCGGAAGTAAATGCTCCGGCAACAAGAACCTACGAACATTGCAAAGAATGGGTAAAACAAGGAGTTGATGTAACTGTAATCACCTGTTTTCCAAACTTTCCACAGGGGAAAGTCTATGAAGGTTATCAGAATAAACGAATCAGCCACGAAAACATAGACGGAATCAAAGTGATACGAGTATGGACCTACATTGCCGCAAACGAAGGTTTTATCAAACGAACACTTGATTATATCTCCTTCTCCTTCTCTGCATTTTTTGCTGGCCTGTTTCAGAAAACAGATCTGATCATTGCTACTTCTCCGCAATTCTTTACTGCCCTGGCAGGACGTACGCTCTCTTTCTGGAAAAGGAAACCGTGGATCATGGAAGTTCGTGACCTGTGGCCTGAGTCCATCAAAACGGTTGGTGCCATGAGGGATAACCTGTTCATCCGCTATTTTGAGATGGAAGAAAAATGGTGTTACCGGCGTGCTAGTAAAATTATTACGGTAACAGATAGTTTCAAAAATAACATTATTAATAAGGGTATTCCCGAAAAAAAAATTGAAGTAATAAAAAACGGAGCAAACCTTGAATTGTACAATCCCAAACAAAAAAATGAATCGTTACTGGATAAACTGAATTTGAAAGGTAAAAAGGTATTGGGTTACATTGGAACTCACGGAATGGCCCATAACCTTCATTTTATTCTGGATTGTGCCAAACAACTACAACAATCAAATCCAGCATTTCACTTTCTTTTAATCGGCGACGGAGCGGAAAAAAATAATCTATTACGAAAACTAAAAACAGAAAGTATAAGAAATGTTACCATGCTAAATACAGTATCCAAAAATGAAGTGCCCCACTACCTAAACCTTTTGGATGTAGCTATCATAAACCTGAAAAAAAGCACTCTTTTTACAACAGTTATTCCTTCAAAAATATTTGAAACAGCGGCCATGCAAATTCCCATCTTACTGGGAGTTGATGGCGAGGCCCGTTCAATAGTTGAAAAATACGATGCAGGCCTGTTTTATGAACCGGAAAATCAAAAAGATTTTATCGAAAAAGCCATTACCTTATTCTCTGATGACGAAAAAATACAATCGCTAAAAAAAGGATGCCAAAAGCTGGCGATAGATTTTGACCGCAAAAAACTGGCTGGCGAAATGTTGGACATCGTTAAAAATACGATGTAATCACTCATCATCCACCCCCAATCGTATATCCTGACTAAGTATTAGCACAAAATTGTATCTTATGACTCTTTGGGAACAAAAGGACTTAGATGTGGCCCCGTTACTTCTTTACTCCCTGCTCCCGGGATCGGGATCGGCGAATTGCATTCGCCGCTACAATAAAATGCGATTACAAATCGCATCACCCCCACGCTGGCACAGATTGACACATAAAATCCGTGCCATTTTAATATGCGGCTCGGCGGCGCCAGTCCTTTGGAGACTCAATTCCCATTGGGAACACCAGAAATTACGTTGGGGAGGGTCATTTTTTCGTTGGGAACACAAAAAATCGCAGCGGGGAAGCTCAAATTCCGCTGGGGCCGTGAGAAATTGCGCCGGGGCGGGTCATTTTCCTCTGGGAGCATGAAATTTTCCGTTGGGGAGGGCCAAATCGCGTTGGGGATATAAAAAATTGTGTTGGGGCGGGTCAAAAGTCGCGGGGGAAGGAAAAAAGCCCCCGGGGAGAGTCAAATCCCACAGGGGCTTTCAAAACCAACAACTTACAAATTACTGCGAATAGTATTTTTTAAGTTTGTCCGGGTCTTTCCAGAACACATACTGGCCGTACTCGCGAATAACCCGTACCTTTTCGGCCAACAGGGTAAAAGCTTTGTCGCGCAATACTTTGGCCTCATTGCCTTCGCCGGCAGCTCCGTTGGCTGCAGCCAGCAGTTCCGACATCGTGTGCGAAAGCGCACGCGCCTGAGAAAGCTTTTCAGAATTAAACTGAATAGCCGCCAGCGGTTCCGGGTATTTTTCGCCCAAAATAGCCAGTTCCAGCAGGTCCTGAACCATATCGGCATTACTTCCGCCTTCGCGGATACGCATTACTTTCTTTTTCACATCGTCGATATCACGGTAAGCAAAAGAAAAATCATGCAGGAGTTCATTACGAAATTCATAGGCGAACGGTGATTGCTCATACCATTGGTTCTGGGCTTCTTCCCGCGCCCTGAAAATACTCATCCAGTTCGCCTGGCAGTAACGCAGCGCGCCGCTCAAGGGCGTCAGATCATCAATAAGGGTAGTATCCATACCGGCAGCAGTCAGTGCCTCCCGGTCTTCGTTGGCATCAACTGCCAGCGTCTCGGTAGCTGCCACAAAATCATCAATGGGTAGATGGGGCAGCTTTACCTCTTTCGACGGAACATTTTCAATGGATTCTTTCCATTGTTCAAAATCTTGGGTGTAAGACATTTGTTTATAAAAATTTAGTTATATATTACCCATGCTCCGCCGGCCTCTTAAGCCTGTCCGGGTACACTACTACTAGATGGGAAAAGACGAGCCGGCGGTTTACATTATTGTAATATTTGCCCTTAAATTAAAAAAGATCAGATTATTATACAATAATTTATGCTCAATAACAGCTATAAAAATAGCTCACACCTCCCGGTTCCCACCGGGTGATGCGTAGGGGTGATGCGGTTTGTAACCGCGTCATACTCACCTGGAACCAAACCATACTTACTCCTTCTCAGAACCAACTGATTGCATCTGTTACCCCGGGGACCAACTCGGGGATCGGCGAATTGCATTCGCCGGAACAATTAGACGCGATTAAAAATCGCATCACCCTGCCCCGGTGCGCCTCTTTGTGTTTCACTGGCAACAGAAAAAGTACCTGAACGAATGCATTGACTCCAATCATTTTTACAATTTTGGAATTAGATTCCATATTTGTAAATTTACAGCATGATACTTCGCGAAGCAGAAAATGAATTAAGAATGCTGGCAGCCCAGTTTAAAGCAGTAGCTGTAACCGGTCCAAGGCAATCAGGAAAAACCACCCTGGTTCGTAAGGTATTTAAAGATAAGCCTTATGCTAACCTGGAAAATCCGGACATTCGAAGATTTGCAATAGATGACCCGAGAGGATTTTTATCGAATTACCCGGAGGGGGCTATTTTGGATGAAGTACAGCGTGCCCCTGTTGTCGGGTAATTGCTACTTACCTGTCTCTTTCCGGTTTCACACTTTTTTCAAAATTTTCTGATTACAGCAACACTATAATAACACAGTCGTTTTCGGCTACCGCCGGGATATGCGGTTTGTAACCGCGTCATACCTATCTGGAACCAAACCATACTTACTCCTTCTCAGAACCAACTGATTGCATCTGTTTATAATTAGCCCCAAAATTTAGACAACAAGTATAATTTGAAAATTTAATAAACTTGTTGTTATGAAAAAGAGAAAAACTTACAGCGCAGGCTTTAAAACAAAAGTAGTACTTGAAGCTCTTCAAGAG
>NZ_QWET01000022.1 GCF_003573545.1 Mariniphaga sediminis | reverse complement strand
TATTGATTTATAGCGATGTGCGAATTAGTTATATAATAGGAGAAAAATGAAGTGGGGATTGGGGCAAAGCCCCAAACAAGTGGATAACCAGTCTGTTGTTATGAATAGGGTTTTGCAGGTAAAGTTTTTTACATCGAACTCACGTTGTTTTGTGAAATTCAATCACTCTCTTAAAGTTAGTTTTGAAAAAATTTTGGGCGAAGATAAAAGTGAACCTTGGCCCGCAAATTCCTTCCAGATGCTATGTTTTTGGTTCAAGTTGGAGCAGAGCGTAAATTCCGACTATTATTTCGGGACAGGAAAAAAGTTAAATGGATATTGAAAGTTAAGCGTGATTACTTTTTTGCTCCACCGGATTTTTATGTTGACCCCATCTTTTCTCTGCAACTAAAGGAATGGATAAAAATGCACTTTATCGTTTTTACAAGAAAGTCTGAATCTTTTATTTCCCCTATATTTGCAGAAATTTTTGAAATGCAACTGCAATGAACCATTCGAAAGTACGGGTACGTTTTGCCCCGAGTCCAACAGGACCGCTTCATATTGGAGGAGTCCGCACCGCTTTATTTAATTATCTTTTTGCAAAAAAGCAGGGAGGCGATTTTCTTCTGCGCATTGAAGATACTGACCAGACCCGGTTTGTACCGGGCGCCGAGGAATACATCGTGGAAAGCCTGAAATGGTGCGGCCTGGTTCCCGACGAAGGCCCCGGAATAGGTGGTGAATTTGGGCCCTACCGTCAAAGCGAACGCAAAGATTTGTATAAAGAATACGCCAACCAACTGGTAGAATCAGGCTGGGCATACATTGCTTTCGATACCCCGGAGGAAATTGAAAAGCTTCGTCTGGAAGCAGAATCGAATAAAGAAACTTTTTCGTACGGAATAGCAACACGAAAGAAGCTCAACAACTCACTCAATCTTTCTCCGGAAGAAGTGCAGCAAAAAATAGCTTCAGGCGAAGCGTATGTAATCCGCTTCAAAATGCCGGAAGACGAAGATGTTACTGAAAATGACATTATCCGCGGAAGTGTAACATTCAATACCACAAAAAGCCTCGACGACAAAGTATTGTTTAAGTCTGACGGAATGCCCACATACCACCTGGCCAATGTGGTGGACGACCACCTGATGCAAATTACGCATGTTATCCGGGGAGAAGAATGGTTGTCGTCTCTTCCGTTACATGCATTACTTTACCGTGCGTTTGGATGGGAAGACACCAAACCGCAATTTGCCCACCTGCCGCTCATCCTGAAACCACAGGGGAAAGGAAAACTAAGCAAACGGGATGGCGATAAAATGGGATTTCCGGTGTTTCCCCTGCAATGGAAAGATCCCAAAACAGGTGAAGTTTTTCGCGGATACCGTGAAGATGGCTACTTCCCGGAAGCTTTTATTAACCTGTTGACCTTACTGGGTTGGAATCCCGGCACCGAAGAGGAATTTTTCTCATTGAAAGAACTGACACAGGTTTTCAGTCTGGAACGGGTCGTAAAATCCGGGTCGCGTTTCGATCCGGAAAAAGCAAAATGGTTTAACCGGCATTACCTTCAACAAAAGCCGGAAAATGAATTGACAGAACTTTTTAAACCGTTTTTGAAAGAAAAAGGCATTGTTGCATCGAATGAAAAAGCGGCAAAGGTGGTGGCTGAAATCAAGGAACGTTGTGAATTTGTTTCCGATTTCTGGGAACAGGGAAAATTCTTTTTTACGGAGCCTGAATCTTACGACGAAAAAACAGTAAAAAAGCGCTGGAAGGAAAATACTCCGGAACAACTATCGGCTATCGCCGAATTGTTTGAAACAGTAGAGCCCTGGAATGCCGTTTCATCAAAGGAAGCCTTTTCTGCTTTTATGAACGAAAAGGAGTGGAATTTTGGCGCTATCATGAATCCGCTCAGGCTTTGTCTGGTTGGGGGAAATATGGGACCTGACTTGTTTAAAATTTGCGAGATACTTGGCAAAGAAGAAACCATTGCCAGAATAAAAACGGGAATAGAAAAAATAGGATAAGCTTCGCTTTCAAATGAAAATAAAAAGGGTGTATCCGAAAATACACCCCTGGTTTTTTACGCCGCAATGCTGGAAAAAACTTCTTCCAGAACATCGGGATACTTATCTCTGAAATTCTCGTAGCACCAATCGTGAAACTCTTGTACGTCAGCGGGTTCCACCCAGCGAACGCACTTCGCCAATTCTTTTTTGAACAGCTGTTTACTGAAACTCACTTTGGGTAAAATAACTTTTGCGTAATCGAGCATGGCCAAAATGTTTAATGTTTTACAAAAATCGTTAGTAATATAACAGCTAAAAGCGAATTAAGGTATGTTCTAGAATATGGTTTAACATTCCTTAACAATAACACACCATTTTGTCTTTTTATATCTGGTTGAGCAATTGCCGGTTATACCCCAAGAGGCAAAAACCTGTTTTTAAACATGAACGACTTTACCGAGCTCCCAGAGTGTTTATTCCGTGTCCCGGATACTCTTTACGAACTCCTGAATGGAATCTTTTAGCATAGCTCCCGTTTGAAGTGCTTTTATAAACGCACTGCCAATAATGGCCCCGCTAGCATAATGGCAGGCGTTGGCAAAAGTAGCTCTGTCAGAAATACCAAAACCAATTAACCGCGGGTTTTTCAGGTTCATTTGCTGAATCCGTTCAAAATAATCCCGGTGAAAATCTTCCACCTTTTTCCCCGCCCCGGTTGTTGCTGCTGAGGAAACCATGTAAATAAAACCTCCGGAAGCCTCATCTATCTGCCGGATACGTGCTTCTGAGGTTTGGGGCGTAATCAGCAAAATGTTATGGAGGTTGTTTCTTTGAAAAATCTCTTTGTAATGCGACTCAAACTCCTCCAATGGCAGGTCGGGCAAAATCAGGCCATCAATACCGACTTCATGGCATTTTTTACAAAAATCTTCTACTCCGAACTGCAATACCGGATTAATATACCCCATCATAATCAGTGGGATTTTAACCGTTTCCCTGATATTTTTCAACTGGCCAAAAAGAAGTTTCACATTCATGCCGTTCTTCAGAGCCGTTTCACTACTACGCTGAATAGTGGGCCCATCGGCTGTAGGGTCAGAAAAAGGAATGCCAATTTCAATAAGCCCGACACCATTTTTTTCCAGTTCCTGAATAATCTCTGCTGTGTCATTCAGCCGGGGAAATCCGGCCGTAAAATAAACCGAAAGTATGTCTCTTTTTTTTGTTTCGAAAAGCGTGTTGATCCTGTTTTGCATATTTTTTCTCATTAATAGATACTACTATTATCGCGTCATATTCTAATTCTTTCCCTTCCCTCAAAGTGGGCAATCCGGCGCAGACTTTCTCCGCAGAAACTACCGGGTGGCAGGAATATAAATCCGATACCTGACATGACTCTGTATTCTAGTACCCAAAATAATCCAGGTACGTTTCCATATCCTTGTTCCCACTGCCCGAAAGGTTGACTACGTTTACATCATCCGGCTTCATCTGAATTTTGTCCAGTGCAGCCAGTGCATGTGCCGACTCCAGTGCCGGAATGATTCCCTCCTTCCGGGTAAGGAGAAGAGCAGCTTCCAGCACCTCCTCATCGGTAGAAGCCAGGTATTTGGCGCGTCCGGTTGTAAACAGATGCGAATGCAGGGGCCCGATTCCGGGATAATCCAGCCCTGCTGAAATGGAATATGGTTCAGTGATCTGTCCATCTTCATTTTGCATGAGCATGGTACGACTGGCATGCAGCACACCGGGAGTTCCTACCCGCAAGGTGGCAGCCGTTTCTTTTGTTTCCACTCCTTTCCCGGCCGCTTCCACACCAATCAACTCTACCAGATCTTCGTCGAGATAATGATAAAATGCACCGGCGGCATTGCTTCCCCCGCCCACGCAGGCCAGAACACGGGTGGGAAATTCACTGCCGGTTTTTTCCAGCAACTGTATTCTCATCTCACGACTGATAACCGACTGGAAACGCGCTACCATGTCGGGATACGGATGCGGCCCCACTACCGAACCGATGATGTAATGAGTATCCTCCGGATTGTTAATCCAGTCGCGCATAGCTTCATTGGTAGCATCTTTTAAGGTTTTATTTCCACTGTGAACCGGAATCACCTCGGCGCCAAGCATTTTCATTTTCTTCACGTTAGGTGCCTGCCGCGAAACATCAAGCGCCCCCATGTACACCACACATTTTACCCCCCGCAACGCACAAACCGTTGCAGTTGCTACCCCATGTTGTCCGGCGCCGGTTTCTGCAATGATCCGGGTTTTACCCAATCTCTCAGCCAGTAGAATCTGCCCTACCGTATTATTTAACTTATGGGAACCTGTGTGATTCAAATCTTCACGTTTTAAAAAAATTTTTGTTCCATAATGTTCCGACAACCGGCTGGCAAAGTAAAGCGGCGAAGGCCTGCCTACATAATCTTTCAGCAATTGGTCAAACTCTTTTTGAAATGCCTCCGACTTTATTATCTCAAGGTAATCACGCCGTAATTCGTCGATGTTGGTGTACATCATCTCGGGAATCCATGCTCCTCCAAATTCACCGTAATATCCTTTTTCATTGACATCATACTTCATTTGTCTTCTGATTTAAATTACTCCTTTGTGGTTCTCTGTGCCTTCTCTGCAATAGAAATAAATTTAGTCCCGAAAAACGTTTCCACGGAACTCAGAGAGCTTTCATTTCTTTTATAAAATTTCCCAGTTTTTCAATATTCTTCACTCCCGGTTCATCTTCAAAACCGCTGTTCAAATCAATGCCGAATAGCTGACGATGGTCCAGTCCCCTGATTTTTTCTGCATCATCTGGCTGAATACCTCCGCTTAAAAAAAACGGGATCTCCCCTTCATACTTTTCCAGAATGGACCAGTCGAATTTTTCTCCGGATCCGCCGGGAAGATTTGTTTTGGTGTCGAACAAAAAATAATCGACAGTTTTTTCATACGTTTTCAGCAAAGCAAAATCAAAAGCTTCATTCAGGTTAAATGCTTTTATCACCTTCAAACCCTGAGCTCTTATAATTTTGCAGGTTTTGGGATTCTCTTTTCCGTGAAGCTGAACATATTCAAAATTCAGGTTCTTAGCCAGCGCCAACATTTCAAAAACATTTTCATCCATAAAAACACCCGCTTTGGGTTTTCCTGAACCAAAAAGTCCGGTATCAGGATTTTCGCCGACGTATCTTTTTGAAGGCGGATAAAATATGTATCCCAGCAAATCCACCGGCAATTTCTCCACTGCGTTGCGGTTTTCGGTGAATTTCATTCCACATACTTTTATTTTAAGTGATTTTACCATCGTTTAAATCTTTATTTTCCGTCACATTCTTTTCAACCGGTTTCTCCTCCCGGCTTGTCATTTCTCCTCATTCTTCGTCGAAATCTCTCCGAGCCAGCGGATTTCTCACCTTCGTTCCTCAGGTTAGAAATGACAGCTCAGCTATCAACTTTTTACAAGCTTTGCCCGGGTTCTCAGTTTTCATAAATGTCTCCCCAATCAAAAAACCTTTAAACCCGCTCTTTCTTAAATAGTGGATTGTTTCGGCCCCTGCCAGTCCACTCTCCGAAATTTTCACAAAACGACCGGGAATGAGCCTGGCCAGTTTTACCGATGTTTCCACATCCACTTCAAATGTTTTCAGGTTGCGATTGTTTACGCCAACAATGTCTACAAAGTCATTCAACTTTTCCAATTCTTCTTCGTTATGAACCTCCATCAGTACTTCCAACCCCAGACTTTTAGCCTTTTTGGCCAACACCTCTGCCTCTTCCTTTTCGAGGCACGCGGCAATGAGCAGAATCACATCAGCCCCAAAAGCCTTTGCTTCAACCACCTGGTACGTATCAATCATAAAATCTTTTCGAAGGATGGGAATATCCGGATTCACTTCCCGTGCTTTTGCCAGGTTGGCCAGTGTTCCGCCAAAATATTCATAATCAGTCAAAACCGACAAACCAGCAGCACCGGCATTTGTGTAATCTTTGGTCACCTCTTCTGCCTTTACCGAAAAGTTGATTTCCCCCTTCGAAGGCGATTTTTGCTTAAACTCTGCAATAATCCCGGAAGAACCTGGCTTCTGCAACGTTTCCTTTAACGAATTGCAATTTCTCCTGTATCCCGGATATTTTTTGAGTTGTGAAACAGAAACCATCCTTTTCTGGCTGGCTACTTCATTTTTCTTGGTTTCAATTATTCTATCAAGTATATTCATCCTTCTTTCTTTTTATTGCCCCAAGAGAAGGAGCAATTTTTATCCAATAACCGCCTTCAGTTTTTGCAAAGCCTTTCCGCTTTTCAGCGATTCACGGGCTATTTCAACACATTCTTTTAAGTCTTTTTCAGGAAAAACAACCTGGATCCCCAGGGCTGCATTTGCCATTGCAACATTTTTTTGTTCCGGGGTTCCTTTTCCTTCGAGAACATCCATAAAGATCCGGGCTGCCTCGTCAATGGAATCGCCTCCATAGATACTTTCGGAATGAATTTTTTCAAATCCAAAATCAGCGGGCGCAAGATAGCCCTCTTTCCTGTTTCCCGCAAAATGGGTGTCGTCTGTTAAGGAAACTTCGTCGTAACCATCGTTACTGTTAACAACAATATAATTTACATCCAGCGTCTCATATACATTCCGGTAATGGTTAAAATTCTCTTCATTGTTCACTCCCAGCAACTGGTATTTGGGAAAAGAAGGATTAATCATAGGGCCCAGAACATTAAAAAACGTCTGTACTTTCAGGGCACGACGAACCGGTGCAATGTGTTTCATTGCCGGATGGAAAAGCGGAGCGTGCATAAAGCAGAAGTTCCCTTTTTCGAGATCGTTTTTCAGCTTTGCCGGATCATTGCTGAACTGATATCCCAATAATTCCAGCAGATTTGACGAACCGGAAGTGGATGAAACGGCGTAGTTACCATGCTTTGCAACATTTACCCCGGCGCCGGCAATAATAAAAGAAGCCAGCGTTGAAATATTAAATGTATTTTTTCCGTCGCCACCGGTACCAACCACGTCAATTACGTTATATTCTGCAAGGTCGATAGCAAGGCACAACTCAGCCATTGCATCCCGGAAGCCGGCCAGCTCTTCAGATGTAATACTTCGCATTTTAAAAACAGTAAGGAACGAGGCAAACTCCACCTCGCTGTGCATGCCTTTCCCTACTTCCAGCAGGCTCGCTTTGGCCTGTTCACGGCAAAGTGTTTTTCCGTCAAAAAGGTATTGTAACGTTTCTTTCATGCCTAATCATTTTAATCTCAATAAACTTTTCTATTCTTCAAACTGCGGTTGTTCATTCTGCATGCCCAACCAGTTCCCCAGAATTTTTTCACCCAACGGAGTAAGCACCGATTCGGGATGAAACTGGACGCCTTCAACATCAAGCTCTTTATGTTTCATCGACATAATCTCCCCTTCCTCGTCGAGGCTCGTAATTTCAAAACATGCGGGCAGGTTTTCCTTCTTCACAATCCATGAATGGTATCGCCCCACATCAAACGACCCGGGTAATCCGGCAAAAAGAACAGACGGATTGCCGGTAAGTTTAACCGGTGTAGCCACTCCGTGAAACACCCGGTTCATATTAAAAAGTTCTCCCCCAAACGCTTCGCCAATGGCCTGGTGCCCCAGACAAACCCCCAGAATACTTTTTTTCGGAGCATACATTTTGATAATCTCCAAAAGCAATCCCGACTCTTCAGGTAACCCGGGACCGGGAGAAAGTACAATTTTGTCGTATTTTTCAATGTCCTCCAGACTCACTTCATCGTTGCGAAACACGTCCACCGGCAAGCCCGATATTTTTTTGATGGCATGCACAAGATTGTACGTGAACGAATCGTAATTATCAATAACCAATATTTTCATAGTCTCTATTTTTTATCGTATTACCCACTACTTTGAACTCCCTTCTAATTAATTTCTTTTGCCATTTCAATGGCTTTTTTCAAAGCAGCCAGTTTGTTGTTCACCTCCTGCAACTCATTTTCTTCTTTCGAATCGGCCACAATGCCGGCGCCCGCCTGGTAAAACAGCCGGTTATTTTTACTCAGAAACGACCGGATCATAATCGCATGGTTTACCGTCCGGTCAAAACCCAGATAACCAATGCACCCGCCATAATAACCACGATTTTGGTTTTCGTATTTATCAATCAACTCCATCGCTTTGTATTTGGGCGCACCGGAAAGCGTACCTGCCGGGAATGTTTCACCCAGTACTTTTACTAGGTTGGTTTCATCCGTAATTTTGCCCGAAACCTGCGAAACAAGATGAATAACATGCGAGTAAAATTGTACTTCGCGGTAAGTTTCAACCACAACATGATCGGCATTCCGGCTCAAATCGTTGCGAGCCAAATCAACGAGCATCACATGTTCTGCATTTTCCTTCGGATCTTTGCTCAGTTTTTCTGCCAGCTCACGATCCTGCTCATCGTTGCCGGTACGTTTAAATGTTCCGGCGATGGGATGAATATACGCTTTGTTATTCTGAATACGAATTTCTGCCTCGGGACTTGAACCGAAAATACGGTAGCTTCCATAATCAAAATAAAACAAATAAGGCGAAGGATTAATGGAGCGCAACGAGCGGTACACATTAAAATCATCACCTTCGAACTGTTGTGAAAACTGACGGCTCAGCACAATCTGAAACACATCGCCCCGATAACAATGTTCCTTGCCTTTGGTTACCATCTGCCGGTACTCTTCATCTGTGATATTTGACGTTTCGCCGTTTACAGGTTGAAATTTAGCCGTCGAAAAATTGAGATTAATAAGCAGGTGATGGATGTAATCCATTTGTGACTTTTCTCCGTCAAGCAGGTTTTCCACCATGTGAATTTGATTCCGGTGGTGGTCAATGGCCACAATATATTTGTAAAAACAGTATTTCACCTCCGGAATTTGATACTCCTCTTTCTTTTCAGCCGAAAACAGAATATTTTCGAAGTGCTGCACTGCATCAAAATTAATGTACCCAAACAACCCGTTGGCAGGGAGTTCGATTTCATCCGAAATTACATCGAATGTTTTGAAAAATCCATCCAGTTCAGTATGTAACTTTCTTTCTTTCGAAAGCCGGAATTGTTCCTTTTCCCTTCCCGGAAATTCTTTGGTTACTTCCCCGTTGTTCACCGTAAAAAAAGCCACTGGGTTGAAACACACAAACGAGTAAGCATTTTCATTTCCGTGGTAGTCAGAACTTTCCAGAAGAATGGCCTTAGGGTAAAGTGTGCGTAAACGCAGGTAAATACTCACCGGCGTAACAGTGTCTGCCAGAATCTTCCGCACTACAGGTTTAAATTTTAACTTTTCCATTTATCTATTTTTATTGTTATTTCTACTTTTCTTATTCCAAAAAAAAGCGGCTCACCGTGAATCGATGAGCCGCTTTTCTGCTTTTTGGCAACAGGCATTACCTCTCTTCACGAATTTGTAAAAAGTTGCTCTGCCACCACCAATTTATATTTTGAATATTCTTCATCTAACTAATTCTAATTTTTGTTCAACAGATTCCCTCATCATTTTGTTTTTCAATATCGAAAAAAAAATCCACCTCTTTTAAAATAAAAAAACCTGCCCTTTTCGAGGAGCAGGTCCATGTTGAAATATTTCTTGAAAAATACCAATATGGCTATAAACTCCTCACTTTAAGCAAGAAGACCCCACCACGGAAGCCATATTGTATTTATTCTTTTAATCATCTTATTGAATTTCGGTTCAAAAGAATAAAAATTTTTTCAAAAATAAAACAAAAGGATGACATTTTTTACCAGAACCTTCATTTGTATTTACCGTAATACCTTTTGTCGTTTACATCATTTTTAATTTAGAACGGCTATGCTAAAAATAACTAACCATCGAGAACTAATTCTCTTGACTGTAACTTTACTGTTTTGCACCCGGCAGGCTTTTCCTCAACTACCGGACGTTGCCTGGGAAAAACAATTACCGGATGCTCCTTCCCATTATTTTTCAGATGTAACGGAATTGGAAGATGAAAGCTTTGTTGTATTAGGGGCCATTCAAATGCCGGTTGACAGAGAATTTGACACCTGGCTTTTAAAATGCAACAAGAGTGGAGACACGCTAAAAACCAGAATTTTCAACAAACCGGGAAATGATATCCCGTTAAAGATTATTCCCAATCCGCCAAACGGATTTTTGATTGCTTCCATAACCATCTTCCCGGGCGGTAAACCCAAAACACGCCTAATGGCAGTTGATGCATCCTTTTCACAAAAATGGATTACAGACTCTGAAAAAACTACTGCTGTTTCGCAAACTGATGTAGCGGTGGATAATGACGGCAACATTTGGTGGATAAACACCTTAGAAGATGATAATGGAGAATCACAGGTACTGCTCCGTAAAATAGACGCTGAAGGCAAAACAACGGGTGAATTCGTTATAGATAAAGGCAATCAGTCCTCCGCCTATGCAATCAGGGTGCTGCCAGACGGGATGCTGGCCGTTGCAAGCCAGGTGCAGGTCACTGACGGTAATCCAACTATCCAGGTTACCAAAATGGATACCAACGGAAAAGTGCAATGGAAATCGCTCACTCCGCCTTCCGGGAAAGTACTGACACCGCAATGCCTGTGCTGTTCTCCTGACAACACATTGTTGGTTGGCGGCTGGGCTGGTATGTGCTGGAATCCCGATGCACTGGTAAACGAACAAATCTGGGATTACGATTACTGGCTGTCCAAAATTGACGCGAACGGAAAAATTATATGGTCACAGCAATACAACCGACAGGGCTCTGAAAAGGGAACTGCCATTGCCGTCTTGCCCAGTGGCAACATTATGGCAGCAGGGAAATGCGAAACTTCCTTTACCGGTACCATTGGCCCCTGGCTGCTACTTGTTGATAAAAACGGGAAACTGCTGAAAGAACAAGTTTATAAATTCAAATTCACAAAAGACCAGGCTACCCGTATTATCTGTACTTCCGACGGAGGTTTTCTGATGGTCGGCCCGGGATACATCGAAAACCGGAATCAACTCTCCGGATGGGTGAAAAAGCTAAATCCTGTATTGTAGAAGAATATCATTCGTTCACCTGAACCTTGTCCCAACTCCTGTGTTTTAACCTTCTACAAGGAATTAAAATACAATTCAATGAAACGGTTCGGACAAAACAGGAACAGATGGGCAGGAAGCTACAAAAGAGTAATAATTTCTCTGCCAGTAATCCTTCTGTTTCTTTTAACAGGTTTCGTCAAAGATTACACCCCGGATCAAAACATCAAAAATATGAATCCGGATGTTTCTGCGAAACAGAAAGAGAAATCCGGGAAAGCAGTAAAATTTCTGCATTCATTAAACCAGGCTCAACGGGATAAAACACAATTTACGTTCGGTGATTCATCTAAAACGAAATGGCATTATTTGCCGGGAGCCTCCTGGGATAGAGAAGGAATCCAGCTTCACGAATTGAATGAGACACAAAAAGGATTGCTTTTTTCGCTCCTGCAGGATTTTCTGAGCAAATCCGGTTATTCTAAAACGAAAAGGATAATTGAACTGGAGGAAGTCTTGGCTCAATTGGGAGGGAGTCCTTCTTTGCGGGATCCGGAAAAATACTTTGCCGCTTTTTATGGAAATCCGGAACGTGACAGTTTGTGGTCCTGGTCATTTGAAGGGCACCACATTTCGCTTAATTTTACCGTGCTAAACAATACCGTTTCAATGACTCCCCTTTTTTTTGGCGCAAACCCTGCCGTTATTCCGGACGGTAAAAGAAAAGGGGAACGTACCCTGGACAAAGAAGAAGATATTGGCCTGGAATTGATCCACTCCATGTCGGCCAGTCAAAAACAAACAGCCCTATTTCAGGAAAATGCTTTTCCCGATATTACTACTACCAATGCAACGGAAGTAAACCCGCCGGCCCCGGTTGGTATCGCAGTGAAAGAGTTGAACCATACGCAGCAAAACATCGTCATAAAGTTGTTGAATGAGTACCTCTCAGCCATGCCGACCGAACTGGCGTCAAAACGGATGGAAAACCTGAGGAAAGAAGAATTCGAAGAAATTCATTTCGGATGGGCCGGCGCCACAAAATTGGGAGAGCCACATTACTACCGGATTCAGGGCAAAACGTTTCTCGTAGAATTCGACAACACCCAAAACAATGCCAACCATATCCACACAGTATGGCGGGATTTCGACGGGGATTTTGGCAGGGACTTAATCCGGGAACATTACCAAACTTCGGATCACCATCACAACTACCATTAGAATACACATTAACCTTTGAATGAATCAGTAGCAGAAGAAATGGGCTGAAAATATTTACTTACTGAATAACCAACCCCTTTCGGTAAGGTTTCCCACTAACAGTTTTTGGAATTTCTGAAACAAAAACAATTCTCCTTGGCTGCTCAAACTTATCCAGTTTATGCCGATAAATTTCCGTCAATCGTTTTGATTCTGCCTCGGAATCTTTCCCTTCCACCACCAAAACCAACTGTTCTCCCAACGATTCATGCGGCAAGGAGGTAATAAGAAATGGTACTGAGATAAACAGTTCCAGCTTTTTCTCAATTTGCTCGGGCGAAAATTTGATGCCTCCAGAAATGATCGTATTGTCGCTGCGCCCCAGAATCCGGAAAGTCTTTTCATCTTCCAGACTGGCCAGATCGGTAGTTTGCAGCGGCTGTTCAGCCAGGCCCGGCATAAAAATCTGCAGACTGCTGTCTTTTGAAAGCTGGACACGGATGTCTTCCAGACAGCGGTAAAACTCATCTGCCCCATCGCCATTGAGTTTTCGCAGGGCAATGTGCGTGGCAGTTTCGGTCATGGCGTAACTGGAATAGCAGACAGTCGGAACATTTTGCAGCCGTTCTTCGAGCGATTGCGGGACAGCCGAGCCACCAACCAACAGCTGTTCCAGATTTTGCAACCAGGCTCCCGGCGAGTATTCAGCATCCAGAATTTTGCTCACCTGCTGCGGAACCATTGCCGCAAAACGGAACCTTTCTTTTGACAGAAATTCAAAATCAGTCGCCGGATCAACCGCGAATAAATCCAGGTCTCCGATTAGCGCCCGCACCATCATTAACTTTCCGGCGATGTATTTAACCGAAAGGCACTGCAACACCCGATCTCCACTTTTCAGCTGAAAAAACTGCAAGGTGCGTTGGGCACTCTGCGCCACAAAATCTTTTTCCAAACGAATGATTTTGGGAGTTCCGGTACTTCCCGACGTTTTCGCTTCAATAAAATGGTCACCAGAGTACCACTCTTTCAGAAAGGCAGCCAGTTCTCTTTCGCATTCCGCTGTGTGGTTTCCGTGAATAAATGACTCTGCCGGAATCCTTTCTCCCTTTAGCCTGATATATTCTGGAAAGAGGTTCATTCCACAAAAAAATTAGGAGGAAACTGAATTTCTTTTGCTGCGTTTATCCAAAGTTGTTCGCCCCTGATTTCGAGTGGAGAAGGAATGTTATTTACAAACAGGCTGCCTGTTCCCAGTCCCTGGTAACCTTTGGCATTCCGGTAAAAAGTCCACTGCGCAATGGCATTCAGACCGATATTCGATTCCAGATAAGAAGTGACCCACCAGCCAACGGAACGTTTTTCTGCCAGTTTAATCCACTCACTGCAACCCGAAAAACCACCATGCAGACTAGGTTTCAGGATGATAAATTGTGGAGAGAGAGTATCCAGTAATTTTTCCTTTTCTTCCGGGGAATGAACACCAATCAGCTCTTCATCCAGCGCCACCGGGACAGGCGACTCCCTGCAAACTTTGGCCATTTTTTGCCCCTGCCCTGCCGCAATGGGCTGTTCGATGGAATGGATTTGTAACAAAGCCAGCCGGTGCAATTTTTCCGGTGCCTCCTCCGGACTGAAAGCTCCGTTCGCATCGAGCCGCAAGGTAATTTGGCCGGAAGCGTATTTTTCCCGAATGTTTTCCAGAATCTCTATCTCCTTTTCAAAATTAATCCCTCCAATTTTCAGCTTAATACAGCTAAAACCAGCCTCTGTTTTTTCCTGAATCTGTTGCAACATAAAATCAGCTTCTCCCATCCAAATCAATCCGTTGATTGGAATTCCTTTCTTTCCTTCGGTAAAATCAGAAGGAAAAAGCAGCTGCCTCCCTCCATTTTGCAAATCCTGCCAGGCAGATTCCAGCGCAAACCGCACAGAAGACACCTCCCGGGTTAATTCAGGCTGACGGATAAAAATTTCCGGATCGGAACAAATTTCATTTAAAAGTTGCTCCACCTGCGCCGGGGTTTCGCTGCTGAGACCGGGAAGCGGTGCACATTCGCCCACACCTGTTTTCCCGTTTTCTTTTAAAAATAAAAACCAGACCGGACGCACCTTATATTCTCCTCTCGAAGTTTTGGCAGGTCTTTTAAATTGCAGTTCGTATTTTTTGAAGAATGCTATCATTGGGAAGCGATTATCAATCCAACACAAAACAACAATGTAAAAGCCAGCGTTGAAAGAGCAAGCCTTTTGAGGAAAGGATCGAGCTGCCTGTCATTTTGAATACGGAAAATGCCCACCAAATCCCGGACAAAAAAAGGCAGGACAAGCACAAACAGAAACTGCCAGGGCGAATGAAAGTGATTCAGCGTAAAAACAACAGCTGATGCCCACCCGATAAAAATCATGAACAGGTGGTAAAAACGGCTTTTGCGTGCCCCCATACGCACCGGAATGGTTATTTTTCCCGAATTCCTGTCGTTGTCAATATCACGCATGTTATTCAGATTAAGAACCCCGGTGCTGAAAAACCCGATGGTAATGGCCGGAAGAAAAATTTCAGGGAAAATAAATCCGGCATTCAGGTAAAAAACACCTGCAACAGGCAACAGGCCGAAAAACAAAAAAACAAACAGATCGCCCAGCCCAATGTAACCGTAGGATTTTTTTCCCGCGGTGTAAAAGTAGGCCGCCACCAGCGAAAGGATTCCCAAACCAATAAAACTGAAAAAAGCCGTTTTCGAGCTACTCCAGGTTCCAAGAAAGACCAGCCATATTCCAAGCAGAAAACTTAGTCCGCCCACAACAAACATCCCGGTTTCCATCTCTTTTTTGCTGATTTCACCACTTTGAACCGTGCGGGTAGGGCCCAGCCGGAACTCGTTATCGGTACCCCGCTGGCTGTCGCCATAATCGTTGGCAAAGTTGGAAAAAACCTGGATACATGTTGCTGTAATAATGGCCAGTACACTCACGGCTGCCTGAACAGCATCGTAAAACCACGCCAACCCGCATCCCATGAGGATACCCGAAAGTGCCAGGGGAAGGGTTCGCGGCCGTGCTGCTTTAATCCAGGATTTTGCTGTTGCCATAAAGTTTAACTAACAAAATTGCAAGTTACATTTTTGTTACACATTCTGATTTACGGAAATTTCGGATACTTCTGAAAATTGGGTTTACGTTTTTCAAGGAATGCATGTTTTCCTTCCTGTGCCTCTTCAGTGAGGTAATAAAGCAAGGTAGCATTCCCGGCAAATTCCTGAATCCCCACCTGCCCGTCGAGTTCGGCATTCAGGCCCAACTTGAGCATCCGAAGGGCGAGCGGACTGTGTTCCTGCATTTTTTGCGCCCAGGCCACCACCTCATCTTCCAGCTGATCAAACGGAACTACTTTGTTCACCAGCCCCATTTCAAGCGCTTCGGCCGCCGAGTACTGCCGGCACATAAACCAAATTTCGCGGGCTTTCTTTTGACCAATGATGCTTGCAAGATACGACGAGCCCAGCCCGGCATCGAAGCTACCCACTTTGGGGCCGGTTTGCCCAAAAATGGCATTTTCGCTGGCGATGCTGATGTCACAAACCACGTGCAGCACGTGCCCCCCGCCAATGGCGAATCCGTTTACCATGGCAATTACCGGTTTGGGCATACTGCGAATCTGGCGCTGCACTTCCAGAATGTTCAGGCGGGGAATGCCCTCTTTATCGATGTAGCCTCCCTTTCCTTTTACGGTTTGATCGCCGCCCGAGCAAAAAGCCTTGTCGCCGGCACCCGTAAGCACCACCACATTAATACGCTGATCCTCGCGACAAATGCGCAAAGCATCACTCATTTCGTTAACGGTGGTTGGCCGGAACGCATTCCGATACCGTTCACGGTTGATTGTAATTTTCCCGATTCCATCGAAATAATCAAAGAAAATGTCCTCGTATTCTTTAATGGTTTCCCAGTTGCGTGAATTATCCATAACATTATTTTAAAGTCCCCGCATTTATCCAGGTAAATCCGGGAAATAGTACAATTTATTTTGTTTTTACATATTTAAACAGCTCCCGGAATGCTCTACTGTTTTCATCTGCCTCCGTAAAAATCTCCAGGATGGCGGCCTTTTTCTGCTCCGGTGCATAAAATTTTTGCAGCGCCTCTTCCAATTCGGTTTCATTTTCAGCTTTAAAATAATCAATACCGAACGTATTGGCAATTCCTGCGGCGCTGTATTTATTTTCGGTAAAAAAGTACTCTTTAAATGCCGGCGACTCACCCGGCCCTTTTATCATGCTGAAGATATTTCCCCCACCGTTGTGAATGACAACGATGCGGAGGTTTACCCCAATGTATTTATTCCAAAGCGCATTGGAATCATAGAAAAACGCCAGGTCTCCGAGGATGACCGTGTTTATTTTTTTCGATTCGCAAGCAAAACCCACCGCGGTCGACAATGAACCGTCGATTCCACTGGTGCCCCTGTTTCCAAAATATTCAACTTCCTTGGAAGCATCGCAAAGGAGCGCATAACGAACCGGTGAACTGTTTCCCAAATGCAGGACCGAGTTTTCAGGAATACTTTTTCGAATGAAATCAAATACCTTCAAATCGCAAAAGTTCGTTTCCAAAATAAAGGTATCACGCATTTGGCTCACCTGCTGTTCTTTCTCTTTCCAACGCTGAAAAAAGTCTCTGTTCATTGGAACGGACAACTCAGAAAGTTGCCCGAAAAATGTTGCCGTCTTCATATTTATAACACGGGTAAGCGACTGGTAAGTATCGTAATATTGCCCCGCCTCACTCAGGTGCCAGTGATGTTCAGGCCTGTTTTTCCTCAAAAACTGTTTTAGCGGTTTGGAAACAAATGCTCCTCCGAAACTGATGAGTAAATCGGGTTGAAAATCAACGCTGTTTTCGGAAAGCAGCGATGTCATTAAAATATCCACATGGCTGCAAAAATGCGGATTGTTCAGGTTGGCCAAATGTTCTTTCAAAACCACAGCTCCTGTTCTTTTAACCAACCCTGCTAAAATCTTTTCGAGCCCGGGATTGTGATTTTGCTGGCCTGCCAGAATGAGAATTTTTTCAGCCTTATTAAAAACGGCCGCCAGTTTTTCCTGTTCACTTTCCGGCAAAAAAGTCTCTGTATCCGTGACCTCAATAATTTTTACCGGGGGTAAATCTTCGTCCATCAAATCATGAAGCGGCTCTTCCAGCGGAATGTTTATGTGTACCGGACCAGGCGCTCCTGAAACAGCCGTATTCAGCGTTTCATTCATCATTCGCCCTGCAAACCAAAGTTCTTTCTCCGATTCGCCCATGGGCAATGTAATTTCTTTTTTACAGAAATCACGGTAAATGTGATGTTGCCGGATGGTTTGGTTCTCACCCTGGTCAATCCAGTAGTCCGGACGGTCGGCTGTGAGTACAATCAGCGGAATATTCTGGTAATACGCCTCCGCCACTGCCGGTGCATAATTGAGCGAAGCCGTTCCGGAACTACAAACGAGCACTACCGGTTTTTGCTTTGCCTGAGCCAGACCAATTGCAAAATAGCCTGCACTGCGTTCGTCTACCACACTGCAGCATGTAAAATAACCACTGGAAACAAAGGTATGGGTAAGCGGGCCGCTACGTGAACCCGGCGAAATAACCACATCCGCTGTTCCTTTCGCACGCAAAATAGCGGCCAGCTGCTGAATATGTTTTTTAGTTGAAATCATCTGTTTTGCACTGCCTCAATGGCTGATAGCAACGTGGTTGCCTTTTTATTTATTTCTTCCCATTCATCTTCAGGCACCGACCGGGAAGTGATTCCGCCACCGGAATATAAAATATACTGTTCCGGCATAATTTCCATACAGCGCAAATTTACAAATAATCCCACATCCCCGTTCAATCTCCAGGGGCCCAGATAACCGGTATAATACCGGCGATCATGCTTCTCAATTTTCGTGATAAATTTGGCCGCCTTCAATTTGGGATATCCGCAAACTGCGGGAGTCGGATGCAGTTCTGCAACAAAATCACCCAGATTGGATGCCAGCTTTTTGGCAGCAAACCGGAAACTGGTGGCAAGATGTGCTACTTTTCCGCTCTCCAGTGTTTCCGGCCCTTGTGTGGTATAAGGATGAATGTTGAACCGGTAAAAAACATCAAGCAGGTAGCGTGACACAAACGCCTGCTCTTCAATTTCTTTTGTGTACCAGCTGTAGTCGTCAACCGGGCGGCGCAATTGTGTCCCTGCCAGCGAAACCGTTTCCAGCATTTTCCCTTCCGATTTCAGCAGCACTTCGGGCGTAGCGCCCATCCATAATCCGGCTTTTGCCTGCCCCTGTCCGTTCGCCGGAAGATTGACCAGATAAACAAATGCATTGGGTGTTTGCTGAAAAAGCTGCAGGTAAATTTCACCAATCGACTCACTTGTCCTGTTGTATGGGAGCAGCCGCGATACAATTACTTTGGCCAGCTTGGTGTTTTTAATTACATCTATGGTATCCTCAATATCTTTTAAATATTCATCTTTTGAAATGATAAACGGTTCTTCCGGCACCACCTCCTTAACCGGCTCTTCCGGAATGCTATGACAATCAATTTTTAAAATTTCAGAAAGTCCTTTTTTATAAATACCCGGCTTTAAAAGTACCAGCGGAGAATGCTCGGTTATTTGATAAGGGGCAAAAACAAACCCTTCCTCCCCGTTCAGTTTATTGAATTCTTTCAGATGAATAACTCCTTCCTTCTCGGCAATAAGAATTTCCGGAGTGTTGCTTCCCGGCACGGACCAGATAGCAAAAGGGCAATTTTTTGCAAGCAGCCCGTCAATAAATAAAGCAAAGTCTTTCGTATCAGTCATTCCTTTTCACAATCATATTTGTCACACGGACGGTTGAGATTAGCCGGCCTTCTTCATTCTTAACATCAACATTCCATATATGTGTCTTGTTTCCTCTATGAATAATTTTTGCTTCGCCCAGGGCTTTCCCTTCCGATAAAATGCCGGTATGATTTCCTGAAACCTGCGTCCCCAAAACATCGAACTCTTTTAAATCGACCAGAAGCATACTTCCCAGCCCGGCCAGGGTTTCCGCAAAAGCCAGGTTAGCGCCGCCATGCAAAATGCCGTCGGGTCGACTATTTTTTTCCGAAAGAGGCAAAAATCCCTCCACCAGGCCTTCTGCTATTTTTACAAACTCAATTCCCAGATTGCCAATCAAACTTTTTTTCATGGCCTGATTGATGAATTCCAGGGGCGTATTCAAATTCAATAAAGTAATATCCATTTTTGCTTTTATTTTAAACCAGCCTACAAATTTATAATTTTGGCGATGAAAAAAGTATGACTGAGAATTTACCGGATATTTACCTTTTTAATCCCACCTGCGAATATGCCGTTGCCAACGGGCATACATCGTGGCAACCCAACCGGTTGTTGCAGAAAATGGAAGAGGATCTTGGCGCCCTTCCCCTCTTTTTTGCCCGTCCGCAGGATGTGATCCTCGTAAAAAAAATGCCCCCGGCCGATTTTACCGAACGGCTTGGCAGGGCAGGAATAACCCCGCCCCGGTTTGTATTGCTGAAAGAAATGGCAACGGATACTGCCTTCATTCAAAAACCCAAAGGAAAGCTAATTCCCTGGGGATGGAGCCCGGCAGCACATCGCCTGCTCAGGCCACTAAAGCCCTCTTGCTCGCAAGCGTTTAAAAACTCTCCTGTTGCAGAATGGAAACCTGAATACCGGGAAATTTATTCCAAAAAGTTTGCCCTGGAAGTTCTAAAATCAATATTACCGGGCTTGCCTCCCGAAAAGGTTCTGCAACCACATGAGTTGCCTGAAGTTTGTCAAACAAAGCAGGAACTGGAAACCCTGCTGAACCGGTGGGGCAAACTTATGGTTAAAGCGCCATGGAGCAGCTCGGGACGCGGATTACAACGTGTCACAAAAACACCGGTGGCCCCAAAAGTCTGGGAAAAACTTCTCGGAATAATTAAGGAACAGGGATACGCCATGGCCGAACCCTATCTGGAAAAAGTACTGGATGTTGCCTTTCAGTTTGAAATAAAAAAGGGGAAAATTCAATTTAAAGGAGTGAGCCGCTTTTTAACAGACAAAAAGGGGCAATACCAGGGAAACTTTTTGAACGGCTGGCCTGACAAAGGTCCGGAAAAGATTGCGTCAGAGGTTGTTTCGTTTGCCAGCTCACTATCTAACATGCTGATAAATCCTTTAATTAATGCACTCGAAAACAGTCTCCTGGCAAGAATATACGAAGGAAACTTTGGAGTGGACACCCTCATCTTCCGGGATGCAAACGACAGACTCCGCGTAAACCCGTGCCTCGAAATCAATGTGCGGCAAAACATGGGACTACTTTCTCTTCATCTCGAAAACTTACCTTCACCCGGGAAAAAAGGAGTGTTCAATATTTTCTATCAACCAGGAAAGCCATTTTATACTTTTCAGAAAGAAATGGAAACAAAATATCCTATCCAATTTGCCGGCAACCACATTGAATCAGGCTTTTTCCCGTTGACACCAGCAGATAACAATACTTCATTTGGCGCCTATCTTCTTGTAAACAGATAATCTGCCACTGAACTGGCCGGCATTTCTTTTAGATATACTCATTCCTTTCCGAAACATTTAATCCGGATATTTTGTGAACCTTCATTAAAATAACCAAAAGACCTTTTTGTCCATTAGTAAATAATTTATATCTTTGAGCCAGTTAAATAATAAAGCAATATCGTTATGAAAATTACATCAGATACTCCGGTGGGAGAAATTGTAAAAACCAATTTTAAGGCCGCTACCACATTTCAGGCCAATAAAATAGATTACTGCTGCGGAGGGAATCAGTCTGTTTCGGAGGCGTGTGCCAAAGCGGGAGTTGAAATGGAATCGCTGATCGATCAACTGGAACATGTGCTGCGGGAATCAGATCCGGATACCGAATACATTAACAACCTGGATTTGGGAGTTCTGGCCGATTACATTGTAAACCGCCACCACTCTTACGTACAGAAGAACATTCCCTTTTTAAAACAAAACCTCGATAAAATTGCCGAAGTTCATGGTGCCAATCACCCGGAACTTGTTGAAGTCAGAGATGAATTTTATCAGTCAGCAGGTGAATTAACCATGCATATGCAAAAGGAAGAACTTTTACTGTTCCCCTACGTCAAACAAATGGAACAGGCAAAAAAGGAAAACAAGGACCTTCCGTCACCACCGTTTGGAACGGTTGCCAACCCAATTTCAGCAATGATGGCGGAACATGAGAATGAAGGGGAAAGGTATGAACGGATTTCAAAGCTGACCAACAATTACCAGATTCCGGAAGATGGGTGTACCACGTACGAGGTTACCCTGAAACAGTTGGCAGATTTCGAAAAAGACTTGCACCGTCATATCCATCTGGAAAACAACATCCTTTTCCCGAAAGCAAAAATACTGGAAGAAAATTTTTAGGTGATGGGGAGAACGCCGGCAATATTTGCAGGAATCCTGTTCTTTTGGGCAGGGTTCGTTGCTTCTATTAGTTTTTTTGAGGCCTGGCTAAAATTTCAGGCGCCGGGAGTTACGTTGCCCATTGGGCTAAGCATTGGCAAATTGGTTTTTACCGTTTTGAACCGGATCGAATGGGTGCTTTTATCGTTACTCATTGTTCTGACCAT
Source organism: Mariniphaga sediminis (assembly GCF_003573545.1). Taxonomy (GTDB): domain Bacteria; phylum Bacteroidota; class Bacteroidia; order Bacteroidales; family Prolixibacteraceae; genus Mariniphaga; species Mariniphaga sediminis. The sequence continues at coordinate 59,310 of NZ_QWET01000022.1, read as the reverse complement.
CCGCCACGCAAAAAAATTTCCCAAAAAATTCTTTTACATATCCTCAATCATCCCGGCAGCTTTACTTATCCAGACTCTTTGGCTGCTTCCTGAATTAACTCGCAGGGCCGAACAGATAATTGCAGGAAATATACCCGGGGAATCATCTGCACACCTCATCTTTGGAGTTGTTGAATTGCTGAAAGTAGCTACATTGATTTACACGGGTTACTACACCGTAAGGTTATTCAAAAGTTCACATTTAAAGCATTAAAAAATGGAAGCGAGGTATTTACCGGTTGACCCTGATTATTACGAAATAATTGAAGAAGCGATTTTGGAGAAAAGCACTGCATCCATTCATTATTTTGAAAGCGGAACCACCTTGAGAAATGCAAAAGGCAGAATTAAAGAAATAACGGTAAAACCAAAACAGGGTGAATTTGTTTCTCTTGAAAACGGGAAAAAAATAAGGCTCGACCGTATTATCGTTTTTAACGGAAAGCCCGGCCCCGCTTTTGATGAATATGACAGTTACGCACTGGCCTGCCTGGATTGTACAGGTGGAATGGATTGACACCGGAACGTTCCTGTAACTATCATCCATTTCGGCGGGAATCCCAGACATCTTTTAATACGCCGGAAAATGGAAGAAAAAATTGATCTAAACATCCCGGAAACCATACCCGGGCAACAACGCATTGTTATTCTGGGTGCTGGTTTTGGCGGTTTGAAACTGGCCCGGCTTTTAGCTGCCGATGACAAAACCCAGCTCTTAATTATCGACCGTAACAACTACCATCAATTTCAGCCTTTGCTCTACCAGGTTGCCACTGCCGGCCTCGAACCCAGCAGCATCAGTTTCCCCATCCGTAAAATATTTCAAAAGAAAAAGAATGTTTTTATCCGGATTGCCGAGATAGAAAAAATCGACACGGAAACCCAAATGGTGCATACCGGGAAAGGACGTTTTCGATATGACAAGCTGGTGATTTCCATTGGAACTACCTCCAACTTTTTTGGAAACCGGCAATTGGAGGAAAACAGTATCGGGTTAAAAACAGTTGCCGAAGCATTGTATATCCGGAACCAGCTACTGAAAAATTACGAAAATGCGCTGGGATCGGCCGACGAACAGGAGCGTGAAGCGGCGCTGAATATTGCCATTGCCGGGGGAGGCCCCACGGGGGTTGAGCTTGCCGGTGCCATTGCAGAGCTTCGAAACACTATTTTACCCAAAGAGTATCCGGAACTCGACTTCACGAAAATGAATATTTTTCTTATTGAAGCAGCCGACCGGTTACTGGGTTCAATGTCTGCTTTTTCATCTGAAAAGGCAAAAAAATACCTGCACAAGCTGGGTGTGAAGGTCTTGCTAAATACCCGGGTAGAATCTTACGACGGGAAAACAGTTGTAACAGATGCAGGAAAAATTCTCAGCTCCAATGTAGTTTGGGCAGCCGGAATGAAAGGCAGGCCGTTAAAAGGACTACCTGAAAAAGCCCTCATGCCCAACGGAAGAATCCGGGTAAATGAATTCAGTGAAGTAAAAGGCGTAGATCATGTTTATGCACTGGGCGATATTGCTGCCATGATTTTACCGTCATTCCCAAACGGACACCCGCAGGTGGCACCAGCCGCCATACAGCAGGCAGAAAACCTGGCGCAAAACCTTCTGCGGAAAAGGGAGGGGAAACAGCCCAGATCCTTTCAATACAAAGACAAAGGCACCATGGCCACAGTGGGGCGAAACCTGGCTGTTGTAGAACTGTCTTTCCTGAAATTCGGTGGTTTTTTTGCCTGGTTCACCTGGATGTTTGTCCACCTGATGAGCATCCTCGGGATCAAAAACAAGTTTTTTATTTTCACAAACTGGGTTTCCAATTATTTCACCTACAACCTGTCGCTGCGCCTGATTATAAAGCCTCGGAAATAGATTACTTTTTCAGCGCTGTTCCAAACAGACTGATAACAACTTCGTGCTCCACAATCATGTTATAAATCCTCTAATAAATAATGAAAAACGTACCATAATTAACAGAGAGACATTGCTGATATTTATCTATTTCGCTGCAATTATTCAACCCGTTCTAACGAGCATCATTCCGGGAGAATAACATAGAAGAAAGTTTTTAGGCGGGAAGCTGGAAAAAAGATGCCAGGTAACACAATATATTTTAGGGTAAAAAGCAAACCGGCTCCTTCCGAAGCCGGTATGTTCTCATCTCATTCGATGGAACTTGCCAAAACACGTTGTATAATTTGTTGATATGTAGCCTCACGGCTTGTTTCATGGCGTATTTTTTCTAAAAAGTCACAGCATCACCTAAAGTGATACCATAACTTTCTTATAATTATTCAGGGAGTAACACGCTGTCAATTACATGAATGACACCGTTTTTACCTTCGATGTCGGCGGCAACCACTTTGCTGTCGTTGATTTTTACACCCGACGAAAGGTCAATTTTGATTTTCTGCCCGTTAAGTGTGGCCGCCGAAGTATTTGACAAGTCGGTTGACATTACTTTTCCTGAAACCACGTGGTAAGTCAAAATCGGAGTAAGTTGCTCGGCGGTCAGGTCTTTTACACCCGAAACTCCCAATTTACTAAACAGGCTTTTAAATGCATCGTTGGTGGGAGCAAAAACGGTAAACGGTCCGTCGGCGCTCAAAGCTTCGGCCAAACCGGCCTTGGTTACCGCTTCCACCAGAATGGAGAAATCGGGATTTCCCACTGCAATTTCTACTACGGTTGAGTTGGCAGTTTTCGAATCGTCAGTGCCAAAAAGGCTGGCATCCGGCATCCTGCCTTCCATTTCCATTGTTCTCTCTGCGGTATTCAATACCCATTCTGCGTCATTGAATTGTGAAGCAGTTACTGAAGTTACTCCAACTGTCAGCGCCACTGCCATTGCGATGTTTCTCATTTTTGTTTTCATTTTGTTCCATTTTAATTGTTTATAAATATTTCAATTTTGAAATTATTCGGGAAGTAAAACCTGGTCAATCACGTGAATTACACCGTTTGAACCTTGAATATCGGCAGCAACCACTTCGCTTTCGTTTATTTTCACTCCGGCCGACAGGTCAACCGAAAGATTTTTTCCATTCAACGTTTCTACCTCTCCGCTGGAAAGTTCCGTTGAAACAACGTTTCCGGAAACAACGTGGTACGTCAAAATGGGGATCAGTTGTTCGGCGGTTAAATCATCGATTCCTGAAATTCCAAGCTGTGCAAACAGTGCATCGAAAGCTGCATTGGTTGGTGCAAATACCGTAAACGGTCCGTCGGCGCTCAATGCATCAACCAACCCGGCTTTTACAACCGCCTGAACCAGAGTGGTAAAATTTTCGTTGGCCAGCGCAATGTTTACTACCGTCGGCGGCAAAATAACCTTATCTACCACATGAATAACGCCGTTTTCAGCCTCAACATCGGCCGTGGTTACCGAAATGTTGCCATTTATGGAAACCGTGTTTTCCACGGTAACATACATGGAAACCGGGCTGTTGTCGAAGCTGGCCAGTGTAGAAACATAGCCTGTGCTTAAATCAGCCGACATCACTTTGGCACCGATTACGTGGTAAGATAAAATCTGCGTCAAGTCGGCTACCGGAATATCATCGAGTGACGAAAGCCCGAGGTCACTCAAAAGCGCAGCAAAAGCTGCATCGGTGGGAGCAAAAACCGTCAAATTGTTTTCGGTACTCAAAAACTCTGCAAGTCCTGCTTTTTGAGCAGCTGCAATCAGAGTACTGAAGTTCCCGGCATCAGCCGCCACTTCAACAATGTTTTTTGATTCCATTACCGGAGTTTCATCCTCATCGTTGCATGCAGTAAAAAAGAAAGCTGCTGCAATCAATAACATTGGAATAGTTTTAAATTTCGTTTTCATGATGTTAAATTTTTAATTTTCAATTTGTTTTCTGCTTCTGAACTGTTTTTTTGTTTTCATTTTGTCTAACACATTAAATAAAAAATTAAACACTATTTTTGTTTACAGAATTATAAAATAAATTTCACAATGATATTACAAATAACAACAAATAGCTTATTATCAATAAATTAATATAAATGTTAAAATTTGTTAATACTGAATTATTTATTTATGATCGAAATACACTTACAACTTTTGGTATGTGATGAGGCGAATCAAAAAAATCATAAGACAATGTTATACAAATACAGGAACAGGCATTTGTATGACATTATCAATTGCGGATCGACGGCACGCAAACCGGTCTGCTGTTATTATCATTGAGTTACAAAAAAGTGCTTGCCTGGAGACAAAAATGAAACCAGGTAAGAATAATTTTACATATCCGCCTCAAAAACATGATTTTTCTTAATATTTCCTAAAAACCCACTGATTTCTAAGGTTCAATCTCGTAAATAGGCTAATTTTGCAGTTCGATTTTTTTAAATAAGTATCAACATGACAGATATAAACCAAAAGCTTTTTTCAGATTTTCCTCCCGTTACAACCGATGAATGGGAAGGGAAAATTAATGCTGATTTAAAAGGCAAAGATTATGACAGGGCGCTCGTTTGGAAAACCTACGAAGGAATTAACGTGCGCCCCTATTATCGCGGGGAAAACCTTGGGAGTTTGGATTATTTAGAATCCCTGCCCGGAGAATTTCCTTTCGTACGCGGAAATAAAAAAACAGGAAACGACTGGTTCATCCGGCAAGACATTTTTGTGAAAGACTTTGCTGAAGCCAACAAAAAGGCGCTGAACATTTTGGGGAAAGGCGTTACTTCCCTGGGTTTTTATTTTGATTGCAACACCAAAGTAACCAAAGATGATTTGGCTGTGCTGCTGAAAGATATTTGCCTGGAGGCCGCAGAAATCAATTTTGTTTGCCCGTGCGACAACTGCAACTGTGCCTTGCCTTTTGCAGCGTATATTTCGGAAAGGAAAGAAAACAAGACAAAAATCATCGCCTCTTCGCCGCTGGATCCCATCGGCTCCTTTGTACTGAAGGGCAACCTGAAAAAGGATGCTTTCGATGAGTTAAAGGTCGCCGTTGAAAAAACAGCCGATCTCCCCCATTTCAGGACAATTGGGGTTCACGGAAAGTTTTTTGCCAACAGCGGCGGTTCCATTGTTCAGGAACTGGCTTTTGCACTGGCGCAGGGTGTGGAATACCTTACAAAACTTACCGGTGCCGGTTTAAGCATCGACGAAGTGGCTCAAAATATCAAATTTAACTTCGGTATTGGCAACAACTATTTTATGGAAATTGCCAAACTGCGAGCCGCACGCCTGCTCTGGGCGCAAATTGTAAAGGCTTTTAATCCGCAAAACATTGAATCGGCCAGGCTGATTGCCCACAGCGAAACAAATACCTACAACAAAACACTTTACGATCCTTACGTAAACATGCTGCGCACGCAAACCGAAGCCATGTCAGCGGTACTGGGTGGCGCCGATTCCATTACAGTGCTGCCGTTCAACGCCATTTTCGGCGACACAACGGAATTTGCCGAACGCATTGCCCGCAATCAGCAGATCTTACTGAAAGAGGAAGCGCATCTTGATAAAATTGCCGATCCGGGCGCCGGATCGTACTACATCGAAAACCTGACTGCTTCACTGGCTGAACATGCCTGGAATTTGTTCCTTGAAGTGCAGGACAAAGGCGATTTTGTTCAGGCATTCAAAGACGGTTTCATTCAGGAAGAAATAAAAGCAATGGCAGCCAAACGGGATACCAATGTAGCCCTTCGCCGTGAAAACATCTTGGGAATAAACCAGTTTCCCAATTTTTCAGAGGTGGTCAAAGAAGAATTTCAGGACACCATTTTCCAGGCTTCTGACTTTACTGAAAAAGACGCTGAAGTGGAAACATTAAAACCATACCGTGCCGCACAACCTTTTGAAGCGCTTCGTTACAAAACGGACGTTTACGCCAAAGAGAACAAACGCCCCGTGGCATTTATGCTTCCCATGGGCAACCTCGCTTTCCGTAAAGCACGGGCACAATTCAGCACTAACTTTTTTGCTGTAGCCGGTTTCGAAGTTATCGATAACAACGGCTTCAAAACAGTAGAAGACGGCGTGGCCGCTGCAAAGGAAAAAAATGCGAACATTATTGTCGTTTGCAGTTCAGATGAAGAATATGCAGAAATTGTCCCAAAAGTTGCCGACCTTCTGGGTGAAGAAATCCTGGTGGTTGCCGGAAATCCGGAATGTAAACCGCAACTGGAAGCCAAAGGAATTTCAAACTTCATTCACATGAAGAGCAATATTCTGGAAGAATTAAAAGCGTATCAGGAAGAACTGGGAATCTAAACACAAAGGCACAAAGGCACGAAAATTAATTTTAAGTTGGAAATGAAAATCCAAACAAAAAAACACCTTATTTACTGTTGAAACTGATATTCATTTAACCAACCTTTGTGCCTTAGTATCTTCGTATTAAAAATTAAACAAAGATGATTTCAAAAGTCGAAATAGAAAGAATCGGGAAACAAATTGTTCATTCAGCATTTGAAGTGCATACTGAACTCGGTCCTGGTTTGCTGGAATCGGTTTATGAAATTTGTCTTTACGAAGAACTAACAAGTCGCAATATGCTGGTTGAAAGGCAAGTGCAAATCCCTGTATTCTACAAAGGGAAACCTGTTCTTAAAGACTTTTATATTGATTTACTTGTTGAAAAATCCATCATAATTGAATTAAAAGCAGTTGAATGTTTGCTACCGGTTCATGAAGTTCAGTTACTTACTTATATGAAACTGGCAAACATCAAATTAGGATATCTTATTAATTTTAATGTTCCATTAATCAAACAAGGCATTAAACGCAAAATTAACGGTTATTTTTAAACTTTGTGTCCTGGTGTCTTCGTGTTAAAAACAAAAAAAATGAAACCTGATTTCAAAAATATAAACATCAAAACAGCCTTTCCGCAAAAAGATACTGCGGAGTGGGTTGCCAAAAACAACATTGAAAAAAACTGGCTGACTCCGGAACAGATTCCGGTAAAACCGGTTTACACCAAAGAAGATCTGGAAGGCATGGAGCATTTGGCTTATGCTGCCGGATTGCCTCCGTTTTTACGGGGACCTTACTCTGCCATGTACGCCATGCGCCCATGGACCATCCGGCAATATGCAGGTTTCTCAACGGCTGAGGAATCAAACGCCTTTTACCGCCGCAACCTGGCTGCCGGACAGAAAGGATTGTCGGTAGCGTTTGACCTGGCTACCCACCGCGGTTACGACTCTGACCACCCGCGCGTTGTGGGAGATGTGGGAAAAGCCGGTGTGGCCATCGACTCCATTCTTGACATGAAAATTTTGTTCGACGAAATTCCGCTCGACAAAATGTCGGTTTCCATGACCATGAACGGCGCCGTACTTCCTGTTATGGCCTTCTACATTGTTACAGGCCTCGAACAGGGTGCAACACTGGAGCAGCTTTCAGGAACCATTCAAAACGATATTCTGAAAGAATTTATGGTGCGGAACACGTACATTTATCCGCCGGAGTTTTCCATGAAAATCATTGCTGATATTTTCGAGTTCACCTCGAAATACATGCCGAAGTTCAACTCCATTTCCATTTCGGGATACCACATGCAGGAAGCCGGTGCCACAGCGGATATCGAGATGGCTTATACGCTGGCTGACGGATTGGATTACCTGCGTACCGGAATCAAAGCCGGGCTTAACATCGATGCGTTTGCACCGCGGCTTTCGTTCTTCTGGGCTATCGGGATGAACCATTTTATGGAAATTGCCAAAATGCGCGCTGCCAGGATGCTTTGGGCGAAAATCGTAAAAGAATTTCATCCGAAAAATCCAAAATCGATGGCATTGCGTACACACTCGCAAACCTCGGGCTGGTCACTTACCGAACAGGACCCGTTTAACAACGTAGGACGTACCGCCATTGAAGCAATGGCTGCCGCGCTGGGCCACACCCAAAGTTTGCACACCAACGCACTGGACGAGGCGATTGCCCTGCCTACAGATTTTTCGGCACGAATTGCCCGTAACACGCAGCTTCACCTTCAGATGGAAACTGAAATCTGTCGTTCGCTTGACCCCTGGGCCGGTTCGTATTATGTAGAATCGCTGACTAACGAACTGGCGCATAAAGGTTGGGAACTTATCCAGGAAGTAGAAAAACTGGGTGGTATGGCCAAGGCCATTGAAACCGGAGTTCCGAAAATGCGTATTGAAGAAGCCGCAGCGCGTGCACAGGGAAAAATCGACAGCGGAACGCAAACCATTGTAGGAATCAACAAGTACCGACTTGAAAAAGAAGACCCAATTGATATTCTCGACATCGACAACACTGCAGTAAGGCAGTCGCAGGTTGAACGACTGAAAAAACTGCGGGCTGAACGAAACGAAGAAGAAGTGCAGGCTGCACTGGCAGCCATTACCAAAACGGCTGAAACGGGCAAGGGGAATTTACTGGAGCTAGCCATTGATGCAGCAAAAAAACGCGCATCCCTGGGCGAGATATCCGATGCCTGTGAGAAAGTGGCCGGAAGATACAAAGCAGTAATCAGAACAATTGAAGGCGTGTATAAATCAGAAGCAAAAAACAAATCGGAATTCCAGGAAGCACAGGAACTGGCGCAAAAATTTGCTGAAATGCAAGGTCGCCAGCCGCGCATTATGGTAGCCAAAATGGGCCAGGATGGTCACGACCGTGGCGCCAAAGTGGTAGCAACAGGTTATGCCGACCTCGGCTTTGATGTAGACGTGGGCCCGCTGTTCCAGACTCCGGAAGAGGCCGCCAAACAAGCCGTTGAAAACGACGTGCATGTATTGGGTGTTTCCTCTCTGGCTGCCGGACACAAAACACTGGTGCCGGCCGTTATCGAAGAACTGAAAAAGCTGGGGCGCGACGACATTATGGTCATTGTAGGAGGCGTTATTCCCTCACAGGATTACAAGTTCCTTTACGATTCCGGAGCCGTGGCTATTTTTGGACCCGGATCCAGCGTGGCCGCAGCAGGAAAGAAAATTCTGGAGATTTTGATTGAAGCGTATAAAGAGGAGTAGATTTTTAGTATTCAGTAAAGAGTAGTGAGAGATTAGTACAAAGTATTGAATACAAAGATATGAGATGGAAAGCCGGTTCTGAAAAGAGCCGGCTTTTTAATTGGGAGATGCGGTTTTTAACCGCGTCAAAGTTTTCAGAGAAGCCGGTTTTATTATCTTATTCAAGATATTCAATTTTAAATCTTTCATCATCACGTTTCCATATTCTACATTCCCTAGGGAAAAGTTGAATTTCATCATTTTTCATACACATATGCTTGACCTTTATCTTTTGAGGAAAAGATAGAAATGTAAGTAATTTATTTTGAAGTCTATTTTTTTCTGTAGTTATGTAAACAAATTGATTTAGATTCTGAAATACTGAAAATTGTTTTTCAAAAAATTTAAACCCTAGATAAATCTCCTTTATTGCTTCCATATTATAAAACTTCTTCCTTTCTTCAATTTTGGGCAAAAAAGTTAACGGATCAATAGGACAATCCATAAAAATAAATCTCCATTCATTTTCCTTTTTCCACTTTTCATCTTTCTGTGTTGTCCATCTGAGTATTCTGGAAAACAATTCAATATTTAAATCTTTTTCATTCATAGACTCAATACTAAATTTATCTAATTGACTTTTATCCAAATATTCAATTGCAAAAGGCAAGTTCCAAGATTTTATAAGTTCATTACTATTAAAAGAAACTGTAAATCCTTTCTGACTGGAATAATAGCCCCACATTAAATCCTGATTTTCAAACTTTGGTTTGTTAAGACAAATTATTCCAATAAATCCAAAAAAGATACTAAAAAACTGTTCTTTATTTTCATTATCGTCTGTTTTCCATAATTCTTTGAATAATGGATTAAATATTTCAAACATTGTTTGTTGTGAAAATATTTTCTTATCCCAAACTTGAACTGGACAGTCAAATGGATCATTAAAATCCAAAGGATTTGCGGCAAAAAGATAATTATTGATTAGTGCGTCAATATTATAATCACTTAAAGAATAAAACTTTAATAAAGTTTGCGGACATTGTGTTTGTTCTGAATATTCAATCTTATTGATAATATTATCATTAGAAATAACACTTTTATGAATTCTTTGATTTGATCTTTCTTTGTTTGAAATGTAAATTGATTGTTCATCCATTTTTATTTTAAAGATACAAAAGTTCTATTCGGACAGTGTTTTTATTTCTGAACTAATAACCACGTTGTATGAACTTTGAGTATAAACTATCAAAATATTAAATTGGAGAATCGGAATTAACCGAATCTGACGCGGTTAAAAACCGCATCACCCATGCATTCTACCTGTTAAAATGGAGAAAAGAACTACATTTGAAACCATAAAATGAACATCGATTTTAAAACGGATGAAACTAAAACAAAAACAAGGAGCCCGTTACAGGGAGTTTGAACTGCAGGACAATATCCTTCATGTTAAAACAAAGTCAATGGGCGAGAAAAATGAATATACCATTGACATTGAATTTCTTGGAGACGAAAAGTTTTATAAAACACACTCCCGGCTGGGCCCCAGAATTATCGGCATTGTTTTTTTCGCGATAATGCTCATTGCTATATATGGTTTCCTATTAGAAGAAAATCGCAGTGAAAGCAGCAATATTGTTGGTCTTGTTTTAGGAATTATAGTTGGCGGTGGAATTGGTTTGTTAGCATTCCTGTCGCCGTTAAGAAATGAATTACACCTTGTTGGAGGATCGTCACAAGTTATGTTTTTCTTAAACAGTCCTTCAAAAGAAGAAATGGAAAATTTTGTTGAAGAGATTATACACAGGACACGCTCTGTTTTGCTTGAGAAATATGGGAAAATAGATCCTGACCTACCCGAAGAAATACAAATGAACAATTTATACTGGTTAAAAAACAGAGGGTTAATTTCTGAAGAGGCGTACGAAAATCTGAAACTAGAGTATAAAACCAGAAGGTTGATGACTTAGCTGCTACTCCATCGTTCCGGTTTGAATGCCAATCCGGGGAACCATTCATAGCATAACCTGAAGTTACCCTATGAATGGCTCACTCAGATGCGGGGAATTATTTCATAAACTCCGAAAGCACTTCACCCCAAATATCGTAGCCCTTTTTGTTCATGTGTAGGCCGTCTTTTATAAAAACATCCTGTAAAACATCTCCGTCTTCATCAAGCATGGCGTTCCAAACATCGGCAAATTCAAGATTATCTTTTCGTTTGCAATATTTTTCCAGCTTCCGGTTTAGTTTTTCATAATTCTGTTTAAAAGATTCACGTGCTATGCTGGGCTTAGCAGAAATACAAATGACCTTCGTTTCCGGTAGGTCCCGCTGAATCCTGCTGAATAACTCTTTTGCATCCTTGAAAACTTCGCCTGGCTTTTTATCTCCGGCAATGTCATTGTCGCCTTCGTAAATAAAAAGAATGTCGGGGTCATGTTTCAGAATCAGTTTATCGTAGAAGTACAATAAATCACTGAAATGTGAACCACCAAAACCATTGTTAACCACATTAAAACCAGGATAGTAATCCTGTACATCTTTCCACATCCTCACACTGGAGCTTCCGGCAAACACTACCCGCTTTTTTGCGGCATCAAAATTATATTCCTTTTGTACCAGTTCGGCAACCTGATCGTTGTACCGGTTAGGATCTTGTGCGTTTAGTGAAAAAGTAATGAATAGGAAAAAAATCAATAATAAAATCTGGTCATTGAATTTCTGTTTCATTTTTTAAAATTTATCGTTTTTAATTTATCGCGACGTCCGTACATATTATTTGCTCCACCCCCTGCAATGGCAGCCCAAAATTAAACTTCTGCCTGCATAATATAGCATAATCGCAGCTTTATTTCCACCTCAAAATATGCAATTAAAGTGATTGTTTCGGCAACTCGTTTCTCTTGAAGGTCTTAGCCATTTTACATTGGTGATTGGCTAAAAATGTCCGTTTATAGCCCGACCAGAAATTCCTGAAATATATGGATACTCCATTGTTTAAAAAATCGTCTTTACTATTATTGAAACATTCTAAACTTTACCCTTCTGTGAACCGGATTGCACATTACTACAACCAAAACACCCCAAGTTAAAAACATTGGTTCAAAGTGGTTTACTCAACTCAAAAAACAAAGTAAAAACTATTCTAAAAAAATCAAATTTAGAGGCTCAGTACAATTCAAAAATATCTCTTATATATATAGTCGTGATTCGGTAAATTGCTCCGTTTCTTTGTGTTTTTCCTATGAGGATTTCAAATTAAATGAACAAACCTGCTGAAAATATCTTATGGAATAACCTCAAAAACGGGGATGACTCAGCGCTTACCCTTATTTATGCCAAATATGCCGACAATCTCTATTCTTACGGGTTAAAAATTATTAACGACGAGGCATTGGTCAAAGACTGCATCCATGAGGTATTTATTCAGCTCATTGAAAAACGTAAAAGTCTTGTTGTTACATCAAATATCCAAATATACCTTTTCAAATCCCTGCGAAATAAACTCTTCGAAGAACTGCGTTCAGAAAAAAGGAGAAAACAGATTTTAGCCCAACTGCCTGGCTCCGACGATCTACCCAAAAATACGATCGAACAGCTGATTATTTCTACTGAAGAGCAACAAGCAACTGAACGTACCATAAAACAGGCTATTGGCAGTTTAACGGAACACCAACAGGAACTGATTTATCTAAAATATACCGAAGGGCTTGAAAACCATGAAATCGCCCTACTGCTCGATATCGATGTTGCCTCAGTACGCACCCTGCTCTACCGCGCACTGAAGAAGGTGAGGGAGTTACTAAAAATCAATACACAGGGCCTTTAGAATTACCCCAAAAAGCAACTCCTTAATTTTCTTCCCCTGAAAGATTTATTCGAGTTCATGGTGACTTTTTAGCATCCGGATGAAATTACTTTTTAGCGAAATATTTTCGCGCTGAAGAAAATTCTGCACATCCTTTCCCAACCTGGAATGAATATGGTTATACAAAACGTATTTATTAATCCGGATAAAGTCAATCAGGGATAAAAGCTTATGAATATCTTGCTGACCGGAACGGGGCAGGTGGAATACACAATGCATAAAACTGGTTCCCAATTCCGTTGACAATTGGTATGGCTTGTTGCTGTCAGCATCTATTACCGGCAAGAACTTACAATTTGTAAATGCTATTTCGCCGGGCATGGGATCCGCCGTTGCCGAGCTGATTCGGTGAACTGTGCTGTTTTCAACCAGAAGTGTAAAACACGCCTTTCCTAACTTCAGGGACAATGAATTACAATTGGAAATATGTATTTTAGGATAAAGGGAAAAGCTGTCATAGGGTTCTTCTGAGATCATATTCAGTTGCAAATGGTAATCATTTTCTCCCCCACTGTCTTCATCTAACTGAATATTATCAAAAAACATGTGTGCATTTGGTTGAAAGAAAAAGTTATCGTAAGAACCGGTAAGAGGCAACAAGTATCCCTGCGGATCAGTTGCTTTCATTAACCGAACCCCCTTTTCACGCCCCTCGGTAAAAACATTGTGGAATCGCAGTTCCCTTGGGAAAAATGATCGCTGCCCTTCTTTCGATTTAGAAAAGCCAGACAGCCCAACAAGCCAGCTTTCTTTTTTGCATTCAGGTATTCCTTTATAATCGATAACGAAATCTTCAACTGACAGAAACCTGGCCAATCCAATCGGATAGCCGTAATCAAAATCAGTTGCCATAGAATACAGTATAAAAGTTTCTGAATCTGTTTTCGGCTTGAGCCGGCAATTTTTTATCACAATACTGCCATCCCATTTAGCACCAAAGTCTCTTCTGAGGTTAATAAAAAACCGGTTTTCGCATGTTGTATTCTCAATAATCATTTCACCTCCCCCGGTTACAGAAATCCCCCTGTTGCCAATAAGGGAATCTTTAATCGTCAGGTTCCAGCAATGGAAATGCACATCTACGCGATTCAGCCGGCAGTTTTCCACCCTGAAATTTTTATTCATATTGGTTCCAAAAACTCCCCAATGCAACATGGTGCCTTCCGCAGTTATATTTCGAAAGGTAGTATTTAACCACCTGCTGCCACCAATGCCATACGTACCTGCAGGAACATCTCTGTCTTCCCCCTCCCTGTTCTGTTCCCAGGGAATAAGCCTGATGTTTTCAAGGGTTACATCAAAAACGTTAGACAGCGTATAGAATCCGCTTCTGGGATTCATTGAAATATCTCTGGCTTCAGGCTCCAATCCGACCCACTGATTCTGTATGATTGTTCTGCTTCGCGAAACGACAAAACCATTGTGGATATACATTACCTTTTGACTCTCAGGAACATCTCCTGAAAGATAAAAAGAACCTCCCTCCAGCGTAAGGTAGCTGTTCTCTGCCGGATAGGCTTTCAGGTCGGTATAATCTTTAAAGTTCCAGGCAATGTCACCAAGAATTCTTCCATCCTCCTCCACATAGAAAAGTTCTTCCTTAGCCCAGGATCTGCCTTTGTATCGGCTGCCTGCCCGAAAGCCAATTCGGTCACTCTGATCCTGGATGACAATGAGATGGTTATTATACTCTTTTAAAACCGTAATTTCCTGTGCTCCCGGAGTAAGCTGCTGCAATAATTCCTTTTTTTGGAAAAAGTTTAATTCTATCTCTTTAGGCGAATTATAACTTGTTACCCGAAATACCGGCCGTTTATCATTGTATTTTTCATTGATGTGAAAGATAGTGGTTCCCCATTGTACAGAAGTTTTGATATCAATACTTCGCGTTTGTTTAATCCAAAATTCTCCGTGAATGTTCTCAACGGGCAAATGATATTTATTGGCATACTCATGCGCTAAATTTATTTGTACCCCGTCATCATTATGCGAATCACCCACTGCTCCAAACATCTTATAATTAATCGCTGTGCGGGCCATAAGAACAGCGGCCAGATCCTTGCCAACGGAAACCACATCTCCGTGATTTATTTCGATATCGCTGTTTTTTTCCACAATCCGATAGCAGGCTCCACCGCCATCACCCAACTCATAAAAACCATAAGTCAACAGAATGTCACCCGGGGCGGCCCCCTTCAATTCCCGGGCATTCTTCAACGATACAGACTGAAAAACAGTAGATTCTTCTGTCGTTGGCAATTCGGAAGGAACACCCAAAATTTCGTTGGACAACAAACCTCCCCCAACCAGAATCCCCAATTTCCCAAAAAGTTTCCTTCGGTTGATTATTTCCTGATTTCCGCTTTCTTCTGCACTAACTGGTTCTTTCATAGTAAATACAAATTCGTTACAATATGACAATCAATAAAAAAACCTGCACTCCCCCGGTTTTGACAGGTGATGCAAGTTACCTCATTCCGTAAATTTGGGAAGATAGGAAATACTTTTTAAAAAGCTATTTCTCATCTGCAGCCAGCACAAACATTTTTTTAGAATTTCTTAAGCGAACCCATGTAAACATGTTATTTAAAATTTAAATGCCTAAATAGAAACTATTTTACAAATATTTTAAAGGCTTCAGTACCAAAGTTAACGATATAAACTCCTCCTTTTTGAAAAGTAAAGGTAAAACCTTCTTTTACTGATCTTTTTTGAAGAAAAGCCTTTCCGTGTATATCATATATATACAAATAGTTATGATCTCCCCTTACAATCAGTTCTCTATTATTTATTACTATTAACCGACTAAAGTCGGTTAATAGTAAGACAGTTGCATTACTGTTTTTTTATTTCAGCCAAAACCAAAGGATTTAAATCCTGACTATGTTCGGCATGAAATACAACAGCCCCGTTGCCCAGGTCTAAAATGTACGTGAAATTATCCCGGCCCGCCACCTGTGAGATGGCCTCATTTATTTTTTGGTAAACCGGCTGCAAAAGTTCCACATTCCGCTTTTGTAACTGTTGTGTGGCATTTTGATGAAATTGCTGAATTTTACCGGCAGATTCCATCAGTTCCGCTTCTTTTGTTTTTCGTACAAATTCAGAATACGAACTACTTTCATTTTCAAACTTTTGCACATTCTTTTCGTGCTCTCCCAACATTTCGGAATACATGGCTTCCATCTCTTTCGCTTCTTTATTCAATACTGCCTGAATACTATCGGTTTCGGGCATTTGTTGTACCAGCTCAGGAATATTTACATGCCCTACTTTTAATGTTTCCTGCGAAAAGGCCGTACAAAAACTCAACAACAAAACAACAACCAGAAAATTCAATTTTGGGTTCATAACTTAGTCAATTTAGTACCTGAATAAAAATATCAATACTAAATTAGATACTCTCTGAAAAGCAACTATTTAAGAGATGTTAAAAACAAACGAAGAAAGCGTTAATTATCATAAAAGAGCCCGGGATTTCATCTAATTATTGTTTCAACCAATAAAATATGTTAACAATATTAGAAACTGTTTAAAAATCGTAAAAACATAATACTAAATAAAATGTGTTTTATCGCACAAATTATGAGATTGAAAATCAATTTTTTTAACCCCGACCCTAAAGGGAGTAAACTGATTTTCAGCACACCCTTCAGGGATTGGGGTAAAAGCTGAAAATCAAAACAATATAGTGCCGTGGAATAAAATTTAAACAGTTTCTTACTGTCAGCATCCGGGAACTTATTTTAGGAGAAGTCCCATTCGGACCCCAAATGAAAAAGCCAGTGGAAAATTTTCGCCCAGGGTAGCAAACCCATAAGGATAAGTTAAATCCAAATCTTCGAGACTGTTGTCTCCCAGACCAATTCCGCAATAGATATCTATCAGAAAACTGTCGTCGAAAACCCACTGCTTGCCGGGCACCATGAGCAATGCCCACTTGGTATTGTTATATCTTTTTTCTTCATCAAAAAAAGCTTGCTGACCGGTTACCGCATAACTGGCAAAATCGAATTCAAGCTTTACGTAAGCTCCTTTTAATATGTGGGAATAGCGCATCTCCCTCAGGTAAAAATCAGGGTTTTTGGCAAATTTGTAGCCTCCCCTGAAAAGAACCCCGGATGCATTTTCCTCCTCCAGTGCGACTCCAATTCCGATTATTCCGCCCGAAAACTCAACCGATCTTCCCGGCTTTAAGCATCGCTCATACGTTACAGTCAGGGTGTTGGCCGCAATGGACAAAAAATCAATTTTCAGCGCATTTTTTTTTTGAATCTGAAAAAGTTCCGCCGAGTTTTCCTCGATGGTTCCCCACTCCGTGTCAAATTTCTGTACCTGCCCGTTGGCAAAAACAATCCGGTCAACTTCATTTTTATCAATGGCATAAACCACATCTGTATTCATTTGTGGTTGAATATACTTCACCTCCGAGGTTCCTATTTCCTTCACTTTTCCCGTGAGTACCTTCCCGTTTTTTGTAAAAATTGAATCGGGTTTTTCTGTTTGTCCGAAGAGGGTTGTGGCTAACATAAAAAATGTTGCAATCAGCACCAGATTTTTCATTGCACAGGATTTTCGGTTTTCTGATACAATTTACGAAATAAGTTTTGAAGTATAACCCAAAAAGAAACGGACACCAAACATTTATTTTACTCCCTTACAACTACTTACCAGCTTCAGGTTTCCGGCAACCGGCTGTTGTCCTGCTTTAATTTCATTTCTAGCTGAAAACCGGAACTGTAAACTGCCCGTTAATCACTGCCCGCTTTTTCCTACCTTTACGCTGGTAACTTTACATTACGATGGCCGACGTGCATAACAAAGCAACCCGCTCGTTTAATATGAGCCGCATAAAGGGCAGGAACACCAAGCCGGAAATGCTGGTGCGGAGGTTTTTTAGAATGTTACTTATCGTCCGTTGATACACATTCTTCTATTGCTTTTCTTTGCTTCATGAAAAAGCACATATTTATTATTAAATACCTTTATCGTGATGCGGCCAATTATAAGTTATATAAGGAATCCATAATTAAAAACCCAAATAACTGGGATTTAAAAACGTTTAAAAAATGGTTCAAACTTCAATTAATTGATCAGTTGTGGTTCAATCCCCTAGATTTTGGGTTACCAAAACCTCAGTTTCCAAATTACAATCCTGAACTGGATCATGACTGGTGCGAATTTATTGGACTAAAAGAAAAAAAATGAAACTGTCATTATTTTATGTTCATTTTCTGTTAGCTTTATGGTTGACTTTTGAACAATAAATAAATGAAAAGAGCTTTTTACAATAACACAATCAAAAGTTTTAATGAATCATCTTATTCAGAAATACTTGGTACTCTTGTAGACAACAATGAATATTCTACCGAGCAAACTCAAAAAAATGCTTGGAAATATCAAATTATTTTTTTGCAACAAATTCTATCTGAATTAAATGGTTCCATTTATTTTGAATATGCTATTCCACGAATAGGAAAAAGGATTGATGTCCTACTAATTATTGAATCAATTATTTTCATTATTGAATTTAAGGTCGGAGAGAAGGAATACCATTCGCATGCCATTGACCAAGTTTGGGATTATGCTCTAGACTTAAAAAACTTCCACGAAACCAGCCACGATAAAATTATAATTCCAATTCTTATTGCGACGGATGCAAAATCTTCTGATATTTTATTATCTATTTTTCAAAATGATGATAATCTATTTAATCCAATTAGAAGCAATTCTCAAACGTTGCCTTCAATTCTTTCAACTGCTCTAAGATTTCTAGATGGGCATTCACAAATCAATACGAGTGAGTGGGAAAAAGGTCGCTATCAGCCAACACCTACCATTATTGAAGCTGCTATGGCTCTTTACAATCAACATTCCGTTGCAGATATTTCAAGAAGCGATGCAAGTGCAATTAATCTGAGTCAAACTTCTGATGAACTTTCAACAATCATTAAAAAATCTAGGGACAAATCAGAAAAAGCAATTTGTTTTGTTACAGGCGTTCCTGGTGCAGGAAAAACATTAGTAGGATTGAATATAGCAACGAAACATTTCGATAAGGAAAGTGAATTGTATAGTGTATTCCTCTCTGGTAATGGCCCTTTAGTGAAAATATTACAGGAAGCTTTAGCACGCGATAAAGTGAAGCGAGCTAAAGAAAGGGGTGAAAAGCTTACAAAAAAGGAAGCAAAGAGTCAGGTTCAAGCTTTTATACAAAATGTTCATCACTTTAGAGACGAGGGGATACGAGATAAAGGAGCTCCTATTGAACATGTTGTATTATTTGATGAAGCGCAACGTGCTTGGACATTTGAGCAAACAACAAATTTCATGAGACAAAAAAAAGGTATTCATGACTTTAATATGTCGGAGCCTGAATTTTTAGTTTCTTGCCTTGATCGTCATCCTGACTGGGCAGTTGTTGTTTGTTTGGTTGGCGGAGGACAAGAAATAAACACAGGAGAAGCTGGTATTAGCGAATGGCTCTTGGGACTTGAACGTAAATTTCCAGATTGGAAAATTTATATATCGAACCGCTTAACGGATAGTGAATATAATGCAGAAGAAATACTTCACAAAATTCGTTACAGAAATCATGTAATACACTCTGAATATTTACATTTAGCTGTTTCAATGCGTTCTTTTCGTGCTGAAAATGTTTCATTATTGGTTAAACAAATTCTGGATTTAAATATTGATGATGCGAAATCTACCTTACTTGAGTTAAAATCAAAATATCCAATTGTTGTTACAAGAGATTTTTCCAAAGCAAAGGAATGGTTGAAAAACAAAGCACGTGGCACTGAAAGATATGGAATTGTGGTTTCATCTCAGGCTCAAAGATTAAAACCTTATGCTATTGATGTAAAATCACCTATTGATCCTATTCATTGGTTTTTAGATGGAAAGGACGATATACGTTCTTCGTATTATTTAGAAGATGTTGCAACAGAATTTCATATTCAAGGCTTAGAACTTGACTGGGCTTGTGTTGCATGGGATGGCGATTTTCGTTTTAGCCCTGAAGGTTGGGTTTATAAATCTTTTAAAGGGAAGAAATGGCAAAACATTAATAAGACAGAAAGAAAATTATATCTAAAAAATGCCTATCGGGTATTACTTACAAGGGCCAGGCAAGGTATGGTTATTGTTATACCTACAGGTGACAAGAAAGATCCAACTAGATTACCCGAATTTTATAACGACACTTTTAATTACCTAAAGGCCATTGGTTTTGAGGCTTTATGAATCTTATTTCTCCGCATATCCTTACCTACATGATCCTACCACTCTTTTCTTACTCTGCAAAAACAAAATTATTTGCCTGAAATGGCAAGGTACAAATTTGTGCCAGCATAGTGATTGAAAAGCATCACGTCCCCCAAAACCTCCTGTATCCCTTTATTCACAAGCCTTTTGCCAATTTTATATATTGGGGAGCAGCATTATCCTCCGAGTACTTATTCATTTCCCTTAGGTACTTAAAGCCATCCCCCGTGTACGCAGGAATTTCCCTTCGACACACAGGAAAATCCCCAAAGTACCCAAAGAAAGTCACAAGGGGAAAAGGCTTTTCCCTTTGTGACCCGGGGCAAGGCACAAGGGACGAAAGGAAATCCCCTGTGTTCCGGCCCATATCCCCCCGGGGAAATAGCCAGGTCCCCCTGTATTTGCGTAGGGTAACAGGTTGACCGGGAGAAAGTATAACCAACAAAAAACCGGATACTGATTTTCAGTATCCGGTTTTTTGTACGCTTACTCAGAAGCTTCCCGCGGAGATCGTGGTCTTCGTTCGGTGTTCCGTAGTTTTTTGATTTCGAGCACAAGATTGTCTTTTTTGCCCAGCAACCCGGTAATCAGGTCGACTGTGGCCGATGCATTGGTGTAGGCCACATCCAGCGTTTGCTGCGCAGTCCGGGTAGCATCTTTGGCTGCCGCCGCCGCTTCGCGTTGCCGCGCTTCGGCCGCATCAGCGTCAGTCATTTCCTGCTTCAGGGCTGCAATCTTTTCCTGAGGGTTAAATCCCTTGTCGGTGAGCAACTGCTCATTTTGTTCCATAATCACAACCAGTTGCGATACAAAATCGCGTTTTTTAGATTCTGTCATTTTTCCCATCTTTGGAAAGTTTTAATGGTTATACATATAATTATTAAATCAATGGCTGCCTGTAAGCTTTCCACGGCGCAGGCGGCCTGTTTTCTTTTATACTTTTTCAACTGCTGCGGATATTCCGCTTTCTCCGGTTTCAGTATTTGCGACAGGATTATATAAGCTGAGGGCCTTCATTGTTTTTGGTTTTAATACATTTTGATAATCGGTTGTGTTTTGAGAAAATTTTACGTTGCTTAACGGAACCTAAAATAGAAAAACCTGATTAATTTTCAAAGCTTTACAGGAATAAGTTTTTATTTTTTTGATACGAAAGAAAATACCGGATGCCATGAGATTCTTCTGGCTCACCCGAAAAATCCGGTGGAGTAATCTGTTTTCAGATACATTTTCCATCCATATTTTTATGCCTTATCAGGCCGATTTTACTCTTTGCCTTGACGCAAATAGTAAACAGAAAAGTCAAGGCTGCGTTCGCTTCACTCGGAAAAACTACGTGTTGCCGGCTAAAATTACTGAAACTCGTCGTACCTCCTCAAACAACAGTAATTTTTTAACGCCGTCTTCACTTGTTTTCCGGCTCACCGACCGAGGCCATCACTCCGATGTGTTAGCCATAAATGTTTATATGTGAACCGGCCTATTCTATCAATTCCTGACTTTGATTTATAAGTGAGCTATACCTGATGCGGGCTGTGTCAAAATTCCGTCAGTCGAGCCAGTTCGCTATATTGAAAAAACGCAAAGGTTAATTTTGACATGATTCTTTTTTCTTCGTTTTTCTCATCCTAAGGAGAAAAATGAAGTGGGGATTGGGGCAAAGCCCCAAACAAGTGGATAACCAGTCTGTTGTTATGAATAGGGTTTTGCAGGTAAAGTTTCTTACATTGAACTCACATTGTTTCGTGAGATCTGATCACACCTTCAAAGTTAGTTTTGGGAGAATTTTAAGGTAGAAAAAAAGTTAAATGAATATTGAAGGTTAAGCGTGATTACTTTTTTACTCCACCGGATTTTCAACGTGACCCATTCTTCTCTGGTTCCCCGCCGGTGAGGGCCTGTAGCCATGTCCTGCTTTTCAAAAACAAAATTATTTATGCGGACGGATACCCTACAAATTTGCTCCGGGATGGAGGGCCCGTTAGCACAGGGACTACCTTCTCTTCCGGTTTCCTTGTCAGTGTGCTGCCAGCTCTTCTGCCTTTTGAAACGCCCGGAGAAAATTGCCGCCCCACACTTTTACAATTTCTTCTTCGGTATAGCCGCGTTGCAGCATTTCGCGTGTAATGTTGGGGAACTGGCTCACATCCTGACAATCGGCCAGCCCGCCACCCCCGTCGAAGTCGCTCCCGATGCCCACAAAATCGATACCCACCAGTTTTTTTACATGGTCAATGTGGTCAACCAAATCTTTTACGGTGGGAAGTTTTTTCTGGTATTTCCGGTCGGTTTCCCACCAAAGTTCCCGGAAAGCCTGCTTTTCCTCTTCGTTCATCGATTCAAACCGGGTATCATATATTTCCAGCAGCTCCTTCATTTTTTGAAAATGCACGGTGGTGGAATCCGGATCTTTCACATAATCGTCGAGCAAACAAATTTGGATCACTCCGCCGTTTTCCGCCAACGCCCGTATCATATCATCTGACAAGTTCCGCGGATGACGGGCAATGGCACGCACACTGGAGTGGGAGGCAATAACAGGCGCTTTACTCAGCTTCACCACATCGAAAAACGATTTATCGGAAATATGCGACACATCGATGAGCATTCCCCGTTGATTCATCTCTTTTACAACCTTCTTCCCGAAAGGGCTCAATCCGTTATGTTCAGGTCCTTTACGGTCGGTAGAAGAATCGCAGATATCATTGTTTTGCGAATGGCAAAGCGTAATGTACCTTACCCCGCGATCGTAAAACGCTTTCACCCGCGAAAGGTCCGTACCCAAAGGAAATCCATTTTCCAGTCCGATGTACACAGCCCTTTTTCCTGTGGCTTCAATACGTGCCGCATCGGCAGAGGATGTGGCTACTTCAGCCAGTTCGCCATATTTTTGGCAAACCTCGTATGTGGCGTCAATCATTTGGTGCGCCTTTTTCCAGGCCGCCTCCGTATTCTCCGGCGTGCGCTCCCGCTGACCGGTAAATGCCGCAAAAAATATGGCATCGAGTCCCCCTTCCTTCATCCGCACAAAATCGACCCGGCTTTTGGGAGGTTCATTCCGTTTGCCTATATCAAATTCCTGGTTCAGCAACGCCATTGGCGTGTCGCAATGTGTGTCTACGGTCCATGCTTTTTGATGAATTTCCATCACCTGCTTTTCAGGTTCCTCCGCCTTTAAAGCAAATGCTGTTGAAAACAGGTAAACCAGCACTACCGAATGCCATAATTGAGCCATACGTTTTATTTGTAACATGAATGAAGTACAAGTATAAAAAAATTGTGGCAGAAGATACGAATCGTCATGCTAAAAACTGAACCGAACCCATTGGTTCAGTTTACGTTGAAACGGTAGGCAACCCCGAAAATAAAGGTGGTGTATTTATAATCTTTCCAACCGGTCCTGTATTCCAGTTTCCAGTCGAAACGTTCTCCTTCTTTCAATAATTTCGCCCTGTAAACAATAGGTGCGGCAAAACTTTTCACCCCCAGAAAATCGTAGGCACCATATCCCCAATATCCCCCCATTTCATTCATTAACGAAATGGTTTTATGCCTGATTTTTACCCCGGCTTCAAAAAGCGGTCCCTCATCCTGTGCCATTTCCACTTTATTGGTTTGCCAGATATAAAACCCACCCATTCCGGCAACTCGTACTTCACTCAGAAAGTGGTTTTCAGGGAAAAAGCTTTTTCCAAAAGCCGCATAAAAATAGTGTACAGGTGCGTCTGTATAACGGGCATGCAGGATGGAGCCGGTGGTTGTTTTCAGCGAATAGTTCAAAACTACATCGGGCCACTTATTCCTGTCTTTTATAATTTGTATGAATGTGCTAATCCAAATATCACCCCCGCCGGTCATCCAACCCGTATCGTCGTAGTAAATTTGCCGGTCATCGCGCACTTCATTGTTTGTCCGGAATGTTTCCGTAGGAAATCCCCAGATTTTCACAGCCACCTTTTCAGGCACCACGGCCCAGTCAAATGCCAGGAAAGAAGAGATTGAAGTGTCTCCTTTCATTACATTAAAATGGGTACCGGCTTCAAATCCCGACCGGTTTGGTACCTGTGCGTAATCCATTTCAGGCACCGGCAATGCATTTGGCCCCATCTTACCGGGCGCTACCTGTATCCATTTACTCACATGGTTGCTTCCAAAATTTATCCAGTCACTGGTTTTGCGGGTTTGTCCGTAAATTGAAAAACTCAAAAATAAAAAAATCAGAATTGCTGAAATTCGCATACATGGTTGCTTTAGGCTTCAAAAATAAGAATGTTACTCCAAATACCGGCATCCAGTAAGCATTTGCATCATTGTTTCCTTCCGCCAAATAAGGCCTGCCAGAGTGTAAGGCTATGAATATTCAAAAATTAGCTGTTTTTTTGTACCACATGAATCCTGACATTCCGGATTTGAAAAAGGGTAATGAAAACAAAACATTTCAACATAAAAAGATGGTTGTTTTTGCCGGTTACAGCACTCCTGTTTTTCGGATTGACACAAATTTGGGCTCATAACCCGGAGTTTGTGGAACGTTACTATTCCCAAATGTTGTACCCCGTTGTGGCGTCTTGTCTCTCTTTTCTCAGCAAATGGCTTCCCTTCTCCCTGGATGATGTGTTCTACATATTCCTGATCCTCTCTTTTATTTTTGGCACAATCCTCCTCATTCTCCGGAAAATTTCCTTCTCCCAATCGGCAAAAATCCTGTTAAATGTACTTGCCACAGTGTATATTTCATTCTATCTTTTCTGGGGTTTCAATTACTTTCGCACTGATTTAAACAACCGCCTGACAATGAAAGAACAACAGGCCGAAACAGAGGCTTTTGTTTCTGTTTTTACTGAACTTGTTGAAAAAACAAATGCAAGCTGGTGCTCCTTCCATAACATGGATGAACAGGAAATGGCCCGCTTTATTGAACAGTCGTACGAAAAACTGGCGCCGGCGCTGCAGCTGAACACTCTTTCAGGAAAGCAAAACGCCAAAAAAATTACATTCAGCCACTTTTTTGCGCAGGCAGGTATTTCGGGTTATTTCGGACCATTTTTTAATGAAGTGCATGTAAACCGGTTCAATCTGCCGGTAGAATACCCGTTTGTGCTGGCACATGAAAAAGCACACCAATACGGCATAACCGGCGAGGCAGAGGCCAACTTTTATTCCTGGCTGGTTTGCAGCCAAAGTCCGTCGGAACATCTGCAATACTCAGCCAACCTGGCCATTCTCCGGTATTTTATTTACCACGGGAGAAGGTTAGAACAGTTTCCTGAAATTGTCGGGCAACTGGATGAAAGGGTGAAAGACGATTTTCGAAAAATACAGAAACACTGGTCAGAACTCCGAAATGAAAAGATAGATCGTGCGGCTTCCAAAGTGAACGATGTATACCTGAAAACAAACAACGTGGAAAAGGGAGTTCAGGACTACACCGGCGTAGTTAAACATGTAATGGATTTTTCACTTGACACCGCTTTTCAACAAAAACTGGTATCTGTTTCTGATTGAAAATTCTATTTTTGCCCCCTGGTTATAACAGGATAACAGATAGGCTCTACACAGAATTTTATTGATTTACAAAAGGTTTGAACTATCTGGTATCTTTCAAAATTTTTAAATATGAAGCTCATTCCCGTTTCAGCCGGAAGTTTCCATTGCGATGGCGGCGCGCTTTTCGGAGCCATTCCCAAGGTATTATGGAGCAAGGTGTACCCCGCCGACGAGAACAACTTTACAAAGCTGGCTTTACGCTGCCTGTTAATAGAAAATGGCGCGCAAAAAATTTTGATTGAAACGGGAATTGGAAACCACTATCCGGAAAAACACCTGAAAAACAACGGCGTAATTCCGGGGAACCACCTTGAAGATTCACTGGCAAAAAACGGGTATTCCCCCTCCGATATAACCGACGTTTTTCTCACGCACCTGCATTGGGATCATGCCACCGGGGGCGTAAAAAATGAAAACGGCAAACTGAAACCGGCTTTCCCCAAGGCCAATTACTGGTGCAGTAAAACCCAGTGGGAGCATTCAAAAATATCCAACCAGCGGGAAAAAGCCGCTTACCATACTGAAGTGCTGGATTTTCTTTTTCACTCCGGAAAACTCAGGCTGGTGGAAAAAGAAGGAGAGCTTTTTCCGGATATCGGAGTACGATTTTACGATGGGCACACGCCGGGGCAAATGATCCCGTTTATCCGTTTTGAAGGCAAAACCATTGTTTACACATCCGACCTCATTCCTACCCTGGCCCACATCCCTTTACTCTGGATGGCTTCGTACGACCTCTACCCGGTAAAAACCATGGAAGAAAAAGAGACCTTTTTAAACCAGGCTGCCGAAAACAATTACATCCTGTTTTTCGAACACGATTTTTATACCGAACAGGCCACCGTTGTTAAAACAGAAAAAGGATTTCAGGGAAAAAGGACAACACTGTCGTAAGCCTTAACCGCACCTGCACACAGAAATTATCTTTCACGCCATTCTACAGGTTTTCTTTCTGAAACAGCCTGTACCGGGTAAATATTTTTGTTATGAAGGACAAACAAAACCACAGGAGTATCGTACAAGAAGGCGATATTTTTTTTAAACCTTAAAAACAAAAAGTTATGCCAGACAGTGTTTATAAAATTATTGAAATTGTGGGCAGCAGTCCCGAATCATGGGAAAAAGCAGCCCAGAATGCCATTACCCGCGTTTCTGAAACGCTGCGGGATTTGCGCATTGCTGAAGTTACCCAAATGGACATGCACCTGCACGAAGGGAAAATACAGTATTACCGGGTCAAGCTCAAAGTTTCTTTTAAATATCAGGGACACGAATAACTAAAAAAGCATGAAACGAAGGAAATTTATCAGAAACAGTGCATTGGGAACGCTGGCGTTAACCATTCCGGCTATCCGAAATTTTGGAAGCAACTTCCCGGCGGACTACCGTATTCCACGGCGTGTACTTGGTCAAACAGGCGAGAAGCTTTCCATCATTGGCTTTGGCGGGATTATGCTGAATGACAATCCTCAGGAGTTTGCCAATGAACTGGTTAGCAAAGCTTACGAACTGGGGGTTAACTATTACGATGTGGCACCTACTTACGGCAATGCAGAGGAGCGATTGGGGCCGGCGCTAAAACCTTACCGCAACCATTGTTTCCTGGCCTGCAAAACCAACCAGCGCGATGCCGACGGGGCACAGAAAGATCTGGAAAATTCGCTGCGGCACCTGCAAACCGATCATTTTGAACTGTATCAGTTGCATGCGTTGAGTTCAGTCGAAGATGTAAAACAGGTTTTTGCACCGGGCGGAGCCATGGAAGTGTTTGAAAAGGCAAAAAAAGACGGGAAAATCAAACACCTTGGTTTCTCGGCACACTCGGTAGATGCCGCGATGCTGGCCATGGAGAACTACGATTTCGATTCCATTTTGTTCCCCATCAACTTTGCCTGCTGGAATGCCGGAAACTTTGGACCACAGGTATATGCCGAAGCAGAAAAACGGGGCATGGGCATCCTGGCACTGAAATCAATGGCGCTGACCCGCCTGAAGCCCGATGAACAAAAAATTTATAAAAATGTATGGTACCGGCCTGTGCTCGACGAGGAAATAATGAAAATGGCGTTGAAATATACCTTGTCGAGAAATGTCACCGCGGCCATTCCTCCGGGAAAAAATACCCTGTTTTTAAAAGCACTGGAGTTTATGAATGATTTTGGTGCGATTACAACCCGGGAAACGAACCAGTTAAAAGAGCTGGCCCAGGTGACCGAACCTATCTTTATGCATGCTTAGACCAAAGAAGGGACAACGGGCTTTTCAGACTTGTGTTTTTTCCGCAGACTAAAAACAGGACATGATACTACCTCAATTCAAAAGTGGTAGTGGCAATGTTGTACCCGTCGGCAAAAAGGTCGACGGTGTATTCACCTGTCATCAGTTCCGGTTCGTTGGAATTATCCCAGAAAATAGCTACCGGGAGATCGTGGCCTTCATAAACCACCTCACGCATGGCAGAGTATTGTACTTTTAAATCTTCAAACCGGAAAAGATTGTCGGCCGATTTGCTCATTAAAAGCTGATCCGGACGCATTATACGTACATAAATATCTTTCGACCCCCGCTTTGCTGAAACATTCTCGCTTAAAATAAAATAGACGCGTATTCGCTCCGCACGGTCAGCAAAACGTGTTTCTTTGTCGCGCCGGTTCAGGGCCTCCACAACAAAATCGCGTACCTGAAGTACAGATGCACGTTCCAGGTTTCTCTCCAACCTTTTTTTCTCCACGCTTAACTGCTCTTTCTCGGTGGCAATCTGCTTATACTGTTCTTTTACTTCCAGATTCTCGGCCAGCAGTTCCTGGTTGCGGCGGTTCAACGAATCGATTTGCACCACAAAATCGCGCATAATACCGCGAAGGGTGGTCACCTGCTTCTGGTATGAATTTATTTTCTCCAGACTCACTTTTTTAGTCTGTTCAATCTCCAGCAGCAAATCTTTTACTTTGGTTTGTGCCACCAATATCTGTTCGTTAATAGTGTCGTTTTCGGTTTGCAATGAATCATACCGAACTACCAGGCCTCCCAACTCCGATTGAATGGAATCTTTCTCTGCGTTCAGTTCACTCACTATCAAACGGTGTTCCCTGTTCTGCATAAAATATAAAACAGCCAAAGCGACAAGAATAACCGAAAGGGCAATTACAATAATGTTGTTTCTCTTATCCCGGGCTTTTAACTTATTCTGGACATCCAATTCATTCATTTCCGAAGTTTTAACCTATATTAGTGAACGGCGTAAAATTACAAATCTTTTGTCCCGTTGCAAATAAAAAGAGGTTGCCTTTGAGTTGACAACCTCTTTTTAAACAATTACAGGTTCCCTATCTTTAATCCCAGATAAATTGTCCGGGGTGAAAGCGGCCCGTATATATATGCGGGGTCGCGGTCAATCCCGGTATCGAAATCATTCTGGAAACTGTCAAACAGATTTTTTACGCCCCCGTTAACCTGCAATTTCACATTCTCTGTTATCCTGATATCATAACTCAGCTTCACGCCGATGTCGAAAAATGAATCAGACTTGTTCAACTGCCCTTCTGCCGGCTTATCCAAACGCGATCCGAAATAAGGGACTAACATGGGGCCGGTATAATTGCAGGTAAAGGCTACATTAAAAAGCATGTAAGGATTATAATTCATACTTAAATAACCGTAAGTGTCAGGTGTTCTGAAAAAGCGGGTTTCGCCAAATTCCTGCGGCTCTTCAAATGTGCTTTTCTGAAAGGTAAAACCCGATTGAAACTGCAGCCGGTCAGAAGGCGAAGCATTCAGTTCCAGGTTAACTCCGTGAACTTTTGCCCCGCTTTCGGCATTCACACGGGTGTAAATTACCACACCGTCTTCATCGGGCGTACCATACTCATTGGCAAACGGATTAATTAACTGCGTATAAAAACCTTCTACCAAAAGCTGGTACTGCCATGGGCCGGAACTATTCGAAAAATCCAGAGAAGCCGTAAAACTGTTGGAAGACTCCTGCCTCAGTGATTCATCATTTTTATGCAGCACCTTCCGGGAGCCCGACGTTTCAATGTGAAGGTCTTCATCAAAAATCTGAGGAGCCCTGAATCCCCGGGCAAACCCCGCCCTGAACTTAAAAAAACCGGTTACATCATACAGCAAATTTACCCGCGGACTTAATACATCTCCTTTTATATCACTGGTTGAATTTGCCTTATCTTCAATCGTGTAATGATCCAACCGCAACCCTGTGCTTATAACCAGCTTATCTATCTTCCATTCCGACTGAATAAAACCGGCCTGCGTGGCCATTTTTTGATCTGCCACCAATGTATTACCATAATGTTTATCTTCATCAGGGTCGTAATATCCCAGCTTTTCATCGGTTAGCGAACTTCCGTTCGATTCCAGCCCCGAGGTAATGGTGGCAGGCGAAAAAAGGAAGTTATCCAGATGGCGGATATACTGAATACCGGCCGAATAGGTCAGATCACCGGTTTCACCATAAGCCGACAAATCCTGTTCTGCCCCGTAATACGAATCGCGGCTAACATCCTGCATGGAAATAAATGCTGAAAATTTATCGTAGTCGCGCAACAGCAAGTCGAAGTTAACGGCAGCCGAGTTAATCCGATGCATCACGCTCTCTGTAATATCCGCCTCATGTTTGGGCAAATCGAATTTATTTCCTCCCCTTCTCGACTCGTTAATATGAAAGTAATCCAGGGTAATTTTCCCCCGGCCGGAAATCCTTTGAAACAAACGCGAACCAACGGTAACATTCTCAATGGAAGACATTTCCGAAAAACCATCGCCGTTGGCATCCAGGGGATCGCGCTTCCGGTGAAACCCAAAAAGGCTCAACCCGGTTTTATAATCATCGCTCACCAACGAGCCATTTAAATCGATGTTATAATCATTCGAAGCTTCATAATCCTGCCCCATACCACTGAATGCCTGCGAAATGGCAGCTGAAAACCGGTTGGCTATCGGATCTTTTGTAATCAGGTTAATGGTTCCGGCAATGGCATTGCTTCCGTACATAGAAGAGCCGCCACCGCGAATTACCTCCACGCGTTCAATCATATTGGCCGGAATCAGTTCGAGGCCATAAACTCCGGCCAACCCACTAAACACTGGCCGTGAATTGATAAGAACCTGGGAATAGGGACCTTCCAGCCCGTTCATACGAACCTGTGAAAAGCCACAATTCTGACAGTTATTCTCCATCCGTAACCCCGGAGAAAAGTTCAATCCTTCGCTCAGCGTTACGCTCTGCGTCCGTTGAAACAGCTTCGGATTAATACTGTTTACGATTGTGGGGGTATGTGTCCGGCTTTTCTCATTCCGGTCGGCAGAAACAACAACCTGTTCAATACCAATATTGTCCGTCTCAAGTTGGGCATAAAGCGTAACACTTTCATTTGCCCGGAGCTCCACTTCCTTTTTCAGGGTTTTGTAACCAATGGCGGAAATAACTACTGTTTGCTTTCCCACAGGCAAGTTTGTCATTTTAAAATGCCCCGTGCCATCGGCAGCCGATGCAATGGTGGTTCCTTCCACTACAATGGTTGCAAATGCAACATGTTCTTTGCCTGAAACCACATGCCCGAAAAGCATGGCATCGGTCTTTGGTTTTTTCTCCGGTTCGTCGGCATAAACAAAAAATGGACTATAAAAAAATAATGATGTTAAATAAACTACGGTTAATAATCTCATGTTAATTTTTTCTGTAATGAGCGGTATCAAACCACCCTTTTTGGTTTTTTTGGAATCAATGTCAGGGGCAAAAGTAGATGATAATCCCCTCTGCTGAAATCCCCATTTTTGGGGATATTTTATGTTGCCATTCAACTTCTCTTCTTAAAAACATAAAAAAAGAAAACTTCCCTTTTCAGGCTTCAAATATTATGCAAGTTGGTTAAAAGAATGGCTAAATACTGAGGGTGGGCCGCGGTTAACAGGTTGTCTCCCAAAGCTGAAGTCAGAGTTCAGCTCGTCAAAAAGAATAAAACTGACCGGGAGGGAGGGCCTGTCTGAAATAACTTGTAATTCAGGAGTATATATAAAATAATCAAAATTTAACTGATGGAAGAAGCAAATTTCTGTTTTGCAGTGATCGTGCTCATTAATGGGGTGTCCGTTTTCCGTATCAACAGGGTGCGAATGTGTAACTACAATCCCGTTGGGATAGAAATGCGTATGTTTGTTTTGGAATGAACTCTGAACGATATAAAAATATACCGGCAGGATAAAAACAAACAAAAGTTTACTATTTCCCCTGATAAAAACCACCTGTAAAAATTTCGTCGCAAAATTACTACATTCTCACTCAAAAAAAATATTTTTAAACATACTTTGAAAATATTTATACTGATGGTAAAGCGCAAACGTAAATATGAATTTAAAATGATAAGCTACGGGGAATACTCAAAATGGGACCGCGAAAGCAAGGATATTCCCCGAATACAGGATTTTACAACCAAAATTGAAGCAGAAATCGGAACTGAATTTGGATACGTTTTACATATTAAAAAGGCGAAAGCAGAAACCATCACTTTTAAAATTGAACATCCGCCATTTAAAAATGAAAAAGGAGAGGTTGCGCCTCCGTTTGAAGGCGAGCAATTTATAAGCACCAACGATTACCGCTTTTATCTGGGCGATTGCGTATGGGGCCCCCTTGAAGACAAACTGGGTAAATGGGAACTAACTACTTACCACAAAGGGAAAGTAGTAGCCAGTAAAATATTTGAGCTGGTAAAAAAATAAATCAGGCTACCTTTTTTACTTCTGCAGAAAGTTTTTCGAATGCCTCATCAGCTGCAGAAAGCACATCGGAGATCAAATCATTAAAGTACCTTTTTACCAATTTGGGATCATCCTTTCCATCGGGATGGTTAACCCTGATACGAAACTCCCGGTGTTTTTCAATCACTCCTTCAGCAATCTTCATAACAGCTACGGCATCTACTTTCGTATTGTATTCCACGATGTAAAAACAATCGTTCAGTACCAGCGACATCAACAGGTCAATTTCCTTTTTCAAACTTCTAACACTTGCCATAATTTTCCCGAATTAGGTTTTTTTATTTTCACCACGCAATGTAGCAAATTTTCCCCACAGAAAAGCCGGATGAAATCATATATCATGATATAACAGGGCCTGCAAAAAGAACAAACAAAAGCGGCATCTTTAAAAAAGATGCCGCCGGGAATTAAAAAGCCAACGAAGCTTGATGGCTGAATTTATATAGTACTAACTGAACGGTTCCAACTTTAACTTCTCTATAACCTTGAGACAACAGGATTTATGTAGCAAATGATATGCCAAACACTCTTCAGCAAAAATGTCTTACAGCATTTATTGAAATAAAAACTATTTAAAAGAGGAAATCGTCTTTCTCAGCAGTTTAATCACACTTTCCACATTTCCGTTAAAAACCCGCAGAACCTCTTCCCATGTAACCGGCTCCTCGTCGGTTTTCCAGCAGTCGTAGTCCGTGCTGAGCGCTACTGCTGCATACGGAATCCGGAGTTCATTCGCCAGAATACATTCGGGTGCTACCGACATATTGACCACATCGGCGCCCCACAACCGGAACATATTCGACTCAGCACGTGTGGAAAAACGTGGTCCTTCGATAGAGATTACGGTGCCTCTGGGGTGAAAAGAAAGATTAAGGCTACCGGCAGCTTCAATAAGATTCTGCCGCAATTCTTTATCAAACGGATCGGCCATAGGGGTGTGCTGAAGGTCATTATTCTCGAACTTTTCATAAAAAGTGACCTCACGATGGCGTGTAAAATCAATAAACTGATCGAGGATGACCATATCTCCCCTTTTGATCTCTTCACGCAGACTGCCACAGGCTGTAGTTGCCAAAATATGAGTACACCCCAACTCCCGGATAGCCCAAATGTTGGCGCGGTTGTTTACCTGTGAAGGCGGAATACCGTGATCCCTTCCGTGACGCGAAAGAATAACTACTTCCACACTTTCAATTTGCCCGGTTTTAAACACTGAGGAAGTTTTTCCGTAAGGTGTATCCACTTCTGTTTCCCGGGGATTTTTCAGGATCTCGGGATCTTCCAGTCCCGTTCCACCTATAATTGCAATTTTTATCATTTCTTTTTTTCAGGAAAAAGGTTCAAAATATCTTGTTTATTCGCTTTGCAGATCCCACGTTCGGTAATCAAACCGGTTACCAGTCGCGCAGGGGTCACATCGAACCCGTAATTGGCAGCCCGGCTGTTCTCCGGAATCAACCTGACTGATTGATGGGTTGCTCCGCTCCAGCCTTCAATATCAGTTACTTCAGCCGCCTCCCGTTCCTCAATGGGAATTTCGGCCACGCCATCTTCCATATTCCAATCAAACGAAGTAGAAGGAAGCGCTACGTAAAAAGGCACACCATTATCCTTTGCAGCAAGTGCCTTGAGGTAGGTTCCTATTTTATTGGCTACATCGCCCGTAACCGTGGTTCGGTCGCTACCAACAATAACCACATCGACCATTCCATGCTGCATCAGGTGCCCGCCCGTATTGTCAGCAATCACAGTATGCGGAACGCCCTCCTCTCCCAGCTCAAAAGCCGTCAGCCTGGCTCCCTGGTTGCGAGGCCGGGTTTCATCCACCCACACGTGTAGCGGAATACCTTTCTGATGCGCTTTGTAAATGGGAGCCGTTGCTGTTCCCCAATCGATACAGGCCAGCCAGCCGGCGTTACAGTGAGTTAAAATATTTACCGGCTCTCTCTTTTCCTGGTAAATTTTCTCTATGATTTCCAGCCCGAATTCTCCAATTTTTTCACTAAAACCGATTTCAAGTTCTTTCAATGCATTTGCCCTATCCAGTGTTTTTAGCATTATGGCTTCATCGTTCAAATTTTGAAGCATAAACTCCAACATTTCATCGATGGCAAATGCCAGATTTACTGCAGTGGGCCGGGCAGACTTCAGGTAGTCTGCTGTTTCGGCAAGAAAAACTTCCGGATTTTTCCCTTCCAGATGAAATAAAGCGAGGTACATTCCAAAGGCCGCCGTTACACCAATAAGTGGTGCTCCGCGAACCGCCATATCACGGATAGCACCAAAACAATCTGCCGGGCTTTCCAAATCCCGAATGATAAACTCAAAAGGCAGTTTTCGCTGATCAATTATCTGAACAATCGAAGACCTGTCACCCTTTACCCAAATAGTATGATAATGTTTGCTTTGAATTTGCATCTACCCGTTAACAGAAATTTTAATCTTATATTCGTGGCTTAAAATAACAAAATGAAACCCGATCTTACAAATATAAAAAACATCGTTTTCGACCTGGGCAATGTATTACTGAACCTTGACTTCAATGCATCCATCCATGCTTTCAGGCAACTGGGACTAAGTTCTGAAGTAATAAATCGGCAACAGGCTTATGCCGACCCAATTTTTTACGATCTGGAAGTGGGACGGGCGTCGCCGGCACAGTTTAGAACGCGGGTACGACAAATTCTGAAAAATCCCGGGGCTACCGACCAGCAGATTGACGATGCCTGGTATGCCATGGTACTGGACATTCCGGCTAAAAGAGTAGAAATGGTAAAAGATCTGAGAAAGAAGTTCAACGTTTTTCTTTTCAGCAACACCAATCAAATTCATATCAGCCGGTTACACAAGGAATTCAGGGAAACGCACGGGATTGATTTTCCCTCGATCTTTGAAAAAGATTTTTATTCTCATGAAATACACGAACGTAAACCCGATTTAAGTTCGTTCCAAAAAGTGATTCAACTATCCGGAGTCAGACCCGAAGAAACACTTTTCGTGGATGATTTGGAGGATAATATTGCCGGTGCACAAAAAACAGGAATGAAAACGTACTGGCTGAAAAACGGAACAGAAATTTCATCGTTATTTTAAAACTGAAATCTGTTCCCCTACTTCCATTCCATTTCCATCTTCACATCCTTGAGGGGACGATCGTTCGCATCCGTTCCAACAGCAGCAATTTTCTCCACTACCTCCATTCCTTCCACTATCTCACCAAAAACAGTATAATCTCCATCCAGCGAAGGATACCCTCCGATGGTGGTATAAATTTCCCTTTGCTCATCCGTAAATTTGAAGCCCAGATTTTGGGCCGAAAAAAGGCTGTCTACCTGCTCCCTTACTTCTGCCACTTTCAGGTTAAAACCAGTATGATCGTTATTCGCCCTGAATTGCTGAAGTTCGTCTTCCAGGCCTTTCAAATGTTCCTTTAACATGTCATTTTTAATCCGTTGATTTTTTGACACCTCCAGGGCATCAAGAGTTTCTTCTGAAAAAATTTCACCATGGACAATATAAAACTGTGAGGCACTCGACCGTTTCTCCGGATTCGCTGCTCCGCCAAGACGAGCAGCAGCAAGCGCTCCCTTTTTATGAAAATACTCCGGGACAAATTCCGCCGGTAATGTGTAATCGAGCGATCCACCTCCAAGCCTTTGACCCGGTTGCGCCTCTTTGGAATCAGGGTCGCCGCCCTGGATCATAAAGTTTTCAATCACGCGGTGAAAAAGCAAACCATTGTAAAACCCTTCATTCACCAACTTCTCAAAATTCTTCCTGTGTTCTGCCGTCTTTTCATAAAGCTTCACTTTTATATTCCCATAAGACGTTTTAATCAACACCAGACCTTCTACTTCTTCTCCTTTTTGATTTTGACCGGAATTCCTGCATGAAATACTTACAGCCAATATGAAAATAAACACAAATATTCCCTGTTTTTTCATCACACTATATTTTAAAGTTACAAAAGGCTCTCATTTTCTCGCATCAATTACTTTAATGCATGTAAAACTCGCGAATTTATTCCGACGTAACCCGCCTTTATAACGAACCGTCTGTATGGAAAAATTTCGTTATGCTCATTTCATGTTTTTCATTTTTTTGTCAAAGATAACAAGTTGGCAAAAAGCTGTAGTGGCATTGTAACATTTCGGAATTATTTTTGTCTGATAAAAAAACCGCAAAAAATGGAACACATTCAGGTAAACACAAAAATACGTCTGGAAGCAATTAAACTTTCGATGGCAAAAATTATTTTTGAAGCCATTGATGGCGACAGAGAGTATCTGGGAGAATGGCTCCCCTTTGTAAGTACCACGCAACAAATTTCAGACACCGAAGCGTTTATAAAAAGTGTTATCTCCCAAACAGAAAAAAAGAGCGACGAAATATACACGATTTGGTACAACGAAAAATTTGCAGGCCTGATAGGTTTTAAAGACACAGACTGGATAAACCGCAAAACCGAAATTGGCTACTGGTTGATTCAAAACATGCAGGGAAAAGGAATTATCACATTGTGCACAAAACAACTCATAAAACTTGCTTTCAAAAACATGAAAATGAACCGGATACAAATAAAGGTGGCAAAAGGAAATACAAAAAGCGCAGCCATCCCATCCCGTCTTGGGTTTCAGCATGAAGGAACTGAGCGGGAAGGAGAATTTTATCAAAACCGGTATTTTGATCTTGAGGTTTTTAGCTTCCTAAAGTCAGACACAAGCACTCTCATGTAAATGCTTTACACCACTGACATAGAATTAATTATGTGTAAACATTGTGTTAATATGCTCTAATGAAATTTTTTTATAAAATAAAATTCATATATTTGACCTTTGAATTCATTTGTTCGGTTTTTTTAATGGATACTGCAGTAAAAATAATTTTTGACAAAATAACCATGAATAAAAACCATTCATATAGGATTATAACTACAAATTTCATGGGAGTTCTTTGTTTGACTGAGCAAGCCAGGCAGGCATGTTTTACCATTGAAAACAGACAACTATAAACACATGAAAAAAATTATGGAAGAAAAGAAAATAAGAAGAAACCTTTACCGTGTATTAAGAAAAACGGGGGTACAAAAGAATGACATTCAGCCGGAAGCATCATTCAGAAAAGATTTGAATTTTGACTCGGTCGATTGGAAAATATTTACTTTTTACCTGGAAGGAATTTTCAATATTTCTATACGTGACGAAGAGTTACTGAATTTAGCAAGTGTAAACGACACTGTAAAATTTTTAAAACATACAGCTTAGTTTTTTTGGGTGATTATTAATTGTTTAATGAGAAGGGGGCAATTCACGTTGCTCTCTTTTTTTTGAAAATCCTTCAAACACAAACCCCCTTTATCTGTAAAAATCGGCAGGCTAACTATCTGTTAAGCCTATTGCTCTAATGCACCCTTTTATCTATTTTCGATATAGATAATTCTCTTTTGCTGAAGTTAGCTTTTTTAATCTGAAAATCTACCAATGAATTAAATCGCTGGAAATGAGATCGAAAACTCTTCTCGAATCAAGTTTCTCCACTATTTTTTCTTTCAACCGGCAAAATATTCTAATTTAATGCCTGATAACTATATCATGATGAGAAAGGCATTTTTAATAATCTTGATTTTTTTATCTTCTTTCTGCTTGGCTCAGGTAAAGAATATTGGTAGTCCAAATATTCGTAATTATTCCAAATCAGAGTATAATGGCAGTACGCAGAATTGGGATATTGCACAAGACCAAAACGGTATTATGTATTTTGCCAATAACGATGGGCTTTTATCATTCGATGGTTCTCAATGGAACTTAACGAGAGTTTCTTTTTCATCTCCCCTTAGATCGGTACTGATTGATAAAAATAATAACCTTTTTGTTGGCCTGATTAATGATTTCGGAATAATTATCCGTGAAAACTCGAAACCTCCTGTTTTTGTAAGTCTGAAACATCTACTTCCGGATGAATACCAAAATTTTGACGATATATGGAATATCCATGAAATAAATGATGGGATGGTGTTTCAATGTTTTAAGTATCTTTTCATTTATAAGGAAGGGACCATTAAAGTTTTGGAGCCGCAAGTTGATTTTCATTTTTCATTTCAAATTAAAGAAAGGCTTTTTATACATGAACCAGAGAGTGGTATTTTTGAGCTGGTTGACGGTAAAATAGTAAAGCTTCCATTTTGGGACGATTATTTGGAACAGGATATTAGTGCAATTCTGGAAACAGGGAATGGCCAGGTTCTTATATGTACCTCGGCTAATGGAATTTACAAAATGGAAGATGAAAAAATGGAACCATGGGATACTCCGGTTAACAACTTTATAAAGAAAAACCGCCTGTATAGCGCGACCTCTCTTCCGGGCAACTATTTTGCATTTGGCACTATTTTAAACGGACTTGTTATTGCAGATGGCAATGGAAATATAATTCAAAGTATAAACAGCAGAAACGGGTTACAAAACAATACGATATTAAGTTTATTTGTAGACAGAACACAAAACCTTTGGTTGGGCCTTGATAATGGAATTGATTATGTTGAGATAAATTCACCACTCCGTTTTTTTAACTCTGAAAACCTGGGAACGGGATATTGCTGTACCATTTTTGAAGGAAACCTTTACCTTGGAACAAACCAGGGATTGTATGTTCGGCCTTTTGATGAGTTCGACAATGATCATCCATTTGAACTGGTAAAAAATACAGCAGGGCAAGTGTGGTCACTTGAGGTATTTGACGGAGAATTAATTTGCGGGCATAACCAGGGAGTCTTTAAAGTAAAGGGAAATACAGCTACTAAAACCCGTCAGACAGAGGGTACATGGAGATTTATACAGCTAAATACCAAGCCGGAATTTTTGTTGGGAGGATGTTATAATGGACTGATCCTTTTCAAAGAAGGAGACAATGGGTGGAATTTTTATAAAAAACTGGAAGGTTTTCGGGAATCAAGCCGTTACATTCAACAAGATAAAGAAGGAGATATTTGGATAGGGCATGGAGGAAAAGGTATTTTTCGCGTGAAGTTAAACGACACAAATGATAGTATCCTCCAGTTTATTCATTATACAAAAGAATATGGCTTGCCTTCAAATACAGGGAACATCTTGCTGGGATACAAAAAAAACATGTATGCTTCAACCGATTCAGGAATCTTTAGATTTGATAAAACGACCAACCGTTTTGTATTATCAGAAGAAATGAACCGGATATTTAATACAAGTGCAAAAATCAAGACATTGACAGAAGATGAAGAAGGAGATATATGGTATATTGCTGATAATGAATCTGGAATTATAAGAAAAAACGAGGATCAGACATTTACCAAAATAACAGCGCCCTTTAAAAAGCTTGATAACAGGTATGTAAATGAATTTGAGTTTATCTATCCGTATAACACCAATAATGCCTTTGTAGGTATCGACGACGGTTTTGCCCACTATTCTGCAAAGGTAAATAAGCCTTATAACGAAACGTTTAGTTCAATAATTACAAAAGTAGAAATTCAGCACATGGATTCTGTGGTTTATCTTTATGAACCTGAAACAGAGGAACATTTTAAATTCCCGTTTCGAAAGAATTCATTACGTTTTCATTTTGCAGCACCTTTTTTTGAAAATGAAATTCCAATGCAGTTCAGTTATTTTCTGGAGGGCTTTTCGGAAGATTGGTCGCCCTGGTCGACACATTCCTATAAAGATTTTACGACCCTGCACGAGGGGAATTATCAGTTTAAATTAAAAGCCAAAAACTCCTACGGGATTGAGAGTGATATTTCTTCTTTCGCCTTCGAAATTTTGCCGCCATGGCATCGTTCGGGGATTGCGTACCTCGTTTATATACTGATGTTCGGATTGCTTGTTTTCCTGATAACAAAGCTTATTTTGAAAAGGCTTGAGAGGGCCAAGGAGCAGGAAAAAATAAGGCATCAACAGGAAATTCGCAAACAGGAAGAACAACACCAGCGCGAAGCCCTTGTTGCTGAAAAGGAAATTATTAAGCTCAGAAACGATAAGTTGCGTGCCGAAATGATTCATCGCGACAAGGAATTGGCAAACCAAACCATGGGCATTGTTCAAAAAAATAAATTTATGATTAAAGTAAACGAAGACCTGAATGCCATACAAGACTTCGTTATTAACGAAACGGCTAAAAACCGGATCCTTAGCCTTAAAAAGCGTATAAAAAAGGAAGTTGACATTAAACAACAAAGCCAAATTTTTGAAACTTATTTCGATGAGGTTCATGAGGAGTTTTTTAAAAAGCTAAAAGAAAGATATCCTAACCTTTCGCCAAACGATTTGAGGATTTGTGCCTTTATCCGCATGAATCTGACGACAAAGGAAATAGCCACTATTTTAAACATATCCTATCGCGGAGCCGAAATCAGTCGTTACCGTTTACGAAAAAAACTGGAGCTCGACAGAAGCGCAAATCTTTCCACCTTCCTTTCGAATATTTAAAAAGTAACAACTACGGAGCAATTTCCAATGTTATTTTGTTTTTCCGGCACACCAATTAATAAAAGTAATAGAACAACCATAATACAAATTATAAATTACTAAAAATAAATGACTTATTATTTTAGTGATGTGTTTTTGTAGTGTATAAAATTTGAGTGTGTAGTGTTTAAGCAGAGTGTGTTTTTTAGGACTTGAAAAAGACAAGTAAGAACTTTGGGGAACAAAAATGCAAGAGCCTCAGTTCTTAATAATAAAATTCAAAATCTAAAATCGTATGAAGAAAACAATCTATCTGATTATTCTTACTCTGTTATCTACAGGAGTATTTGCGCAGGAGATTACACTTAAAGGTGTGGTTACTTCAGCAGATGACGGGATGCCTCTTCCTGGAGTTACTGTAGTTCAGGAAGGAACAACGAATGGTACAATAACCAATATTGATGGTGTTTATCAATTACAGATTCCGGCCAATGCCAACGTTCGGTTTTCATTTATTGGATTAAAAACACAAATTATTCCGGTAAACAGTCAAACCGAAATTAACGTAGTTCTTGAAACCGAAACCACAGGCCTTGATGAGGTTGTTGTTATTGGTTACGGTACACAAAAGAAAGAAGATGTTACCGGAGCTGTTTCAATGGTAAATGCAGAAACCATCGAAAACATTAAACCGGTTAAGGTGGAACAAGCTTTGCAAGGAACCATGGCCGGTGTAAATGTAACTACGCAGTCGGGGGCACCGGGAGCTGGCCTCGACATTCGAATCCGGGGGATTTCAACCAATGGCGATGCCTCTCCGGTTACCATTATTGATGGTTATCAGGGAGACTTGAGCACACTGAATCCAAGCGATATTGAATCTATTACGGTATTAAAAGATGCCCAGGCAGCTATTTACGGAACAGTTGGTGCAAACGGTATTATTTTGATTACTACGAAAAGCGGCAAAAAAAATACGCCAACAAGAGTTACTGTCAACAGTTCGGTAGGTATCCAGAAAACTTCGCGTAAGTTACCTGTATTAAACGCCACCGAATATGCGGTTTTGCTCAATGAAGCATATGCTGCCAATGGCCAGGATCTTCCTTATGCAAACATTTCTGGATTAGGAACCGGAACAAACTGGCAAAATGAACTTTTTGAAACGGCTCCAATTTATAATAACGACATTAGTGTTTCAGGTGGTTCAGAAAAAATGGTGTATGCCTTAAGCGCTTCTGACTTGCACCAGGAGGGTATTATTGGCCGGGACAAATCGGGATATGACAGGAATACCGCCAAAGTAAGCCTGGGTGCCGATTTGGCTGACTGGGTGAGGTTTAAGTCATCGCTCATGTTTACCACTATCGATCGCCAGTCGTTTAACGATTTTGGTTTGGCATCGGTACTCTTTAACGGAATAAATATGCCTTCAACAATTTCTGTTTACGACGAAAATGGAGATTATACGCTGGCTCCTTCAAATTTAGGTATCGAAATTATTAACCCGTTAGCACAAGTTGCCAATACCCATAATGCTTACAATCTAAAAAAATGGAACGGTAATTTCGGATTAGACTTTGATATTACACAGCATATAAAAGCTACTTCACGAATTGGTTTTAATACATCAAACAGTAACTACAAGTCGTTTTCGAAAATTATTGATTACGGAGGTAAAGTATTTGATGTTAGCAGAAGCAGCGTGACGCAGGAAAAAAAATCATTTAACGATTACACTTTCGACACATTTTTAACTTATGATAATACCTTTAACGAATCACATCATTTAACAGTCACGCTTGGTACTACAGTATTTAAAACCTGGGGAGACCATTTGGAAGCAACAGGGTACGATATACCAAATAATTCATGGGAATTTGCGGATATCGGATTAGCCAATGGGATTCCAAATTCCAAGTCTGCAGATTCATGGACCTATGACCAACGTCGGTTGTCATATTTTACACGTTTACAATATGATTATAACGGAAAGTACCTGGTATCGGCTATGTTAAGGCGGGATGCTTCCACAAAATTCGGCCCGGAAAATACCGTTGCATATTTTCCTTCAACAACATTGGGTTGGAATATTTCGAAAGAGAACTTTTTAAAAGATAAGGAAAATATTGATATGCTGAAGCTTCGTTTAAGCTATGGTATTCTGGGATCGGACAAAATTGACGATTACCAGTATTTTTCCCGGTTATCCGGAGAAGGAACCTATGTTTTGGATGGAACTCTTGTAAACGGTACAGCTGTTGGCGCCAGTCCGAACCCGGCTATTAAGTGGGAAGAATCGGAACAGTTTGATGTGGGGGCTGATGTAAAATTATTTAACAACAGGCTCGACATTAATATGGATTATTTCGTTAAAAAAACAAATAACCTACTAATTGGAAATATTCCGGTTTCAGGAATTTTAGGTGTTGGCGCGCCTGGTGCGGCTGGCCCAACAGTAAATGCCGGAACAGTTAAAAACAGCGGTTTCGAGTTTGCCATTGGTACCCGGGGAAGCATAGTGAAAGGTT
The DNA here is from genome assembly GCF_003573545.1 of Mariniphaga sediminis. Classification (GTDB taxonomy): domain Bacteria; phylum Bacteroidota; class Bacteroidia; order Bacteroidales; family Prolixibacteraceae; genus Mariniphaga; species Mariniphaga sediminis. The sequence goes on along the minus strand of NZ_QWET01000022.1, from coordinate 15,882 downwards.
TTACTTTTGATGTTAACTACAACCTTACCACTCTGAAAAATGAAGTTTTGGAAGTGAATAACGGATCCGGTTTTGTGGTAGGCGGAGGTTTTGGTGTTGGTCAACCATTACCGGCCCGTATGGAAGTTGGTCTGCCAATTGGTTATTTTTATGGTTATAAAACCGATGGGCTGTTCCAAAGCCAGGCCGAGGTTGACGCACACCCATCTCAGACGGCTTTGGGTGCTGAAGCTGCCCCCGGCGATATCCGTTACGTAGATATAAATAATGATGAGGTAATTGACTCTGATGACCGTACAAATATTGGGAATCCGATTCCTGATATAACCATGGGGTTAAATGTGTCATTGAAATTTAAGGGCTTCGATTTTATTGCGTATTCCTATGCATCAATCGGCAATGAAATGGTCAGGAACTACGAGCGTGTGCAGCCAAATGCCAATAAACTTAGTTATACCCTTGCTCGTTGGACTGGCCCCGGAACAAGCAATAAAGTGCCCCGAATTACTACGGCCGCAACTTCAAATAACGTATTTTCAGATTTTTATGTTGAAGATGCCTCGTTCTTAAGGCTGCAAAACCTGCAGTTGGGGTATACTATTCCGGGTCGTTTAACCGAAAAAATTAAAATCTCTTCACTGCGGTTTTATGGAAGTGTTAGCAACTTGTTCACTCTTACCAATTATACTGGTTATGACCCGGCAAGTTCAGTTGGCGGAGGAGAGAGAGAATCTGATGAATTCGGAAGCCCGCTGGGTGCAGGTTTTGACGCTGGTGTTTATCCGGCAGCACGAACGTTTACTTTCGGTTTAAATCTTAACTTCTAAAAAGTAGCAAAATGAACAATAACATAATTTATAAAGTCACATTTACCGTGGTTCTGATAATTTCATCACTCACATTTTCATGTACCGATGACTTTGTCAAGATATCTCCGGAATACTCAATCGATTCTGAGAACTATTTCAATTCGGAAGGCGATTATTACAATGCACTTGTTGCTGCTTACGATTTGCTGCAATCAACTTACGCCAATGCTATTGTAGGTGAATTTGCTTCGAACAACACCTTGTGTGGAGGCGAAAGCGCTACGGATGTTGTAGGATGGCAACAAATTGATGATATGATTCATACACCAACCAATAGCAACCTAAAAGATATTTGGAACTGGATGTTTGCCGGTGTGCAGCGTACCAACTATTTTATGGAATTTAAAGACAAAACGGAATTTGACGGGAAAGACGAAATGGTGGGAGAAATTCTGTTTCTAAGAGCCTATTACCATTTTGAACTGGTAAAATGGTTTGGTCCTATTCCGTTAAAAGTGGATGAACGCTTTAAACTGGGCGATGAAACAACTATTCCCCGTTCTTCAGTCACTGATGTTTATGCTCAAATTGAAAGCGATTTGCTGGCTGCCATTTCGGTGTTGAACGAAATTCCAGAGGAAACAGGCCGTGCCACCAAAGGTGCTGCCCAGGCTTTGCTCGGAAAAGCGTACCTGTTTCAGGATAAATTTAGCGAAGCCGCTTCGGTTTTGGAAGATGTGATAAACGGCGGAAATTACTCGTTGGTTGAAGATTACAACTCTATTTTTGAAAATGAAGGAGAAAATGGATCTGAATCGGTTTTCGAAGTTCAGTACACCGATGTGGAAGGAGCGGATTTTGGATGTTTACAATGTAGCGAAGGGAACGTTGCTGTTGGTTTTAGCGGGGTTCGCGGATACGATGGCCCATTGTTTACTCCTGGTTTCAGCTTTAACGTTCCTACGCAGGATGCCGTTGATCAGTTTGAGCCCGGAGACCTGCGTAAAGATGTAACCATTTTGGATATTGAAGCCTGGGCTGAAGAAACAGGTGCCACGTATACCACAGGGAACGAACACACCGGTTATTTCAACCGTAAATATATTCCACGCAAAAGAAGTGCCGATGCTCAGGGTGACTTAAACCTGACCAATCCCAATAACTACCGGGCAATTCGTTATGCCGATGTGTTATTAATGGCTGCAGAAGCAAATAACCGCGGAGGAATATCTGACACAAAAGCACAGCAGTACTTATCGGAAGTGCGCGCCAGGGCATTTGGCGACGACGACCATGCTGTTACTCTAACCGGTGCTGCGCTAACAGATGCGATCTATCAAGAACGTCGTGTGGAACTAATGGGAGAAGGACACCATTTTTTCGATTTGGTACGCACCGGACGAGCTGCCAATGAAATTGAAGGATTTGTAGCTGGGAAACATGAAGTATTTCCAATTCCATTGGAAGAGATTGAATTCTCGAACGGACTTTGGGAACAAAACCCAAATTATTAAACCTATAAACTTTGAATAAAATGAAGATGTTAAAAAATAGTTTCGCATTTCTGTTTATTCTCCTTTTGGCCATAGCCTGCGTAACAGACGAAGATAAATTTTATTCGCTGGATTACATTACAGCGCCTCAGAATGTAAACGCGGTTTTTGATGTAACCCAGGATAATACCGGTTTGGTAAGTATTTTCCCAAACGCTGAAGGGGCAGCAAGTTACCTGGTAGAGTTTGGCGATGGTGAATCTGAAGAACTTAGTACGCTGGAATCAACCACTCATATATATCCTGAGGGAGTTTATCAGGTAGAGATTACAGCAACAGGAATAACTGGTTTAACTACCAAAATTACCAAGGAGTTAAATGTAACTTTTAAAGCCCCTGAAAATCTTGTGGTTACCATTACCAAAGATGATACAAATCCGAAAATAGTTAAGGTTTCGGCCACAGCAACTTTTGCCACTGTTATCGATATTTATTTTGGCGATGTGGAGAACGAAGAACCTACACATGTTTTACCTGGAGAGGAGGCAACGCATACCTACTCAGAACCCGGTGATTACGAATTAAAAGTAATTGCAAAAAGTGCAGGTGCTGCTACAACAGCTTACACTGAGACGATAACAATTGATGCAGCTTCCGATCCGGTTAACCTGCCGGTAAGTTTCGAATCATACACCGTTAATTATGCCTTTGGCGATTTTGGTGGTGTAGCTTCTGAAGTAATTGATAATCCTGATGCAAATGGCATGAATACCAGCGCAAGAGTAGCACAGTTGGTAAAATCAGAAGGTGCTGAAGTTTGGGGAGGGACACTGCTCACCCTTGAAAACCCGATCGATTTTTCAACGAAGCAAATCTTTAAGGTGAAAACATGGTCGCCAAAAGTGGGTGCTGTGGTTAAACTGAAAGTGGAAAATCTAAACGATGGAGCCATTTCAATGGAAGTTGACGCTGCAACAACTGTTGCCAACGAATGGGAAGAACTTTCATTCAACTTCTCGACTATCGATATAAATAACGAATATCAGAAAGTGGTAATATTCTTCGACTTTGGCAATACCGGAGACGGTTCAACCTACTATTTCGATGATATTAAGTTAACAGCAGCACCATCGGGTGGCAGCCCGCTTGCAGGTATTTGGCAGGTGGCTCCTGAGGCAGGTTCTATTGGAGTTGGTCCAAACTTTGGCGATATTTCATGGTGGGCCATTGATGCTGCCGGAGTTGCCGACAGGTCTTGCTTCTTTGATGATCAATATATATTCTATAATAACGGAACATTCAGCAATGTTTTAGGAGCCGATACCTGGATTGAAGGCTGGCAGGGAGGAAGCGATGCCTGCGGAGCCCCGGTTGCTCCGCATGATGGTTCGGCAATGGCTGCCTTCAGTTATGATGCGGGTGCCGGAACAGTAACCCTGAATGGCAAGGGCGCATTTCTGGGAATTCCAAAAGCCTACAATGGTGGAGAGCTTGCCAATCCGGCTGATGCTCCGGAGGCGATTACCTACCAGATCGAACTGGTTGATGATAATACCATGATTGTAAACATCGATATTGGCGGAGGCTGGTGGCGTTACAAACTGATTAAAACTGCCGATATTGCTGCCTCGCCGTTTGAAGGAAGCTGGAAAATTGCTCCGGAGGCTGCAGCTATTGGCGTTGGTCCGGGACAAGGTGATATGTCCTGGTGGGCTATTGATGCTGCCGGAGTTACTGACAGGGCATGTTTGTTCGACGATGCCTATATATTTGGTGCGGATGGTTCATTTACGAACGACCTGGGTACCGACACTTGGGTTGAAGGCTGGCAGGGGGGCAGCGATGCTTGTGGAGCACCCGTTGCTCCGCATGATGGTTCAAATGCAGCAACATATACCTACGACGCCGGTGCCGGGACACTTACCTTAAATGGCAAAGGGGCTTACCTCGGTATTCCAAAAGCCATTAATGGTGCTGAGTTGGGAGATCCTGCCAATGCGCCTGAGTCGGTAACTTATATCGTTGAACTCTCAGAAGATGAAACGGTAATGACCGTGGATATTCATGTGGGTGGTGAAGCCTGGTGGAGATTTAAGCTTGTTAAAAACTAAAAGATGAAACGGGGTTACATTGAATTTTTAATAAATCAATTAATAATAAGGAGATGAAAAATCTAAAATATATATTAGTTATCCTGCTTGGTTTCCAATTAGTATTTAGCGGGTGTAAAGACAACAATTACGAATTGGGAGAATTGGTTACACCAACAAATGTAGAATTAAGTTACGAAGTAGTTGGTGTTGATGCGGATAATCCTTACGGCGATGGTAGTGGTTTGGTAAATTTTACCGCCTCTGCCAGCAACAATATCACCTTTAACTATATGTTTGACGATGGCAAAGACAATGAAATTTCTGCCGACGGAAAAATTACCCATCGTTTTTCGAAAAATGGAGTGAATACCTATAATGTTACGGTTGTTGCTGTAGGTACCGGAGGCATTCAATCGAGCGCAACGGTTCCGGTTGAAGTTTTCAGTAGTTTCACCGACGATGAGGTGGTGGAATTCTTAACCGGAGGAAGTTCAAAAACCTGGTATTGGGCGGCCGATCAGCCTGCACATGTGGGTTTGGGGCCGAACTTCGAAGATCCGGGAAAAGCGTATGCCGCATGGTATACCGCAGCAGCCTATGAGAAAGAATGTATGTACGGTGCCGAATTTGTTTTTACAAAAACAGCTGATGGTATGACATTCGAACAAACCGAAGGAACTTCATTTATACCCGGAACATATGCCGGAAAAATTGGTGTGGAAGGCGATGTATGTCATGGCACCGATGTAGTTGATCCGTTTGGCGTTAAAAATGTTTCATTTGCTCCTGCTTCGTCTATTGCAACCATTGATGGTGGTTACCGGGGAACAAGCTTCAGCCTGTCCGATGGCGGATACATGAGCTGGTGGGTTGGCAAAAGCGATTACGAAATTATTGAGGTTACCGACAATATTTTAAAAGTTCGTATTGAGGAAGACGGAACCTATGCCTGGTATCATATTTTTACATCGGTAAAACCCGGCGATAATAACCAGAGTGTTGATGTTGAATACACCAACCTGGTATGGGCCGATGAATTTGATACCAATGGTGCACCTAATAACGCCAACTGGACCTACGATATTGGGACAGGAAATAATGGCTGGGGAAATGGCGAATCACAGTATTACACCAACCGCACAGATAATGTATCTGTTATCGATGGGATACTGAAAATTACAGCTAAAAAAGAAGACTACGAGGGAAGCAGTTATACCTCTGCAAGGCTAAAATCGCAGGGCTTATATGATTTTACATATGGTAGAGTGGATGTAAGAGCCAAACTTCCGGAAGGGGGTGGTACCTGGCCAGCCATATGGATGTTGGGATCCAATTTTGAAACTGCCGGCTGGCCTGCATGTGGCGAAATTGATATTATGGAAGCAATTGGCAACAATCCCGGTCATGTTCAGGGGGCAATACATACCCCGTCAAGCTACGGTGCAACTGAAAATATGGGTTCAACAACAGTGGCCGATGCTTCTTCCGGGTTCCATATTTATTCAGTAAACTGGTCACCGAACCAAATATCATTTTTAGTTGACAATGAGATTTTCTATACCTACAAGCCTGATGTTAAAGATGCTGATACCTGGCCATTCGACGCCAATCAGTTCCTTATTCTTAATGTGGCGATGGGTGGAAATTTAGGAGGAACAATTGATGGGGCCTTTACCGAATCTTCGATGGAGATAGACTACGTGCGTGTTTATCAATAATGAGGAAAGCAGTAACTCTACTTTCAGATCGGGGTAAAGATTGTGTTTAATGTAACAAAGACTTTGCAGAAAGGGAGACACTTTTTTCTTCCCTTTTTGCAAAATCTTTAACACTGTTTGTGTCTGTTTTTAATTTTAACCTTAACAAAATGAGACCATTAAACCTTGTTGCCCCTATACTGTTGGGTCTGTTTTTATTTTGTTGTGCTGCCCACCCACCAAAAACAAATAAACCTTTGGCAGCAAACGATAAAGGATACAAGTTGATATGGAGCGATGAGTTTGATTATTCGGGATTGCCCGATTCCGCAAAATGGACCTACGATACCGAAGGAAACAATGCCGGATGGGGAAATAACGAAGCTCAGTTTTACACCAGCAAACGAATAAAGAATGCTCATGTTAAAGATGGAGTACTTCATATAGTGGCACAAAAAGAGGATTTTGGGGGGAAAGAGTATACTTCGGCACGACTAATTACCAAAACCGCATGGCAATACGGACGCTTTGAAACACGGGCAAAACTGCCTGATGGAAGGGGAACCTGGGCAGCCATCTGGATGATGCCTGGCGGCTGGTCTTTTAATGATGGCAACTGGCCCGATGTTGGAGAATTCGACATTATGGAGCATGTTGGGCACGATGCCGGAGTGATTCATGCTTCGGCGCACTCACGCGATTATCAGTGGCAAAAAGGGACACAGCAAACCGATACTATTCACATTGCCGAAGCCACAAACAAATTTCATACATATATCTGGGAATGGACACCGAAAGTAGTGAAGGCTTACGTAGATGATCAACTCTATTTTGAATATAAAAACGAAGGTTTGGGTGAAAACAAATGGCCGTACGAAAAACCATTTTATCTGATTTTGAATGTGGCTGTGGGCGGTACATGGGGAAGCATGCAAGGCATTGACAACGAAGCCTTCCCGCAAGCCATGGAAGTAGATTATGTAAGGGTATATCAGAGAGAATAACAAAGATATTCGCATAAAATGAAGGAAATTTATCTGGGAGAAAGTCGGATTAATTCAGGGGTTCAGCAAGTTTATGGTGGATTTGTTGAAATAGAAAATGAAAAATTTTACAAAATCGGCAATTACAATCGTATGCCCGATTTTTTTATGACCATTGTAAGCGACTCCGACCACTGGATGTTTCTATCAAGCAACGGCTCGCTGACAGCAGGTCGGAAAAATCGCGACAATTCACTCTTTCCGTATTATACCGATGACAAAATTCATGATTATAAAGGCAAAACAGGAAGTAAAACTATTTGTTTGGTTGAAAAAAACAATAAGGCTTTTTTATGGGAACCATTTTCCGGCGAAGCGGAAAAAATATATCGTATTGAGCGAAACCTCTACAAAAGCATATACGGCAACAAGATTATTTTTGAAGAGCAAAATAACGATCTGGAAGTACGGTTTCAATACGGTTGGTACAACAGCGAAAAATTTGGCTGGATAAAAAAAGCGGCCCTTCAGAACATAGGCAGCAGTAATGTTAAAATTGATGTGCTGGATGGCATTCGTAATATTCTTCCATATGGTGTGGATTATGCTTTCCAGAACGAATACAGTAACCTGCTCAATGCTTACAAAAAAAACGAGTTGCTGGCCGATAGCAAAATAGGATTGGTTATGTTAAGTTCTATCCCTTTTGATCGTGCCGAACCAAGCGAGGCCTTAAAAACTACCAGCATTTGGTCGATTCTTCCTGTAGCAGATGCAAAATATTTAATTTCTGACAAACAATTAAATACCTTTAGGAGCGGGCAGGAGATTGAAACGGAGCTGGATGTTCGGGCAGAGCGTGGCGCATATTACGTGAATGTTGCGTTCCGGCTGAAAAAAGAGGAAAAACAGAAATGGTACCTAATGGCGGAAGTTAGTCAGGATGCCGGCGATATTGCTAATCTAAACAGCCTCATAAAAACAGAAAAAAAGATAACTGAGCAAATTGACCAGGACATTACCGCAGGAACAGAAAAGCTGATAAAGATTGTTTCAGGCGCCGATGGCTTGCAGCAGGGGAACGAGGAATTGGGATTTGCACGACATTTTTCGAATACACTTTTTAATGTTATGCGCGGTGGTGTTTTTGCCAATGCATATACATTCGATTCCAAAGATCTTCGGCTATATGTAAAACAAACCAATACCGATGTTGCCAACCAGTTTGAAAAAGAATTGGATAACCTTCCAACAGAAATAGAACAACATAATTTGTTGTCGTGGGCTAAAAAAAACGGAAGCCCGGAACTGGAACGTATTTTCACCGAATATCTGCCACTTACGTTTAGCCGTCGCCATGGCGATCCTAGCCGACCATGGAATCAGTTTTCTATCGAAACAAAAAACGACGATGGTACCGACAAACTGAATTTCCAGGGAAATTGGCGCGATATATTTCAAAACTGGGAAGCACTTTGTTTGTCGTACCCCGAGTACATTGAAGGCATAATTGCAAAATTTGTAAATGCCTCAACTGCCGATGGCTATAATCCTTACCGAATTGCCCGTGGAGGGATGGATTGGGAATGCCCCGATCCGGACGATCCATGGGCTTACATAGGCTACTGGGGCGACCACCAGATTATTTACCTGCAGAAATTCTTGGAGCAGTCGGAAGACTACCATCCGGGAAAACTGGATGAATTATTGACCAAAGAAATTTTTGTTTACGCCAATGTTCCGTACCGCATAAAATCATTCAACGAACTATTGGCAAATCCAAAAGATACCATCTCGTTTGATGCAGAATTGAATAAACATATTGAAAAATTGACTGTCCAAAAAGGTGCGGATGGGAAATTGATTTTTGGGAAAGATGGTATGATTTATAAGGTAAATCTGATGGAGAAAATACTGGTTCCCTTGTTGTCTAAGCTAAGCAATTTCATTCCCGAAGCAGGCATATGGCTGAATACCCAGCGTCCGGAATGGAACGATGCCAATAATGCACTGGTTGGAAACGGAGTATCGATGGTAACATTGTATTACCTGCGCCGTTTCCTGGAATTCTGGCAAGGTAAATTCAGTAAAATGGATGATAAAGCGTTTGCGGTTTCAGAAGCGGTTAATCAGCTATTCAAAAAAATACTTTCTCTCTTCCAGTCAAATACTGCTTTGATTGATTCAGGGTTCTCTGACAAGGATCGCTACCATTTTACAAGCAGCCTGGGAAAGGCAGGTTCTGATTACCGAAGCATCATTTATGCCCCTTCATTCCCGGGGGAAAAAGCAAGTATTTCATTGGAGAGCTTACGTGATTTTATTCAGCTTGCACTAAAATACATCAACCAGTCTATTCAGAAAAATAAACGCGAAGATGGGCTGTACCACGCTTACAACCTGGTGTCTTTCCGGAAAAATAAAATCAGCATTCGTCCCCTGTATGAAATGCTTGAAGGGCAGGTGGCAGTGCTCAGCTCAGGAGCTTTAAATGCGGCAGAAAGCCTTCATGTTATGGATGCTTTAAAAGCCAGCAAATTGTTCCGCGATGACCAATACAGCTATATTTTGTACCCTGACCGGCAATTGCCACGTTTTGTCGAAAAAAACAACATCCCGAAAGAACTGATAGAAGAATCAGTGTTGCTGAAAACACTACTGGAAGAAAATGATTCGACCATTTTAACAAAAGACTGCACAGGCACGTATCATTTTAACGGCACATTCAGAAATGCCGATGTTTTAAAACAGGCATTGGCAGGGTTGGATACAGGTAAATACGGAAGGCTTGTTCAGCAAGATACAGCATTGGTTCTGGATATTTATGAAAGAACCTTCGATCACCAGTCTTTTACCGGACGTTCGGGCACTTTTTATGGCTACGAAGGACTGGGAAGTATCTACTGGCACATGGTTTCAAAACTGTTACTGGCTGTTCAGGAATGCTTTTTTAAAGGAATTGCGGAAGAAGCCACAGAAAATGTTCTTGGCCGGATAAAAGCACACTATTACGAAATTAAGGCAGGTATTGGCTTGTACAAATCGCCTGATCTGTACGGAGCTTTCCCAACGGATGCCTACTCACATACTCCCGGAAATGCCGGGGCCAGGCAACCGGGTTTAACCGGGCAGGTGAAGGAAGATATAATCTCGCGTTTTGGGGAATTGGGTGTTCATGTAAACGAAGGGAAAATAACATTTACAACTTCTCTGCTCAATTTTAATGAAATACTAACTGCACAAAATGTTTTTAAGTTTATTGATTCGGCCGGAAGAAAACAATCCATTGTTTTGAAGCAGAATCAAATGGCTTTTACAGTTTGCCAGGTTCCGGTGATCTATTCGCCTGGTGAGGAAATGACAATCGAACTGTTGTATCGTGATGGAACGCGCAAACAAATCAAAGGCAGTTCCCTCGATGCAGAAACCAGCGCCTTGATTTTTTTACGAAGCGGAGAAATCAAACAAATAAATTTTACAACAATCAATTAATTCTAAGTAATATGTCATTTAGAAGCGAAAAAGTATTATCCCTTGTTGGCGAAGATTTTCAGCAAAAAACGGCCGATGATCTTGCCCGGATGTTCAAGGTTTTACTTGATGGTGGTATTCACGGGCTTTGCTTTAGTGCTTACCTCGAAGGACAGGCTCCGGGGTCTATTCTTTCTGAACAACAAATAAGGGAGCGCATAGCGATAATAAAGCCATTTATCCAATGGGTACGAACCTTCTCCTGTTCCGATGGCAGTGAATTAATTCCGGCCATTGCCAAAGAAAACGGCTTAAAAACAATGGTGGGGGCCTGGTTAAGCGATGATAAAGAAAAGAATGAGGAAGAAATTAACAACCTCATTCAGGTAGTAAAATCGGGGAATGCTGATTTAGTTGCCGTTGGAAACGAAGTATTGTATCGCGAAGAACTAACAGAGGAAGAATTGCTGGGATACATCAGCAGGGTAAAAAAGCTGGCTCCGGAAGCGCAGGTAGGTTATGTGGATGCCTACTACGAATTTGTAAACCGTCCGGCACTGGCCAATGCCTGTGATGTTATTTTCGCCAACTGTTATCCGTTTTGGGAAGGTTGTCATATTGATTATTCGCATGTGTATATGCAAAATATGTATTACCAGGCTTTGGGAGCTGGTAAGGGAAAGCGGGTAATTATAAGTGAAACCGGCTGGCCAAATATTGGAACAGCATTCGAGGCTTCGGTTCCAAATACCGAAAATGCACTGCGCTATTTTATAAATACCCAGAAATGGAGCCGGGAGGAAGGCATTGAGGTGATGTATTTTTCAAGTTTTGACGAAAGCTGGAAAGTTGGCGTTGAAGGTGATGTTGGCGCTTTTTGGGGGCTTTGGGATAAGAATGGGAAATTGAAATATTAGCCCTTGCATTCCCGGGAAAGAGGGCACAAGGGTACCCAAATCCCTCCCCGCAAGGAGGTTCGGAGAACTTCATCATAAAACTTAATCGACATGAACAGTCGGAAAAACTTAAAATTCCCGCTTTGGACAATGGTATTATTGATGCCCGCATTACTTGTGTCGGGTGCCATTAAAAACGATAAAAATAAAGAAACAGCAAACATGAATCGTTCAGGTACAAACTCAATACAGCAGAAAAAAAAGAATTTGATTGAAGGAGTGGTTGAAGCGGTGTGCTACTCGGGGTTCAGGACCGGACAGCACCCCGACCGAGGCGACGGAGCAAAAAATCCATCAGCAAAAGAAGTACTTGAAGACCTGCAAATCATTCAAAACGAAATGGGATTTAAACTTATTCGCTTGTACGATTCAGGGCGAAACTCGGAGATGGTACTGCAGCTTATCCGGGAGTACAGGCTGGATATAAAAGTAATGCTTGGAATTTGGCTAAATGCCGAACTAAGTGCTCATGAAACCTGCGAATGGCTTACTGAACCTATTCCGCAGAAAGCATTGGATGCTAATAAAATTGCCAACCTGGCAGAATTGCAACGGGGTATAAATCTGGCAAATAAATATCCTGAAACTGTTTGTGCCGTGAGTGTAGGAAACGAATCTCTGATTGAATGGAATGATCACAGAATGCACGTGGATACGGTTATCGCATATTGCCGGCGGGTTAAGGATGCTGTTGAGCAACCGGTTACCGTAGCCGATAATTATGAATGGTGGGCAGCTCATGGTCAAAAGCTTTCAAAAGTGCTTGATTTTGTATCAGTTCATATTTATCCGGTTTGGGAAGGCTTTGATATTGACCAGGGACTTTCCTATTCTATCGATAATATTCAAAAAGTGCGTAATGCATTGCCGGATGCAAAAATTGTAATCAGCGAGGCCGGATGGGCTTCGGTTGCATCGGAGTTTGGCCAACGTGCCAGCGAAAAGAACCAGCAGCGCTACTACAACGAGTTTATGCAGTGGGCAAAAGGTATGAACATTACTACTTTCTTTTTTGAAGCCTTTGATGAAGACTGGAAAGGAGACCCAAAAGATCCATGGGGAGCCGAGAAACACTGGGGCCTTTATACCGTGGACAGGAAGCCTAAATTGGTGATGAAGGAGGGGGGAAAGAGTTAAACAATTGTCACTACCACCTCCTGGCTTAAGGTCGGGTTAATCCTCCTCAAAAAGAAAGGGAAACGTTCTTTTTTCAATGCACCTTCCGGGAATAAAAAGGTAAAGAGAAAAACACAAAATTTCCTTTCTGCCGGAAGTAAGAATGAATAATATAAAAAAAATGCTGTTAATGAATACTTTATCTATCACAAACAAGAATAAATAATAATCAATAAAACATTGCTTATGACACTTTATAGAACGGCAAAAGAAGATATTGTTCCTTTTGGACAAAAAATAGCATTTGGCTCCGGACATTTGGCAAACCAGTTATTTCCGGCTGCGCTCGGGGTGTTTATGGTGGTGCTGGTGATGTCGCTGAATATGAATCCGGTTCTTGCAGGTATTTTAGGGGCGTTGCCACGTTTACTCGATGCACTTACCGACCCAATAATGGGTTTCATCTCTGATAATACCAGGTCAAAGTGGGGGCGCAGAAAACCCTACATCCTGCTGGGGAGTGTTATTACCGGGGTGGCGTTTATGGTAATGTGGCAGCTCAATCCGGAAAATTCACAGACCTATAACTTTTTTTATTTTCTTATCATTTCCATTTTCTTTTACATTGGGTATACCGTTTTTGCTACCCCCCTGATTGGCCTGGGGTACGAAATGACCCCCGACTACAACGAGCGGACACGGTTGATGGCAGTTTCGCAGTGGATGGGCCAGGTGGCCTGGATGATTGCTCCTTGGTTTTGGGTAATTATCTACGACCCTGATATTTTTGCATCAGCACCTGAAGGTGCCCGGCAACTGGCAGTTTGGGTAGGTGCAATTTGTATGGTGTTAGGTATTATGCCTGCTCTCTTTAATAAAGAAATGATTGTTCCCGACAAAGATAAAATGGCAAGTTTGTCTTGGAAAGAATTGGCAAACAATACAAGGGAATTTCTGAAAGGGATAAAACTGACAGTTAAAAACAGTCAGTTCATGCGGCTTTGTGGTGCTACCTTTTTTATTTTCAACGGTTTCCAAACTATCGCACAGTTTGCCATGTTTATTATTGTGTATTACCTGTTTAATGGCGATAAAGTGGCCTCGGGCACCTGGCCTGCCTGGTTTGGGACAATTAGCGCTATGGCCACGGCATTCCTGGTTATTCCGGTTGTTACCAAAATTTCAGAAAAGATAGGTAAAAAGAATGCCTTTGTTATTGCCACCTTAATTTCAATAATCGGCTATATTCTAAAATGGTGGGGGTTTAATCCCGAAAATCCGTGGCTAATGTTTATACCTGTTCCGTTTCTATCTTTTGGAATTGGAGGGTTGTTTACCCTTATGATGTCGATGACTGCCGATGTGTGTGACCTGGACGAGTTGAACAACGGAGAACGCCGCGAAGGAATGTTTGGAGCTGTTTACTGGTGGATGGTAAAATTAGGTACAGCCTTGGCGCTCTTAACCAGTGGCATTGTGTTGCAGGCAGTGGGTTTCGACCAAACCATCGATCAGCAAACGGCAGAATCTATTGTTAAACTTCGTATTGCTGATATTGTAATTCCGATAGTTACAGCACTTATTGCCATTGCTATTATCTGGAAATACAATATTACTGAAGAACGGGCACACGATATCCGTGAGGCATTGATTTTACGACGCGGAAAGACAAAACATCAGGGAGAATAAAAGTATGTTGCCTGCATAATTTTACGAATGAACGCATATGGGTAAAATCACCTTTGAAATCATTTGCAGATATCAAAGTAATCGGCAAAAAATTATTCAAAACATTAAAGAATGAAAATAAAGCAGCTGGTCATAATCTGGATCGTGTGTCTCGGGACTTCTTCTTGCGTTGTTGAAAAGAAGAATACAATACAAATAAAAGGAAGAAAAATTGAATTAAACGGTTCGCCTTATCTGATAAAAGGAGTTTGTTATCATCCTGTTCCGAAAGGAAGCGGTAAGCGAAGTTTTGAGAACCTGTCCGAAGATTTATCCCTGATGAATGAAGCCGGGGTAAACACGATCAGACTTTATGCTCCTGTTGATGATGGAGCTGTTTTAGACAAAATAGATAAAGCTGGTGTTAAAGTAATTATCGGTTTTGGGTATAACCAGGATGGCTATTTCGATATTCGTTCCGGAAGTTTTATCAGCTATATTAACAAATACAAAACGCACCCGGCCATTTTATTTTGGGAGTTGGGCAACGAGTACAACTATCATCCGGAATGGTTTGACGGAGATATTAGAAACTGGTACGTTGCATTAAATAATGCAGCAGCATTGATAAAAGAAAACGACAATTCGCATCCGGTAGCAACCGCACACGGCGAACTGCCTGATTCATTGGCACGCACACTTTGTCCTGAAATTGACATTTGGGGGATGAATGTTTATCGTTGGGATAATCCGGAGTCGATTTTCAGCCAATGGGAAGCTTTGGGTGAAAAACCCATGTACCTCTCTGAAGCCGGTGCCGACAGCTACATGACCATTGCTAAAATGGGTTATATGCAAGGCCCAAACGAAAGAGCCCAGGCCGATGCAACGAAAAATATTTTGGATGCAACCTTCAGTAATAAGGAAATATGTAGTGGAGTTACGTTGTTTGCCTTTGTTGATGAGTTTTGGAAGGCCGGAAATATTAACACACAAGACCCGGGAGGCTGGGCGCCTAATAGCAGCGGTGTTCCGTATGATGGCGCCCCGAACGAAGAGTATTGGGGCATTGTTACTATAGAGCGCCAAAAAAAGCTGGCTTTTGAGGTGGTGAAGGAGAAATATTTGATTGCGGAATAAGTAAGTGGAAGGTTTGGGCCTTGTTGTCTGTCCTTGATTTTTACCAATACCTTTTCGATACCATCATGCTAATTACGCGATTTTGGAATATGGCAAGCAATCCGGTAATAGGTGTAATTGCGGATCGCACTACAAAACGCTGAGGAAAATTTTGTCCCTACATTTTACTGGCGGCCGTTTTTAAGGCAAGCAATCTGCCTTATTCATCATTAGGTACAGTAATGATTGCCGATTCTTATGAACCGGGGCAGACTTATATTCTTACTACTTTATTTTTGCTTTTATTGGGCAGTTTATTATTTCAGGCGAACCCCCTTTTCGGCTCACCCGAAAAATCCGGTGGAGTAATCCGTTTTCAGATACATTTTCCATCAATATTTTTATGCCTTATCAGGCCGATTTTACTCTTTGCCTTGACGCAAATAGTAAACAGAAAAGTCAAGGCTGCGTTCGCTT
>NZ_QWET01000021.1 GCF_003573545.1 Mariniphaga sediminis | reverse complement strand
ATCCTGAGCATGTCGCTTTTCGACAAAACACCGATCAGGGAACTCTTCAAAAGGGTGGTGCAAATGGATGATATGCCTGAAAATGGTCATGGCCAATTGTGCTTTAATTTTTAGTGGACACTAATGACGTTTTGCTGGTAATTGCAGTTATTGCCATAATAATTAGAATTATTCAGGGAAGAAGGATTTTATAAAAGTTCAGGACAAAATATTGTCCATAGTCGTTAATAGTTTAGTTTGGGTTGGTTTTTAAAAATGTGGGTCTTGTGCCCACATTTTTTTCCAAAAAAGCGTAATAAATCGGGAATGACAGTTCTACCTGGTTTTTTGTTATGAAAACCCTGCCTCAAAAATAACTACCACCGGGCAACCATACTTTGGAAGTTCTGCCTGACGAAAAAAATGATACTCATTGTGTGGAAATCAAATACATCTTTAAATGTGTGAATTATGTAATATTATTTAGGAATTGTATAATAAACACCCACCCTTCAATTTTTAACTTTCTTATGAATTAATTCATACTATATAGAATGAAAAAAACAGGCATCGTACTGATTATTGTCGGATTATTACTGACCATTTTTACTACTGTTTCTTTCTTCACCAGAGAGGATGTAGTTAAAATAGGAGATTTAAAAATTACAGCCAATAAACCTCATAATTTCAGGTGGTCGCCATTTATTGGCATCGCGGTAATGGCTGTTGGTGGTATTTTTGTATGGCAGGGATATAAGAAATAAAATGGCTTTTCCGACCTGCATAAAGACTTTTTATAACCTGTAAAAAAGAAAATTATGAATATTTTATTGGTATATCCCAAATATCCTGAATCATTCTGGAGTTTCACGCATGTATTGCGGTTTATTTCCAAAAAAGCAGCAGTGCCACCCCTGGGTTTGGTTACCATTTCGGCTATGTTGCCGCCAACATGGAATAAAAAGCTTGTTGATCTGAACGTTACATCACTTCAAATCAGTGATATCATCTGGGCCGATTATGTTTTTATCAGCGCAATGTATATTCAGAAAGAATCGGTAAATAAAATTCTGGAAGAATGTATAAAAAACAAGGTTAAAGTTGTAGCCGGCGGTCCGCTGTTTACCCAGGAGTACAACAATTATTCGCAGATTGACCATTTTGTGCTGAACGAAGCAGAGATTACGATGCCTTTGTTCCTCCATGATCTGGCTTCGGGAAAACCACCACAGCGTATTTATAAAACCAGCGAATATGCCGATATGACTACAACCCCTGTCCCCGACTACCATTTATTATCGGCAAAAGACTATGCTTTTATGAATATTCAGGTATCGAGGGGTTGCCCGTATTCCTGCGATTTTTGCGAAATTACTGCCCTTTTGGGGCACAAGGTACGAATGAAAACCCCATCCAAGTCATTAACGAACTCGAGGCGCTTTACAACCTGAACTGGCGTGGCCCGGTGCTGATTGTTGATGATAATTTTATCGGGAACAAACATGAAATAAAAAACAACCTGCTTCCGGCAATGAAAAGCTGGATGCAAAGCCATAACTACCCGTTCAAATTCAATACCGAAACATCCATTAATCTTGCCGACGATGAGGAACTGATGCAAATGATGGTAGAAACCGGTTTTAGTTCCACATTTGTCGGCATCGAAACACCCGAAGAAAAATCGCTTCATGAATGCCACAAAATTCAGAATAAAAACAGGGACCTTTTGCTAAGCGTAAAAAAAATACAAAACGCGGGGATGCAGGTATCCGGAGGTTTTATTGTTGGTTTCGACAGCGACACGCCTTCTGTTTTTCAGCGGCAGATTGATTTTATTCAGCAAAGCGGAATTGTATCCGCAATGGTTGGACTGTTAAACGCTCCCAAAAACACAAAACTTTATGAACGACTTGAAGCCGAAAACCGGCTGACGGTTGAATCATCGGGCAATAACACAGACGCATCCATGAATTTTATCCCCAAAATGGATCATCATGAACTACTCGTCGGGTATAAAAAAATTATCACCGGCATCTATTCTCCAAAACCCTATTATCAGCGAATACGACAGTGTTTAAACAATTATAAACGTCCGAAAACCGGAAAAGGAAGAGTGCAGTTGAACTACCTGGCAGGTTTTATTAAATCTGTATTTATCATCGGGCTTGCCAACAGTGGCCGCCGCGAGTACTGGAAATTTCTGTTTTGGAC
Organism: Mariniphaga sediminis; assembly: GCF_003573545.1. Lineage (GTDB taxonomy): Bacteria > Bacteroidota > Bacteroidia > Bacteroidales > Prolixibacteraceae > Mariniphaga > Mariniphaga sediminis. The sequence goes on along the minus strand of NZ_QWET01000021.1, from coordinate 79,528 downwards.
ACTCTTTCGAAAGCCCGGATTAATGATTGATGCCATAACCTTTGCGGTGTATGGTTATCACTTCCGCACGGTATATGGGTTAAGGAACAAAAGCAGATAATGAATTATAAGATAAGGAAATGAAAACACTTGCTAAAAAATGGATAAAACGAGTTGGGTTTCAGGTCAGAAAACCTCTTTTGCTGGTTCTGGGTTCTGTTTTGTTTACTGGATGTGTTCTGAATCTTGTAACCGGCCGCAACCAGTTGAGTTTAGTCCCCGAATCGGAATTGCAATTAATGGCTACCAGCCAGTACAGTGCTTTTTTGGCCGAACACAAGGTGTTAAGCCCGGGCAATAAAGAGGCCGCCATGGTTGACCACGTTGGAGCGCGTATTTCCAATGCAATCACAAAATATTACAATAGCCAGGGGCAACAATCGGTAATTGAAGGCTACAAGTGGGAGTTTAATACTGTAGATGACAAAGCCGTTAATGCCTGGTGTATGCCCGGAGGAAAAGTGGTTGTTTACACTGGCTTATTGCCCGTTACGCAGACCGAAACAGCGCTTGCCATAGTCGTTGGCCACGAAATTGCCCATGCCATTGCAAAACATGGCAGCGAACGAATGAGCCAGGGAATGATTCAACAATTGGGCGGCGTTGCATTGCAGGTTGCCCTATCGCAAAAACCTCAGGAAACTCAAAATCTGTTCATGCAGGCCTATGGCATTGGTAGCACGGTTGGTGCAGTTTTACCCTGGTCGCGGCAACAGGAAACCGAAGCCGACCAGTATGGATTAATATTTGCAGCCATGGCCGGTTACAACCCGCAGGAAGCAATTCCCTTTTGGGAAAGAATGTCGAATGCAGGCGGAGCAAAACCTCCTGAATTTTTAAGCACTCACCCCTCCGATGAAACAAGAATAAGAAAGCTGAAACAATTTATGCCCGAAGCCATGAAATATTACAATCAGTCAAAATAAAACGTGTGAATGATGTAAATCATTTGCAAAATTGTGTAACGCCATTCGGTGCAGGATGGCCGACCTTTGTCGGTATAAGTTATTTAATCAATAATCAATTAATAATATGAGTTCAGGAAAAGTTTTGTTGGGCGTATTGGCCGGGGCAGCCGCCGGCGCATTGGCAGGAATTTTATTTGCTCCTGCAAAAGGATCGAAAACCCGTAAAAGAATTTTGAAAAAGGGGGAAGACTACTCAGATGCAGTAAAGGAAAAGTTAAACGATTTGCTTGAAGTAGTCACCGAAAAATTTGAAAAGGTGAAAGCAGATGTTTCCGACTATGCTGATAAAAAAATGGGGAAACCCGATGAGGCAGAAAAGGAAACAAAAACTGTTGAGAATTAGAAGGGTTTAAAATGGAAACATGTTAAAAGAAACATTGAAAACAGAAATCCTTTGCTGAAGTTACAGATCATCTGCTACTGCACAATATAAACTTTAGCAAGCGGGAAAGAAACCGTGTTTCTTTTAACATTTTATTTCAGGCACCTTGGGCAAACAAATTCAACATTCGCCGAATGAAAATGAAGTACTATAATGTAAAAATACCATGGATGAAAACGTGAAATTAATTGAATCCCTTCTGGAAAGTACCTTCAAGTATGGGGTAGCAGAAATAGAGTTGGTAAAGCTAAAAGCTTTAGACAAAACATCGGAAGTAGTTTCCGGGTTAATACCCCATGTTGTTGTTTTTTTTATTCTTGTTTTGTTTCTGCTTTTTTTCAATTTAGGCCTGGCATTTTGGCTGGGTGATATTTTCGGGAATAATTTCTACGGATTTTTTGTGATTGCAGCATTTTATGCTGTTGTGGGACTTGTAATGCATTTTTTTATGCATAAGTGGATTAAACGGAAAATTTGCAATTATCTGGTTAAACAGATGTTTAAATAAACTGACATGGAAAATATATCTACCCCTGCCGAACTTAAAGAAGCCATTCAACTGCTGGAAGCAGAAAAATCTGTTCATCTTCTAGAGATGAAGGGAAACTTTTTTCTTGCCTACGAGAGCCTTAAACCCGCTAATCTTATTAAAAGTACAATGAAAGAAATTGGTTCTTCCCCCTATCTTTTCAATAATATTTTTAACGTTACCCTTGGCCTGGTTGCAGGCTATCTTTCAAAAAGAGCGCTAATGATTGGCAGGTCAAACAATAAATCAAAGAAACTATTGGGTTTAATTTTACAGTTGGGTGTTACCAACCTGGTTGTTTATGCCCCAAATGCCATAAAGTCATTTGTTCAGAATATTTTTCAAAACAACAGCCGGAAATCGAATTCTGCAAGCCGTGATTAAAAAAGAAACAAGAATTCCGATCAGCATAAAAGCACCCCTTGTTTTTATTGGCATATTTGCGTTTTTCACGGTACTGTATATCGCCAAAAGCATTATTATCCCTCTTGTTTTTGCTACCATCATTGCCATTATTTTGCACCCCGTTGTAAATCTGTTTGTCAGGATTAAAATAAACAGGATTGTTGCCATTTTAATTACCTTATTACTAACCTTTCTGGTAATTGCCGCATTTGGGGCTCTTTTGACTACCCAGGCAAGCCGGTTTACCGAATCGTTGCCAAAACTGGTTGATAAATTTACTGAAATAATCAACCAGACAATTATTTACGTTTCGGGGCATTTTAATTTAAGCAATAAGGAAATTACCACATGGATTACAGAAACAAAAAATGAACTCATTGGAAGTGCTGAAATCGGGCAAACCATAATTAATGTAGGCAGCGTTGTAGCTTTATTATTTCTGATTCCTGTATATGTTTTTATGATTTTGTTTTATCAGCCTCTCCTGATTGAATTTTCACACAAGTTGTTTGGAAAAAGCAACAGAAGTAAAGTGAGCGAAATCATCAACCAGATTAAAACCCTTATTCAGCGTTACCTTATCGGATTGTTAATTGAGGTGGTAATCATTTCGTTTTTATATACCATTGGCCTTCTGATTTTGGGAATTGAATATGCTTTGATTTTAGGCTTATTGGGCGCACTTCTTAACCTGATTCCCTATCTCGGTTCAATTATAGCTGCGTCAATGCCAATGATAATTGCCATTGTAACCAAACCATCTCCCTGGTTTGCATTGCTGGTTTTGGCCCTTTATATTTTTATTCAATTTATAGATAACAATTACATTGTTCCCAAAATAGTTGCTTCGAAGGTAAAAATCAACGCATTGGCTTCCATCATTGCTGTTATTACATTTGGCGCACTATGGGGTATTCCGGGAATGTTAATTGCCATTCCGCTAACTGCAATTGCAAAGCTTATTTTCGATCACATTCCGCCATTAACACCCTGGGGCTTTTTATTGGGTGATACAATGCCCCCAATTATAAGATCGCACCGATTCAAAAAAAATGAAACCAAATTGAATGCACCGGATAAGTAAAATTTGAATTATAAGTTAGTTCCATTTTAAAAATCCTTTCAAAATACGAATTAACAATATCATTCTAAAATCATTGGAAATGTGTGAATTGTGTAAATCATTTATAAAATAGTGTAAATAGTTTCTTGGAAAAATGGAGACATTTGTAATAACAATTATTTTATATGAGACACCTGAAAATTTCCCGGCAAATAAATTTTACCAATAGTACAGCGCTGGATATATATTTGCGCGAGATTAACAAAATTAAACTGCTGACAACAGAAAAAGAGATTGAACTTGCCCGGCGAATTAGTGAGGGCGACCAGCACGCATTTGGGGAGTTGGTAAAAGCCAATCTCCGGTTTGTTATTTCGGTTGCAAACCAATACAAAAACCAGGGATTAAGTTTACCTGATTTGATAAACGAGGGAAACCTGGGGCTGATAACAGCAGCCGAACGTTTCGACAAAACCCGGGGATTTAAATTCATTTCCTACGCTGTTTGGTGGATTCGTAATTCAATCCTGCAGGCAATCGACGAAAATTCAAGAATAGTTAGGCTTCCGGTGAATAAAATCGGGTTAAAAAATAAAGTGAAAAAAACGTTCAACCAATTAAGCCATGAGTATTTTCGCGAACCAACCATTGACGAATTATCTGAAGCGATGGGATTGCAGCCAGAGGTTGTGGAAGATACAATGTATATCTTAACCATAAATATGTCGATGGACGAACCAGTTGGCGATGAAGCGGAAAATAACCGTTATGATTTGGTACCGAACGATAATTCGCATAGTCCGGTATCAGGTTTAATTACCGAATCATTGCAAAAGGAAATTGAACGGACGCTTTCCAGGCTGTCCTCAAGGGAAGCCAATATTTTACGCCGGTTTTTTGGGCTCAACGGAATTGTTGCCCAACCTTTGGAAAAAATAGGCGTCGATTTCGGGTTATCGTATGAAAGAGTAAGGCAAGTTAAGGAACATTCGCTGAAAAAATTAAAAGTTCGCACACATAGCAACAGTTTACTTAAAGAATACGTTTGTTAATGATTTCTTCGGATTCACTTACAGATGTGTGAATGATGTAACTCTTATCCGAAATACTGTAAAATTTTCAGGCATAAACGCCCCTACCTTTACTAGGTGAAAAAATTTACCCCATTTAAAAAAGTGTCAATAAACACCCTTGTCGTTAAACAGCAAGTTATTAAGCTTAGCGAGAAAACTATTGAGAAAACGAAGGAAGCGAATGTATTCTTTTCCGGAATAGGCGATTTCTTTTTATTTCTTTGGAAAACTACAAGAGAAACTTTTTCCCTGAATTTTGAATTTAACGAATTCCTGCGCCAGTGTTTTCAAATAGGGTACAAAACTTTGCCACTTATTTCGGTAACAGGCCTCATAATGGGATTGGTATTAACCATACAATCGCGGCCGGTTTTGGTCGATTTCGGAGCCGTATCCATGCTTCCCGGTATGGTATCTTTATCAATTATCCGGGAAATGGGACCGGTTATTACCGCATTAATCTGTGCCGGGAAAATTGGTTCGGGGATTGGGGCCGAGCTGGGTTCAATGAAAGTGTCGGAACAAATCGATGCCATGGAAGTTTCTTCTACCCACCCCATACGTTTTTTGGTAGTAACAAGGGTTTTGGCCGCCACGCTGATGATCCCCGTTTTGGTTTTGTATGCCGATGCGCTTGGGATTTTGGGAAGCTGGGCCGGCGCAAACATTAAAGGAAGCGTCTCTTTTGTTTTGTTTTTCAACCAGGCATTCCGGGTGGTCGATTTTATGGATTTTTTACCTGCCGTAATTAAAACATTCTTTTTTGGAGCCGTCATCGGGCTTGTGGGGTGTTATAAAGGTTATTCTGCAGGGCACGGCACGGAAAGCGTGGGCAAAGCGGCCAATTCGGCCGTGGTACTTGCTTCCCTGCTTGTGATAATTGTTGATTTGATTGCTGTTCAGATAACCGATATGCTTTTATAGAAAAATAAGAAATGATTAAAAATAAAAAGGTTACTCCGGAAAGTACAAAGAAGCCCAAAATGGTTATTGAAATTAATAACCTCAGTAAAGGTTTTGATGATATGCAGGTATTAAAAAAACTGTCGTTAAAACTTTATGATGGCGAAAACCTGGTTGTACTCGGTAAATCAGGCTCCGGAAAATCGGTTCTTATTAAATGCATCGTCCGTTTGCTCAACCCCGACCAGGGAACTATTATGGTTCTGGGCGAAAATGTGAGTGAATTGAAAAGCAAAAAACTGGCCCGGTTGAGGGAAAAAATTGGTTTCCTTTTTCAGAGCGGTGCGCTGTACGATTCAATGACCATTAAAGAAAACCTTGAATTTCCTTTACGCAGAATAAAAAAGAAGCTTTCAAAAAAAGAAAGGGATAAAAAAATTGAGGAAACTTTGGAGCATGTAGGTTTGGCCGACACGTTGCATAAAATGCCATCGGAACTTTCGGGCGGAATGCGGAAACGGGCAAGCCTGGCACGCACCATAGTAGTAGACCCGATGATTATGCTCTACGATGAACCAACCACCGGACTCGACCCGGTAACTTCTGGTGGAATAAGCGCACTAATTAATGATGTTCAAAAAAAATACCTTACATCATCTATCATCATCACGCACGATATTGAATGTGCCCGCGCCACTGCCGACAGAATTATCATGTTAAAAGACGGCGAGATTTACATGGAAGGCAACATTGATGATTTTGAAAATTCAACTGATGAGGTAATCCAATCTTTTTTCAAACAAAAAGCATAAAAAATGGAAAATTACACACCACAGTTTAAGGCACGTTTAGGAATTTTTATTGTAGTAGGAATTGCCATTTTTGTTGTGGCCATTTTCATCATTGGCAAGCAACAAAATTTATTTAATCCTGTGTTCAAAATTACAACCAATTTCTATAATGTAAGCGGCCTGGAAGTTGGAAATAATATACGGTTCTCGGGAATTGATGTCGGCATTGTTGATAACATTAAAATTATTAACGATTCAACCGTGCAGGTCGACCTGCTTATCAGAAAAGATGTGCAGCAGTTTATAAAAGCCGACAGTTATGCAAGTATTGGCTCCGAAGGAATTATCGGCGACCGGATTATTACGATTACACAGGGAAGCACTAACTCATCAATGGCAGAAGACGGAGAACATATTTTGTCGAAAGAACCACTTGAAACCGACGAGATTATGAAAAGTTTAAAAACCAGTGCCGAGAGCGCCGAAGTTATAACAAAACAACTTGCCGAAATAATGACAAACATTAATAACGGACAAGGAATGCTGGGAAGGTTAATCCAGGATTCAACCATTGCGGAAAATGTGAATCTGACCATCGAAAACTTCAGAAAAAGTTCGGAAGGGTTGGATGAAACCATAGAAATCACAAAAGAAAATGTGTTTGCCTTTATGGAGAGCTTACAGAAAACTGCCGCAAAAACGGAAGTTGCTTCCAACGAACTCGGCGAAATTATGACAAAAATAAACAATGGCGAAGGGGCTATTGGAATGTTGCTCAAGGATACGTCTATTGTTAATAATATTGATGAAACGATTATTAATCTAAAAGAAAGCAGTATCGGACTGAACGAAAATATGGAAGCGCTCAAACACAATTTCCTTTTCAGGAGATATTACAGGCGGCAGGCCAAGGAAGAGGAAAAAATGCGAATGGAGACAGATACGATAGTGCCGGAGGGAAATAAGTAGGAAGCAGAGGGCAGAGAGCAGAGGGAAGGGAGCGAAGGATGGCATCCCTTTTCTCATCAGCGGTACGTAAAATCCAAACCCTTGCAAGTTTTTTAAACAGAAGGGATGCTATCCTTTTGGCAACAGGACAGCGGGTGGAGTGCGAGGGACAAAGGGCAAAAAGCAAGGAGTTTTAAGATTAAATGCTAAAGCCAGATCTCTGCTTAAATAATTTAACCCCCGGCTTAAGCCGGGGGCAATAAACCCCACGAATGATAGGGGCTTTAGCCATTAAATATGTTTTAAAGACTAAAAATGTGGATAAAAATTGCGGCAATATTATTTTTTGTTTTACTCATAACAAATGATTTTGTTTTTGCGCAGGAACCTATAGCCCAAAAAGATACAACTCATCTTTACGAAAACATCGAAACTTATTCTGAACGCACCCGATTTACAAAATTTATGTTCCGGCTGTTTTTTAAACCGGTTGCGCCACCCCCTGCACAAAAAATTCTGAACAAAAGGCTGATACAAAAACCTTACAGCTCCTTTGAAGGAAAAATCATCAGGAAAATTCATATTGTAACACTCAACCCGTTTGGATATTCCATTGGCGACACCATTGCGGCATCGTTCAACTTTTTAACCAGGACCGGAAACAAATTTCATATTAAAACACATCCCTTCACCATTCGCAACCTGTTGCTGTTCCATCGAAATCAACCCTTCGACTCGCTGCGGGTAAAAGAATCGGAACGTTTGGTGCGCAGTATGAATTACATTACCGATGTATCGTTTTATACAGTTGCATTGGAAAACTCCGATTCGGTTGATATTTTCATCCGCGAACTGGATAGCTGGAGTCTGATTCCGGGAGGCTCTTTGTCTTCAACACGGCTAAACTTTCAACTCAGAGAAAACAATTTTACTGGCCTGGGGCACACGTTCCAGAATGGAATTGTCTGGAAACATTCAACCGGCGATGTGGCTTACCGGATGAAATACTTTATCCCAAACATTCGGAACACCTACATTAATTCTACACTGCAATACGGTACAGATGAATACGGAAATTTTATCAAACGTTTTGCTGCGGAACGACCGTTTTTTTCTCCTTTGGCAAATTGGGCGGCAGGCGTAAATTTTTCGCAACACTTTCACAAAGATTCAATCTGGTCGGTCAATTTTATGCGGTTTAAATACAATGCACAAGACTACTGGGCGGGCAGCTCCATGCCGGTTTTCAGGGGAATCACAGAATACAGCCGCACCACCCGGTTTATTTCTGCTGCTCGATTTATCCGGATCCGTTTTATTGAAAAGCCCCATGAAACGATTGACACACTCCGGTTTTACAGCGACGAAAATTTTTACCTCGCCGGCATAGGTGTAACAACCCGTTTGTACGTAAAAGACAAGTACATTTTTAAGTTTGGCATAACAGAAGATGTTCCGGTTGGAAAAGTTATCAGCCTGACCGGCGGTTACCAGGACAAAAACAGTTTGGGCCGTTTCTATGCCGGAGCGCGTTTTTCTTCAGGCAATTATTATCAGTGGGGATACCTGAGTTCCAATGTCGAATTTGGGACATTCCTCCGGTCGGCGCAGGTTGAGCAAGGCGTTTTCAGGGCCGGGGCAAATTATTTTACCAACCTGATTGAAATTGGGTCATGGAAATTCAGGCAGTTTATTAAACCACAGGTAATTATTGGCATTCACCGCACCAGTTACGACAGCTTAACCATGAACAATGAATACGGACTGAGAGGTTTTAACAGCCCTGAATTATCAGGTACCAGCCGGTTGTTGTTTACAGCGCAAACACAATCGTATGCCTCGTGGGATTTTATGGGGTTTCATTTTGGCCCTTATTTCAACTTTTCGCTCGGTATGCTTGGCCATGCATCAAAGGGTTTCCGGGACAGCAAACTCTATTCACAAATAGGACTGGGGGTTTTAATAAAAAATGACAACCTGGTTATGAATGCTTTTCAGCTGTCTGTTTCCTTTTATCCTGTAATCCCCGGAAAGGGAAACAATGTTTTTAAATTCAACTCCTTTGAAACCACCGATTTCGGTTTTCGCGATTTTGAAATTGGAAAACCGGAGCCGGTACTGTTTCGATAAAAGTGAGATGTGTGAATGATGTAACTCTTATCTGAAATTGTGTAATGTTTTGTATTCCAAATGTTCTCACCTTACTCTTGTTATTTTTCACTAAAAAATGATCAAAATGAAAAAATCTATTTACCAATTTACTTTTATTGCCCTGATAGTTGGGTTGGCATTTACATCCTGCGTATCGGGCAAAAAATTTGCAGCTTCAGAAGCCCGGGCCGATAAGCTGCAAAAAGAAAATGCTGACACGCAAAGCCAACTGAATGAAAGCAAAATGCAATCAATGAAACTAAACAATGAAATGGCATCGCTTCAAAAAGAAAAAGAGACGTTTCAAAAAGAATATAATTCCATTCAAAATGACTTGATGTTGCTCTCTTCCGAATCGAAAATGACCATCAGGGAACAGGCTGAGCGTTTAAAAGAACTTCAGGATATCATTCAATCGCAAAACGAAAAAACCACCCATCTGAAAAATTCAATTTCCCAGGCCTTGTTAAATTATAAAACAGATGAGCTAAATGTTTATCAGCAGGATGGAAAGGTTTATGTTTCGCTCGAAGAAAAATTGTTATTCAAATCGGGCAGCGATGTGGTTGATCCGAAAGGCAAAGAAGCGCTAAAATCGCTGGCCGGCGTACTGAACAGCACCAACGATTTCACTGTTGACATTGAAGGCCACACAGATAATGTACCCATTAAAACCCAACGATTTAAAGATAACTGGGATCTCAGCACCGCGCGGGCTTCATCCATCGTTCGTATTCTTACCAAAGATTATGGTTTTGATGCCACACGTATCACAGCTTCGGGTAAAGGCGAGTTTCACCCGGTTAAACCAAATGCATCCGTTGAAGGACGGGCCGGAAACCGCAGGACCGAAATTATTCTTTCGCCTGATTTACAGGAAATATATAAGCTTTTGTATCAGTAAAATTTTATTGCCGGTATTAAAAGCTGCCTCACCGCACTCTTCTTTATTGGGTGCGGTGTTTTTTTGGGAATGTGGGAATGATGTAAATCCCTGAGAAAATTGTGTAAGTAATAAACATGCATAATCGCCTATTTTTATGGGATTGATTTAAGTTTCGCATTAAAAAAAACAAAAACGCCATGACCAAAATTCAATTTAACAACGCACTTCTTAATTTAAGGAAAAAGCTGTATATATATGCAATCAGTTTAACTTCCGATTCGGAGCAGGCGAGCGATCTGTTACAGGAAACCATGTTAAAAGTGCTGATTGCCCGTGACAAGTTTACGCAAAACACAAATTTTAAGGCATGGGTTTACACCATCATGAGAAACACCTTTATTAATGATTACCGGAGGATTTTAAAAACAAGGAACAAGTTCGTTGGTTCCAGCATCGATTTTTGCTACCTGGTTCCAACTGAAAAAAATTATCCGACCCCCGACTCCATTTACCATACCAGGGAAATTCACCGGAATATTGAAGCCCTTGAAGACGAATACAGAATTCCTTTTACTATGTTTTTCGAAGGGTACAAATACAAAGAAATAGCGAAAAAGCTTGATTTGCCGCTTGGTACCGTTAAAAGCAGAATTTTTTTCACCCGGAAAAAACTAAAAAAAACACTCAGGGAATATTCGGATAGTTAATACAGAAACGAGTGTTACTTCACTGTGAACTTGTCAGTGGCACCACCGGGAATTCGGAGAAAAATTTGCTGTCAGAAGTGATCTCCTGCCCGTTTGCCCGGGCAAAACCAACTTCGTACCTCAGGTATCTTCCATGAGAACCACTTCGCTGGAAATGATACTTCCTTCATTTTATATCTGACATGATAGCACCATGTTTGCAAACACAAAAAAATATACAGGCATTTTTTATCCGGGGCACATACCACCTCATATTTCAGGAATTTTGTATCAAAAAAATTATTGTCGTTATTAAAAAGCTGCATCACCGCACTCCTTTATTGGATTGTGTTGTTTTTTCAATGTGGGAATGATGTAAAATTTTAAAAGAATTGTGTAACATTTAAAAATACGAATAGATTAATTTTACATTGGGCTATTGGCCTCTGATTCAAAAAAAATAAAAAGTGTACAATAATGGCATAGAATAAACGGGAAAAACAGGAATGATTCTGAAAATTAAAAATATGAAAACCAGTCGTTGTAAAACTTTTGTTCAGGAAGAAGTGAACAAACTGGGCGTTTACAACATAACGGTTGAATTGGGTGAAGTAGAATTAAGCGAGAAATTACCTGAAAAAAAATTACGGTTACTGGATAAAGCCCTCCGAAGTGCGGGTTTGGAATTGCTTGAGGATAAAAAACACCAACTGGTAGAAGAAATTAAAGCAGTTATTTATGAATTGGTATATCACACAGATGACATTCCCAAACCAAACTATTCTGATTTTATCAGTCAAAAAGTAAATCTCAGTTACGCTTCCCTTAGCAATACTTTTTCGAAAATGCAGGGCATAACCATTGAAAAGTATATTATTGAACAACGTATAGAACGGGTTAAAGAATTGCTTATATACACTGACAGCAGCCTCGACGATATGGCTTTTAAATTAAATTACAGCAGTGTGGCCCATTTGTCGAACCAGTTTAAAAAGTTTACCGGAATGACACCATCTTTTTTTAGAAAACAAAGACCCCGACACTTAACATAAAAATAATTTCATAACCATACGACCTGCAGAGCCAAAGCAGAATTCATTTAATTTTTTTGAATTAGGCACTGAGGTTATAATTTAAACCATTTGTTTTAAATCCAGCGAATTTAAATGTTTATAGAAAATCCAGGCAAATTGTACGATACAACCCCGACCAGGGTCGAACTTCAATACAAATATTTTTTCTATAAGTATTTAACACCTATGATATTAAAGCTACTACAAAACAATAGTTACCTGGTATCTGTGCAAAACACCTGATTCTTTTAATTTAAAAAGGCCACCGTTGAAAACAACGACAGCATTTTTCTAAAATCTGAAACGAACATGAATTTTAATTCTTTAAATTCACAAACAAGAAGAATTAAAATTGACTTAGGTCGAACTTCGTTTCATCGGGAGTTACATCGAATACAAACGAAATAAACAATTTTAATGAGATAAAACTAAAACCGGAACCCAAGTGAAAGCCCGTAACCTGTATTTCTAAGTGTTGATTGATTGTCACCGGTGATGCGGTTGTCCTTTGGATTGATATCGATCAAGCCGAGTTGCGTATTCAGTTGCAAAAACAGTCCGGCCGGTAATTCATAACCAAAAAAGAGGTTGGCTCCGGCATCAAACGGTTTTATATATACTGTGGTCAGCGGGTCACCCGAATCCACCTCATTTTTAAATTCAATATCCGTCTCAACCGATGCAGCGCCGCCTTCGTACGTGGCTTTTCCTCCAATTCCATACGCTACGTAAGGACCAAATCCGAGCATAAAATAACCATTGCCAACCGGTGCTTTGTAAACAAAATTCAACGGAAGTTCAACATACGACAGGTTGTAAGTGCCTGATAATACTCCTTCTGTATTTTCAGCTCCTTTAGTGCTAAACATCAACCCGGGCTGAAAGTAAAACTGCGGGGCAACAGGAAGCTGAACATTTACTCCGGCATGAAAACCGATGATCATGTCATTTTCAAGTTTGTCGTCGCCCGCATCCTTTCCGTTCAGGTTTTGTAAATTAACACCACCGAGAATCGCAAAGGAAGTTTTTGAACCGTCAAGTCCCTGGGCAAATGCCATGGAACCTGAGAGTAAAAAAATTAGTATCAAATAAAACAGTTTTGTCTTCATGTTTAAAATATCTATAAGGTGTTAAAAATTAATTCATTACTTCACTTTCAGCATCGGCCTTCATTTTTTCATTGGCAGTAATCAAAAACTCAACCCTGCGGTTTTGAGTCCGGCCATCTGCTGTATCGTTTTCATATTTGGGCAATGTTTCGCCAAACCCTTTAATGTTTAAACGGTTATATGCAATTCCTTTCCCCGTCAGGTAACCGGAAACAGTTTCGGCCCGTTGCTCCGACAAATTCTGGTTATATGCCAAACTTCCTTTGCTGTCGGTATGTCCCTGAATTTCAATATCGGTGTCTGCATAACTATTTAATACAACAACCAGTTTATCCAGGTTTGTTTTAGCGTCCGCAGAAAGGTTCGATTCATCGAATCCAAACAAAATATTGCTGCTGAATTCTACCACAATACCTTCGCCAACGCGTTCAACTTTTGCATCGGGTACGTTTTTTGCAATTTCTTCGGCCTGCTTATCCATTTGCCTGCCAATTACAGCGCCGGCGCCACCGCCAACGGCAGCCCCAATGATTGCCCCAAGAGCAGTATTTCCCGAAGCACGGCCTATTACTGCACCAGCAGCACCGCCTGAAGCAGTTCCTATAACTGCTCCTTTTTGTGTTTTATTCCACGAAGCACAGCCCGTAAAAAGAAATGCTGCGCTTAAAATCACGGCTAAACCCATTCTAAATTTTTTCATTCTGTTGTTCTTTATTTTTTTAGTTAACTTATTGCCAAATAACTATTACAAATTATTTTCCCTTACCTCTGTGTTATTCTGTAATCTCATATTTCTATTTAATTCAGATGAACTTTGAATTATTTTAAGCTGATTTCTTAGACTTTGAACGTCCGTCTCAACAATTGACTGCTGCAAATCATTTTTCCAGCTAATTTTCATTTTATATGTATTTGTCATTTTGAACTTTTTATTTTCATATAAAGGTATGCCCATTAAAAGAGCGAAATGTTACACAATTTTCAATAACAGTTACATCATTCACACATTGAAGTGGCGTTCCGGATCATTTGGAAACAGGCACACTGCAACAGACTGACGATAAGTCCCTTCAGGCACTTTAACAGTTTTCATACGGTGCAACTGAATTATTTTCCGGTTCTTTTAAGTATTACTTTGACGGTTTTTAAAACTAAAATTACATCCCGGGTAAAAGACCAGTTGTCAATGTATTCCAAATCCAGCCTCACCCATTCTTCAAAAGGAATACCGTTTCTTCCTGAAACCTGCCAGGTGCAGGTAATACCCGGTTTTACAGTCAATCTTCTTTTTTGCCACTGTTTATACTCTTCTACTTCTGAAGGAATTGGAGGCCGCGGCCCCACTACCGACATCTCACCCCGCAAAACATTAAAAAACTGGGGTAGCTCATCAAACGAAGTTTTTCTCAGAAACCTGCCAATCCGGGTCACCCGGGGGTCATTCCTGATTTTGAATACTGGGCCACTCTGTTCATTTAGTCCCTGCAATGATACTTTTAATGCTTCGGCGTTGGCAACCATGGTACGAAACTTAAAGATAGGGAAACGACGTCCGTTCAGGCCTACCCTCTCTTGTATGAAAAACACTGAACCACCATCTTCAAGCCTGATAGCAATGGCAATTATCAGAAACACCGGTGAAATCAGCATAATAACAGAAAAGCTAAAGAATAAGTCGAAAACGCTTTTCATTCTTAAACCCACGGATTCTTTATACATAAAAGGAAAAATTTATCTTGAATAAAGGTAGGGCGGTTTGGTATTGAAAGGCTTACACAACTTTCATAAAGAGTTACATCATTCACACATTACGGCAGTGTTTTCCAACTCTGCTTTTTTAAATTAAAATTGAAATTCAATTTTTCTCCTGATTACCCTGATCCTTTCGATGGAAATGCCTTTGAACAAAGGGTGTCAGTAAAAAAAACCGGCTGCGGAAACAGGGTAAAAACAGTCAGGTTTTGCAAATGTACAGAATTAAAAAAGTGGGAATTATGTAAATTTTCTCCGGTGTAATGTAACAAAACCGTAAACGCGGTTTTCTATTTTAGTACTCAATTAAATAAGTTGAAAATACGATGAAACGTAGAATTATAAGGAGAGAAACAGTACTTTACACTGTAATAGCGATAATCATAATCCTACTATTTTTGTTGCTGGGTGGAAGGAGATGGATGACGGGGCCAATGCACGGACAGGACATGAACGGAAACAGACAGATGGAAATGCGCTCAAATCCTGATTAGGATTGTCTGTGCTGCCATTTAAAGGGAATGTGTATATTTATAATTAATTTTAAAATGTATATTAAAATTCTGTTCGGATATTCCAACCCCGGGAATTCAATAAAGTGGATTTTTGATAACCGTATAATTCAAAAATAAAAATAATTGAAACGTAAAAAAACAAAACCAACTGACTCACCAAAAGAAAAGAGTTCAGGAGTAAAAGCCCAAAAAATTCCAATTGTGGGTATCGGCGCATCAGCCGGTGGACTGGAAGCATTGGAGCAATTTCTGAAAAATGTACCTGACAAAAGCGGAATGGCCTACGTGGTTGTCCAGCATTTGGATCCGACCCAAAAAGGGATGCTTCCGGAATTACTTCAACGGGTTTCCAATATGAAGGTTTTTCAGGTGGAAGACCTGATGAAAGTAAAACCAAACTGCGTTTATGTTATTCCACCAAATAAAAGCATGTCCATTTTCAAAGGTGCGCTTCACCTGTTTGACCCAGTTGAAGCCCGTGGATTGCGCCTGCCCGTTGATTTTTTCTTGCGTTCGCTGGCCGATGACCAAAAGGAAAATGCTGTTGGAATTGTCCTTTCGGGGATGGGCTCCGACGGAAGCATAGGAATTCGGGCAATAAAAGAAAAAAACGGAATTGCACTGGTGCAGGAACCTGATACCGCAAAGTTTGACAGTATGCCCCGAAATGCCATCGACTCCGGACTGATTGACATAGTGGCTCCACCGGAAAAATTACCTTCGGAACTTATTCATTTCCTTAAACATATTCCTGTAGTTAAATCAAACCTAAATAGTGAAGTAAAGGATAAAAGCGCCCTTGAAAAAATTATTATTTTATTGCGAACACATACCGGGAATGATTTCTCGCTGTATAAAAGAAATACAGTTTACCGGCGTATCGAAAGGCGAATGAGTGTCCATAAAATTGATGGAATATTTTCGTATGTCCACTTTTTACAGGAAAATCCAAAGGAAGTGCATATCCTGTTCAAAGAACTGATGATTGGTGTAACCAATTTTTTTCGCGATGCACCGGTTTGGGAAAAACTAAAAGAAAAAGTATTGCCCGGGCTGATTGATAAGTTGAAACACAATTCGCAATTGAGGGCCTGGGTACCCGGGTGTTCTACCGGCGAAGAAGCCTATTCGCTGGCCATCGTATTTAAGGAAACACTGGAAAAAGTCAATCCGAACGCAGGGATATCATTACAAATTTTTGCTTCCGATTTGGATAGCGATGCGATTGATACAGCGCGCAAGGGGTTGTTTCCGGAAAATATTACCAACGATGTGTCGGCCAAAAGGCTGAGCCGTTTTTTTACCAAAGTCGATGACATGTACCGCATTAATACGGAAATCAGGGAAATGGTTGTATTTGCGCACCACAACATTATCATGCATCCGCCTTTTACCAATTTAGATATTATCTCGTGCCGCAACCTGCTCATATATATGGATCCGGAATTGCAGCGAAAATTGCTCGGACTATTTTACTACAGCCTTAACCAGCAAGGGTTTTTAATGCTTGGAACTTCAGAAACACTGGGTGTACAAAGCCATCTTTTTGAGCAGGTTGATTCACCCCTGAAAATTTTTAAACGATCTGATGCCAACCTAAACCCGCAATTATTCGATTTTCCTTCTTCATTTACCCGGACTAAAACGGGTAATATTGAAAATACAGAATCTGACAAACCAATTATGAATATACAAACACTTGCCGATCAACTTCTGCTCCAGCAATTTTCGCCTGCCGGAGTTTTGGTAAACGAAAACGGCGATATACTGTACATTAGCGGACGAACGGGAAAATACCTGGAGCCTGCAGTGGGAAAGGCAAACCTGAATATTTTTGCCATGCTGCGTCCGGGTTTTCAAAACGATTTTGCCATCGCGTTTCGCAAAGCGGTAATGAACAAAGAAGCCACTGCCTTGCACCATGTTAAAATTGGAACAAACGGAGGTACAATCACTTTAAATGTAAACATTCAGTGGATTCATAAACCGGAACCTTTATATGGCAAACTGATGATAATTTTTACAGATATTCCGCAAGCTGCTGAAACCAAACAACCGGAGAAAAAAGGAAAAAAAGCAGTAGCCAGTGTCAGAGAAACCGAATTAGAGCATGAGTTACAACATACCCGCGAAGAGATGCAAAATATTCTGGAAGAGATGCAAACTTCACAGGAAGAGTTGAAATCGACCAACGAAGAATTGCAATCAACCAATGAAGAATTACAATCAACCAACGAAGAACTCACTACTTCAAAGGAAGAAATGCAAAGCCTGAATGAAGAACTTCAAACGGTAAATGCCGAATTGATGGCAAAGGTGGAAGACTATTCGCGGGTAAACAACGACATGAAAAACCTGCTCAACAGCACCGACATTGCTACTTTGTTTCTCGACAAGGAACTCAATATCCGTCGGTACACCAATCAGGCTACAAAAATTTTCAAACTGATTAAAAGCGATATTGGCCGCCCGTTTACCGACCAGGTTTCACAACTTATTTACCCCGACCTGCCCGAAGATGCACGCGAGGTTCTGAGGACACTCATTTTTATTGAAAAACAAATTCCAACCAAAGACGGGCGGTGGTTTTCCATCCGGATTATGCCATACCGTACCTTCGACGACCGGATTGACGGCCTGGTTATCACATTTATCAATATTTCAGAATTGAAACTGGTGGAAGAGAAATTAAACGAAAACCACCAGTTCAATCGCCTGCTGCTCCATTCATCATCAGATGTGATCATTAAATTATCTCCCGATTGGAAAATACTGGAGTTTAATTCAGCTGCTGAAGACGTTTTTGGAGTAATACAGGATGATGTTATCAATAAAAATTATCTGGAATTGTTTGTTACTGAGCCTATGCGGCATAAAACCGAACAACAAATGAACCAACTGCTGAAACATGCAGGTGAAAATAAAATAAAAATGAGGGCAATTGGAGCAGGTGGTCTTGAAATGGAAATTGAATGGAAGGTTAATGTACTTTCCAATGATCAGGATTTGCCAATGGGAGTTATAATTACTACAAAAAAATTGAAGTCATGATGAGCGATGAAATGAATTTTTTGAATGCCAAAATGCTGCGCAAAAAAGCGGAAGAACTACTCAATGAAAAACAACAAAAGGAGAAAATTTCGAAGGAAGAAACCGATATGAAAAAACTCCTGCATGAATTGCAGGTGCATCAGATAGAATTGGAAATGCAGAATGAGGAGCTGCGTCAGGCATATGAAACAGCAGAATCGGCCCTGAAAAAATACATCATGGTGTTTGAATTGTCTCTTGTAGGTTATTTTACACTCGATTCAGATGGAACCATTTGCGAGCTGAACTTTACAGGTGCTGAAATGCTCGGAGACAGACGTTTTAGTTTAATAGACAGCAATTTTAAGCTATTCGTATCAGAAGATTCAAAACCTGTTTTTAATAAATTTTTCAGAAAAGTCTACAACACTAATGCAAAAGAATCGTGTGAAGTTTTGCTGGGTTATGATAATAGACTATTATGTCCTGTTTATATGGAGGGAGTAGTTACAGAAGAGGATCAAAAATGTCTTTTGTCGGTGGTCAATATTTCAAAGTTCAGTTTGCAGAATAATAAGTACTGATATTGAAATTTCTTTTTTTTTAGAAATGTGTGAATGATATAACTCCTGGGTTGAATCTGACATTCCGACACAAATTAACTCAATTGTTTTCTTCAAAAAAGGATTTGTTTTACTGGATTATATTCAACAGATTGAACGGCATATGTATGAAAAAGCTTCCATTAAAAGCAATCTGAACGAGATGAAAGATTTTCATTCGATTATCCTTTTCAGTTTAATTACCAACGAGTTAAACAATACATTTACCTACGGCGAACTGTGCGATTGTAAGAGAAAAGCAAGAAAATCATTACATCTTACATCGGAGAAAGAAGTGTTGTTTAATCAGATTATCTGGCTGACTTCGTCGCATTACGAATTGGAATTTTCGTTGGATACCAACACTTCAGAGCGGGTAATTTTTCCGATTTCGGCAAATGAAAAAAATGGAGTTGAGGATGCAGGTTTTGTAAAATTTGTTGATGATGACGGTAAAATAAGTTATTATGCAACTTATACGGCTTATGATGGTACAACTATAATGCCCAACTCCGAAGAGCGCGGGAAGGGTATGTGCCCAACGTAGTTTATTCATGCGGTTCAATGATTCATAACGACGAATTGATTATACCTTATATTTTGTCGGATTATGATTTCACCTATGCCAATGTTAACCTGCGAGCACTGTTAAATGAGTGGAGAGATTCATAAAAAATGGAAAATTCTAAAGAAACCGACAAACGACGGTGCTTTGAGATAGCAGCAGTTTTAGCAACCGGTTTAATGAAATTTATTTTAATAGACTGGCTGAATCTCCGTGCATTTTATATTGCAGCTGCATGCATTTTTTGGTCAGTTTACATTTATAAAAGGTATCGGGAAAATCAGTTCATTTCACAACAATGGGGCTTTCGGAAAAACAATTTCAAACATACGTTCTTTTTTATTTTGCCATTTGCGTTGGTTATGTTTGCAGTCATTGTTTGGTATGGTATTTTTTACAATGCCATCTTTCTTAACTGGCATGTGATTCCCGTTTTTGTGTTTTATCCGGCATGGGGAATTATTCAGCAATTTCTGATGGTGGCGCTGGTTGCCGGAAATTTGCAGGCAATTAAAACGATAAATTTCAGTAAATCTCAAATATTCCTTTTAACTTCCACAGTGTTTGCATGGGTTCATTATCCCAGTCTGCCTTTAATGGTTTTTACTTTTTTTATGGAACTGGTATTTCTTACCGCCTGGTTTAAATGGCGAAATCTTTGGGCTTTGGGTCTTTACCACGGATGGGTGGCCAGTTTTTTTTTATTTTTCGTGTTGGACCGGGATTTGTGGAATGAAATGTGGACGGTATTTCAAATATGAAAAAACCGTTTCAGGTCGGTTGCTTTTTTCAGCCGGTAATGTATATACAGCAGGAGTATTGAGATAAATGTAACAGAAACCATCACAATCAGACTCCATCCAAAATAAACTGAGCTTTGGAAATAAACGGAAATCATTCCTTCAACACATATACACAGCAGTCCGGCTGCAGTCAAAGAAAAAGCGATAATATTCAAGCCTTTTTGCTTGGCTTTGCGCACCAGAAAAATGAGTGTAAAAACGGTTAAATATGCAGCAAAAATAATTGGGATTCCCAGTTTTATTTCCCAGCCGGTGTTACCGGCATAAATATCGAAAAGCCTAAAAAGGCCTGTTACCGACAAAAAACTTAAGATAACCATGAGTATAATTTTTTGCCGCAAAAATGTATTCAATGTAAAATTGATAAACAAAACCAGGCTAATTGTGGCCGGGTATTTTGACCAGGTGATGTTTTGATTTCCAATAAAATCGATGAGTGAAGTGATAATAATACCGGAAATAAGAATTAGTGCCGATATTTGCCAAAAAATTTTTCGTTTCTGAAATCCGGTCAATTTCTGATAATCTGTGAGCAGTTTTTCCTGCCTTCGTAATTTTCCCGATTTTATGATAGCCGCACTATCGGCTGCATTTTCGAGTAGTAACTCACCGCATAACGAACAAAAATTGGCGTTTTCTTCTACTTCCACTCCGCAATTCGGACATTGTACCATAGCCTTTTATCTATTTGTTTCCCATTCAACCGAAATATTCTGATCGCGTAAAAACTGCATAAACTTTTTTTCAAATTCAAGCGATTGTGTAATGTTGCCAAAGCTCAACACCAGGTTATCGCCAAATCCGGCTACTCCGCAACTTATCTTCAGCATTTTGTTGGGTGGTGGAGGTGTCATTATAAAATAATTGATCAATTTGCCGGTTTCATCTGGAAGATCTATTTTTCCCAGATTGGTAAGCACTCCGCTATACTGGCTTGTACCCAGCGAGTAGTATTTCATGCGCAGGATCAAACCCTTCAAAAAAAGTGGTATTCCCCTGATAAACAGTTTCCTTTCACTTCCCACATTTCTTGAAATGTTTTTATGGATTAACTTTTCATCGGTTTCCAATTTTGTTTGGTGATAGACCGATTTAATTATCTCATCGAACTCATAATGCCCCAGACGCAAATCAATTTCCGGCATCACAAACAACGAAAAATTCCGCATGGTTTTCGACGGAAAAATATTTCTCAAATTTACCGGCACCTGCACACGAAGCTTTTTCCGTTTTTTATGGTTGCTAAATGCATTCAGGCTTTCATAAATCTCCTGCAAAATAAAAAGATAAACCGAGGTAAGATAAACCGTTATACTTACTCCTTTGGCATGTGAAATCTCCTTCATTTGTTCCAGAGGCATCATTGCGTTTAACCGGGAAAAGCGGGAAGATGGTCTTAAAGAAAAGGGCAGGTGAAAAGCTTTTGATCGTTTTACCATTGGCGGGATTTCGGCTTTAAAAAAACGGTTGTAAGCATCTTCGTACTCTTCAGCCAGAATGGCTGTCGGTTCGTTAAAATGATATTCGGAGGGAATTTCTGTCCCGCATTCGCCTGAATAAGCAATGAGAATGGTTTTGAAAAATTCCAGAGCCCCACTGCCGTCGGTTAAAATGTGCGAACATTCGATGCTGATGTTGTTGCCTTCTACCGGAATCCGTATTAAAAGGCTTCCTTTTGGAAATTTCCTACAGGGAGGTTTATCATCGGGCTCAACGGAAATGTGTTTCGAAAGATACTCAAGGTAGTACCAGAAAAATCCTTCTTTTAGTTGTACCCTAAAAAACGGAAACCGCTTTTCTGCCTGCAAAACTGCTTTTCGAAACGGTTTTATCTTAACGGGTTGTTTTAATCTGGCCGTCAACCTGAAAACGGCAGTAACATTTTCGTTGATAATAGCCGGATATATTTTCGCAGCATTATCCAGAGCAAACCAGAATTTGCCGGAATTTGGAGCCGTATTTTTGATTTCAGTGTCCAAATAATAAATCTTTGATTTAAAAATTACCCCGTTTATTGTTCAAATCTATGAATTATTTGGGAATCTGAATAGTATCGCTAAATAGGACAACTAAATGTGTGAATGATGTAACTCTTATTTAGAATTATGTAACACTTTCCGTGCCTTTTCAAAGTAACTTTATTCAAATAATTGAAGCGCTATTTAAGATTAATAAAAACAATAGGATGAAAAATTCACTTTACATCATCGCAGGGCTACTCGTACTTCTTTGGGCCATTATAACGTTTGGGTTTCACTCATTTCGCTATATTGATATCTTACTTCCTCTAGCCGTGTTTATAATACTTCTTCGAATCCTTTTTACAAAAAAACAAAATTGAAATAGTTAGAATGATAAGAATTTAAATGAACAGTTAATATACAATTATGGAAACAAAATTTGACATGAATGAATGGGGAAGAATAAAGGAAAAGCTTAAAAATAAGTATCCTGAGCTTACCGATGCTGATATGTATTGGGGACGCGTTTCGGGAGAAGACCTGATACAAATGATTTCATCCAAATTAGGTAAAACAAAAAAAGAACTGATGGATGAAATTGGCTCATTGGAGTATACTTCGTAAAAACAAACAAGCTAAAAATATTAAAATGAATTATTTGTATTTAATCTTTCCGATAGTAATCTTTTTGCTATTAGGAATCAGAATTGTAAGACCCACTCACCGCGGTCTTATTGAGCGACTTGGAAAATATAAGAAACTTGCGGACCCCGGGTTTCATTGGATTATTCCGGTTGTAGATCGCATTTTTATGGTAAATATTACAGAACAAATGGTTGACGCCGAACCTCAGGAAATTATCACCAACGATAACCTGAATGCTAGCGTAGATGCTCAGGTATATTTTCGTGTAAAAGCGGACGAGGAAAGTATAAAAGGTTCAACCTATGATGTTGACAATTACCAATGGCAGATTGTTAATCTTGCCCGTACAACACTCCGTAATATTATAGGCACACTTACCTTAAAATCGGCAAACAGCGAACGTGGAAAAATAAATACCGAACTGCATGAAACCCTGCATAAAGAAACCAAAAGCTGGGGAATTGAAATTATACGTACTGAATTAAAACAGATTGATCCTCCCTCTGATGTGCAGGAAACCATGAACAAAGTGGTGAAAGCGGAAAATGAAAAAATTGCAGCCATCGATTCTGCTACTGCGGCCGAAACCGTCGCCGACGGTGTAAAACGCGCTAAAATCAAGGAAGCTGAAGGGTACAAACAGTCAAAAATTTTACATGCCGAAGGTGAGGCAGAAGCTATAAAACTGGTCAACGAGGCTGCCGATAAATATTTTATTGGAAATGCCCAGTTATTGCGAAAATTGGAAGCGCTGGAGGCATCGCTGGAGAACAATGCCAAAATTGTTATTCCAACCGGCTCCGATTTGGTGAACATCATAGGCGAAATGGCTGGTATTATTCCCCTGGAAAGAAAACAAAAAGAGAAATGATTACAAGAAAAACCTTTTTGAAACGATTTTTTAGAGGTATTGAGGGAAGAACCAGGACAATATATCAACATGAAAAAATGAAAAAAATATTGATTGCACTGGACTATGATCCAAGTGCCCAAAAAGTAGCGGAAACAGGTTTTTCATTTGCCAAAACAATGAAGTCCGCAATAACATTAATGCATGTACTGGTAAATCCACAGGATTATAAGTTAACTGAACCCATTAAGGTTATGGGTTTTGCAGGTCACTTGGATACCAGTAAAGTGATGCAGGAGGAGACTTTTAATCCTGAAAAAGTGGGCATTCAATTTCTTGATAAGTCAAAACTTTATCTTGGCGATAATAGTATTGAAACGTTGATTAAAGAGGGTGATTGTGCAGAAACTATTTTAAAGGAAGCAACCAGAATTAGTGCGGATATTATTGTCATGGGTTCGCACAGCCGTAAATGGTTTGAAAATACAACCATGGGAAGCGTAACTGAAAAAGTTTTACAAAATACAACTATTCCGGTTTTGATTATCCCAACAAAAAAGCAAAGTAAATCCTGAATTCAACGGTATTAATGAGGGGATTGATTTCATTAAAATACAGTGATCAAAACGCCTGAGAGAAATAAAACAGTAATGAAAACAATAAAAATAGAATATCATGAAATCAGTAAAACGGTTAGGAATATGGATGGATCATTCAACTGCCAATATATTTGAATTATTAAATGACACGGTAATATCAAAAACGCTGGAATCAATTCCGGCCTTCCCTGACCAAGTCGAAAATCTGAGATTGGATGAGAGCCTGATGCACAATAAAGAGCAAAATCAATATGCGGATTTTTACAAAAAATTAAGTTACATTATCAACGATTACAGTGAAGTACTCCTTTTTGGACCCACTGATGCCAAATCCGAATTATTCAACGTGTTACAAAGTAACCGCAAATTTGAAAAAATAAAAATTTCTGTTCAACCTGCAGATAATATGACCGATAATCAACAAAAAGCCTTTGTGAAAGACTTTTTTAACACTCCCGATAAAGAGTAAAACAATGGACGTTGCTATTAGTTTTGCCCGCCCCAACGATAATACTGTAAGGTGTAATAAACCAAAAATTAAATAATACGTAAATTTAATAGTGTACTTTTAGCACACTAAGGGTAGACTTGAATTGAAGTTATATATTAAAAATATGGTTTGCATTCGCTGCCAGATGGTAGTTAAAGCTGAATTGAAAAAGATTGGGCTGCCATATACTTATGTGAAAATAGGGGAAGCTGATATTATAGGTAATGTGGAAAGGGAACAGCTAAAACAGTTGGGTCTGGCATTAAGAAAAACAGGGCTACTATTAATGGATGATAAAAAAAGCATTCTGGTTGAGAAAGTAAAAAGTGCAATTATCGAACTGGTGCATTACACCGAGGAACAGATTAAGGTAAACCTTTCTGATTACCTGAGTGAAAAACTTAATTACGATTACACTTACCTTGCCAATCTTTTTTCGGAAGTGAAAGGTATTACTATTGAAAAATATTACCTGACCCATAAAATTGAAAAAGTAAAAGAACTCATTGTTTATGATGAACTTAATCTTTCTGAAATCGCTTACAAAATGCATTACAGTAGTGTTGCCCATCTTTCAAACCAGTTTAAAAAATATACCGGATTAACTCCTACCCATTTTAAAATGCTCAAAAACAAACGCCGTGATACCCTTGAAGATGTGTGAATAATGTAAATATTCTTCAGAATTGTGTAACACATTCCTCAACCTTAATCACGAAATTTACGCTTAAAGTGTTGCTTTAGAATTGTTTTCTCAAAAAAGGATGGCAATTACAATGCTTTTATATGATAATTCAATAAATATTAGAAATGAAAGTATTATTGGTCTATCCGAAATGTCCCGACTCTTTCTGGAGTTTTACCCATGCCTTGAAATTTATCTCTAAAAAAGCTGCAGTACCCCCACTTGGTTTAATTACTGTGTCGGCAATGCTGCCAGATACGTGGGAGAAAAGACTGGTGGATTTGAATATAACCACACTTCGGACAAGTGATGTTCAGTGGGCTGATTATGTTTTTATCAGCGCCATGTATATTCAAAAAGAATCGGTAAACAAGGTAATTGAAGAAAGTAAAAAATGGAACAAAAAAATAGTTGCTGGAGGCCCGCTTTTTACACAGGAACATCAGAATTATCCGGAAGTTGATTACTTTATTTTGAATGAAGCAGAGATAACCATGCCCTTTTTCCTGGCTGATTTAAATGCAGGACAACCGCAACGGATTTATGCTACGGATGAATATGCTGACCTTTCATTAACACCGGTTCCCGATTTCCATTTGTTGTCGGTTAAAGATTATGCTACTATGAATATTCAGGTTACACGCGGCTGTCCGTATAACTGCAATTTTTGTGAAATTACATCACTATTGGGGCATAAAATGAGAATGAAAAATACGGCCCAGATCATACGCGAACTGGATTTCTTGTATAATACCATTCATTGGCGCGGGGCAGTTTCAATTGTTGACGATAATTTTATCGGGAATATAAAGGAAATAAAAAAGAACCTGCTCCCGGAAATGAAGAAATGGATGCAAAGTCACAAATACCCCTTTAATTTTAGCATCCAGAGTTCAATAAATCTTGCGGATGATAAAGAGCTTATGTCGCAATTGATTGATGCCGGTTTTAATGCTGCTTTTATTGGCATAGAAACACCCGATGAATTATCTCTTCAGGCATGCAATAAAGTGCAGAACAAAAACAGGGATCTTATTCAAAGCGTTAAAAAGATACAACAGGCTGGAATTCAGGTTTCAGGTGGTTTTATTGTTGGCTTCGACAGCGATACACCGTCTGTTTTTCAGCGCCAAATCGATTTTATTCAGAAAAGTGGAATTGTTTCGGCCATGGTTGGATTATTGAATGCACCTAAAAACACTAAACTATACAAACAGTTAGAAGCAGAAAACAGATTAACCATTGAAGCCACAGGGAATAATACTGATTCATCAATGAATTTTATTCCCAAAATGGATTACAATGAGCTTCAGGAAGGTTATAAAAGAATAATCACCAATATTTATTCGGTAAAGCCCTATTACCAAAGGGTTAGGCGGTTATTACTGAATTACAACCGGTTGGCTAAAGGACAAAGTAGAATAAAATTTAACCTGCTGATGGCTTTTCTAAAATCGGTTTTTGTTATTGGTTTTCTCAGTAAGGGAAGAACCGAATACTGGAAATTTATGATTTGGATCCTTTTCAACAAACCAAAACTAATGGTTGATGCAGTTACATACACGGTTTACGGATACCATTTCAGAACCATTTACGGACTCAGACAAAAAAAGCATAAATATTAAATTATCAAGGAAAAGTTATTGTCAATTTTACAACAGAAATTAAAAGTTTGGTAAACGAATATTTTAGCAAAAACAACAATCAACCGTATGGTATTCAAAAAATTTCCGTAAAAACTATTTTCATGACCTTACTGTACATTTCTCCTTCTATCCTGATGATTTCAGGACTGGTTCCTTCAGTAATACTTGCATTAGTATTCAGGCTTAATATGGGATTGGGGATGGTTCCCATGCACGATGCCAATCACGGTTCTTTTTCGAAACACCGGTGGGTGAACAAGTTATTTGGAAATTCTTTATATCTGCTGGGTGAGTTTCCTCCTAACCGGCACTATCAACACAACATGATCTATCATGGATTTGCCAACATCGAAGGGCAAGACGAGGATATCGCTCCTCCGGGAATCTTAGGGTTTTCGCCTCACCATCCATTAAAAAAAGTAAGGTAATGGAGGTTTAGATGAATGAGCTTGATAAAAAAATCAATGAATTTAAAATCTGGTACGATCAAAAACTGGACTTTCATAACGCATCTGTAAAATTTTTCTGCCGCGTAATTTCTTCTATTCCCAAAGTGGAAACAGTCAATGGCAGAACTAAAAGCTTTAATGAATGCATCAGCAAATTTGAGAGAAAGTACCTGCCTTTGCTGAAACCGGATGATGATATCACAAAAATCAGCGATTGTCTTACTGACCTGATTGGAATAAGGGCTGTGTGTTTTTACAATGAAGAAGTGAATCAAATAAGGCGGGGACTTAAAAGATACTTTACTGAAATTGAAACTACAGATAAAAGCAGTCAGTTGGAAAAAACAGATGACAAATTCGGATATAAAAGTTTGCATTTACAACTGATTCTGAAAAGCAAACTGGATGGTGTCCCTGATGCGCATAATTTTAAAGGCATTAAAGTTGAACTCCAGATTCGTACAGTGATTCAGGATGCGTGGAGTGTTTTAGATCATAAAATTAAATACAAAAAAAGTATTCCTCAATCACTTAAGCGCCGGATAAATCGCTTATCAGCATTGTTTGAAATAGCGGATGACGAATTCTCAAACATAAAAAATGAAATATTTCACGCCGAAAAAAAAATTAGTGATCGTCTAAAAAAAGGTGACAGAATAGAAACAAATAAATCATTGGATGTTTTTCGGTTTTTATTTATTGCCTTAAAATATTTTCCCGCCTATAATTTTGTTGAATTTAAGGTGGATGGTTTTGTTCAGGAAATATTGCAATTGAGAAATAGTTTTACAGAAGGTCAATTAAATGAAGCAATCCAAAATTATCTTACCATTGCCAATTCAATAGAAAAAGAGATAAAGCAAAGCTTGAATCCGTACACAAAAATACGCTATTGTTTATATCGTTCAGATATTAACAATTTTGCGAAAATTTTATCCGGTCATCAACGTAAAATATTTACAGCATTCGATAGATTATAAACTGCATAAACTTCATCTCAGAAGTTTGTATAAATGCACTACAGCAGTGTGACTCATCTCTCAAATCAGTTTTAAAAATATACCGGACTACCTCCCATTCATTTCAAATAGCAAAAAAAACAAACGCCGCGAGACACCTGAAGATGTGTGAATAATCTAAACCCTTCAGGTATTTAATAAAACTAAAATACTGGTTACCATTTTTCAAAATGTGTGAATGATGTAAATTAAAACATCAATTATGTAACTCTTTTGAATTGAGCAGAAGTAACTTTGTTAAGAATATCAAAGTTGGAAACTGATGCAAACAAATGAAATTGAAAAGTCGGAAATCCATATTCTCATCAAAATCATTGAGTATGTCCCCAATTCAGTGGTTAGCAAAACAATTATCCGAAAAACTACAGGGAATATTAGCGTTATTGCCATCGACACCGGCGAAGCGTTGGCAGAAAAAATTTCTCCGTTCGATACTTTTATTCAAATTATTGAAGGAACCGCCGAAGTTGTAATTGATGATCAGTCAAACATACTTCAAATGGGACAAGGTATTATTATTCCGGCACACTCATCAAATATTGTGCGGGCAAATGGTCGGGTTAAAATGATTTCAACAGTAATTAAAAGCGGATATGAAGGGAGTACATTATAATAGAAATATTTAAAAATAAATATGATGACGAAAAGTAAAGAAGGAAAAGAAAGAAGAAACATGAAAAAGGAAGCTGTAAAAAGCCTTAAAGAAAAAAGAGCCGATAAAGCGGTAAAGAAAGCTGTGAAAAATGATTCAAGCATAATCTGATTTTTCATTTTAATAGAATTCTAAAGGGAAAGATAGGGGATGAAAAAACAGTAGAGAACAATTTAAAACATAAAAATGGAGAACAAATATAAAGCAGGTGATATTGTGCAGGCAAAGGTTAATCCAACCCTGAATTTGCTCGTCAGGCGCTATGTTGCCCGGATTTATTATTGTCAGATACAAGAAGACCTTACGCATAAAGAATTGGTCTATTTTGAACGGGAACTCATTCCACCCGGCAAAAAAGATATAGGGAAATTACTTTCTAAAACCCAGTAACTTAAAAATGATAACCATGGCAAAGGAGTTTTGGTAAGTAAGATTAGGGTTAATTTCTGTTTTGTGTCTTAATTTTCTGCCTTTCGGCAGACAGGTTTTGTCTTTATTCTAATATTTGTCTACATGAAAATCTCTTATATTGCAACATATCCAACCCGCGAATGCGGCATAGGAACCTTCACAAATAATCTGTTTAAATCAATGTTAGCGCACAATCTGAAAAATGAACATGTGCTTGAAGGTTTTGTGATTGCAATAAATGACAATGATGTCTCATATAAATACCCTGAAGAAGTTAAAGTTACCATCCGGCAAGAGCATCAGGAAGATTATTTAAAAGCCGTAAAATACATTAATCTCAGTGGTGCGGACGTTTGTATTTTACAGCACGAATTTGGCATATTCGGAGGACAGAGTGGTGTTTATATCCTTCCTTTGCTTCACCGGCTTGAGATTCCACTTATTGTTACACTTCATACCATACTCAAAACACCTTCGTACAATGAAAAGGCAATTTTGAAAGAAATTTGCAAAATGGCTCATAAAATTGTAGTAATGAGCCACAAGGCAGTTGAGTTTCTGGTAAGTGTTTACGATGTGCCCAAAAAAAAAATTGCACTGATTGAACATGGCGTCCCTGATATCCATTTTAGTCCCGAAAAATCGAAAAAAGATTTTAAACTTGAAAAAAAGAAAGTACTGCTTACTTTTGGTTTTATCGGACGAAGTAAGGGCATTGAAACTGTAATTAAAGCATTGCCGGAAGTGGTTCAAAAATTTCCGAATCTAATATACATCGTTTTGGGTAAAACCCATCCCAATGTGCTAAGGCATTCTGGCGAAGAATACCGAATTTTTCTTCTTCGTTTGGTGAAAAATCTTCAGCTTGAAAATCATGTTATATTTCTAAACGAATTTATCGACGAGCAGGATTTATTCAAGTATTTATATGCCTGTGATATTTACATTACACCTTACTTGAATGAAGCCCAAATTACCAGCGGAACCCTTTCGTATGCTGTCGGAGTGGGTGCGGCCGTTTTATCTACACCTTACTGGCATGCAGCTGAATTGCTGGCTAAAGGTAGAGGCAGGTTATTCAATTTTAATGATTCGACAGAACTTGCGAAAACCTTAAACGAACTTCTTGATAAGCCTGAAGAACTAAGTAAACTAAAAAACAAAGCCGGCGAATATGGGAAAAAAATTACATGGCCACAAATTGGGGAAAGATATGTAGCACTTGTAGAAAATATAATGAAGGATGAGCACTCAGTTGCCCTTCAAAAAGAAACGGAGCCTGATTTGCTTATTCTTCCCCCCTTTTCGCTTGCGCATATTAATAGATTGACTGATGATACCGGCATTATTCAACATGCTAAGTTTGGTATTCCGAATTTAAAGGAAGGTTATTGCCTGGATGATAATTCGAGGGCTTTGTTAATGGTTTTAATGGCATACCGACAGAAAAAAGATATGCGGGCGCTTGAATTGTCCCCCATTTTTTTAAGTTATATCCATTACATGCAAAACACAAATGGTACTTTCAGGAACTTTCTGAGTTTTAACCGGAATTTCTTGGATAAAATTGGTTCAGAAGATTCGTTTGGCAGAACAATCTGGGCGCTTGGGTATTTGTTGGGAAATGCTCCCAACGATGCTTACTATCAGACTGGTAAATTGGTATTTTTTAATGCATCGCCCAATTTTGAAAAATTAAAATCCATTCGGGGAATTGCCAATACAATGATTGGAATCAGTTATTACCTGAAAAGCAATCCTTCTGACGATTCCATGACGGAAAGGTTGAGGAACCTCTCGAATGTATTAATCAAACATTATAGGGAAAACCAGACCCCTGATTGGAATTGGTTTGAATCGTTGCTGGCTTATGACAATGGAATTTTGCCTTTGGCATTGCTGCATTCAGCCGAAATACTGAATGACGATAAAATTACGCAAATAGCTATCACTACCATGAATTTTCTGACCAGTCATACATTAAAGGATAACTACCTTTCGATAATTGGAAACGAAAAGTGGTATAAAAAAGAGGGCGAACGTTCTGTCTTTGCGCAACAGCCCATCGATGCAATGTCAATGGTTTTAATGTATCACCAGGCATATTCCGTGACAAACGACAAGGATTATCTCAATAAATTATATACATCTTTTCTGTGGTTTTTAGGTGAAAATGATTTGCGGATGAGTTTGTATGATTTTGAAACCAAAGGATGTTGCGATGGGTTCGAAAGTTATGGAGTAAACCGCAATCAGGGCGCTGAAAGTTCGCTCGCTTATTTAATTTCACATCTGACAGTATTGCAGGCCTACGAAGAGTTTCACAGATCGGATTTAAAATTGGTATGAAAGGCTCTGTGAATAAGATGAGAATGTTGTTCGTGCCCATCATCCAAACCACCCATAATTGATTTCACCTTGAGAGTTTTTAATACCTGGTAAAATTAAGGGACACATTTTTCATCGCTCCGCCTGCCGAGGGAAACAATAAAACAATACCACGACGGATGGCTCAATTTTGTTCCTCCGGCCCTTTATTGTTCCATTGATAAGTTATCATTTTCACATAAACAGGAGCTTACAACCAAATGCTTTGAATTACGGGCAAATTACGGGAGAAATACCTTCTACCGCCCAAGAATTTTCCGAAAAGGTTCCAGCTTTTCAGAAAATTCTATTTCACTTTCATTCACCCACTCTGAAAACCGCGAGTTCAGACTCGCCCTGTTTACCTCCCGGCCATTTAAAATAAATGTGGATTCGATAAATTTGAACAGAACTTCTTTGCGTTCCTTTTTAAAATCTCTGATTCCTCCATTTCGTGAAGGTCGCAGGTTGTAAGAATCAGGTTTAATTCTTCCCGATCAGAATCAGAAAACCCTAAATCCGGTAAATGAATTCCACAGATGTTACTGCGTTTAAAATGAAAACAGGATACAAGCTCGTTCCGATGAAGTCGTATGGCTTCATGCCAGGAACTAACAAAAACTAAAATGATAAATAGTATTATCAAGGTAGCCGAAATATATATTATGATTTTGAGAACCGGATATCCCCATGCCCAAAACATGGTTAAAATAGTAATAGAGCAAACCAGCATGATAAACAGAATCATGGAAGTATGATTCCTTAAAACCTGTGTACTGAGTAATCTTTTCCCTTTTCGGTTGAGCAGATACAGTAACCTTCCTGTTTTCTGAATAATAATTTCCATCTACAATGACTTTTTTGAGTAAAAACTGGCTTTGTTTTCTGTTTTCAACAGCATTGAAAATCAAGAAACTAAAATTACTGAATCAGATAGATGAAAACAAGGGAAAGCTGTTGTAGTGGCAGCATTTGTCGTTGTTTGGATGGTATTAGACTTCGAAATGTTGGATAACATTCAAAATCCATCGATTATGTAGTGATATGTAATGGTTGATTTTGTTGTACCTATGTTGTACACATGTAAAATAAAAAGGAGTCAGATTTCAATCTAACTCCTTCATTTTCAGCCGTCGGGGTAGCAGGATTCGAACCTGCGACCCCCTGCTCCCAAAGCAGGTGCGCTAACCGGACTGCGCTATACCCCGTTCATACACTGAAATTTCAGCGTTATGTTTTAAGAACTAAAAAAATACTCCTCCGCAAAAGCTTTGGAGTATAAAAGCGGTGAGGGCGGGATTCGAACCCGCGGTACAGTATTACCCGTACGCCGGTTTAGCAAACCGGTGGTTTCAGCCACTCACCCACCTCACCTTTTTTCTTTTCACAGAAAGATGACTGGTTTCGTATCCGGTACCTACCGGTTTAACCACTCACCCAACTCGCTGTTTATATTATTTGTGGAAAAGCTGCCAAATACTTTCAGCGTGAAAGCTTAGCTACTTCAACATTTCTATCGTATAAAAGAACTCCTGTTTTTCGTGCGTGCAAATGTATTAATTGTTTTTTCATTGTCAAAATCTTTTTTCAGCCAAAAGAACAATTTCTGATAAAAAATAACCGGCCTGCATTCTTATTAATGACAGACCGGCTACGAATCGACAAGTAAAAAATCTAATTTTCGTGGTAAACCAATACCGGTTTATGGAAATGTGTTAACACACTTTTTGTTTCATTCTGAGTAAACATTTCCTCAAAAAAGCCCTTTCTTTCCTTCATAATAACAAGTAAATCAGGATCATTTTCTCCGGCAAATTCTTCAATGGCGCTTACCGTATCTTTATTATTTTTAAGGCTGAATGATAGTTTTCGATTCCCGGTTTCTTCCTTTACGATTTCCTTAAAACCGGTCCACATTAATTTTTCCTCAAATCCATAATTTTTTTCATTATGCAACACAGTTATCCTGGCATTTGCCGAATTATGAATCAAACGGAGAAGATGTTTCAGGGCATCTGCGTCTTCCGGATTAAAATCGGACGCATATACCACTTCCTTCAATACAGCATGACGTGCATTTTCCGGAATTACAAATACCGGACAACCTACATGTTCTATCAGGTTGGGGTACCCTACCAGTCCGCCGGATGCTTCAGAATAACTTTGATGATTGCTAATAAACAATATCAAACCAGGTTCTTTATCCAATTCATTCTGTACTACATCAATACGGTTCATTTCCGTTACATGCACTTCAAAAGAAATTTTTACGGCATGTTTTTTCATGTAGTCGGCAGCCACCTCCCTGATTTTTGTTTCAGCCACTTTAAACTCTTTCCTGGCATTTTTCTCCACGGCAACCAATGCAGGGTTCACCGGACCGGTAGCTCCTACCATAAACGATTGTCGCATCCAGTCAAAATCAAATACATATACAATTTTCAAATTTCGTTTCAACCGGTTGCTAAAAGAAAAAGCATACGCAACCAAATCTTCCATATTTTTGTACGAATCGAGCAATAATAAATTTGTTTCCATGACAATACAGCTTATAAATTAAAATCCTACTCTTCGGGAGTATGATGTTTCCGGCGTGAGTGAATAAGCCGGAGTAGCAGGCGCGATCCTACATCGAAAGCCGTATCCCTCAGTTTGTCGGTAAGATTGTCAATTATGTCGGCTGTCGACTCGGCCAGTTCTTTTTCATACAATTGTTCCTGGAACTCCAGCTTCTGCCTTACCAGGCGCAACTCACGCATATTCTTAATCGTTTTCATGTGTTTTAATTATTCTTTTTTAATGGCGCACACATGCCTTGCCGACTGATAGAGTCAGACAGGGAATTCGCCACACAAGTATCTTCCTGTTTTTGATAATTTCGCTCACGGACATTTCATCCTGGCATTATTCTTCTTCCTCAAATAATATTTTCGAAAAGTTTTTAATAACCGATCCGGTCACAATCTGTTTTCGCAAAAGGATAAAAACTAACGCTGTCAGAATGAGTACGCCACCTGCAATGAGCATTCCTTCCACATAGTTATTATAAGTTTCACCATACCAAACGGCGAATGCTGCAGCAGCAAAACCAATTGCCAGCATGGAAAACATTAAAACAACCAGGAAATTGAATAGATAGGATGTAAACCTTGTGATTTTCTCCAGAAACGTAAGTTTTACCAGGTCAATCTTTGCCTGGACATAACTTTTTACGGAGCCGTTCAACTCTCCTAAGTTTTTTGTCAGTTCTTTACTCATTGCATCAAAATATACGGTTAAACAGTCAGATTCCTTTTTCTAGTTGGTTGCTTTCGCTGATTCTGCAGCAGTTTTTTCCTTCACTTTTTCTTTTACCTTTTCTTCTGCATCTTTGGCTTTACCACGCATTTCATTCACCACCTCATTTACCTGTTCTTTCAGGTGGTCTACTTTTTCACTCAGCGTATCGGTAATGTCTTTCGACACATTCTTTACTTTTTTTGAGATTTCTTTCCGTGTTTTCGAACCCTTGTCGGGCGCAAGTAAAATTCCGGTTAAAGCTCCTGCTGCCGCTCCGGCAACAAATCCCAACAATGCATTTCTTGTTCCTTTTTTCATGGCATCTTCATTTTTAATGTTAATACTTCTATTTATTTCTCTCTTGTTCATTCTTCTTTATGAAAAAAGTATTCCAGCTTCCGTCCCCACCCGGACAAAAAAAACAAATACTGAAAATCAGAAAGATAAACGTCTCTGGAAACCCAGAATACAAATAGAGGTGAGGAAAGGTTTCCTCAACCTGTGGAAAGAAATCAGATGATTTCCACAAAACCCTATCCCCTATTCAGTCCGATTGCCCGGTAATTAGAAATTCAATATAGTTGGATGGAATCGGTTTTACCAAAAACGCGCTTACAAAAGGATATTGCATAACCTGGTTGCGCAAGGCATTGTTATTTTCATTGGTACACACAATGATTTCAGACTTTTTCAGGAAATTTTTCAACCCCGAAATTTTTTCCAGAGAGGACACCAGTTCTTTACCCAAAATTTTCTGGTCCAGCAGGATGTAATCCAACTTTTCATTGTGGGGAATAACCTGTTTTTCAATAAAATGAATAGCATCTCCAAAATCATTAAATCCGAAAAAACAATGCCCAATCTTCTTATGGGTTAACGTTTTTTTCTGGAGATCGAGGAAGGAGGGATCGGAATCAACACACAACACCTTTTTTCTTTTTTGCCTCATCACAACGCTTGTTTTTGTAAAAGAAAAAAGTCAATTTCTATTCCAAAAAAACTCCGGGTGCGAACAACTATTTTAAAAAACCTTTCTTTTGATTTTTTTAGCTACAGAAAATACTGTTTGGAAGTTAACCCGGGTTAGATATCGATACCGTATTGCCTGATTTTATTGTAAAGTGTTTTTCGGTCAATATTAAGCGTTCGGGCTGCCTTCGATTTGTTATATCCGGCTGCTTCAATGGCTTTGATAATGATCTCCTTTTCAGCGCCGGAGGTCAATTTTTTCAATGTTTGTTCCTGGTTATTTTCGTTAATTCCTTCTCCTGGAAAAGTCTGCACAGATGAAAACTGTACAATTTCTTCCGGAAGTGCCCGGGACGAGAGTATCTCTCCGGAAGAAAGCAGCACAGCACGCTTCACAACATTTTTCATTTCTCTCATGTTTCCGGGCCACTCGTAGCGAAAAAATATTTCCCGTACATCGTCCGAAAATTGTTCAACCTGCTGATCCAGTTCTTCATTAGCCAGTTTCCTGAAATGATCGGCAAAGAAAAGAATGTCTTCCTGCCTTTTTCGCAAGGGAGGCAAAACAATTTTAAATTCGTTGATGCGGTGCAGCAAATCTTCCCTGAAGTTATTCTCTTCCACCTGCCGGGTCAACGTTTCGTTAGTAGCGGCAATCACCCTTACATCCACTTTCACCGGTTTGTTTTCCCCAATCCGTGTAACCGTTTTTTCCTGAAGCGTGCGAAGCAACTGTACCTGCACACTGTAGCTGAGGTTTCCTATTTCATCGAGAAAAAGAGTTCCACC
Source organism: Mariniphaga sediminis (assembly GCF_003573545.1). Taxonomy (GTDB): domain Bacteria; phylum Bacteroidota; class Bacteroidia; order Bacteroidales; family Prolixibacteraceae; genus Mariniphaga; species Mariniphaga sediminis. The sequence goes on along the minus strand of NZ_QWET01000021.1, from coordinate 42,444 downwards.
ATCGGCTTGCTGAAAAACTCCGGTTTTATCGCCCACGGCACCGGTAAACGATCCTTTCACATGGCCGAAAAGTTCGCTTCCTGCCAGTTCTTTTGGAATAGCGCCGCAATCAACCGCCACAAAAGGTTTATTCTTCCGGCTGCTATTCCGGTGAATATACCGGGCCACATATTCTTTTCCTGTTCCGGTTTCCCCCTCAATCAACACCGACATTCCTGTAGGAGCCACCTTTTTCGCAAATTTTACAGCCTGCTTAAACCCCGGATTTTCTCCCACCAAAAAATCTTCGAAAACATCGGAGGAACCGCTTTTTTTTGTGGTGCCGGTCAACTGCTTTGCCAGGCTCACAATTTCTTCGTGTTGCAACGGCTTGGTCAGGTAATCGTACGCGCCCTGTTTCATTAGCTTCACCGCCATACGCACATCGGCATAAGCCGTGATAATTACCACCGGGATACGTGTATCCATCTGCTTTACTTCCCGAAGGATTTCCAACCCATCTTTATCGGGAAGCCTGAAGTCACACAAAACCAAGCTGAACGATTTCTCCTTCAGCAACTTTAGGCCGGCATTTCCCGAAAAAGCAATTTCCGTACGGAAACCTTTATTGGCAAGTTGTTTTTGAATTGCCTTACAAATAAATATATCGTCGTCGATGATGAGAATTCTTGCCATTGGATTGCCGTTTGAACAAAACTAACCAAAACTTTGGAGATTCAGTTCCCATCTTCCGGAATTTTAGCTTCTTCCGCAAGACGAACCATTTTTTCAATTTCTTTCACCAATGAGGCTACCAACTCTTCCACTGGTTCTGTTTTTCTTTGCCGGAGAGTCATCTCTTCCAGTTTCATCAGGCTACTAACCAACCGGGTCAACCCAAAATAGCGAAATGAGGGAATTGCCTTGTGTGCCCTTTTACCAATTTCGTTCCGGTTTTTGGTCTGAACCGCTGCCACCATCCCTTCAGAAGCCTCTTTTGCCCCGGAAATAAACGTATCAATCATCTGGTTAAAAAAAGCAATGTCCCCGCCCGATGTTTTTAACAAAAGAGAGGTATCAAACCTTTCAGATGTAATTCCGGTTTTGGAGGTTGAAACAGGAAAGGTGTCTTTCCCCAACACCGGAGGCTCCAAATCCAACAGGTTACAAATCTTGCTGTAAAGATTTTCTTCCCTGAAAGGTTTTACAATATAGCTGTCGAATCCGCTTCTTAAATATCTCTGAATATCATTTCTCATAATATTTGCAGTCACAGCCAACATTTTGACGTTTTTATTGGGGTTTGTTTCATCCATTTTTACCTTTTTCAGTACCTCTACTCCCGAAAGTTTGGGCATGTGGATATCCAGCAACACCAGGTCGAAAGGCTCCCTTCTCAACAACTCCAGCGCTTCCGCACCGTCAACAGCCAATTCATAGTCCACGTTCCAGTCTTTTAGGATTGATTCTCCGAGCAGGAGGTTATTCTCATCGTCGTCGGCATATAAAATACGCTTGCCTTCCAACAGGTTAAAAGTACCTCCGTAATCTTTCTCCTGCACTTCAGAAACATCAGCGTCCGTTTTTTCAAACGGAATAACGGCGAAAAACGTTGAGCCTTCCCCAGGCAAACTTTCCACACCCATTCTGCCACCAAGCAAATCCACCAGTTTTTTCACAATGGTAAGCCCCAGGCCGGCGCCTTTCCGTCTTTTTTCATTTCCAATTCCCGACTGGGCAAATTCATCAAAAATAAAATCCAAATCTTTCTTCGGAATACCTATTCCTGTGTCTTCCACTTCAAACCGCAAAAACACACGCTTTCGGATACTTTTCTCTTTTGAAACCCGGACACACACCCTTCCGTCATCGGTAAATTTAATCGCATTTCCTACAAGATTTGAAATAATCTGCTTCAGACGAAAGGGGTCACCCGCCACCACCTCCGGCACACCGGAATGAATAGAGTAAACAAACTCCAGGTCTTTCTCATTGGCACGGAATATAAGCGATTCACGCACATTCCGAATCAGTTCGTGGAGATTAAACGGCACTTTTTCAATATACACCTTTCCCATTCCAAGTTTGAAAAGGAAAAGCACTTCGTTGACAACCGAAAGCAAATGCTCCGATGACTGGCTGATCAATCGACTGAACTTTTTCTGTTTTGGCGTTAAATCGGTTTTATGAAGCAGATCGGTGAACCCGATAATAGCATTCAGGGGCGTCCTGATTTCATGGCTCATGCTAGCCAGAAAAAGGGATTTGGCCTTATCGGCTTCTTCCGCTTCACGCTTAGCCCGTAACAGATTTTTTTCGACCTCTTTCTCTTTTGTGACATCCTGGGAAATTAAGGCTCCTCCCACCACCTGTTTGTCAATGCCCCGTACCGGTGTGGCACTGATAAAATACACACGCCCTTTTATCCGCACCTCCCCTTCCGACAATTTACCGTCGAGTGCATTGCGGTAAAACGGGAAAAGACGTTTTCGGGTCTTTTCACCATACACCTCAAAAAGGGTTTTACCAATGAAATCGGCATTGGAAAGCCCCAGGCGTTCCTTTTCCCGCCCTCCCGACAAAACATGCCGGAATTGGGTATCGAAAAGATATACGTCCATTCCGGGAAGGTTTTCTATCAAAATTTCACGATAGTTTTCCAGCACGGTGGGCGTCTGACTGAAAAATACCATTCCGGCAGTGACTATCTCCTGTCCGGCGCTAAAGGAAATTTTCTCGAGCAGAAAATGTACCGGCAATAATAATCCGTTTTTTGAAATAATCTCAGCATAAAACGATTGCGGTTCCCCGGTTTCCAGCAACGACTCTGTCTTTTCCCGAAAATGGTCGAAACCTGCTGCATTAAAAAATGAACTTACTTCGGGGAGATCATCAATTTTTCCTGAACCGAATATATTTTCGTAGGATCCCACAAAACGAACCACCCGGAACTGTCGGTTGAAATAAAAAGCTGCATCCTGCTTTACCCCCTGATCATTAAGCTCCGTAAAATCTTCCTGTCCTTCGAGCCGGACAGTCTTAATCAGGTTGCTCAGCATTTCGAGCGACCGGTCGAGTTCGATCAGCTTCTCCAAACCGACATCCGCCCCTTTCAAACCCGAAATGAGCTTACTGATTTGATCCAGTTGCCTGTTCAAATATTCATTCATGCTTATAAAGGTAAAATGAAAAAGCGGATCTAAAAAGTGCTATCCTTTGTTATTTTTGCAAAGAACATCTAATCTGATATAAGAGAGAGCAACAAAAGTTTATACACATGAAATCATATTCACTCACTCTAAAACGAACCCAAATTCCTGTGCTGGCAGCACTTTTGCTGGTCCTCGCCTCCTGTACCGGAAATCCAAAAACAGAGAATCGTACCACTCCGCAAACCAAAAGCGCTGAACCGGGATGGGTTTCCCTTTTTGACGGGGAGACGCTGAATGGTTGGGAGGTAACCAACTTCGGCACGCAGGGACCGGTGCGTATTTCCGGCGGCAATATTGTGCTGGGGATGGGTGACGGCTGCACAGGCATCACCTGGACAGGCAATTTTCCCACCATAAATTATGAAGTGCAGTTGGAGGCAAAAAAAATAACCGGCAATGATTTTTTCTGCGGAATGACTTTCCCGGTTGCCGAGTCGTTCTGCTCCCTGATTATTGGCGGTTGGGGTGGCCCGGTGGTCGGGCTCAGTAATATCGACGGTTACGATGCTTCCGAAAATGAGACCCGAACATTAAAAAAATTTGAACACGACACCTGGTATCATATCCATCTGAAGGTTACGCCGGAAAAAATCGAAGCCTGGATAAACGAAGAGAAAATGGTGGACTTTGCCACCGAAAACCGGAAACTTTCCATCCGGCCCGAAGTAGAACTTTCCAAACCCTTTGGCATTTGCTCCTGGGTAACTACCGCGGCTTTACGAAATATTCAAGTAAAACCGGACTTACAAGCCGGGCACTAACACTTTTTGAAAATACCGAAGAATTAAATACAGCTAATTCAGTAAAACAATAATTTAACAACATGAAAAAGAAACAATGGTACGAAACCTTCTTTGAAAACTATGCGGAACATTATGAACGCGAAAGTTTTACAAAAGGTACAATGGGGGAATGCGATTTTATTGAGCAGGAGCTCCGGTTCGACAAAACATTGAAGATACTGGATGTTGGTTGTGGAACCGGCAGGCATGCCATCGAACTGACCAAACGGGGCTACTCCGTTACAGGGATAGACCTGTCGGAAGCACAACTTGCCAAAGCCCGCGAAAAAGCAAAAAGCCAGGGCCTTTCCATTGATTTTCAACAATACGACGCCAGAGACCTTCCATTCGTAAATGAATTTGATGTGGCCCTTATGCTTTGTGAAGGCGGATTCCCGCTGATGGAAACCGATGAAATGAACTTTGACATTTTGCAGAATGTAACAAAAGCGCTGAAAAATAAAGGGATATTCATCTTTACCACCCTGAATGGATTATTTGCCCTTTTTCATTCAGTGGAAAACTTTTTCGATACCACGACCACCGACGAAGGGAATGCGACTTATAGCAATAACACATTCAATCTAATGACTTTCCGCGATCATAATACCACGGCGTTTGTAGATGATGCGGGCAATAAAAAGACACTCGAATGCAATGAACGTTATTACGTTCCGAGTGAAATTACCTGGTTGCTGAAATCCCTCGGATATTTAGAAATTGACATTTACGGCGCCAGACTGGGTGCATTTTCGCGCAACGATAAACTGACGACCGAAGACTTTGAGATGCTGGTTATTGCCCAAAAAAATCAACCTACCTGAATATCCCCTCGCCCACTCCAATGGGAAGATCGAGCCAAAACCAAACAAACAGCAATACCACCCACATTATAAACAGGACCACCGCATAAGGCACGAGCAGAGACAGAATGGTGCCGATGCCTACATTTTTATCGTATTTTCTTACCCACCCGATGAGCAGCGGAAAATAAACATACAACGGACTGATAGCGTTGGTGATGGAATCTCCCACACGATACATCAGCTGAATAAAGGCCGGATTATACCCCAACTGTGCCAGCATGGGAATAAAAATGGGGGCAAAAATGGCCCACTTCGCCGAACCGCTGCCAATAAAAATATTCAGGAAGGCCACCAGAATCATGTACATAGTGAACATCAGCGGGCCGGTTAGCCCGGTTGACTGTAGAAACTCCGCCCCGTTAATGGCCAGAATAGTATCCAGACGGCTCCAGCTAAAAAGATTGATAAACTGCGCCACTACCAGCATCAGGACAATATAGCCCGAAAGATCCTTCATTCCCTGCTCCATAAATTTTAGCAGGTCGTCGGGTTTTGTAATGCTGCCCGTTATTTTTCCATACACGTACCCGGGAAGAGCAAAAAAGAAAAAGAGGATAGGTACCAGTCCGCGTAAAAACGGTGAAGGCACCACTCCGCCAGTTTCCTGATTACGCAATGGTGCATTGGCCGGAATTACCAACGCCGCAATTATTACGATATAAATCAACGTAACCAATCCGGCATATTTTAACCCTTTTCTTTCGGTAGCCGTTAGTTTGGGCGCCTCATCATACGACTCTACCGAACCGTCGCCCATGGCAAAACCCCGGGTGCGGGGAATGGTAAAACGTGAAGCGACAAACGCCCCTCCTATTCCAAGCAGCAGGGTAGAAATAATCATAAAATACCAGTTGGCTGTGGCGCTCACCTCCAGGGTGGGATCGAACTGCTGTACCACCTCGGTACTAATGCCCGCCAGAAGCACGTCGGTTCCGGCAATAAAAAAGTTGGCAGTAAATCCGGCAGTAGCACCGGCATACCCGGCAATAAGGCCTGCAATGGGATGCAACCCCATTTGCATGAATATTAACGCGGCAATGGGTGGTACAATTACCACTCCGGCATCGGAGCCGATGTTTCCGCACGCCCCAATAATAAAAATGACAGGTAAAACAATCTTACGCGGAACAGCAAATGCCATGGTACGCAATATAATGGTGAGCAGGCCGCTGCGTTCGGCTACCGAAACCCCCATCAACATTACCAGTACCAACCCGAACGGCGCAAAATGGGCAAAGTTGGTAACCATCTCCTCCAGAAAACGCCGCAACCCCCAACCCGAGATAAGGTTTTGCGGTGTTACTACTTCACCAGAACCGGGATCCACTGCACTGATTCCGGAAAAAGCAGCAACGGCACTCAGCACAATAATAAAACCAATAATCCATACAAACAGCCAGAACGGATGGGGCAGTTTATTCCCCAACTGTTCAATCCACTTCAATATACCTTTACTTTCCGACTGCAAATCCTTTCGCGATGTATCCTTTTGTTTTGCCATACAATTATATTTTGTTCCTTCAATTACCCCAAAATTCCTTTATTTGTTCTAAAAGCAAACGCACGAAAAATCGGGATTTTTTTTAAACCGAAAAAGGAAAATGATAAAAATCCAAAAAGATAGTGCCGGATTTTCACCGGTTCAGCAGAAATTCTAAAAAATAGACAGATACCGCGATCTTTAAAACGAATGAACCCGGATTTCAATATTATTAACGCCGGGTTGCAAACGAATGGAACCAAATGAGAGGTTTACCTTTTCTCCGTTAAGGGTTACCTCGTCCTGTGGAGAGAAATCCGATTCAAATTCAGCAACCATATTGGCCGGGAGTTCAATAGTAAACATCTTCAGGCGCTGATTTACCCGTTGAAATTCGCCGCGAATGGCTCCCTTAACAGTAGGCATTTTAATGGTGCTTTCTTTCAGATTACCCATTTGCGGACGGATGCTGACAACTCCAAATCCCGGCGTTTTGGGTTGAATTCCCCACAAAAACCGGGGAATAATATTGGCAGGAGCCGCCCCCCAGGCATGGTTCCAGTCGGAATTGGGTTTGTATTTCATATCCCAGGCCTCGAGGGTAATTGTTGACCCGATTTTAATCATGTTATACCAACTGCGGTCATGAGTGGCAGTCATCAGTTCCAGAGCATAATCTTCGTCACCGCCGTTGTATACCGCTTCCATCAGGAATTGAGCTCCATAAACACTGCATCCCATTCCGCGCGTTTTAAGGTATTCTGTCACACTTTTTTTGTAACTCCCGGGAACAATATCAAAAGCCAGTGGCAACATATTGGAGTGCACCGCCCCGTGGTCGGTACCAATACCATCCCGGTAATATCCCCCATCCGGATTAAACAATTTTTCGTTCATGGCCTTTTTAACTTTGGCTGCACGCAGCTTAAACTCCAGTTCTTCCTCCGGCTTGTCCAGTACCCGCGCAAACTCCGTCATAATTTTCAGGTTCTGGTAATAAAGACTGTTGATAACGGTATTTACCGGCTTAAAAACAAAGCCGTCGCGTTCTCCCTGCGGCCAGTCTTCAGGCAATTCCCATCCGGTATCTTTTTGAGCCGGCGGCCAGTCCACAATGTCTCTGATGCGTTGAGTAGTATCGGCGAAACCAAGCCTGGCCATAAATTCACCATTTAATTTCGAAGAAGATGTACTGATCAGGCCATCTTCATATTCCAGTTCCATCAGTGTTTTATGTTTAAGCGGCTCGTAATATTTTTCTATGAGTTCGGTATCTCCTGTGTACATGTAGTCCTGATAAAACATGAGCGCCACATGCAGTTGCCATTCCGTCGGCCAGGTAGGATGTTCCATAAAATACTCAATGGTTTGCCTAGCCATGGCATATTCCCGATCGGTGCAATAATGCCCCAACTGATTAATGTATGCATCGGCCTCATAAGGAATGCGCTCACGGTCGCCATCCACATACAGGCCAGCAAAGGAAGTGGCCTTCATACTGTATTTGCAAATATCCCACACCTGGTTTAAAATGGTATCGGAACTGGAGAAAGCACTTTGGGTATCGTCAAAGTAATAAAAGTAAGCTTTTTGAAGCACGTCCTCAGCCGAAATTTTCTGTGTTGCGTTGTCTATTTCGCAATACCGGAACGGAATCACCACATCAAAAGAATCAGGCAGTTGCACTGCCGCCTTCCCGGTGTTACGTTTATCAGGGGGTAATTGTACCGTATAATTCAATTTTCCGGGATGTACTTCCAGTTTCACTTCCTGAAAACGGATTGAGCCACCGGGCTCACGGTCGATACGGCCATCCAGCAATTTTTCTCCCAAGCGGATAATCAGTGTTTCTATGCGTTGGGCCTGGTATTTCAACTCCAGCGTTCCAAAAGCTGCTTTTCCAAAATCGATAAAATAGTTGTTTCCTGCGGTCGTTTTTATGGCAGCAGGCTTAATCCGCTCTACCTGGAAAAAATTCGCTGACGAAATAGTCCCTTTAAAATTGCCGGTTTGAAATGGCTGAGCTTTGGAGTACTCAGAAATCCGGTTATCCTGGTCAAAAATCCGCACCTTCCATAAATAACTTTTGTTTGGCTGCAACGGAATACCTCCATGTTCTATATTGGTTGAGTTCCCTGATTGTACCGGTTTACTGTCCCACACATCTCCGATGTTATTATCAATATTTTCCCGGGAAGAAGCCACCAGCACCTGGTAAGCTTTCTGAAAAACAGCTTCATCCGGAACTATCCAACTGTATTCAGGACGGATATCATTGATACTTGTTTTCTTTGGTTCCCGGATGTATTCTACCGTCAGGCCGGAAGGAATACCCGAAAATGGGTCTGCATATTTCCGGATCAGTTCGTCGCATTTATTTCGTAAATTCAGCAGCGTTTCACGGTAGCGGATTTCCCCTGCAAGGTTATTTGTTTCCCGGGGATCATCTTTAAGATAGTACAGTTCTTCGGTCGATTTATCATTCACATACCGCAAATATTTCCAGTCAGCCGTGCGTACCCCTTCACTGGGGGGAATATTTTCAAACTCCCATAAATGTTCCAGCAAAACGGTATCGCGCGATAATGATTTTTCCTTTCCTGAAACCAGGGGCATTAACGTTTTTCCGTGCCACGACTCCGGTTCTTCCACTCCGGCCAAATCGGCAATGGTGGCCGGAATGTCAATGTTCAGCGCCATCTCATCAACATCACGGTGTTTCCTGGCACGCGGGTCATACACAATAAGCGGTACACGGACAGAATTCTCATACATGAGCCATTTTCCTGCCAACTGACGCTCACCCAGGAATTGGCCGTTGTCACCCATAAGAATGATAACTGTATTCTCATCCAGCCCTCTTTCTTTCAGCTTCTTCCTGATTTTAGCAATTTCCAGATCGATCCCGTTGATCATGCGGTAGTATCCTTTAAGACTGTGCTGGTATTTTTCAGGTGTATCGTATCGCCAGTACCAGCGTGTGCGGTTAAACCCTTCGCGTACCGGGGCAGGCAACCGGTTAAACCAAGTATCTTCCGCCAAAGCAGGCCCCGGCATTTCCATGTTGCGAAACAAACGCCCCGGTTCTTCCTGCCAGAAATACTGCTCCGGGGCACCATCGTGGGCATGTGGCGCGCTAAAACTAAGCGACAGGCAAAAAGGTTTATCCGAAGGTGCCTCATCAATAAATTCCAGGGCTTTCTCCCCGGTGTAACGGGTTAAATGGACAGTATCTCCATCTAACATTTTGTAGTAATATCCGCGGTAATCCTTAAAACGGTTGTTCCGATCGTAATCTTCCATTACATCAAAAAGCGCCACGTTTCCCGGATAGTTTACCCCAAACTTTCCGAAAAAACCCGTATAATACCCGGCATCTTTCAGCAACTTCGGATAAGACGCTTCCATGTATTCATTACGAATGGGGCCAGTCTGGAAAGTATATTTATGGGTTCGTTCATACAAGCCGCTGAAAATACTAGCCCGGCTGGCTGAGCAAATAGGAGTGGTTACCATCCCCTGGCTAAAATATGCCCCCGCCTCTGCCAGTTTATCCATTTCCGGGGTATGGATAACTTTATTTCCGGCATATCCCAGGGCATCCCACCGCTGATCATCGGTCAGAATAAAAATGATATTGGGCCTTTTTACTTTTCCACGTTCTTTTTTAGCCTGAACGGTCTGAGTACCGAAAAAAATATAAAGAGTTAAAAGCAACAGGATGTATCTTTTCTGTTTCATAAGTCTGTATTTTATGCGGCCCACTCCTCCATGAACTAAGAAACCAGTCATTCACCGATGCGTACACAATCTATACCCCGGGCATGGGCTGTTTTATTCTATTTATTTTTATCTTTTACTTTAATATGTCAGCAAAAAAGTAAAAACCAACTGTTTTTGTATCCCGTGGTTACCCGCATCATTTTGCCTTCATTTTAACCGGTTTTGCGAAATCCTCTTCCATATTATAAGGCAACATCCAAATATCTCCGTTAAAATCGCCAAAGTAAAGTTGCGATTTACTGAACTCGTGAGAATGCCCATCGGCCCAGAAAAAACAAAACGGCGGTTTATAATCTAGCGGGCGACGTACATAGGAATGACTGAACTCACTTTTCCGGGTAAGCTTTTTCGCCCGCTTCCAGGTTTTTTCTTCGTTTGTTGAACGCCAAACCTCCAGTTCGCCTCCCACCCCCCACTTTTGCGGTCCGGGCTGGGTGGGCCCCACTACTTTCCAGTCTTTTTCTAAAATGTACAAACTTCCCATATCGTAATTATGATCCGATTCGGTAACAACTGTTGTCAACCATTTTGCTCCATTCCAACGGGTAATGCACCATTCATAAGGGGCGCTTACCGGTCCCGGCTCGTGACCATTACTACGGATATAAAGGAATGCAGGGTAACCTTCCTGGTCAAACCCCATATCTTTTACATAAATATTTTTCCCTTGCGACTGGTAATCGATAACACGTGCCGGATTATCGCGCTGCAGCAGCGGAACCGGCATTGGTTCTCCCTGCACATTGGTCCAGGTTTGCCCTAAATCACTGCTTTCAATATAGTAGATATCGGTTCGTTTATCCACATCCCCATCGGGATGGCGGTTAAAAAAAGTCCCCACCTTTTCCCCGTTAAAACAGGCGCTGGTTTGATAGTGCCCCGATTTTTCACCTTCGTGCACGGGAATAGCAGCCAAAAGCCGGTCTTCCGTCCAGGTTAAACCATCGGTACTGGATTCAAAATACAACTGCCTGACTCCGCTATATTTGGTAAAAAGATGCAGGAAACCTTCACGGGTATTCCAGGGTTGCGGGTAGGTCATTTCCTCTTCGGTAACCTGTTCAAACCGATTGATAGAAAATGGTTCGGCACTTCTGAATTTATACCCCATCCGCCTGACATTTCGCCCACTGATAAAAACCCAGATATAGCCGTCGTCATCTATCATCAGTGACGGGTTATCATGCGGATCGTTCACTCCCTGTTTGTCGTAAACCACTGTTGGTCGGGAAACCTTTCCGGTTTTGTGATCGAACTCGCCAATCATACAAAGCAGGTAGCGTTCGTTTTCTGATGTTGTCCCGCCATACACAAAAAAAGTTTTATCCACCTCCTTTGCATAAACAGCCAACGGAACATGTTTGGCGGTGTATGTTCCCAAAGCGCCCGAATATTTATCCCCGTATTCATATTTTTGGTTCAGTTCAAACCAGATTCCCCGGTAGCCATCGAACTTTGTGCTGTTTAACGACTGACTATTTGCAATAAAAACGGACGATAATAAAATGCCTGTAATTACAATAAGCTTTTTCACATTCTCTGCCATTTTAAAGAGGAACAGTTACTACCCGTTCTTCATTCCTTTCATTGATGACCTTTACTTTTATTTCTTTTGAAGATTCCGAAATAATTTCAGCCCGGACACCTGTTTCAACCTTTTCCGAAGGGAATAATACCCAAACAAATTTACTGTCCGATTCAACTTTGGTAGTATAAACGGAAGCCACATTGGGCTTATATTTGTTGTACTCTTTGCTGTACCATCCCTGAATTTCAGGATTTTCCTGTCCCTTCACAAAATTCACCTCCCATTTTTGATTACCTGCCGGAATAATCTGCAAATTTCCCCTTTTATTTTGAGTTGAAACGTTATTTCCGTTAAGATGAACCTCGCAATCCGGATGCCAGTGCCAGAGCGCTTCAACTTTCCGGGGCCGGTCCGTAGCAACTTCATCTACCACAACCCAAAAATTACCCCGGTCATAGTATAGCCTGCGTGTGTGTGTACATTCGCCTTCCACATCGATAAATTTGCTGAATGCGCCCCAGGCATAATCATATTTGCCGGTAATCAGCCTGTGTTTCTCAGATAACGGCTTCTCTGTCTTCCGCGGCCCCGGTTCCTGTCCTTTTCCGTCAATAAGCAGCACATTATGCCCCTGGCTTCCACGCGCATATCCGCGGAATTTTTCCGCTACTTCGCCCGTATAGGCAAACCGGCCGGCATCTACCAGTAAATCGCGCCCGTAGGCAGCAATGGAAATATGCAGTTTGTCGCTGTGCTGATGGCCGCTACCCCACGGTCCGACATCAAAAAAGGACCAGTGCGCATCCGCATCAAAACCACTCCGTGAAATCAATTGCCCGGCCCATGGAAAAAAGTAAGACGGCCCCTTTTCAGGTGCTTTGCCACTTTGACCATTTGAAGCAATAAATTCCCAGTCGTGACGATTATAGGCAGCCGCGGCATCCAGAATTCTATTTCTGTTGTAATCCAAATCCCCGTCGTTATTCAGAATCCCCGTGCCATTAGGTCGAACGGTCTGCGCCAAATAATTCTGCATAAGTTCCAGATTTTTCAGGTAATAGTCGGGAAGCTGGCGATTGGCATGGTCACAAATTTGCTTGAACAGTTCAAAGTTTGAAAGAGAGACAATATGGTAATGCGAAGTTAACTCAGCCTGTACGCCATCAGGATAAACCTGCTCCTTCATACTCTCTATCATGGTTTCGATGGAATATGCCAGCCACTCTTCCGATTTTTTGTATTCCGGAAAGTTGGTGGCAACAGTTGCCAGCGCTGAAATTTCCATGGTTAACCAATTGCTTCCGGCATGAAAATTCCGGTTGTAATGGGCATGATCAGGTAAACTGCTTAACATCAAAAGTTGGGTAGCAGGCGAAATATATTCGCTGTTTAACAATCCGTAAAAAATACGGCTCCAAACTTTCGCACGAGCGGCAACTTCAAGTCCACGCCAAACCGATGTACTGCTTTTCACCCCCGGGTAGGGCATACTTTTAATGATAAAGTCACGCAAAAAAAGATCAATATGTCTGGCATACTTCGGATTTCCGGTTTCAAAATAAACTCCAAGCACATGGCTTATCTGGCTGTGCCGGTTGGAAAGCCACGCCCATTCACGATCGTTGTTTGGCCCCTTATAATACCAGTCGCGGTGGCCATCGTCGCCCCAGGGAACCTGTCCCCTCACATTTTGAATCACAAATACATTTTCTAAGATGGTATCAGCTGCTGCATTGGTTTGTCCCGTTGCTGCAGGTTGGGATTTTCGCAAATGCAATGCATTTTCGCTGTTTTTGTAATAGCTGAGAAGATACTCACAGGCTTCTGTCAAATTTCCCTTTTCCTGCGCAGCCTTCACTTTTTCCAGTCCCGGATAGTCCAGGTTAAATTCTCCCAGCATCCTTTTCATTTCATCCGGATACGCCCTGCAGACATCTTCAACTGATTTAATTTCCTGCCATTTTTGAGCTGAGAGCATTCCTGAAATTATCAGAAAAGCAAATAATAGGTAAATACTTTTTGTTTTCATTTTTCCAGATCCTTTTTTGTTATAAAATTATTTGTTTTTCTCCATTCTGTATAGGTACAAATTGCTCGGTTCCGGCCATGGCTCAGGACGTGGCCTGTCGCGGTTTCGGCTCAGGGTTTCCCATTTTAACAGGTACCTGAATTTTTTTTCGCCGCTGTCTCCAATATCTCCGGAAACAAGCACCTGTAACCCGGGAAATTCACCTTCTGGTTTCATTGTTTCTCCAAAAGGTTGTGGCTTCAGCACTTTACCCATAGGATCAAAATTTTCATTTAACAGGATTGTTCCAAAACCATATTTAATATGCCAGTAATCTACTTCATAGTTTTTGTCTTCCCGCTGCCGGAAACCCTTTAATAGTATCTCTTTATTAATACTTCCGTTTCCTGAAAAAAACCAGCGGTAGTCCCATTCTGTAATGGGTTTATAACTCCATTCTTTTCCGTTGGGCCGTGCAATGTAAAATTGCGTGTTTCCCTGGTCATCAAATTTATGGTACACAAAAACCGGATTGTTTTCTTTGTCCAGAATAAGCCTTGCAGCCAGATTAATAATTCCCCCTTCAACCGGAACCGGATCTACAATCAGCGACTTGTTATCCAAAGTGGCGGGCAGATTAACCTTTTCGCCAAATGCATTGAACCAGTTTTTCAAATCAGGGCTTTTCATGTAGGAAAGATCGTGGTTGGTCGAACAATCCGGCGTGTCGCGCCAAACCCAGTACACATGGTACCAGTTGTCTTTCATCAGTGTGGGCTGCGACTGGTAGGCATTCATCAAGCCCTGACCATCAGTAAGGGGAGTATCGAGTAGCCTGCTCCAGGTTTTGGTTTCGGTATTGTAAATGTTGTAAATTTCATTTCCATCTCCACTTCCGCCATCGCGGTAATGAAAAAGTAATTCTCCTTCGCGATCATTCATAAACTTTGGATAGGTACATCTTTTTTCTTCCGTCCCCACCATTTCCATTACCTGGTTCAATGTAGAAATATCATTGGGCCGGGTACTTCTGAAGTAAGTAAGCGGATGCACATGCATGTTCCCGGAGAGATGAATAAAGCCTTCTTTGTCTACGCCAAGCGTTACCGAATTGTGACTGTCCCAGTTAAGCACAGTACTGGTACCCCCATGAGTTTCCCGGGAAGTCGCCGGCATTATGTGCAACTGAAATTCAAGTTCATTCAAATTCCGCTGGCCCACTACTAAATTTCTGTTGGCATTATAGTAGGCAATATACTGCCGGTCTGCATGGGTCAACAGGCAAAACCCAACCGGATGCCCTGCCCATACACTGTCAATTTTAATGGTTTGAACAATGGTTTCAGTGTTATCCGTTTCGTCAATAACAACAGGCTGGTGTGGGCCTGACTGTGAACAAGCTGCTACAAACAAAATGGACAAAGAAAAAATTAAAATGTGTGGTATTCTTCTCATAATAAAAATTTTTCGATACAAAGAGATGTTACGTTCTTCTGACACTTTTCAGGTGAATATATGCCCCATTCACAATCCCCAATTAAAACGATTGCATAAAACGTTTCCGGCACCAGCAATAAATCGCGTCTAAGAAAACCAAAAATATTTTTATCGTCAAAAAAATTATAAATTAATGGTTACACTGGCGCCGGTGTAATTATCTTCCGGAAGGTCAATGGAAATATGTGTCATGCCTGTAGTTTCATTCCAAACCGTGCTAAAATTTTCGCTGCCCTTATCAATGCGTAAAGAAACGGAAAGATTGAAACGCGCCAGTTCCCGGTTAGGGTCGGGAACCGAAATTTCGCTAATCCGGCCGTCATTCATTTTCAACATAACAATTCCCGGCTAATCTCACTTTAATTGTCTCTTTTCCATCTTCAATCGTCCAGGCCGGAATACGAATCTCGAGCCGTTTGAGCCCCTCTATCTGACGATCGAGTTTAAGTGGCGCCGGGTCCAGAGAAACAACGGAAACCATCAGTTCCGGATGCGAAAGATTTTCCAGGTTAAGGGTTTGTCCGTCTTGTTTCAGGATTGCACCACCATCTACAATTTCCACATCGGCAGTTGTCAGCATCTGCCAGGTCACCAGTTTGGTTTCATCCGATGTTTCAATATAATCTTCAATTACCAAAGAAGTTCCGCTGTCTTTCAGGAACCTTCTCCGGGCACTTTTCAGTTGCCCTTCAAAAGTTGGAGTCAGGTCAATAGTTGCTTCCGGGATTTCCTCCTCTTTAAAATCGACAATGGTGGCCAGTCCCTTTACTATATGCAACTTATCATTCACGGTAAGCGTACTGTGCCCGAAGTTATTTTTGGTAAGCAGGGTCCAGCGTTCACACTCCTGACACCCTCCCCAAAGGTCGAATCCGGTTTTTTCCAGATCGTAGTAACTCTGATTACCCGGATCAATTACCCAACGAACACCGTTCAGTTCAAAAATAAAAGAACCGCCGTCCATATTTCCATGATTTACAGCACCGCGACCACCTTTGCCCCCAAAATAATACTGATGTGGGTCATTTTCCCCACCGGAAAAGATAACAATCGGGTTGGCACCTCCGCCCTTCCAGGCAGTGGGAACCTTTTCTTTTCCGGTTTCCTCAAACTGAGCCAGCCACACCAAAGCTGCTCCTGTCAGACGCGATAATCTCCCCATCTTTTCGGCAGGAGTCAAAAACCGCTCCCTTTCAAAAAAGGTTTTGTTCCCGGTTTTGGCAGCAAACCAGGCCAGGGTAATGTCACCCTGTTCACTACGCTGACTACTGCAATCGGCAAAATTGTAATACCATCCGGAAGGAGCAATCATTAATACTTTGTACAAAGCGCTTTTTTTAAATGCTGGATATTCAAAATGACCAAAATCGGTATTGAATGCACTTTCAAGCATGGCTGCAGTTATAACCGAAAAGCCGGTTCCATAACCCCAATAGGAAGCTCCCTCGGGATAAACGCCGTCAGGGCCATATTCAACCAGTGCATGAGGCAGGCCATCGAGTGCACGCCAGATTGTTTTTGCAGCCAGTTCCGGTTCTTCATCCGCTATGGCTATAGAGGCGGCAATCATACCCCCGTTACACACCTGGTTCCAGTTATTGGTTCCGTATGCCCACCAGGGATTCTTTCCATTTTCGGACCAACTTGGTTTTATTCCTTTTTCTATTATTGCCGTTTTTGCCAGCTCAATGGTTGGCTTGGGCAGTTTCCCGGCGGTCCAGTCGAGCGCAATAGCCACAGCCATTGACATTTCCGCCACATCGAGAAAGTGCGACGGATTCCAGTCTGAAAAATTACAAACAGCTACCACTTCATCGTTGATCCGTTTCAACACCTTCGGATCTTTATCTATTCGATAAACCATCCCCAGCATATTCATGCGGTAAAGCATCTCGCGGGATACAGAAAGTAGCCTTCGACCAATTTTGATACGTTCCAGAAACGGTTCTTGCTGAATTCTTTCTGCGTTTAACTGAATGGCTTTATACATGTTCTGAACCACCGGATCGGTTTTCAGCTTATTCTTAAGATTCCGTTCTGTGACTGCGTTCAGCACCAGACGTGGCTGAGACTTCCGCAGGTTCTTTTTTAGGTATTGCACTGACATAGGATTGTCGAGCTTTGGAAGTTCCTCCTCCGGAAATGAAGTATTCGTTCCGGCAGTAGCTAAAGTTGTGGTTAGTGTCAAAAAACATAACAAACTAACCAGGAGATTCATTTTTGTTATCATTTTAATTGGTTTAATTCTCTCAACAATAATAAACAATAAAAAAGAAACCGAAGAAACATCCGGGATGAAAAAGGATTTGGGAAATTGATATTAAAAGATTTTTTCGTAAATTATCGAAACAAAAAATGTAAAGAAAATATTGGATTACATTTTACCACTCATTAAATTCAAAGAAAATGCCTTTATCTCAATTCTTCAACAACCTGTGGGACAACATCAGACAATCCCCCACTTTTGTTCCTACCTACATCGAATTTTCGGCAAATCAAACAGATGAACCGGCTCTGTTCTCAACGAAATTCGATGACCGCCGGCACTATTTTATGGTAAGCGTAAGCGAGATGTTTTTATCTTACAACCGTCTTTGGCATCAGAACTTTTCGCCCATGGTTTTTTCAGTATGCAATTTCAAATACAACGGTGAAACACTTGAAATTCCATATATAATCGGACCCTCACACCTGAAAAAATTTGAACAAAGACTCCCCAAAGGCATGTTATTCTTAAACACGCCGGTGGTAGGAGTTCATCCGTGGCGGGGTGGTAACCTTTCGCTGAGTATTATTCTTTGCCGGGTAAAAGAAACCAACAACATTGAAAAAGTTTTGAGTGTCGTTGAAGATGTATCAAACAGTCTTGATTTTTCCGCAGGACTCGAAAGCTATACAAAGGTCGGGCGAGTGGTGCTCAAGGGATTTGATTCGCTGTTGGGATTTGAACAAACCAGTCCCCTGTTGGGCATCAACAACAATTTTGGACAGGCTTCCGGCAATCCTTTCCGTCCGGGATACTATGCACTGGTTCAGGGAGAAAACCTCGACAAAAATAAATTTTGGGTAAAAAACAAACGGCTCTGTTACGGTGATAGCCTCGACACGGCGCAATCTTACCGTGATGATGATTTTGTATTGTTCCGAATCGGAATTTCGGAGGACCGGAAAGATGAAGAGTCGCTTTCGTTTTACAAACAATATACAAGTATATATGAATACATCAGAAACCAGTCAGAACTCAGCGAGAACCAACTCCTCAACCTGAAGTCACGACTCCGCCAGCTGGCGGTGGACATCAGACTAAGTCCTGATCTTACAACGCTGCAGGCCGACAGAATCTGGAAAGAGAAAAAGGAAGAAATCGAAAGCTTTGTGGACATGCTGACCAAACTGGACGGCAGCGACGAAGAAATAAGGATAAAAAGTATGAAGATGGACCCCATCGATCAAATTATGGATGAAGCAGCCGGACAATTAAATTTTTAACAGGGGCAACGACTTTTTAAGGTATGGCAAATTTTTATATCAAGTTCTTAAAACGGAACAATGAAACCAAGGTAGGGTGGCGGCCCGATTCGCGAAAGTCGTTTTTTTATGCAGATACCATCCGGGAGGAAGTGCGCGACAGACGTATTGTGAGCATCCTGCGGAAATACCTCGACATGGAATTTGAAGCCGGGCAGTTGTCGGTTTTTAACCGGAAAGATTTCGAGGCGTTGGGTGAGTTGCTTTTCGACCTTATTTTTACCAAAGAAAACCTGATAATCGAATTTGAAGACTGGTATTCCAGCGCGCTAAAAGACGAAGAAGGGGCAGATGCATATAATATTTTTCTCGAATTTGACCTTGAACCGGAATTTGACGATCTGGCCATCCTTCCCTGGGAATACATTCATTACCGCCCCAAAACCAAAGGGTTAATAATAGATGAGCCCTTTTTTGCTGCCAGTTTTGGAAAAAAAATCAACTTCTACCGCAAAATCCCTTTTACTTTTGTGGATTCACGCGACGAACAGCTATCTGAAATTGAATACCCTCTGAAAATTCTACTTATCATTTCGGACCCGACGGAAAAGCCATTGAAAAAGCGGAACGAATTGCTCCTGTACTTCAAGGAACTTAAAGACAACTATCCCGAAGAGGAAACCCTGCAAATCAAATATCTATACCAGCCAAACCCCGACCAGGATTTTTTCAAATCAGAACTAAACAACGGGCAGGCCGGGGCATCAGAAATCTATTCACTGGAAAATGAACTGGGCGACAAAATAGGTAAACACGACGCATCTTTTTCTCCCCATATTATTCATTTTATTGGCCACGGTTTTGTAAAAGACAAAAACGGAATGCTGATTTTTTCGGAGGAAGATAAAACAAGGGGTGGTTTGTTTTTAAAAAAGCCGGTAACTGATATTAAATTTTCCAATTGTATCAAAAATTCACGGCTCGAACCCAAGCTGGTCTTTCTCCAGGTTTGCAACGGGGGCAGAATTGTGGATTACCTCAATAAAAACGGCATTGCGTCGCGGCTGCTGGAAAAACAAATACCTTTTGTTATTGCCATGCAAAACCCGGTACAGGAAGATCATGCACTGAAATTTACCGAGACATTTTACAACCATTTTTTGAAAGGCGCCAATATTGGCACCTGCGTTTCAGCCGGAAGGTTTGAATTGGGCGGACAAGGTGAATTTAACCAAAAAGCTTTCGGGAGCCCGGTGTTATTTACTTATGTTGATTTTCCACTGAAATTGAAAAGTCACGATGCCCAAAGCCCTCCCCAAAGGGAAACAAGGGAAGAAATAACAACCAAGTTTTGTAATAATCCCGGATGCCCCTATTATAGAGACGAAGCCCGCTATACTCCGCTGGACAAATTATGTTCCAGTTGCGGACAGCAGTTGGTTACTAAGAAAAAAGAATTTTATGAAGAACTCACTATGGCGCGTTCCGGTCAGCCGGAGGTAGCTGTTCAAAGAATGGGGCGCGAAAGTAAATCACCCGAACCCGTTTCCTCTTCTGCCCCTAATGAAAATGGCAGGGGAATGGCGGGCCCCAACAACGGAAACGGAAGGTTTTTACGACAATCTCAACAATGGTCGCCAGCGTTGTTTAAAATAAAAGGAGAATTGCACCTCGCCATTGACAGCAACATCGGAAATGCACTGGAACTTTTTCAATCATACGTAACAATAGACATTTACGCCAGAAAACTTAAAAATACGGAGGAAATGTACACAACCTGCCTGAATACCAACACTCTCCGCGAGAAAGCAGAAGAGATAAAAGCTTTTCTTCACCGGCTTTCTGATGAATTGACAGAAAACGATATTAAACCCGGATACCTGCAATAAAAAATGGATAGCAACGAAAAAATGAAAAAACTTCTTGCAGAAAGCTATTTTCAGGCTGCCAATTCAGGCTGCGACATGCACCGGATAACAGACATTTTGGAGGCAATTCGTTCCATGTTTCTGAATAAAATGGAATTTCAAAAAATTGATGATCAGCTGTTGGTGTATCTCGGAGAAAGTATTGAAAACGATGCAGAATTCAGTACCATTCACCAATTGCAAAAAAAACTCAGACAAAACGTAAGGCTTGGCACTAAAAAAGAGATTACTGAAAAACTTAAAACCAATGAGAACGAAGGATGGAAAAAATGGCTGGAAGTTTTTGCCCATGAGCTGGCCCGGCTCAACCATGATTTTCTGAATTCGCTGCTAAAGATAAAAACACCTCCATCCTGTGGAACCGATTTTAAGTTTATAAAAAAACACTTGTCTTATCTCAGAGAGGAAAGATGGGTAGAAGGTAATTTTTTATTTGAATTTTTTCTAAAACAAGACCACATTCCACCCCAGGTAAAGGCGGATCTGCACTTACTTGCGGGAGCTGTACAAATGTACCACCTGTTGGATTTTGACAAGGCAGTAGAACATTTTCAGCAAGTCAAGGAACTGATTCCGGGTACGTCCAAAGCGGAAAGAATATGGGGTGAATATTACATTCAGCAAAACGATTTTAAAAAGGCACGGGAACACCTTCAGAAAGCATTGGAGATTGATAAAAAAGACTTTGAAAATTACCTGGTTCTCGGCGATTTATACAAGGCGGAAAAAAGGGATGACACTGCAGCAAACTGGTACAACGAAGGACTGGGTGAAAATCCGGGCAAGGCCGATTTATACAACAGACTCCTGCTGTTAAACGAACAGCCTGCCTATTTTAAAAAGCACCACGAAGAAGTGGACTACCTTTTAAGTAAAATAATGAAGTTGGCGCCTGACTTTAGTTACACAGCCCTGAACAACGCTGCTTTTGTTTACCAGAAAAACGGGCATTTTGCGGAAGCGGAGGAATATTACCAAAAATCCATCAAACTGCATCCCCTCAGAATTCAGGCCTGGTGCAATCTGGGTTATGCCTGGCTGGAAAAAAATGAACCGGAGAAATCGGAAGAGGCCTTCAAAAAAAGTATTGAAATTGACAAAAAAGCATTTGAAGGTTACTGGGGACTGGTAGCTTTAAACAGGAAAAAAGAAAATTGGAACGGGGTGGTGGCCAATTTAAAGTATTGTGAAAAATACAGGCCACAATGGCGGCATTACATTTACAACGATTTTGGGAATGCATACCAAAAACTGGAAGAGGTTGAAAACGCCCAAAAATACTACCTGCTGGCACTAAAACACGATCGGGAAAAGAGCCTCGGGTTAAACGCCCTTTATGATATAGCAGAATTTAAGCTTCCGGTAAAAAAGGGAATATCGTTGCTCGAAAAAATCAGGGAAATTAAAGGCCCCGCTTTTGAAAGCAGTTTTCACCACGAAGCCGGTGTCATCTATTTCAAAAACCAATTGTACCAGGATGCCATCGGGCATTTTGAGAAAGCGGTAGAAACCGACCCGAATGAGCCGGTAAAACTGGAATACCTTGGCCTCGCATGGGAAAAAACCGGGAACTACGATAATGCAATTTCCTATTACCGGAAAGCAATCAAAAATGAAGCAGCCGACAAAAGCAAATATTACAACCGGTTGGCTTTTTTATTGATTGACCTAAAAGAATATGACGAGGCCATTGATTTATTGCAAAAGGCCGTTGAAATAAATGCCAGTCCACTATATTTCGAGAACCTGGGATTTGCCTACGAAAATTCCGGAAACAAGGAACAAGCCAAATTAAGCTACATTAAAGCACTGGAATTAGCTGATAACGACAAAGACATTTATGAGAACCGGCTCGGCATTTTCTATTACAACCAGGGCTTCTACGAAAAAGCATTGCAACATTATTTGAATGCCATTCATTTCTTTCCCAAACCTGTTTATTATGAAAATACCGGGCTTGTTTTCGAAAGAAAAGATCAAACCAAAAAAGCGGAAGAAAGCTACCGCAATGCACTGAACCTGGCCGATGAGAGGAGTGATGCAAGCCGGGACAAATATTACAACCGGCTGGCCTTCTTTTTGTCAGGAACGGGGAAGCACGAAGAAGCAGTCGATTTATTAAAAACAGCCGTCCAACTCAATCCGGCGCCCATTTATTACGAAAATCTGGGGTATGCGTTTGAAAACCTCGGCATGTTGGAAGAAGCGAAAAACAGTTACAGTGCGGCGCTTCGATTGTCCTCCGGGGAAAAAGATATTTTTCTGAACCGGCTTGGCATTTTTTACTACAACCAGAAAAAATACGAAGAGGCCGTTGCCTATTACCGGCAGGCAATTGAAAAAAATCCCAAAGCCGTTTACTTCGAAAACCTGGGAAATGTATTCAACGACCTGGGGAAAATGGAACAATTTGAAGAAGCCTACCTGCAGGCTGCGCAGCTAGAACCCTGGGAGGGCCGGTACTATTTTCAGTTGGGATGGAATATTTTAGATAACTACAAGGATACCCAAAAGGCAAAAAAGTATTTAACAAAAGCCATAGATATTTATAAAAGAACGCCTGAAATTGAACCTGAAGAGTTAATGAGTATCCAGTTCCTCGGAGCTGCCTACCAACAAGAAGGGAATTGGCATAAAGCCGAAGAAATTTTCAGGGAAGCATTTCGCATTGATCCGGAAAATGATATTGTTTGCAGTTTTCTGGGTAAAATTTATCTGCATCAGAATGATATCCCAAAGGCTTTGGATTTCTATGAAAAGGCGTATCATTTAAATCGTAACCGGGTAAATAATTATATCAATTTAGGGGAAGCGCTCGAAAAAAACGGAAACAATGAAAAAGCCATTGAAATTTATAAAGAAGGTGCCACCCTGGATCCTGTACTTTTTGAAAAAATCGCGAATGTGTATTACAAAAACCAGGAATTTGATAAAGCAGAAGAAAATATCCGGCGGGCAATTGAGGCTTATCCCGAAAACAATATTTACCATGAAACCCTGGCATTGACTCTTCAAAACCAGGGAAGATATGATGAAGCAAGAGACACGTTTGACATAGCAATGAAAAAGGCTTCGCCCGGAGAGGCCGACATCTATTTCAATTTTATTGGGAACACCTGGTATGCGCAGGGAAATTTCGAAACCGCGGCCGGATATTACCAGAAAGCGATTGAATTAAACCCCTATTTAGCTGTTTATCTGGACAACCTTGTTTCGGCTTACAAACTTTGTAACCAAAAAGAAAAAGCCATCGGCTTTTTGGAAAAGATGCTGGAAAAGGAGGCTCCCTCCAAAAGTTTACTGAACCACCTCGGACTGCTGCTTTTTGAAACGGGCAAGCAGGAAGACGCAGTGGAATGTTTTAAAAAATACATTGAACTCGATCCCGAAGACTCATTAGGATACGACAATCTGGGGTTCGCCCTTGAAAAGTTAAACCGGAGGGAAGAAGCAATTCAAATCTATCTAAAGAAAGCAGCTTCTGACAAAACTTTTTATCAAAAGGCAGCAAACGTCTCTTTCGATTTGAATGACTATTCTGCTGCCGACGAATACCTCAAAAAAGCCCGGGAGACAAATACCAGTGAAGACGATACTTCCTCCGAATCAAATCACTTCATTCAGGGCCCCGCCTGATATTCTTTTACCTCCACTTCGCCATTGGCCACCCGCAAAGCGTTCATGGCCAAAGCCTCCAGCTCGTCCTCTCCGGGGTATGTAAAAACAGGAGCCAAAAAGCCGGTTTTTTCTTTTACATATTTTTCCAGTTGAACATCGAAAGCCAGTCCTCCGGTAAGTAAAATAGCATCTGCCTTTCCTTCCAGCACCACGGCCATTTCCCCAATCATTTTTGAAACCTGGTAAAACAAGGCTTCCCTTATCAGACGGGCCTTTTCATTTCCCGATGCAGCCATTTCAGCCACTGCTTTAGCGTCGTTTGTACCGAGGTATCCCACATAGCCCCCCTCACCCACAACCATCCGCCTTACTTTCGCTTCCGAATACTTTCCGTTAAAACAAATATCAATTAGCTGTCCCAACGGCAGTGTACCCGATCGCTCCGGGCTGAAAGCACCTTCGCCATCAAAAGCATTATTCACATCCACTACCCTGCCCTTTTTATGAGCGCCCACAGAAATACCTCCTCCCAGATGAGCAACAATCAAATTCAGCTCCTCATATTTCCGACCGCTTTTTTTCGCATGTAACCTTGCTGTTGCTTTCTGATTCAATGCATGAAAAATAGAACGGCGCTCAAATTTAGGATGCCCTGCTATCCGCGCTACCTCATCCAGCTCGTCGGTCACCACCGGATCAGCAATGTATGCCTTTGCATAAGGTATTTGCTGTGCAATATAATCGGCCAGCAAGGGTCCCAGGTTACTGGCGTGCTGCCCCTGTACCCCTTCGCGGGCATCCTTAAGCATCTTGCTATTCACACTGTAAACTCCCGATTCCAGCGGGTATGTAAGTCCGCCACGGCCAATTACAATTTTTATGGAATCTACATCAATCCCCTCTTCCACAAGGGAATCAATAATAAACCCTTTGCGAAAATCGAACTGATCAACCACATTGCGATAGTGCATCAACTCTTCCAGCGAATGGCGAATTGTTTTATTCAGCACACATTTTTCGTCAAAGTAAACCGCAAACTTCGTGGACGTTGAACCGGGATTTATAGCGAGGATTCGGTGCATATTCAAAAATTTGCTCAACTGATAAGAGAAGCCACCGCGATGGAATTCAGTTTTGTTTTCTCGCTGTCGCCGCGGGAAGAAACAATGGCTGGCACTTTTGCCCCGGCAATAATTCCTGCCATCTGGGCTTTACACAGTTTCGAGTTGGTTTTATAAAACACGTTGGCGGCATCAATATTTGGGAAAAGCAGGCAGTCGGCATCACCGGCAACGGGCGAGGTAAATCCTTTAATGGTGGCCGAATCACGGTTAATGGCCACATCAAGCGCCATGGGCCCGTCAACCAGGCCACCTTCAATCTGCCCGTGTTCCGACATTTTTGCAATGGTAGCGCCATCCATGCACGACTGGATAGAAATAATGATTTGCTCGGTGGGTGCTACCACAGCCACTTTCGGTTTTTCAATACCAAGCGACTGCGCCGTTTTAATCAGATACCCCGTCATCAGTATTTTCTGCTGAAGATCGGGATAGGGAATCACACCGGCATCGGAAAATATCAGCATTTTATGGTAATTAGGGCTTTCCATCAGTGCTACATGACTCAACACCCCTTTGGCCGGCACCAGCCCAAACTCTTTTTTCAGCAACACCTTCATAAATTTATCCGTGGAAACCATCCCTTTCATTATCATATCGGCATAACCGTCGTGTATCAGTTCCACCGCTTTCTCTGCGGCTTCACGCTCTGAACCGGTATGAATGATTTCGTAATTTCCGCTATCGATGTTTAGCTCGCTGCATGTTTCCTCAATTTTACTCCTGTCTCCTGTAAGGATAGCCGAAACCAATCCCATTTCTACTGCTTCGTTTAGCGCTTCCAACGTATTTTCATCCACACCGTTTACGGTAACCAGACGTTTTTCAGGCTGCTTTTTCACAGCTTCCAGCAAGTCATTAAAGCATTGTATTTCCATGGTTAGATTTTCTCACTAATTTAGAACAATCCTTTTTACGATAGGATAACATTTCTCAGTTTTATTTATGTTTTAAACCAGTTTAGCTACTTCCCGGGCAATCATCAACTCTTCCCTGGCCGGAACAATCAACACTTTTACATTTGAACCGGTTTCACTGATAACGGATTCTGTCCCGTTCATTTTATCATTCAGCATTTCGGAAAACCGGATTCCCAGAAAATCTGTTTCACTGCAAATTTCCTTTCTTGCCCTGCTGCTGTTTTCTCCAATTCCTCCGGTAAAAACAAGCGCATCCAGTCCTCCCAAAGCCATGCAATAAGATCCAATGTATTTTTTCACACGGTAATGGTAAGCGTCAAGGGCATTCAGGGCGGCCTCATTCCCCTTTTGTGCCGCTTCCTCCACCGCCCGGTAATCGGCTGAAATGCCCGACAAACCGAGTAATCCTCCCTGTTTATTGATGAGCTGCTGAATAACGTCGGCAGAGAGATTAAAATGTTGCTGAAGGTAAATCAATACCCCGGCATCTATATCTCCGGAACGGGTACCCATCAGTAAGCCTTCAACCGGCGTCATCCCCATGGAGGTATCAATAGATTTCCCGTTTTTAATAGCTGCCACCGATGCCCCGTTTCCCAAATGACAGGATATAATTTTGCTCCGGCTAAAATGCAAACCGGCCAGTTCACAAGCCCGTTGTGCTACATATTTATGCGATGTTCCGTGAAAGCCGTATCGCCTTATTTGATGTTTCCGGTACCATTCCAAAGGAATTCCATATAAAAAAGCCCTCGGAGGCAGACTATAATGAAAAGCCGTATCGAATACCCCAGCCTGCAAAACTCCGGGCATCAACCGGGAGATTGTATGGATACCTTCCAGGTTTGGAGGATAATGTAATGGCGCCAACGGTACGCATGTCTTCATGTGGGAGATTAGCTTTTCTGTAATTTTAACGGCTCCGCCGGCTGTATCCATTTCTCCTCCGTGAATCAAACGGTGTCCCACCACGTCCACCTCTTCAGACGACACAAGACAGCCATTCGAAGGACGAACCAATTCGGCCAAAATCTTCTCAAAATTATACGCAAATGAGAACCCTTCCCAATTGCTTGCTGACTCTATGCTTTCGGTTTTAAACCACAAACCGGTCCCCCCTGTTTCATTCCGTTCAGCTTTGCCTTGAATAAGCAATGCTTCTTCGGGCATCCGAAACAATTGAAATTTTATGGATGAACTTCCGCAATTTAAAACCAGTACGTTCATAAAGAGCAAAAGGTTAAATTACATTGAATAACAGAAAAGGAAAAACTTTTCAAGTTAACAAAAACAGGCAGATATATATGTATCGATATTAAGTTTTTTATAGAATTAAACAAGGTGTTGTACAATATATAATTTTCGTCTCCAAAAACTATTTTTTTTACTTATTTTACGCGCGTATTTATTAATAAGTAATTACAAAATTCAAAGGAAAAACGTGCTTTACGTTTGTTTACCATATCTTTTTCTATTGAACTTCGAATATTCATGCGAAGCAATTATAACCGAGAACAATTATGATCGATTTTCCACGGGAACAAAACGATCAGCGGGAGTGTTTAAGGTTTTATGCTTTTGCTGAAATAGGAGAAGTTTTAAATAATATTTAATCATTCAAAAATTTAATTTCTAAGCTATGGTAAATAAAATAACCAGTCTTGCCGAGTATTTTCAAAAGTACAACGAAAGTGTTGCCAATCCTGAAGGTTTCTGGGCCAACATTGCTGAAAGCCATTACTGGCATAAAAAATGGGACAAGGTCCTCGATTGGAACTTTGAAGGCGAAGGAGCGCCCGACGTAAAATGGTTTGTAAACGGGAAGCTGAACATTACGGAAAATATTTTCGAACGTAATATGTTCATGCGAAAAGATCAGGTAGCCATTATATGGGAACCTAATGACCCGAAAGAACCTGAAGTAAGGCTAACCTACGGCGAACTTTTTGAAAAAGTAAAGCAATTTGCAAACGCTTTAAAAAAATTAGGTATTGAAAAAGGCGACCGTGTTGCTATTTACCTTCCCATGGTGCCCGAACTGGCTATTGCGATGCTTGCCTGTGCACGTATCGGAGCAATCCACTCTATTGTTTTTGCAGGTTTTTCCGCTTCGGCCCTGGCTGACAGAATTATTGATGCTGAAGCCAAATTGTTAATTACTTCCGATGGTGGATTCAGGGGAGCCAAATCAATCCACCTGAAAAACATTGCCGACGAAGCGTTGGAGAGCTGTCCTTCTGTTAAAAACACCATCGTTTTGCACCGGACCAACGAAGATCATGTTCATTGGGTAGAAGGCCGCGATATTTGGTGGCACGATGCCATAAAAGGGGTTAGTACCGAAAACAAAGCGGAAGTGATGGATGCAGAAGATATGCTTTTCATCCTTTATACTTCCGGTTCTACCGGGAAACCTAAAGGTGTGGTACACACCACTGCCGGATACATGCTCTATGCCGAATACACTTTTAAAAATGTTTTCCAGTACAGCGACGGCGACACATACTGGTGTACTGCTGATATCGGCTGGGTAACCGGACACTCATACATTGTGTATGGACCACTGCTCAGTGGTGCCACTTCCATCATGTTTGAGGGAGTTCCCACCTGGCCCGACGCCGGAAGGTTCTGGGACATTGTGGACAAGTACAAAGTAAATCAGTTTTATACAGCACCTACTGCCATTCGCGCACTGGTGGCCCAGGGTGATCAATGGGTCAAGAGCCATGATTTAAGTTCCCTTAAAGTATTGGGCACGGTAGGAGAACCCATCAACGAAGAAGCCTGGAGATGGTATCACGACCTGGTGGGCAAAGGCCGCTGCCCGATTGTCGATACATGGTGGCAAACCGAAACCGGCGGTATTATGATTACTCCGCTGGCCGGTATTACTCCTACCAAACCATCTTTGGCTACCCTGCCCTTACCCGGAATTCAACCCATCCTGGTAGATCCGGAAGGGAATGAACTAAAAGGAAACGGCGTGGAAGGTATTCTGTGCATCAAATTCCCGTGGCCGGGAATGTTGCGGACAACCTACGGTGACCACCAGCGGTGCTACACAACTTATTTCGCGGCATACAAAGGGTTGTATCTGACCGGCGACGGAGCCAAACGGGATGAAGAAGGATATTACAGAATCATTGGCAGGATTGATGATGTAATTAATGTTTCAGGGCACCGCATTGGAACGGCCGAAGTAGAAGATGCCATTAATCAGCACCACAAAGTAGTGGAATCAGCGGTGGTTGGATATCCGCACGAAATAAAAGGTTCAGGCATTTATGCTTATGTTATTTGCGAAGATTTGTCTGATAAGGAACAGGCAACGATAGAAGATGAAATCAGGGCAACCGTTACCAAGTTTATAGGCCCCATTGCCAAACCGGATAAAATTCAGATTGTAAGCGGGCTACCCAAAACCCGTTCCGGTAAAATTATGCGCCGTATCCTGCGTAAAATTGGAGAAGGCGATGCCACAAACCTTGGGGATACCTCTACACTTCTCGACCCGGGCGTTGTGGAAGATATTATCAGCGGAGCCAAAGTGGAAGTAAAACGTTAAGTACTAATATCAACGGAAAGACACCTTCAATTCAAAGGTGTCTTTTTCTTTTAAACCATCCTAAAAAGAACAAAATGAATGACCAAAAAACAATGAACAGGTGGCTTGTTGTGTTTGGAGCCATCTTGATCCAATTGGCATTGGGCGCAATTTACGCCTGGTCGGTTTTTACACCTAAACTCACTGATGCCGAAGGCGCCTATCGTTTTTCGGCGGGTGAAGCAGCCTGGATATTTTCTGCCGGGTTGTTTTTCTTCGCTCTTGTTATGATTTGGGCCGGAAGAAAACTGGCTACCATAGGTCCCCAAAAACTGGCTATGGCCGGAGGACTTATTTTGGGCCTGGGTTATGTACTCGCCGGCTTTTTCGGTAACAGTTTTATCGCCCAGCTCTTGTTTATCGGAATCATTGGAGGCTCGGGAATTGGCCTGGCTTATGTTGTGCCTATTGCAGTAGGAGTAAAATGGTTTCCTGACCGAAAAGGCATGCTGACCGGACTGGCAGTGGCCGGCTTCGGCTTTGGTGCCACCATTTGGGTGAAATGGGCCGGTTCCTGGGGAGGAGGCCTTCTGAACAACCTCGAATTGTTTGGGCTCGATGCAATCAGAAGTGTCTTTGTTCTGTATGGAATCATCTTTGCCGCCATGGTTTTAATCGGAAGCCTGGTAATGAAAGATCCCCCACAGGGATGGCTTCCAAAGGGCTATGCTCCGCCCGAAGCCAACTCGGTTAAAGCAAGTGGACACCTTAATTTTGAAACGGGAGAAATGCTAAAAACACCTCAGTTTTATATGCTTTTTTTCACTTTCGTATTTTCTGCCCTGGCAGGACTTATGGTTATCTACTGCATTAAATTGTTTGGAATCGATGCATTAACCTACTCCGAGCTGGGCTCCCTGAACCCATCTAATCCGGAATTTAAAACAACCATGACCTGGGCCAGTTCTGTTGCAGGAACGGCCATGGCTACTTACGCTATTTTAAACGGGCTTGGGCGGATTATTTGGGGTATTCTTTCCGATAAAATCGGAAGAAGAGTATCACTTTTCCTGATGTGCCTTTTACAGGGGGTTATCATGCTGTTACTCTACCGTCTGGGCGCAACTACAGTTACATTTATTGTTGCAGCGGCCATTATCGGATTTAACTTCGGGGGTAACTTTGCCCTTTTTCCGGCTGCTACCGCCGATTTTTTCGGGAATAAAACAGTAGGGAAAAATTACGGATTTGTATTTTTCGCATACGGAATTGCCGGCATTGCAGGGCCACAAATTGCCGGCGTTTTTAAAGATGCCGCCCAGAATGCAGAAACACCTTCAGCATGGCTCACTCCTTTTATTATTGCAGGAGTTGCATGTATTGTAGGAGCGTTTTTAATCTTAATGACCAAACCGCCAAAGCGGTAAAAAAGTTATACAAAACGTCTTATGTTTTTCCATAAGGCGTTTTTTTTGAAATAATGCCAATAAATGCTGTCAAACAGGTTGCAGCAGGATTGTTTTTAAACATAAAATCACAATTTTTGCACTTCTAAACTACCATACAATACTGGCAATTAAATACTTTTTAAATCTTTTAGTATAAAAAAGATCTAGTCTTCAAAATTTTCTAACATGAGATTTTTTCATATTTTTTATAGAAAATTTCAGGCATCTTTGAAGATTCAATAAATTAGGTTCAACTTAAAAAATAAATATACCAATGGCCATCAAAAAATTAGACAGTATTTTTAAGCCAAAAAGAATTGCATTAATTGGCGTTTCAAACAATCCGGACAGTGTAGGAGGAATTACTCTTCGCAACTTAGTTGGTGGAGGGTATAACGGCGTGGTTTACCCGGTTAACCCTAAACGTGAAGCAGTATTTGGAATTCCGTGTTATCCTGATGTAAAAAGCCTGCCCAAGGTTCCCGATTTGGCAGTTATCATGACCGCTGCCAAATTCGTTCCTCAACTGGTACGCGAATGTGGAGAAGTGGGCATTCATGGAATAATTATCATGTCGGCCGGTTTTAAAGAGACCGGAAAAGAAGGGAAGGCCCTCGAAGACCAGGTTAAAGCAGAAAAGGCAAAA
Organism: Mariniphaga sediminis; assembly: GCF_003573545.1. Classification (GTDB taxonomy): domain Bacteria; phylum Bacteroidota; class Bacteroidia; order Bacteroidales; family Prolixibacteraceae; genus Mariniphaga; species Mariniphaga sediminis. The sequence continues at coordinate 10,616 of NZ_QWET01000021.1, read as the reverse complement.
TTCCCCGACATGCGGGTAATAGGTCCCAACTGTCTCGGAATATTGGTTCCCGGACTCAGCATGAACGTAAGTTTCGCCAACGGCATGCCAGAGAAAGGACATGTTGCCTTTATTTCCCAATCGGGTGCCCTGTGTACTTCCGTACTCGACTGGGCTTATGAATCTCGAATTGGATTCTCTTACTTCGTTTCCATAGGTAACTCAATGGATGTAAACTTTGGTGACTTAATCGATTATTTCGGTCAGGACCCCAATACGAAATCCATTGTGCTTTATGTGGAATCACTGGCACAAGCACGCACATTTATGTCGGCAGCCCGTGCTTTCTCACGTGAAAAACCCATTATTGTTTACAAATCAGGACGTTTTCCCGAATCGGCAGCCGCAGCAGCTTCACACACGGGAGCGATGGCGTCGGAAGATTCTATCTATGATGCTATCTTCCACCGGGCAGGACTGGCAAGGGTTTATGACTTCGGAAATATTTTCGACTTCACTGACCTTGTTGGCCGGAAACGAATTCCCAAAGGGAACCGGTTGGCCATTGTTACCAATGCAGGTGGCCCCGGCGTAATGGCAACCGACTCGCTTATTTCCTGGGGAGGCAAGCTGGTAAATCTTTCTGACGAAACCATGCAGAAGCTAAACGATTACCTCCCGCCTTTCTGGTCGCATGGCAACCCGGTAGATGTTTTAGGGGACGCCACACCTGAGCGTTTTGCAAGAGCTACCGAAATTGTACTGGAAGACAAAAACGTAGATGCTGTGCTGGTGCTTTTAACACCTCAGGCCATGACTTCGCCTACCGAAACTGCCCAGGCCATTGCGGATATGGCTTCAAAAACATCAAAAAGTATTATGGCAGCATGGCTCGGTGGTTCCAGCATGCGGGAAGGGATTCAGGTATTTAACCGTGCAGGGATTTCCAATTATCCCACACCCGAACAGGCCATTCGTGCATTTATGACACTTTCTCACTATGCCAAGAATCAGGAAATGTTATACGAAACCCCCAAAGAGGTACCAGTTTCATTCCAGTATGACAGGCATTTGCTTCGCGAAAAATACCTGAAAGAAATTTTCCCGAAGGCAAAAATATTGAATGAGGACGACTCCAAAATGCTGGTGAACGATTACGGAATCGACACCACACATCCTACCCCGGCGGCCACCGAAGATGAGGCAGTTGAAATTGCACAAAAGAAAGGATATCCGGTAGTACTGAAGATCTATTCTCCCGATATTACCCATAAATCAGACGTTGGCGGTGTAGCGCTGAATATTAAAGACGATGAGATGGTGCGCGCCACATTCAGAAATATGGTAAAAACCGCAGCAGAAAAAAAACCGGATGCAAAGATTGAAGGTGTTACCGTACAGCGGATGGTTGATACTAAAGATGCCGTTGAACTCATTATCGGCACCAAAAAGGATCCGGGATTTGGAACGGTCATGTTAGTAGGAATGGGAGGAACCAGTGCGGAATTATTCAAAGATAAAAGACTGGAATTCCCTCCCCTGAACGAACGGCTGGCAAGACAGATGCTTGAATCGCTCCAGATTTATCCACTTTTGGAGGGCTACCGTGGAGCTCCCCGGAAAAATATTGAAAAGCTGGTGGAAGCACTCATCAGAATGTCGTACCTGGCAGCCGACTACCCGGAAATCAAAGAGTTGGATATAAACCCGCTGATTGTTACATCAGAAGATGTTATTGCTTTGGACGCCCGTATTGTAGTGGATGAAGAAGTGATGAAAAATCCGGTGAAAGAATACTCACACCTGATATTGCGACCCTATCCGGAAAGTCTGGTACAATCGGCAAATCTAAAAGATGATTCACCGGTCTTGTTGCGGCCCATTAAACCGGAAGACGAACCCATGTGGCTCGAACTGCTGGCAAGTTGCTCCAAAGAGTCTATCTACCATCGGTTCCGGTACGATTTCTATTTCGATTCGCATGAAGTTGCCACGCAGTTCTGTTTTATTGACTACGATCGGGAAATAGCTATTGTCGCTGAGATTGAAGAAGAAGGACGAAAAAAACTAATTGGAGTTGGACGTTTGATTGCTGATCCAGATGTGGAAGTGATGGAATATGCCATTTTAATAACCGACAAATGGCAGAAAAAAGAGCTGGGCTATATTATTACAAAATATTGTATGGAAATAGCCAAAATAAGGGAAATAAAACAGCTGGTAGCTGAAACCACCCGCGATAATAAACCGATGATTTCTGTTTTCAGAAAACTAAACTTCAAAATACGTTTTAATGAAGATGGTACCGTGACGGTACGTAAAGATCTGACGGAAAAATAATTATTTACACTGAAACGTTTTGCTCCCGGCAGCTTTTCAAAAGCTGCCGGGACTATTTCATACAAGGGGAATGAACACCGGAAATATAAAAAAGGCCGTTAAACTTATTCGAGAATCAAGATACATGGTAGCCTTTACCGGCGCCGGAGTTTCAGTGGAAAGCGGTATCCCTCCTTTCAGGGGTACCGGGGGACTGTGGAATACCACACACCCTATTTTTCTTGAAATTGAATATTTTCAAAAAAAACCACTCCAATCCTGGAAAAAAATAAAGGAAATTTTCTACGATAAACTGGGAGATGCCGAACCCAATATTGCCCATGAGATTTTGGCAAAAATGGAAAAACGTAGCTTTCTGGAATCAATCATTACCCAAAATATTGATCACCTGCACCAAAAAGCCGGCAACAAGTATGTGTACGAACTACACGGAACATACAAACAACTGGTATGTATTGGATGTAATTCTGAATACGACATGAGCTTTGCCGATCTTAACTTCCTGCCGCCCACCTGCTTTGTTTGCAAAGGAATTTTAAAGCCTGACATGGTGTTTTTTAACGAAGCCATTCCGGAATTTGCCCAGAAAAAATCATTTGAGGAAGCCCAAAAGGCCGATCTTCTGCTTATTATCGGAACAAATGCAGAAGTACTGCCTGCTGCCAAAATTCCGGAAATAGCTAAAAAAACAGGTGCAAAAATCATTGAAATAAATATAAAACCTTCGCCCTTTACAAATACCGTTACCGACGTTTTTATTGAATCCAGGGCAACCGAAGCCATGGAAGAAATAGGGAAATTGCTCTACTTGTAAACCACCTAATTTTGCCGTCATTCCTCCAAAAAAACTACATTTGCAAAAAATACGCTTATGCGGATCGATATTATTACCGTTTTACCTGAAATACTTGAAAGCCCGTTAAACCATTCTATAGTGAAGCGGGCACGGGAAAAGGGACTGGCAGAAATTCATGTCCATAGCCTGCGTGATTTCTCCAGCGACAAACACCGCCGGGTAGACGATTACTCTTTCAGTAAAGGTGCCGGAATGGTTATGGCCATTCAGCCTATTGAAAAAGCCATAGAAACGCTCAAAAAGGAACGGGACTACGACGAAATCATTTTTACAACACCCGATGGTAAATTATTTGACCAGAAAGAGGCAAACACGCTTTCACTAAAAAAGAATATCATCATCCTTTGTGGCCATTACAAAGGGGTGGACCAGCGCGTACGCGATCATTTCATCACCAAAGAAATTTCCATTGGCGATTATGTACTCACCGGCGGAGAACTGGCAGCAGCTGTGATTACCGACAGCGTAGTGCGCCTGCTTCCCGGAGTACTTTCTGACGAAACATCTGCCCTCACCGACTCTTTTCAGGACTACCTGCTGAGCCCGCCTGTTTACACCCGGCCGGCCGAATACAAGGGAATGAAAGTACCGGAAATACTGCTCAGCGGTAACGACAAGCTGATTGATGACTGGAAGCACCAGCAATCTATCGAACGCACAAAAAAGCTGCGTCCCGATTTGTATAAAAAATATTCCGGGTGATGCGGTTTCCAACCGCGTTATTCTTCAATATTCAGGATAGATAATTTATCGACCTTTTCTCTGGGGATCGGCGAATTGTACTCGCCTCTTCATCAACGGCGATTAGAAATCGCCGATCCCAGTCCCCAGCAGGGTGTCGCGGTTTCAAACCGCGCCAGTATTCCTCTTTCCCACTCAAGTTCAAAAATCTTCGCACAAAAAATTCCCAGCCCAATCATTTCTGTCCTTTACCAATCCTGCATTCACCGGGTTATCTAATGTATATTCTACCGCACGAAACAAATGCCTATCATTCCGAATTGTAGTGTCAAAATTCTCTTTTTGCCATAAGGCCCCTGTTCTGCTTTCTAATTTATTAATTGTATATGCGGTGTGTCTTTTTACCGAATGTAAAATATCCTGTAAATAAACAGGGTTGTTTTGTTCATCTTTCCAGAGCAATTCTACAACCCAATGCACATGATTAGGCATAATGGAATATGCAATATTTTTAAGTTTACGTTTTTCCCAAAAATGTAATGCCTCTGAAATTATATTAATATACTCTGGTTTTGCCAAATCAACTACCGCTTTATTGCTCACAGCCAGCAAATCATCAAAAGCTTTGATGTATTTTTTTCGCACCGAATAATATTGATTTTTCAAATCGTCAACGACCTGTTTCTCCGGTTTGTTTTGTTTCTGAAAATCGATCTGATTTTTTAGTTGCTGAAGTTTTTTAGTGTATTGGGATAATGCTTTAGGAGGAACAGCGTCCTTTAAAATCCAGGTTACAAAATATGCCTGACCAGGCTGTTGAAAATGTGGCAGGTTATGCCGGTAAGATTCTTTTTTCATGGGAACGGGTATTCGAAACTGCAATTTATGGATTATTCAGACAATTGCAAACTATCCAACCGGGTGGGGCGATTATACTCATGGCAACTCTGCCGGCGATTAGAAATCGCCGATCCCATTCCCCAGTCAGGTGATACGGTTTCAAACCGCGTCATTCTTTTAACAGCTTCATTTAATCCGGGTATTTTCAAAAGACTCAAGATTCAGGAAAGCTAATTTTCCCTTTTCTTTTCGGGGATCGGAGAATTATATTCGCCGCTTCTCCAACGGCGATTAGAAATCGCCGATCCCCCGGTCCCAGATCTCCAGTCTCCACAGTCTCCAGCCACATAAACGAGGCGGCTGAAACCACTGCGCAGAAGGCTGTTAATAACGCTGACAGATTTTATTGTACGGACAATACCCACACAATTTTTCATGCGGGGTCTGGTAAAACCGACTATCAGATGAAAAAATTTCTGCAACAAGGTCTTGCAGCTGTTCTTTAAATTCCGCTTCCATTTCGTCAAAAGAAAACATGTTTTTATCCCATTTTATCTCAGGCGAAAAATTATCCTCGAACAACCTGCGAAGGCTGTAAATGGCAGGTTGTAAATGCCCCGTTTCCTTCGTATTTTCTTTATAGATCAAACAGTAAACCAATGCCTGCAAAATTTCTTTTTTAGGTTTTTCCCTGTCCTTTTCAAAAAGCTCCTCTACTTCTTTAAAAGAAAAAGACTCAACATTTCCGGTTTTATAATCAAGAATGCGCAACGTGTCATTTATTTTGTCCACCCGGTCTATTTTTCCACCAATATAAACAGGAACCGTTTTTCCGTTCACATTCACATCCAGTGCAGTCTGATAGTTTCCTTCCAGCGAAACCAACTGAAAAGGAGCCTGCTCCATGTCAATATCGATCAGCCGTTGCAGAAAAGTTTTAATATTCTCAAAAAACAATATGGTTTTCCCTTCCAGTTTCACGTTTTTTTCTCCCGGCTCCCTTTGCCTGAAATAATATTTTCCGATAGCTTTTCTGATTTCGTTTTCAATAAGAACCTTGTCCTTTTTTATTTTTTCCAGATCCTCTCGGTTCACTGTCTTACCCAACAGGGGCTTGTAAAGGTTCTCGATGGTTTCATGAAAAATACTCCCGAAGACCGGACTGTCGATTTCATCTTTCATCTCGTCGGGTTCCGGGAGTTGCAAAACGTACCGGAAATAAAACCGGAGGCTGCATTGCAACCAGGTATTCATGGCCGTTGGTGAAAGCGGATTTTTTGCTGAATTATTTTCCAGAAGAACCGTTGTTTTTTCCAGCGAACCGGGAACCAACACAGGGGTTGCGGGTTCGTTGGAAAAAGGAAAATCAAGAGTGGTATTTTTCACATTAAAACCCGAATCGTAGCGCAACTGATAGCCAAAGCGACTCAATTCTCCTGTACTGATACCTTCCTTCAGGGTACTATAAGTAGCAGAAACATTTCTGGCGCGTTGCACCAGCCGGTAAAAATAATAGGCATACATCGCATCCTGCTCGTCGATACCCGGCAACCCGAACCCTTTGCGTATATTGTAAGGAATAAACGATGGGGCCGTAAAAGTTCGGGGCCACTTGTTTTCATTCAACCCCAAAATAATCAGATTTTCGAAGTCGAGACACCGGGTTTCCAGCACTCCCATTACCTGCATCCCACTGAGGGGTTCTCCTTCGAAAGCGACAGAAACCTGCCCCACATACTGGCTAAACAGCCTGAAGTAAACAGCATCACTGATTTTACGGTTTTGCGTTTGCAGAACATCTGAAACCACGGCATCCAGCTTTTCAATGGACTGGTAGATGGAATAAATCAGCTCAGGCAACAACTGATTTTCAGGCTCAGTATCTTTCAGTAAATCATAAAAACGGCCCAAAATTTTAAGAAAATACCGGCTGTAATCCCCCACCCTTTCCGGCGGAGAAAAAATCAGCTTGTGCAACGGAGAAAAATTAATCTCCTTCAGGTAAACCGAAATGCGGTTATTGGCTTTCAGATCAGCCAAAAAACGGGCATTTTTCTCCGGTTCAATATTTCTTAGCATCTGATGATTCAAAACATCGGTAACGAAACGATGATACACTACCGGATGCCCCTCCTCACTCCGGCGAAGATTTTTCAGGATATTCACAAGCAACAATAAAAACCCGTAAACCACTGCATTCTTTACCGGATAGCCCATTGTCACGTTCACCGTTTCAAAGCCTTCCGGAATAGCTCCTAACACCGGAAACAACAGGGATTCATCTGCCAGGACAACGGCCGTATTATCAAACTTATTTATTAAGTCAGACCCGATTTCTTCCAAAAACCGGGGGATTTCCTGCGCCTGCCCGTAATTGGAAGAAACAGCTACCAACCGAATATTTTTCTTCTTTGAAAAATGTGAAATATTCAGGTTAAAATCCTCTGGCGGCGGAAACTGCCGGAGGTTATCCCGGATAAACCGACCGGCCTCATTTTTTACGTCATTCAGATAAAACGTGTCATAATCCCACAAAAAAACAGCTTTATCCTGCTGCTTTTTCAGGGTTTCAAAAAAAACTTTTTCGCACCGGTTTAATGCGTTCAATCCGATGATATAGTATTTTTTAAATTCAAACTTCGGCTCCTGCTCCCCAAAGCGCTCGACAACCTGCCTGTAAACCATTCCTCCGTATGCCATGCCTTGTTCCTGTAAATATTTTTTAAAGTCGGCATAAACCGGGTAAAGCTTTTCCCAGATAGAAACAAACTTTTCATGGTGGGCTTTTGGGCTGGTACCTGCCATACTTCCCCAAAATCGCTCTAAGGCCTTTTTTTGTTCCGGTGTCAGGTAGTCAAACAAGGTTTCCAACTCTTTTAAGTTGGCAACGTTGGTAAACAAATCCCTGGCATTCACAAGGTAATGGTCGATGTCGTTAAAATCGGACAGTAACACTTCACCCCAAAAATAAAAATCATCAAAGCTTTCCTCTGTTTGTGTATGCTTTTTAAAGATGTCATACAATATGGAAACCAGTCGCAATTTTTCCCCCTGCTGCAGGTTGGAATATCCCGAAATAAGCTGATTGATGGTGGTAACCTGCGGACCTATAACCGGCTCAGAAAGCTGGGTCTGCAAATAAGAATTAAAAAACACACCACTCCTCCGGTTTGGAAAAATGAGGCAAATCTCGTGAAGTTCACCGGCATGTTTTTCAAAAATATATTCCGCGCAACGGGATAGAAAACGTTCCATTCTTTGAAATTTTCACCGAAGATAAGGAATGGCAGGAACATTCAAAAAATTGTTGTTTCCGATTTTTTTATGAATTTTATGCCGTTTTTAAAAAATTTGACTGATGAAGAAACTGATTTCAGAAAACCGCTTTTTTTTCCTGCCATACGTTTTATTCCTTCTGGTTTGCACATTTTTACTGCTCACCTTCAGCAAACCCGGACTGCACATTTGGCTAAACCAGGCGCATTCCTCTTTTTTTGATGGTTTCTTCCGTTACCTGACCCACCTGGGCGACGGCACAATGATTGCCATTCTGACCATCATTTTTTTGTTTGTAAAATACCGGTATGCCATCGCATTTTTGATGGGCAGCCTGCTCACTGCCGGTGTAGTCAACCTGTTCAAAAAAGTGTTACTGGACGATATGTACCGCCCTTCGAAATATTTTGAACTGTTTGAAACATACCAGTTACATCTTGTGGAAGGTGTAAACCAGCACAGTCTGCAAAGCTTTCCGTCAGGACATACAGCCACTGCATTTAATGTGTTCCTGATGCTTGCCCTGGTTTGTAAAAATCAATATCTGAAAGGAGCCCTTCTTCTTCTGGCGGTTTTAGTTGCTTATTCGAGGGTTTACCTCTCGCAGCACTTTATCATCGATATTACGGTAGGTTCCATTATTTCCGTAATTTTACTTTTGGCTTCTTTTTACTGGGTTGAAAAGTGGAACAAAACCTGGCTCAACAGTTCTGTTTTAACAAAAGCAAATCCTTCAAAATGATTGAAAAAATCAACCGTGCCAATCCGGCAAAAATTGGAATTTATATCGTTTCCATTGCCGCCTTGCTGTTTATCCCCTTTTTGGGTGGAGTGCACCTTTTTGACTGGGATGAAATTAATTTTGCCGAAGCGGCGCGCGAAATGATAGTAACCGGCGACTACCTGACTGTCCACATCAATTTTCAGCCCTTCTGGGAAAAACCACCACTGTTTATCTGGATGCAGGTGCTTTCCATGAAACTGTTTGGCATCAACGAGTTTGCTGCCCGTTTTCCCAATGCCGTCTGTGGAATTGTTACCCTGCCCATACTTTTCGCTATGGGGAGAAAAATTCGGGACAACTTCTTCGGGCTATTATGGGTAATAGCTTACGCCGGATCGGTTTTGCCGTTTTTCTATTTCAAGTCAGGCATTATCGATCCCTGGTTCAACTTATTCATCTTTCTCGGGGTTTGGTTTCTGATGCTTTACGCATTTCGGGAGAACCAGCATAAACTCCGGAACATTATACTTTCGGCAGCGTTTGCCGGACTGGCAGTGCTTACCAAAGGGCCGGTAGGTTTTTTACTGATTGCCCTCACCGGTGGAGTTTTCCTGCTTTGGGTAAGATTTAAGGTAAAGGTCCGTGTAAAGGATGTGATAACCTATTTTGCTGTGCTGGCGCTGGTAGGCGGTTCGTGGTTTATTCTTCAAATTTTGAACGGGCATCTGGATACAGTGGTCGAATTTATCGTTTACCAGGTACGACTGTTTCGCACGCAGGATGCAGGACACGGCGGTTTTTTCGGATACCACTTTGTTGTGTTGCTGGTGGGAGTATTTCCTTCGTCCATTCTGGCATTGAAAGCTTTTGGAAAAGAACCGGGGAACGAAACCTTTTACCCGTTTGCAAAAAAGTGGATGGTTATCCTTTTTTGGGTAGTGTTAATTCTTTTTTCCATTGTAAAAACCAAAATTGTCCATTACTCATCGCTAACCTATTTTCCGCTCACTTTTCTTGCGGCTGCTTTTGTTTACCACGCGCACAAAAAAACAATCCGATGGAGCAGATGGATGTCTGTACTTATCATTGTACTTTCGGTTTTACTGGCTTTGCCCGTTATGTTGTTGCAATTTATTGACAAATACAAACATGAAATTATTTCCCGGGACCTTATTCACGACCCTTTTGCCGTGGAGAACCTGAAAGCTGACGTCCGCTGGATGGGCTTTGAATTTTTACCCGGTCTGCTGTTTTTACTTGCCATTATTTTCATTTTTACCCGAATCAAAAAAACCGCACCGGTGAAACGGGCCCTGTTTCTTTGGGGAACAACACTGGCCTTCACATTGTCCGTACTTCTGTTGCTGGTACCTCGAATTGAAAAATATTCGCAAAATGCCCTCATCGAGTTTTTCAAATCGAAAGCCGGTGAGGATGTTTATATTAAAAATCTCTATTTCAGATCATATGCCACCTATTTTTATGGAGAGACCCAACCAACGGACAACCCAAACTTTTATGATGACGACTGGCTATTGACCGGAGATATTGACAAAGACGTGTACTTCGTCACCAAAATTCACAGGGCGGAACAACTTGATAAATATGACGATTTGGAAGAAACAGGCCGGAAAAACGGATTTGTCTTTTATATTCGGAAGGCGAAAAACCCGAAGCCTTAACTTTGGGGTAAACTTTTAAATTGTTGGAACACTTTCCTATTGTTAGAGTTCCTGAATTTCTTCTCCGTCAGATGACGGATGAGCATTCGGAAATCAAAAATTTTTAAACAGATGAAAGCCACACCGCTGAGGAAATAGATTTATAAGGACAAGCGACAAAAGGACATGAATAAATAATAAGCCACCTAGCTTTGCATTTCCAAATCAACAAGAGCTAGATGGCTATGAAAAAAGATTT
>NZ_QWET01000020.1 GCF_003573545.1 Mariniphaga sediminis | reverse complement strand
GGAATGACGGGGCCCGTCCCAAACGGGTTTACCTGGCGCCCGAGAAAAAATCCCTTCCCTTTAAACAGGTTGATGATTATATCGAAGTGACGGTACCAAAATGTAAGGGGTATTCACTGGTCGTTTTCGAAAATTAAGTGATGATAAAAAAATTAAATAAACTGAATGTTATGGAAAATGAAAGAAAAGGCTTAAGCCGCCGCAAATTTATTTCAGGCTCGGCAGCATGCAGCAGCCTGCTGGCAGTGGGGACAGCAGGAATGGCAACATCCTGTATGATGTCTAAGCCACATAGTGGAGAAGCACCAATAGCACGTGTTGCATTACGTCCATTCCAGCTTCTGTGCGCCATCTGCCGGATTGGGGAAGGCCACACAGAAAAGGATTGCGATAAAATAAAACAAATCAGGGAAAACCCGGATATTCCGGTAACACTGGTATGTAATGCCGGGGATATTTTTGCTTACCAGGATCCGGATACTTCAGAAGACACCCATGGAAGTTTTGAGTTCAACAGGAAACGGGACCTGGAGATTTTGCAACGGATTGACCTGCCTCCGGGGGTTATTTTACCCGCCAGGATAGTTTTACACAGGATATGGGACAGGATAGAAAGCCCAACCGGGATTTGTGATTGTGGGGATATGGCTTCAGATTCATGTAAGGGATGTCCGAAGGCAAATTCCGGGTATTATGAAAAAGGGCGTGAGATTAGCCTGCGGTATGCTGTACCGGGTTGGAATACCCGGCTGGATTTTTCGGAATCAGACCTGGCCGGGACGCAGGGTGCGATAATTATCCCCAGGACAAAAGAGGAAAGGTCCCAAGCAAAGGAAGAGTCAATCCGGGCAATGTATAAAGCGGAAGCAATTAGTGTGAGGCCCCATATTTTACTGTGTGCAATATGTCAATACGGGTTGGGAGAAAGGCCTCCTTTTGAGACCGATAACCTGCCTGAGATGCTCCAGTATATCCTGAAAAAACCGGATGCAAAAATAAGGATTGCAGAAGCCGCCGACTGGATGATGTGTGCTCCGTGTCCCAGCATGAACAAATATGGAGCCTGTTACAACGTAAAAGGTCGTGCCGGTTTAACCAGCCAGCTCCGCGATGTAAGGGTACTTCATAAACTGGAACTTGCTTATGGGGATGTGATAAATGCACAGGAGTTGTACCGGAGGATAATAGAGCGTATACCCAGTACTGCTCCAATATGCGGGACTATCTCGCACGGGGTGGAAGCGCCCTCGGTATGGGACGATGAATGCGGGCACCATTCAGAAAGCCTGCCGGAATATGTAGAAGGAAGGAAACTGCTGGCAAAGGAATTTGGGGTAACTCTGGATGACAACAGCTAATAAAAGAGATAAAAATGAAACGCAGAACTTTTTTTAAGAATACAACTGTAATATCAACTTTTACTGTTCTAAGCCCGTCCATAGCTTTTGGTACTAAAATCAACTCGGCTGTCAGAGTGGGGATTATAGGTTGCGGAAACAGGGGGACAGCCGTTATTACTTCCATGGCGAAGCACACGAATACCCACATTTTTGCTATGGCTGATTTGTTCAGGGACAGGCTTGAGTTTTCCCAAAAAAGACTGGATGAACAGAACAGAAGTAAGGGGCTGCCTGGAATTGAGCAATCCTCAACCTATGTGGGGTTTAAAGCGTACGAACAATTGTTAAGCAATAATCAAGTTGATGCCGTATTAATTTCATCACCTGCCTATACTCATCCTGATTTTTTGTTGGCAGCTGCCAGGGCAGGAAAACATGTCTATTGCGAGAAGCCGGTGGCTCCTGATGTTGCAGGTTGTAAAAGGGTTCAACGTGTTGGGGATGATTATGACGGTAAAATAAGCATCGCTATCGGATTTCAAATCCGACATGCTTCGCCATATGTTGAAATGGTAAAACGAATCCAACGGGGAGATATTGGGGACTTAATCAGCGGAGAACTCCATTATTTTTCTTTGGGAATCCCAATAATAAAAAAAGAGGGAATTTCCGAGGATGAAGCCCGGATAAGAAATCATTTCCATTTCAGGGCATTATCCGGTGGCATATTGTTGGATCAGGGCATCCACATGTTAGATGTTTTTAATTGGGTTTTGAAATCGAATCCACAAAGTGCAATGGGTATTGGAGGAGTGAAAGGAGCCCCTGATTTTGGAGATGCCTGGAGTAACTTCCAGGTTTTGTACCGGTATCCGGGCAATATAAATGTTTCGATGCATTCAACACAGGCAGGGCCACAATTCGGGGATGTTTGCGCACGCTTTATCGGTACAGAAGGAATAGCTGAAGCACATTATACGGGAGGCGTTTTTATTGAGGGTAGGAATAAATGGGATTCAGGGATTCAGAGATGTGAAAATGTTTTACCTGACGAAAAACAAAGACAGGCCGGAGTATTCCTGTCCTCCCTCAGTGATGCTGATGCCAATAAGGAGATTGCTTTTATCGAAAGTATTGAATCGGGCAATTACCTCAATGAAGCCAAACAGGGGGCTACATCCACTCTTTCAGCTATTGTGGGAAGAAATGCGGCTATTTCAGGAGAAAGCCTCAACTGGGATGAGGTATATGCTTCAAATGAAAAACTGGAAACAGGTTTAGACCTGTCGCAGTTTAAAAAATAGGTTTAGAAGAAATTAAAAAACAAAATAATTCTTGTAACTATGGCAATTAATAGAAGGAAATTTTTACTTGCAACAGGAATGGCCGCAGCAATGCCGGCTTTTTCAACAGCAGTTAGCTGGATTGAAAACAAGGACAAGAAAAATGGCCGTTCATTTACCTCAGGTGATAATCCGATTGGTATTATAACTTCGGGAAATAACCCTGAAGAAGATATAAAAAGAATTAGTAATATGGGATTTACTACATGCCAGCTTGGGATATCTGAATATTCCCCGGAGTTGGCAAAAAGGCTTTCCGACAATCTCGGCAAATACCAAATACAACCCAATACCCTTATATGTATGGGGCCGGGCCCATACATATGGTCCCTGGACGAAGGGCCTTCTACCATTGGACTAGTTCCGCGGGAATATCGTGAGGAACGGATTGAACGATTGTACAAGGGAATTGACTTCTGTGTGGAAACGGGGATTCCCGCGGTGCATGCACATTTCGGTTTCATCCCCGAAGACCCCAGGGATATTCTTTACCTGGAATTTGTGAAAGCTATGAGGAAAGTGGGGGAATACGGGGTAAATAAAAACATCGACCTCTATTTTGAAACCGGACAGGAGACCCCGATAACTTTGTTGAGAGCAATAGAAGATATCGGTACCGGCAATTTATACGTCAACCTTGATCCTGCAAATTTGGTAATGTATGGTAAAGCAAACCCCTGCGACGGGCTAAAAATATTGATAAAATATGTAAGGGCCCTTCACATTAAAGATGGTCTTTATCCGACAGATCCTAACAAATTGGGAAAAGAAGTTCCCGTACCTGAAGGTGAGGTAGACTTTCCCGGAATGGTTCGGCTTCTTAAAGAAAATGATTTTAAAGGAGCTTACATTATTGAGTGTGAACTGTCCGGTGACCGTACAGAATACATCCTTCAAACAAAAAAATATATCGAAACACTGATTTTGAGTTAAAGGGAAAATGTGTGATATACTATTTAATAAGTCGCACTATCGCGAAATAAAATTGATTTCATTATGAATTGGATAAAAAACAGGTGGGGGTTTACCGGCATGAATGCAGTTATTTTGTCACTGGCATTTTTTTCATTCAACCACCATAGCAAAAATAATATTGTACTGGAAAGTAATGGTTTTAAATATGAGATTAGCTCTTCAGGAAAGAACCTGAGTTTTATTGATAAAACATCAGGTATTGACTACCTTAATGCAGACACTGTTTCATATTGTGCTTATGTCAAACAAAGTGGCAAGGAATATTATGTGTCATCGGTTTCAGTACAAGGGGGCAAACTTATATATGGATTTGGCGATGCTGGAGTAACTGCTGAAATAAATTTGGTAAAGGAAAATGACCGGCTTGTATTCGAAGTATTATCTGTAACGGGAGATGCGGAATCACTTACTTTTGTGAATGTCCCTTTAAAGCTGGAGGCAATGCCCTGGGAGCCTTTTGCTGCCTGTGTGCTGTCGATGAACCTTTTTACCCATGTAAGGCAGTTGCCTGCATTACAGGACCATTTGTGGGCAGCCTGTTACAAACGGTTTGGTATGGAAGGCGCCGAAGCAGCCATGCTGGGTGTACCCATGGAGGAAATACTACCGTCTATCCGGGGTGTTATACGAAACGCTGAAGATATCCCTTTTTCAGATAAAGGAGGGGCATGGGCCCAACTGGAGAAGGAGGGGTATGGCTCGTACCTTATGGATTTTGGGAGCCTGACGGAAAAAACGGTTGATGAAACAATCAAGCAGTGCCGGGAACTTGGTTTCAACCAGGTTATTATTCACGGAGGCGGAGAGTTCTATAAACATGGTGAATTCGAACTTGACAGGGCAAAGTGGCCTGATGGATGGCAAAGTTTTAAGCGGATAAATGACAAACTCCATGAAGCAGGTATCTCATCCATTTTACTCACATATACCTTTTTTATTGACAAAAGCTCGAAATATGTAACACCGGTACCAAGCGAAGACCTTGGATATTTTAGTTCTTTTACATTGGCAGAACCGCTGGGGCCTGATGATGATGAGATTGTTGTTAAAGAATCAACGAGTGATGTTTCCCCTGTGACAGGGTATTTTGTCCGAAACAGCCGGACGCTTCATGTTGGCAATGAACTGATTGAATTCAATGAGGTTACACCAACATATCCGTATAAATTTAAAGGATTGACAAGGGGAGTATCCGGTACACAAGTGACCACTCATCCTGTTAATGAAAAAGCATATCACCTGAGGGAGATGTTTGGCCTGTTTGTCCCCGGGCCTGAAACACCATTATTTAGGAGCATCGCAAAAAGGACAGCCGAAATTACCGACGAATGTGGTTTCGACGGCTTATACTTTGACGCGATTGACGGGAACGATCTGCTTGCAGGAAAAGAGAATGCCTGGTATTACGGAACAAAGTTTATATTTGAGGTAGCCCGCAACCTTAAAAAGCCTGTTGGGATGGAGATGTGCGATATGCCCCACCATTACTGGCATTATAGCTCCCGGTGGCAGGCCTGGGACAGGCCAACAAGGGGATACAAAAGGTTCATTGATATCCACCTGGCGGCAATAAAATCGGACGACCCCCGCCATGGCGAATGGATGGGCCATACACCCGTAATTAATAAACTTGCCCCTGCAGAAAATGGCAGGCTCCTTTTGCCGCTGCATTTAGGATGGTGGAAAAATTATACATGGGACCCTCCACAAACTGAGCCCACTTTCCCTGACGATATCGAGTACCTTTGTTGCAAAATGATAGGGAATAATGCAGGGTTATCAATGCTTGGTGGTGTTGACGATAAAACATTGAAGGAGTACCCATTGTTTGGGAGGTTGACCCCCATTATAAAACAATATGAAGAGTTACGCCATAAAAATTATTTTAATGACAGCATACGTTCCCTCCTCCGCCAGCCGGGTGAAGAATTTACCCTGTTCCGGGAAGAGGGCGGGGGATGGAATTTTAAACCTGTAACTTACCAAAAACACAAGGTTGAAGGGGCAAACCCCCAGTCAGCCAAATGGGAAGTGTGTAATAAGTTTGAAAGCCAGCCGGTGAAATTAAGGATTGAATTATTGATGTCTGTCAAAGCTTTTGATGACGATGACAATATCCTTTTGGCTGAATTTTCTTCTCCGAAAGAGTTTAATCAAAAGGGGAACGCAAAAGGAGTAACCGGAAGGATAGAAGAATCTGCAGAAAAAAATGCTGGACACGTGGGCCCGGTGGGGCTTTTTAATGCAACCAGTAAGGGAGAATCACCGCAGGAGGGTTCCTGGCTGAAAATGGAAAAGAAATTTGATCCCTGGCTTAATCTGGAAAATAACCAGGCACTGGGAGTATGGGTAAAAGGGGATGGCAAAGGAGAGTTGTTAAATTTAAGAATAGAGAGCCCACAGTATATTTCGATGGGGGCAAGAGGAGACCATTTTATTAAAATTGATTTTACAGGCTGGAGATATTTTGAACTGGTGGAAATAGAGTCGTCCAGGTTTAATGATTATATATGGCCTGACGAATATTTTAATGTATATAATTCTTATTTCTATAAAGTAGACTTTGGACGCGTCGACAAACTGCAGTTGTGGTATAATAACCTCCCCAAAGATAAGGAAGTAAGCTGCCGGATTGGGGCAATAAAGGCATTGCCAATGATTCCAAATACTGTCAAAAATCCTACTGTAATAATAGGTGAAGAAAAAATTGTTTTTCCGGTGGAAATGGAATCCGGTATGTACATTGAGATGTTGTCACAAGGCGATTGTAAGTTGTATGGTGCTAAAGGCGAATTGATTCAGGAGATTAGGTTGAAAGGGGAAATACCTGAATTTCAGAAGGGAAATAATGATATATCATTTACATACGAAAATGTTAATGGTATTCATTCCCGATTTCAGGTAACTATAATTGGAGAAGGAGAGCCTTTGTTGAAAAATGAAAAGAACTGATACTTCAGAAATAAACTGGTTTTCAACAAAACAAAATTGATTAAAGTAATTATGAAATTACAGTTATACTTTCTCACGGTGAACCTGTTACCCTACGCAAATACATGGGGACCTGGCTATTTTCCCGGGGGGATATGGGCCGGAACACAGGGGATTTCCTTTCGCCCCTAATGACCCGCCCCGGGTCACAAGGGGAAAAGCCTTTTCCCCTTGTGACTTTCTTTGGGTACTTTGGGGATTTTCCTGTGTCCCGAGGGGAAATTCCTGCGTACACGGGGGATGGCTTTAAGTTCCGAGGGGATAAGAACATTTCTCAAAACAAAAAGCTGCCGAAAGGCCTTGCTGCTGCCTATTTGCAATCGGTACCTTTTGGGAAGTGGATTGCAGTACTAAATTTTCTCTTTAATCAAGCTAACCGCAATTTGCAATGCTTTAATACGTCTTTTTAGCAAAGTTTGCTGGGAAGAACTTTGTTCCAGCTTATCTTTAGCTTTCTCACATTTATCGATTAAAGAGGTTAAAGCCACCAAGGCTTCCTCCAATTCCTTCTCACCAAAAGACACGTTATTTTTTACAATACTATTTTTCATGCGAATCAAAAGTTTATGTTATTTGATTATCAGTAGCAAGGCACGCGTTGCGGATCCGTGTTAGCAAAGGGTTTCTGCTTATTTGGTTTTCCCTTTGAATGTGGCATAAACTGCCATCGCATGTCCATGACCCAGTTTAAATTCTTCTTTCAGCCAATTGGTAATCTCAGTTGCTTTTACTACAAGGTTACCGTCTTTCAGGAATCCTTTTTTTGTTGCCAGCTCTTTAAAATCCGCGGGTGTTTTTCCTGTTTTCTTTTGAATATTATCTATATACGCTTGAAATGACATAACTTTTAGTTTTCAATTTATTAGTCATACATAATGATCTTTGCTATTTAAGAATAGTTGGAAATCATTGGCTTTCTAGATTGGTTTTTATTTTTTGCAAAGTGGATTCAATATCTTGTCCTATTATTTTATCCATATCTATTATTAAAAGCATAAAATTTTTAGGCCAATCCATTCCACTATGATAATCCCAAACTATTTTTGTTTTGTTTTCTGATTGAGATTTAAACTGAATACTCCCTTGTAGCTGTAAATAGATAAGGCTTTAGAAACCTTAATTCTAAATCAATTCTCTCATTTGGGTTCATGGCTACATTTTCCCATTCACCAGTGCCAACTTTTTTATGACTACTTTCAAAATGAAATGTAGCCCCTGGTGTACCATCTTCACTACCCGTAATTTCTATTTTTGTATTAGGATCGAAACTAAGCCAATGGTTAAAATACTTTTGATTTTTATGCATTCGCACATAATCATATACTTTTTTTTGAGGTGCATTTACAACCAATTCTCTTTTAATATTGTACTTTTTCTTTGTAAAGATTGTTATGACACAGACTACTGCAATTATTGCGATTAAGACTGTAATTAATTTTAGAATAATCATTTTCATTATTATTTATCAACTGTTAGGTTCTTAATCATTTTATCCAAAGTTCTGATTACCTGTTCGTATTCACTCTGAGAAATACCTTTCGCTACTCGTCGCCTGAATGCTTTTTGCATTTCAAAAACCATATTGTAGCACTTTCTCCCTTTTCCAGTCAGTTTCAGGAATTTGTGTCCTGTAACCAATTCCTTTTTGATTAAATTACTTATTAGCTTATGAGCAGTTACGATATCCGTAAATTCTTTTACAATATCAACTAAAATCGCAGTGTCAATATTTGGTGTGCAATAAATGCTATTTAATATTTGCCATTCTGCCCTGGTCAATCCATTTGCTGCATGCATTCGATCTATATGTTCTGTTAGCAGGTTATCCAACGTTTTAAGATAATAGCCAATATGCACCGGCGGCTTTTGGTTTTGTTCTGTATTTTGGTTTTTATTTCCAGTTAAGCCAATTATCGCAATGAGAGCCGCTAAACCATAAACTGAGTTTCTAAACATTTTTTTATTTTTTAGATTTTAAAATGCAAAGATTTATCTTTCAGTAGGTAAATGCATGACACAAATGTGCCAAAATCAAAATGATGCTAACTTTTTTCTGATTCGGGTAAGTGATTGTCTTTCTATACCTAAATAACTACTTAGGTGAGTGAGGGAAATTCTGTTGAAAAGTCCGGGGTTTTTCCGGATAAAAGAAAGGTAACGTTGTTCAGCTGTTTGGGTAAGAAAAGTTTTTATGCGGTTATTTTGCATCGATAGTTTTTTCTCGGCCAATATCCTTCCATGTTTTTCGAGAACCGGATTTTGGTTGTATCCTTCTTCTAGTGCAGTATAAGGAATTTGAATAAGCGTAGTATTTTCCAAACATTGAAAGACGTACATAGTAGGCGTCTTACTTATAAGGGACTGATAGTCTCCTACATAATTTAATTCAGTGAAAAAGTTAATCGTTCTTTCGTTTCCGTTTTCATCAATAATGTAGGAACGCATCAATCCGTTAACAATAAAACCCAATTCATTAGGTATTGTGTTTTCAGATAGATAAATATTGTTTTTCTTCAGTTTTAAAATTGAAAGATGATTAAAAAAGTTACCTAAAAGATCACTTACTTTTATATCAAAAGAGGAAAGATAGTCTTGATATGTTCTAAATTCGGGAGACATAATTTCTTTTAATAACCAACTGAGGGCATCTGAAGTATTAAAACTATTGTAATTAGACACAAACAGGAATCCATCGTTAATATATTACCGAATCCACTTTATTAAATCAGAACGTTGAATTTCAAAGGATTGCTGACTTCTATTTGCTGCTCTTGCCATTAAAACAACTTTTTGAAGATTAGCTGATACAACGTTTCCATTAAGGTAAATTTTTAGATTACCTCCGCTTTTTAGTTTTTCTCTATCCGGCCGAACTTTGACATCCCCGGGAATATCTTCTGTTACAAAATTTTGGTTAGACAATTCCAATATGCGTTTTGAATGCGGATTGGACGGTAGGGGAGTTGATAAATTTTGTCTTGTTTCGGGCAATGGCTTATCTACCCGATCCTGGCTATCAATGGTTAATGAATAAATTCTGGTTATATGAACTTGAAATGCCCTAATTTTATCTTTCATTTTATACTCAAAATAAACCAAATTGCTCTCAGGATCAATTTTTTTTAGTGTTCCTGTCCAAACTAACGGACGTTTATCAGACCAGTCATTTGTTTCAAATTTTATTATGTCGGCATAACAAAATCCGGTGCTGCAAAAAATAGTAATACTCAAAAGTTGTATAATCTTTTTCATTTTACTGTAATTTCATGATAATTAATATTCTTTCTGCTAACAACAATTATTTGAATTACAGAGCCTTCTACGCCCGCCGGCTCAAAAATGTAAAACCTTTCATCATCAGAAAAAAGTAAATGATAGTTTCCATCTGCATAGTTTGTTCCTGAATTGTCTGTGCTGTATAATTTTACAACTGGTAAACTAGTAGAATCCTTTAATCCATCCCTTATTGCATCCCTTTTCCCTTTGGTGTTGCCAATTGCCGCACAAATTAAAAAGGTAGAATAGAACAATAAGCTCATTACAAAATATCCAATCCAGGGTTTCCATGCATATCTGCAAGAGTAGTATAGAAGAATAAAAAGAAGTATGTATACTGAAGAAGCCAACCAATACCAACCGGAAGCAAGAACATGAGTCGCAAACTTTACAGCAGTGTATGAATCCTTTATATTAATTGGTGTTTGCATTGAAAAATAATCATTATAACTTGAACTGTATGCTACACCACCAGCGTAAAGACAAAAGGAAAAGTAACCAGCAAATACAATCAAATCGATAACTTGCTTTGTTGGATCGCCATCCGCATTCCTGAACTTTGAGATAAGATTTTGAATTAACTGCATCGTTAAAAAAATCTAGGAATAAAGTTTTTTATTATTCATACATGTGATTTTCCTGTAGAATCTCTCCTCGTCAAAGTGGGGAAAAGAACTTTTTCTTATTTCGGATTAAAAGGTATGAAATAATCTTCTTTTTTCAAAATCTCGTAATACATTGTAAGCAGAATTCCCTCGCAGGCACAAATTTATAATTTGTGCCTTGCCCGTTAGGGCAAATACTATTGCTTTTATAAAACAAGGCACGGGTCACAAACCCACTCTAGCTGGGGGACTATTATTATTATCTACATTTTTTTAAGCATCTTAAATCGAATACAACCGGAACAGTATATTCTACTTCTATTGGTCTTCCTTTTTGCAATGCCGGTCTATTAAATTTAATTAGTTTTGCAACCCTAAGAGCTTCATTATTCAAATCTTCTCTGATTCCTTTAACAACCTTGTGATTGATAGTTAAACCTAAAGTATCTATTTTAAAGGAAATTACAATAGTTCCTTCGACAGTATCCTTTTTAGCATTCAATGGATATTCTAATTTGCTTTGAATAAACTCTTTCAAATCACCCTTAAATAATGGAGGTTCCTCAATAAAGGTAACCATATTAATTTCTGTACTATCTGCAATCTGTCCATTAGCAAAATTTGCAAATAAGAACAAAAAAGTCAATATATAAATTCTTATCATCTTCCTGGTATTTTATAAATCCATTAAAAACGACTCGGATAAGCTGGATATGACCCTCGCTGGTGCCGATTTACAATCGGTACCTTTTTGTTGAAAACAAAAAACCTATTCATACAAAATGTATCAAATTCGTCCTTACAAACTTAAGTTTTACCAAATTTAAAATGAAAAAGAGGTAAAACGAAACGTACGTCTTTTCTTTATTTTTTGTTTAGCCTTGCAGTCTGAGGCACAGTTTACAAAACTGCGCCAGAGGGGGACACTTTTCATTCAAAATATGTGGCGGATTTCTTTTATGCCAATCCCCGGCTCATCATTCAGCGTAATTTTTCCATCAACTATTTTTACTCCTTCAAAAGGATCATTTGAGATGAGCAGGTTGCCGTCCAGGTCGGCCCACTCAGCCTGTGGTGAAAGCTGGGCTGCTGCTGAAACGGCGCAGGAGGTTTCGGTCATGCAGCCAATCATTACCCGTAAATGATTGGCCCGTGCCAGGGTAATCATTTTGTGTGCTTCCCGCATACCGGTACATTTCATCAGTTTAATATTGATTCCGGAATAAACGCCAACGGTTTTCTGTACATCACAAAGGCGCTGCACCGCTTCGTCGGCAATGATGGGAAGCGGCGAATATTCAGTTAACCAGGCATGATCCTCTTCCTGCTCTTTGGGCAAAGGCTGTTCTATAAACTGAACTCCTCTTTCGCTCAGCCAGTGAATCATTTCCAGCGCCTGCTCCCTGTCGTTCCATCCCTGGTTCACATCCACACAGAGCGGTCTGTCGGTAACCGAGCGAATGGTTTCAATCATTTTTAAATCGTCGGGGCCACCCAGCTTTACTTTCAGTAGTTTATACGGCGCTGCCTCTTTTGTTTTTTGTTTAATTATATCGGGTTTGTCAATTCCGATTGTAAAGGAGGTGTCAGGAGTATTTTCAGGAGAGAGCCCCCATATTTTGTACCATGGTTGTTGCAGTATTTTACCTGTCAAATCATGCAGGGCAATATCCACCGAAGCCTTTGCCGCTGTGTTTCCGGGAGCGGATTCATCCACACAGGTTAAAATTTCTTCCATGCGAAACGGATCGGAAAACTGCCCCAGATTGAGCGCACTTAAAAAGCGGGCAGCGGTTTCCGGGTTTTCTCCGAGGTACGGAGGCATGGAGGCTTCCCCGTAGCCGGTTAACCCTTCCCATTCAATTTTTGTAAGCATTACCGGTGTGGTTGTACGGGAACTGCCGGCCAGTGTAAATGTATGTTTCAGTTGCAGGCTGTAAGGTTCAAATGTCAATTTTAAGCCTTGCTTTGGATAAACACCTTTCATTCTCAAAAAAGTTAAACGGGTTGTAGCAAACTCCCGTTGTATATTATTTTGATAAAATTCCTTTCGTTGAATCCTGTTTTTTTGAATCTTTGATGCGAGGATTCATTTAAACAAAGATAGGGAAACAGAAACATCGACGACATTAAATTAAATTTTATCCGTGGAAAGAAATTTTGAAATACCGGTTCTATTTCAGGACGAACAGTTGATAGTAGTAGACAAGCCAGTCGGACTGGCAGTGCATAAAAACGATTTTATGCCTCATGATGCGCCATACCTTACCAAACTGGTGGGGGATTTAACAGGCCGCTGGATTTACAATGTGCACCGCCTTGATGCAAAAACATCGGGAGTAATTGTACTGGCTTTTTCGCCGGAAGTGGCGAAGGAACTCACATTGCAGTTTGAACGGAAAGAAGTGGCCAAAAAATATGTTGCGGTAGTACAGGGAAATCCGGGGGAGGGAGTTTTCAGCGACAAAGTGCTGGTAAAGAAAAAGACGAAGTTTAAAAAGCCGGCTGTTACCCGTTTTAAAGCCTTGGAGTCGGTTGAAACCGCTATTTCGTATAAGGATAAAACCGGCATTGTGCTGAGCCTGGTTGAAATAATACCGGAAACCGGCCGCTGGCACCAGATTCGCCAGCATTTTGCCCGCAATCGTTTTGATATTGTGGGGGATACCCATCATGGTGACTTTACGCTGAATAAAATCATTACGGAAAAAACCGGTAGCAACAGGCTATTGTTACATGCCGCGTCGTTGGAATTTACCCATCCGGGAACACAAATGAGACAGGCATTCACTTCGCCGCTACCGGAGGAGTTTAAAAAGGTGTTGGAGGGCTGTAGTCATTTAATTTGAATCCATATTATTTTATCTTTGGATTTTAACTGGAAATCGGTAAAGGGAATGGTGATGAGAAAAATTACGGCTATATTTTTTTGTTTTATTTCTATTGGATTATTTGCACAGGGGCCCCATAAAAAAGCGCTCTCTATTGAAGATTTTGAAAAATGGAACACCCTGAAAAATTACAGTATTTCAAATGATGGAAAGATAGTTGCTTTTGAGCAAAGCCCTCAGCAAGGGGATGGAATGTTAGTGGTAGTGTCTGAAAAGAAACAGACAGACACCATCCCGCGCGGATATAATGCGCAATTCGGTCCGGAAAATGATTTTCTTGCATTTCATATTAAACAACCTGAATCGACGATCCGAAAAGCGAAACGGGCAAAAACAAAAAAGGAGGATATGCCCGGCGATAGTCTGGGAATATGGACATTTAACAGTGGCAACATGGTTAAGTTTTCTCGGTTGAAATCGTTTCAGGTACCGGAAGAAAATGCAAAATGGATTGCCTTTTCCCTGGAACCGGAACCAGCCTCCAAAGATTCTGCTTCCAACCAACCGAAGGAAAAACAAAAACAGAAGGACGTGGAAGACCTGATCCTTTTCAGAGTTGCCACTTCCGACACAATGATGTTCCGAAATGTATCGGAATGGTTTTATGCCCGGAAAGGTGCTGCAATCTACTTTAACCGGCAGGTAAAAGATTCAACCGATACGTTTTCGTCACTTTATTCTTTTGATACATCAAGCGGAGAGGTCACACAACTTTTTAACGCGAAGGGTTGGGTAAAAAAAATAACTGCAGGCGAAACAGGCGAAGAATATGCGTTTCTTTTTTCGCAGGATACCATTAAAGAAAAAGTGTATTCACTTTACCTGGGAGAACCGGATAAGTCTCCGGAGATGAAGCTGGATCGTTATTCCAGAGGGATTCCGGTAGGGTGGTCGCCCAGTGAAAACGGAAATATGTATTTTTCTGAAGACAGAACAAAGTTATTTTTCGGGACAGCCGAAAGTCCTGAACCGGCAGAAAAAGACACACTTTTGGAAGATGAAAAACCCAAACTGGATATCTGGAACTGGCAAGACCTGAAACTTCAGCCACAGCAGAAAGTGGAGCTGGAGAAGGAGAAAAAACGTACTTACCTGGCTGTTTATCACCTTGAGCTGGGACGATTCATTCAACTGGCGGATCTCCAGGTAAGAAATATTACCACTATTCAGAAAGGGAACGGTGAAATTGCTTTGGGCTACAACGAGCAGCCTTATTTGCGGGAAACAAGCTGGACCGGAAAGCAATGCAGGGATTATTATGTGGTGGATATTCAATCGGGTATTAAAAGGGAAATAGTTGACAAAAAATCGTTTGTGCGCATTTCGCCCCAAGGGAAATATGTGCTGTGGTATGAGCCTTCCGACAGCAGTTATTATGCCCGCTCCACTGATATCAATAACCTGGAGGCTGTTCCGCTTACCAAAATGATCCCGGTAAGTTTTTTTGATGAACGGAACGACAAACCTACAGATCCCAATCCATATGGAATTGCTGGCTGGAGTGAAGACGATAGGTTTGTTTACATTTATGACCGCTACGATATTTGGAAAATTGATCCTTCGGGCGAACGGGTTCCCGCAAACATTACCAAAGCATTTGGCCGACGGAATGAGACACGCTTTCGTTATGTCTCGCTCGATCCTGACTTAAAATACATTCCGTCCAACGAAACGGTATTGCTGAATGCGTTTGATGAGCGTACCATGTCAAACGGATTCTTTAGTGTACGGTTCAATGCTTTAAAAGAACCGGATTTACTGACGATGGAACGGGTTCATTTTTCTAACGTAAAAAAGGCAAAAAAAGCAGATAAACTTATCTGGACGAAAGAAAGTGCACGCATTTTTCCTGATGTGTGGATCAGCGATTTGGATTTCGATCATGCACGAAAAATCTCTGATGCCAATCCGCAACAAGAGCAATATATCTGGCCCAAAGTGCAAATTGTGGAATGGCTCTCTTTTTCGGGAGAAAAACTAAAAGGGTTGCTTTATCTTCCGGAAAACCTCGATTTCGCAAAAAAATATCCGCTGATAGTTTATTTTTACGAACGGAATACGGAGAATATTCACCGGCATCAGCATCCTGCGCCCAGCCGGTCGGTCATTAATAAAACATTTTATACGAGTAACGACTACATTGTATTTGTACCTGACATTACCTATAAAACCGGGTATCCCGGTCAAAGTGCATACGATGCTATTGTGAGTGGTACGCAGTACCTGGTAAATTCATATCCCTATATCAACGAAAAGAAGATGGCTCTGCAGGGGCAAAGCTGGGGCGGTTACCAAACGGCTTACCTGATAACAAAAACCAACCTGTACGCAGCAGCCATGGCCGGGGCGCCGGTAAGTAACATGACCAGTGCTTACGGCGGGATACGATGGCAATCGGGCATGAGCAGAATGTTCCAGTACGAACAATCGCAAAGCCGGATTGGCGGAACACTGTGGGAAAAGCCACTTCATTACATAGAGAATTCGCCTCTGTTTTTTGCGCCGGACATTAAAACGCCGTTGCTAATGATGCATAACGATAACGACGGGGCTGTTCCATGGTACCAGGGCATTGAGCTTTTTGTGGCATTACGGAGGCTCGACAAACCGGTTTGGATGTTGACTTACAACAACGAACCGCACAACCTGAAAGCTACCAGTTGGGGCAACCGCATTGATTTAAGCAAGCGGATGTTTGGGTTTTTCAATCATTACTTGAAAGGACATCCGGCACCAGCCTGGATGGAAAAAGGTATTCCTGCCCTGGAGAAAGGGGAGGATTTAGGGTATTAATGCGAATCAAGTGTTGAACCCACTTCGGGGTTCTTCTCATATCCGTTTCATTACCACGGGTAAAACCCGTGGCTATTATTGTTTAATCCCTTTCGGGATAAAGAAATGTCCGAAGGACATAAATAAAAATAGCCCCGTGCGAAGCTCGGGGAAGGTAATGCGGGGTAAAGACGCAACCCCGGAGTGGGTTGAATTTTTGATAACTAGCTAATATCAACTCTTGATTCGCATTATTAGTAAAATCATTCGGGGTTTTAAATTTCCGAACAGGTTCAGTCAAACAGCCTTTTGCGAATTATAATTTCGATTAATTATTTTATTCGGCTGTCAATAATAATGACATTTCAGCCTGCATTTTTTCCTTTTTTGAGTAATGGAATTTTATTCTGTACGTCCTATTAGAAATAAACTTAAAAAAGATGAAAAAAACAGTTTTATTTTCGATGCTCCTTCTTTTTCTTTTTACGGCCTGTGAATATGAAAGCGGTGTTTCTGAAGCTTTTACAAAGTATCGTTTTAAAGATGGGGTAACGTCTGTTTATGTGCCCGGCTGGGTGATAAAACTCTCGGCACAGTGGGGCGACTGGGACAAAAATGAACGCGAATTATTACAAAACATCGATAAAGTAGAAGTGATTACCCTGGAGGATTCTCAGGTAAATACCGGAACCAACCTGCACCGGGAATTTTACAATGCCGTCAGCAAAAACAAAAGGATGGAAAAGTTGATGACGGTAAGGGACGACAACGAGCAGGTAACTGTTTTTGGAAAAATGGAAGAAAAATCCATAAAAGAGATGCTTATCCTGGTGGGTGGCAATGATAATGCAATTATTTATGTGAAAGGGAATCTCAGGCCTGAACTTGTTTCACGTTTTGTGAATGAGCATTCAGAAGAAGGGTTTCTGAGCTTCAGGAATTAAAAGTATTTTGTTTTTTATTTGTGCATGGTAGCCATCACCAGTCTGATTTCGTTATATGAAAAATCATTACCCAGTTTGTTTTTGATTTCTGTGGTAGTATAGGCACCTGTTTTTTCGTGCAGATGCGAGAGAATGGTATCGTATTTTTGGCGATCCAAAAGTTCAAACACGTCTAACTCCCCGCGACTGACAAAATGAGCCAGATGACCGTCAATCGTTGAAATGGCGAGGTTTCGTTTTTTTGCAATATCCGGCGGTTTCAATCCTTGTTTGAAAAGAGCCAGGCTTACTTCCTTGGTGTCAAGTCCGGCCAGCTCCACTTCCTGTTGGGCATTCAGCGGAAGGTCCATTCCTTTTTCCTTGCGGTAATCCAGAATCAGTGCCAGGAGTTCCTGTCCAAATTGTTCCATTTTTTTGCCGCCCATCCCTTTTACAGCTTTCAGGTCAATGGCAGTAGCCGGCAGTTTTTCAGCTATTTCTACCATCACTTTTTGGCGTAAAACCCGTGATTCGTCGAGTCCTGTTTCCATTGATTTTTTCCCGCGCCACTTCACCAGTTTCCTGTAAAAATCAGGATGGGACACATTGGCCGCGACCGCCTCGCTGCGGGCTTTGGAAGCTGGTTTTTCAATGGATGCAACGGCACGAGCTTCGAGATACTTTTTGATTGAGAATCCACTTAATAAAGACTCCAGGCACACCTTTTTTATTTCGAGATCCATTTCTATTCTGCCGTATACCTCGGTTATCCGTTTGCGAACACTCCGGTTATCGGTCTCAAAGGCAACATTTTCAAGGGGGATTTCAATTCGCTCCTTCATTTTTCCCAGAAAATATGTGGCTGCCTTTTGTAACCGTTCCTGTAACGGAATGTTTTCTTCAGCATGTCCGTGCCGGTGAGCCAGTTGTTCCATTTGCGGACGGAATTTTTTTGCTACATCAGTTAACTCTTCCTGAACAGGTTTCAGCATCCTTTGCAGTTCTTCCGGCAGGTTGCCCATTAAAGAAGTTGAATGTTCATTCCATACTTTCAGCAAATATGTTACAGACCGGATAAACGAACTAAAATCAAACAACTCATTCAGCAACTCTATTTCATATTCTTTCCGGTGCTTTTCCAGTTCCGTTTCTCCCGGTTGGTTTTGTTCCACATTTTTTGTGAAACCAACCACCGTATCGTCGTTAATTACACTTTGGGAGTTCAGCGGCGTGCTAAGAACCAATCCGTCTAAACTTTTACAGCGGCTCAAAGCCACGTAAACCTGTCCGTGGGCAAACGACTGCCGGGCATCGATAATAGCCTTTTCAAAGGTAAGTCCCTGGCTTTTATGGATGGTAATAGCCCAGGCCAGCCTCAGGGGATACTGAATGAACCGGCCAACAACTTCTTCTTCAATCTCCGATGTCTCCTCATTCAGCTGGTACTTGGTATTTTCCCACACATCCGGCTCTACTATAATTGCCTCTGTTTCATCCGGGCACTGTACTTCAATCTGGTCATCGATAATATTGATTATTTTTCCGATTTTACCGTTATAGTATCTTTTTTCCGGAGAGGTGTCGTTTTTCAGGAACATTACCTGGGCGCCGGTTTTTACTTCCAGCACTTCGTCGGCAGGGTAGGAGTATTCCGGAAAGTCACCTTCTGTTTTACATTCAAACCGTTTAATAGTAGCAGAAAGCTTTTTCAGGTGCGATTGGTTGATACGTTTTGCCTGGTAATTGTGGGTAGTTAACGTGATGTATCCTTCATCGTCTGCCGGAGAAAAATCGGGTTTGTACCGGTCATTTAGTAAGCGAAGATCCGTGGCATTCATTTGATTGTCCCGCACTTTATTAAGCAAATCAATAAATTTTTGTTCGCTTTGCCGGTAAATATGTTTTAACTCAATTCCGATAAAATCTGATTTTTGTAATGCCCGGCTACTGAAAAAAAAGCAGGTTTCATAATACTTTCCCAGAATGTTCCAGTCTTCTTCTTTTACTACCGGCGCCAATTGCTGCAGGTCGCCAATCATTAGCAACTGAATTCCGCCGAAAGGCTGATAACGGTTTTTGAAGCGGCGCAACACCGCATCCACGGCATCGAGCACATCGGCCCGCACCATGCTAATCTCATCAATAACCAGCAGGTCGAGGCTCCGTATAATATTGATTTTGTTTTTGCTGAAACGGCTGATGTTTTCGGAACGATTGGCATTTGGGATGCCTGAAAAACCGGGGGGAATAGCATCTTGCGGAATCTGAGGCCCAAAAGGCAACTGAAAAAAAGAGTGAAGGGTTACACCTCCCGCGTTGATGGCTGCCACACCTGTTGGGGCTGTTACCACCATCCGTTTGGGAGAAATTTTTTTTAAGTTTTTCAGGAAGGTGGTTTTACCGGTACCCGCTTTTCCGGTAAGAAATAAATTACGATTGGTGTAGTGCAGAAAATCAAAAGCCAGTTTTAACGGCGGATTTTTTTCATCATGCATGGCAATACTCCTTTGCTTGTTTTTGTGGTCCGAAGTTACTTATGTAGAATAAATTTCACAAACAACCAGCCTACAAAATTTCCTCCAGTTCAATCATTAAGTCCCTCAGCTGCTTTTTCCCCAATTGAAGAGGATCCAGGATTTCCGGTTTGTCCTGTATTTGCCGGCATACCACGATTCCCTGCTCCATCAGTTCCTGCTTCTGATTTTTGGTGAGGTTATTCAACACAGTAATTGGATAGATTTTTTCCCGGTCGATAATGTCCTTCAATCCGTTGCCATGGGGAAAATCCCAGCTTAGCAGATGTAACCCGCAGCATTTTCCATAGTCAATGGCATCCGATGTAAAGCGGGTGTTAGTGACCACCCAGCCGTAGAAAGAAAATCCGTTATATTCTGCATTTTCACTTCGTTTTTTTATAATGTCATCCACCCGTGAACGAATGTAAAGCGGAACCTGCACGCTCACCGTTTTTCCCGGGCTCTGGCCATACTTGCATTCTACGATGTATTGTTGCTTACCGCGTGTCGCCACCACATCCACTTCATGGGTAATACATAAACCTTCCACTATCTGTCCTACTTCGGTTGAATACCCCTGGAGTTCCAGAATTTTGCCAATAAAATGTTCAAAAGGATAGCCGGTAGGGCCAAGCTCCATAATGGCTTTTTTGAGTTTGTAGCGCGATGCCACATGTTTTTTCTTCTTCCGCAACAGCGCAAAAGCCCGGGAGTATATTTTTTGAGTCGTAATGCCGTCGTATATCCAGGAGCCAATATCATCAGTCACCTGATCAATTGTTTCTTCCCCTGCGCCTGCCCTGCGCAACGATTCTTTCAGTTTTTCAACTCTGAAAGGTTCTTCTTCTCCCGATGCTTTTTTTATGAGGAGGGTTGAATTTTCTTTTCCGGCCATAAATTTCTGTTTTTGTCAAAAATATAAAATAAAAGGATATCATAATTTTATGCGGCAAATGATGGGCTCTTGTGGAAGGATGATTAAATTTGGAAAAAATAATTTTCATGAAAAAAACATACAATTGGGCCGTTTTGGGCTGTGGAAAGATTGCACGGAAGTTTAGTAACGACCTGAAATTATTGTCGAATGCCAGACTCTATGCAGCGGCATCACGCGACCTGAAAAAAGCAGAGCAGTTTGCAGAAGAACTTGGTTTTGAAAATGCTTACGGAAGTTATGAAGAGATGGTATCCGACCCCAATGTGGATGTGGTTTATGTTGCTACGCCACACTCTCATCATTACGAGCACACCATGCTCTGCCTGAACAATAAAAAAGCGGTTTTATGTGAAAAGGCGTTTGCCATTAACAAAAGGGAAGCAGAGGAAATGATTGCCTGTGCCCAAAAGAACAATACCTTTTTGATGGAAGCTTTCTGGACCATGTTTCAGCCAAGTTTTAGAAAGGCGATGGAGATTATTCAATCCGGCGAATTGGGTAAATTAAAAATCGTACGTTCTGACTTCGCCTTTAATGCACCTTACGATCTGGAAAAAAGATTATACAATATTTCTTTGGGGGGAGGGTCGTTGCTTGATATTGGAATTTACCCGGTTTTTGCTGCCCTTACCTCCCTGGGTAAACCGGAAAAGATTAAAACATTTGCCGACTTTAGTCCCACTGGTTCCGAAGAAACGGTTAACATGATTTTTAAATATAAAGACGGAGAAATGGCAAGTCTTACCTCGAGTTTTGCCGGTTTTTCGCCTACCCAAACAGAGTACTTGTGCGAGAAAGGGTACCTCATTCTGAACGCGCGATGGTTTGTTCCTACCCATATTACGGTTTGGAAAGCCGGGGGTGAAATGGAAACCTTCCCCTCTGAACACAAAGAAGGAACAGGCTACCAATATGAGGCGGCTCATGTGATGGAATGCCTCGACGCAGGCAAAATTGAAAGTGATAAAATGACCTGGCAAATGAGCCTTGACCTGATTGAGACCCTGGACCGGGTGCGTATTGACGCAGGAATATTTTTTCCGGAGCACGATAAAAAAATGTTTTTTTAGTATTGCCTCAATGTAAAATGAGAATCAAAAAAACCATGGCAGTTTTTACTTTTAAAAAGGCGCTGGCAATTTCTTTTGTACTTTTGATAGGAATGAAAGGTTGTCACTCACAGGAAGAGAAGAAAATAAATTTTTCAACCATTGAACATCTCGATCTGGAAAGGTATATGGGGACCTGGTATGAAATTGCCCGTTTTGACCACTCGTTTGAACGTAACCTGGTGGGAGTAACGGCAAATTATTCATTACGTCCTGACGGGAAAATTAAAGTGGTAAATGCCGGATACAAAGATAGTCTCGACGGCGAATTTAAGCAGGCTGAAGGTAAGGCCAAACAACCCAATCCGGATGATCCGGGCAAACTTAAAGTTTCCTTTTTCTGGATATTTTATGCTGACTATTTTATTCTCGAACTGGATGAAGATTACCAGTGGGCACTCATTGGCAGTTCGTCAGACAAGTACCTCTGGATTTTAAGCCGCATACCGGCTCCGGAGCAGGAAACATTGGATCATATTCTTGCATTAGCAGCACAACGAGGTTATAATACCGATAAACTCATTTGGGTGAAACAGAGGAAGTAACCGATGCAGTTTTAAATTACAGTTAACAAATACATCTTTTTAATAAAGAATTATTTCTTTAATGTTTTAGTTTTTATATTTGAAGTGGATTAAAAAAAAATCACTTTAAATGAGCGAAACAGGGAAATACAAAACGAAAGACCGGGTGCCGGAACCAACATTGAAACGGTTGCCTGGTTATTTGTATTACCTTGAGCAGGTCAAAGAAGAAGGAACCATCAATATTTCAGCGCCAACCATTGGCAAAGATCTTGGCTGTGATCCTACACAGGTTGTAAAAGACCTGGCTGTTACAGGCGTTAAAGGAAAACCGCGGGTGGGATACAATACCTACGAGTTGATTCATGCCCTGGAAGATTTTTTGGGATTTAACAGGATAAATGAAGCCTTTCTGGTTGGGGCAGGTAACCTGGGGGCGGCTTTAATGGCTTACCAGGAACACCAGTCACTTGGTTTGAGAATTCTCGCTGCTTTCGACGTGGACTCCAAAAAAATTGGCCAAACAATCGGGGGAATTCACATTTTGGAATACAACAAATTGTTTAGCCTTTATGATCGGCTTAACGTAAAAATCGGAATACTTACCACTCCCAATCATGTTGCACAAGATGTTGCAGAGGATCTGGTAAACTGTGGAATTAAAGCGATCTGGAATTTTACTTCAGCCAAGCTTAGTTTACCGGAAGAAATTATCGTACAAAATACTTCAATGAGCTCTTATGCCGCCGTGTTACTAAGGCGATTAAACGATGCAGAAAAATAACCGTTAAAACCGTAAAAAAATGAAAGCACTTAAAAAAATAATGAACTGTTTGGAATTTCTAATAAAGAAAAAATTCCTTAATTCAGCAAAGACTGACATTGCTCAGGAATGCCAGGAGGTATTGGAGAAAAGTCTACTTGAGGAAAGCCGATTGGAAGAAGTGCCAGTGGAAGAATATGTTGTGAATTACAGAAGCACAACGCGTTGGCAAACTCTTTAAGTAAAGTAGCTGTTATGGATGTAGCCTTTTCCGGCAGCAATCAGTGCCGCTTCATGGGTCGATTTTACTTCAAAATAACCGGTATTCACCTGAGCCAGTTTACCCTTAATTTTTTTATCTCCTCCGGGGAAGGTGCGAGAACGGATTCTGCGAATAAAAATAGTATCAACCCGTCCCGGAAACTCAAGCGCCAACCTGGCATAGATTTCAGGGTCCCGCTGACCACTGTCGCCTATTAGAATAAATTTTTGTTTCGGATAGAAACGAAGTAACGATTCAATTTTTTCAAATTTACTCTCATGATTTCCCCCTCCCGATTTCCAGAATTTAAAGACACTTGTTTTTAATTTTCTCAGCATAAAAACCCCTTTGGGAATATGATTGAAATGAAAAAAATCTTCCAGCAGATCGTACAAGTTCCATTCGCTGCTTGAAACATAAAAAAACGGGTTACTTACCTGATTATCTTTTCCTTCTGCCAATGCATTATAAAATTTCGAAATCCCGGGAAACGGTGATCGTGTGAAAGCATTTTTAAAAAGCATGAGTTTCAGCTTTTTTAGAGTTTGGGTAGAGTGTGAAATCAGTACCGTATCATCAATGTCGGAAACCACTATTAGCTTCTGGTGGCAGGAAACAATCTGCACTTGACCGGTTGCATGAATGGGAGACTGATTTTCAACAATTTCATCCAACAGTGTGAAATGAACGGGGTGCCATTTTTTTCTTTGTAAACTCTCTGTTTTATTTTCGAAATGAAAATGGAAGAAAAAAAATCCCCAATCATCGGTTGTTGTGGTTTGGGTGGTGTCCAAAAATTTAGCTCTCACAGTAACCCCGGGGATTTCATCACCAGAGAACCGTTTTATGGTAGCCAGCATATTTTTCCAAACCCGGTGTTTATCTTTTGGTTTCGACAAACCTTTGTCTTCTATTACCATTCCCTGAATAAATATATCGGTTTCGTTTCCATATCCGTTATAGGGAACAATGATAGGCTTATCCAGCCACCCGGCCTTTTGTTTCAGAAAAACTTTTAAAAGCTTGAATGGCTTCCTGATTCCTTTTATAAAGGGTTTGAAATACTTCATCTCATTTTTTTCAAATCTATCTGTTTTACCGGTTTAACAATCCTGTGCTGTTTCGTTTAATGCATCAGTGAAAGTAATAAAGATAACGAGATTCATTATTTTTGAAAATTGGTAGTAAACAATTTTTTTACTGAGAGGTTGAGTAAGCAACGAATAAAGTCTGAAAAATGAACATATTTATTACAGGAACCAGTTCAGGACTGGGGTTTGGTCTCGCAAAACATTACCTTGAGAACAGGCATTCTGTATTCGGTATAAGCAGAAAAATAAATCCGGATTTGAATGCTTTTCCCAATTTTGATTTTCTGGTTCAGGACATTTCCAATTTTAACGAGGTTGAAACCAATCTTTTTTCTTTTCTGAAAGAAGTTGAAAACCTTGATCTGGTGATACTGAATGCAGGGATTTTAAACGGGATAAAGGATTTGAAAGATACAAGCCTGGAAGAGATTAAAAAGGTAATGGACGTAAATGTGTGGGCCAATAAAATTTTAATCGATACCCTTTTTAATTCGGTGAAAAAAATAGGGCAGGTAGTGGCTGTTTCCTCCGGCGCTTCTGTCAGCGGTGCGCGGGGGTGGAATGCTTATTCGATTTCGAAGGCGGCTCTGAATATGCTTATCAGTTTGTATGCAAAAGAATTTACAGAAACCCATTTTTGCGCTTTGGCGCCCGGGCTTGTCGATACCGGTATGCAGGATTATATTTATTCTCTGGAAGACAACGAAAAGTATCCTGTCGTTCAACGGTTAAAACAAGCCAAAGGAACCCCGGGGATGCCAACACCCGGAGAAGCTGCTGTTCTATTTTCATCCGCTATAGAAATGGCAAAAAAAGAGGAGAGCGGAATCTTTTTGGATGTCAGAAAATTAAAATAAATTCCATTGAATACCATCTTGAAAAGCAGAATTTTATTTGTGATTAATCCCTCCTCGGGAAAGGGAGAAAGGGGGGATGTAAATTCTATGTTGACTCGCTTTTCGGAAGAAATGGGGTTTGAATATGCTGTTTATCGGACAACCGGGAAAGAAGATGAAAAAGAGGTCAAACGATACCTGGAAAAATTTCAGCCTCATACTATTATTGCCGTGGGAGGCGACGGAACGGTTAATATGGTCGCCAAAATACTTATTGGGAGTGACATCAGGTTAGGTATTATTCCTGCGGGATCGGCCAATGGACTGGCATACAACCTGGGGATCCCGGAAAATTTTGAAGCAGCCCTGAAGAAAAACCTTCAGGATGCGGCGAATCCGGTAGATGTGATAAAAATGAATGGCAAACATTACTGTCTGCATTTGGGAGACATCGGCTTGAATGCCCGCATTGTAAAGCGCTTTGAAAAAGAGGGGTCCAAAGGAATGTTGGGTTACGGGAAACAGCTTTTCAAAGAGTTGTCGGAAGGGAAAACGTCATTTTCATTCTATATCCAGGTTCCGGGGCATCGCCGTAAAAAAATGAAGGCTGAGATGGTCGTAATTGCCAATGCAAAAAGTTTTGGTACCGGCGCAATTATTAATCCAACAGGAAAGCTAAATGACGGAAAGTTCGAAATCATTATCATCCGGCCCTATCCCTGGTGGTTTGTTGCCACTTTTATCTATGCTTTTTTTACCGGAAAGCTTCATAAAATGAAATACATAAGGGTATATTCTGCGTCAGAGGCCCGGATTACGCTGCTAGACCCTCAGGAGTTTCAGGTAGACGGTGAGGTACTTCCCAAAACGGAATTAGTAGAGGCTGAAATTATCCCTGCTGCCCTGATGGTTATTGGCGCCTGAGCAGCTTCCTCACTATTCACTGCTGCACGGGCAGCTTGCGGCTTTCTTCCCTTCCATATCCTTTAATTTCAATGGCACCGGAAGAAAGGACAATTTCAGCAAAGGCATTTTCTGATTTGGTTTCCACCATCCCCTTGAGATTTACGAAATGAATCCCATGATGAAAAGCATAATTCCCGGTATGGTTGTGCCCGTTTAACCAGAGTTTCACACAGGAATATTTTTCGAGTAACGCCAGTGTTTCTTCCTGGTTCCACAATGTGTGAGATTCCAGCGGAAGGAGAGGGTAGTGGCAAAAAACGGCTACCTTCAGTTTGTTGTTTTCTGCCTCCTGCAACTGATTTTCCAGCCATTCCAGTTGTTTTTGTCCCAACCCACCGTTCCAGGGATGGTAGTTAGGCTTACCTTCAGCTTTCAACCGGGTAGTTATCTTTTCTGCCTTCTTTACCACATCCGGATCAGAAGAAAGAAAAGAGATGTCGTTTCCATTGAGAAAAACAAAATGCCAATTTTCCTTTTGGAATGAATGATACATTTCTGCGAGGCCAAGCTCCTTAGGAACCTGGCTGCGAAGTGCCGGCTCTACCTCCAGATCATGATTGCCGGGCACATGAAACAATGGTTTTTCTATTTGTTTCAAAACAGGTTCCAGCAGGGTATAACTTTCAAAATCACGATCGATAAGATCGCCCAGGTTGACAACAAATCCGAGTTGTTTGTTTTTGTTGAAGTGGGCAATACAATCTGCCAGTTTTCCTGAGGAATCACGATAATATCGGGATCCTTCTGTTTTGCAGTCACAAAACTGGCAGTCGGCAAATACCCCAAAATGTATTTGCCCGAAGGATATGCCCGGTGTAAATGTAATTAGCAATAAAAGAATGACAGTTAGCTTATATTTATTCCTCATTGGCAGGCATCTGAAACGACCCCAGGTTAGTGACTTTATAATCAGCCATTGAAAAACGGGTGTTGGAATTGGCATCAACACGGGTTACCTGCATAATCGATTTTTCCCCGGTTTGCTTATCGGTGGTAGTGGCCTCCATCATATAACCCCAGGGAATACCGTGAGAGTAAAGACTGGTTTTAAACAGTGTACTGAAAAAATCCCGGGTATTCAATTTCAGATCCTTGGTGATCCATATTTCCGATTCGGACTCTTCATCGCTGTATTTGTACTCTTCACATTTGTACCCTGCAATGGTTTTTGTACGTCCCGTTTTGGTCACATTGGGATTGGCAATGTATGCATCCGGTGTTTCTTCCAAAATCTCCTCCTCATAGGTTTCACCAACCGAAGAGAAGAAGGCCCCCATACCATAAACAATACCTGTTTTTTCTCCCTTTTCTTCACTCAGAATAATGGTTGCGCCATTTTCAGCATCAATAATAAACATTCCCTGCCCGGGCTTTCCTATATCGCCTGAAACCATTTGGTAGGCCATGCTTCTCGAATCGGGGCTGAAATGGGTGATAAATTCTCCCTCACTCTCTTTCTTTCCGTTTCTGTTATATGATTCAATGTGCATCTGAATCAGGTGGTCGAAACGGTAACTGTCAGCAACCGGTACCGGTTCGCCTGACATTCCTATTCCTTTTAGGATATTCTGCATACGTTGCTCGCTGCGGGCATCGCTGCCTGAACCGTCAGATGTACTTTCCGGTTCCTCACTTTCGAGTGATTCTTCAATTTTATCGAGTTGCTTATCAATGGCTTCATCTGTTTTTTCTTCTACACGTTTTTCCACTTTCTCTTCCACTTTCTCCTGAACTTTTTCCTGGAGTTTTTTCAAAAATCGTTGTCCATGCGCAGGTTGAACAAATAAAACTGAAAGCAACACGAGTAAGGTAACTTGAGGTAAAAACTTCATATTTAATAACTTTAGATTATAAAAAATGATACTTTATTACAAATTTAGTCTAAATCTTTACAAAAATACAGCAATTCTGAGATTAGAAATGCCCCGTCTGATCATTTTCTATATTTTTGTCTTTAATTATATCTGACATTACTTGAACCGAATGACTAAAAAGAGAGAATTTGACAAGGATTATTTTCTCTGGGAACGATTTAAGAAAGGCGATAACAAGGCTTTTTTTTCAATTTATGACAAATTTTTTGATACGCTTTTCAATTATGGATTACATTTTTCCCGGGATAAAGATCTGATAAAGGATTGTATTCATGATCTCTTTTTAGACTTATATAAATACCGGGAAAAACTCTCAGAAATCGATAATATCCGTTTTTATTTATTGCGCTCATTGCGTCGACTAATTCATAAGGAGAAGTCGCGGAAAATTTCTGCTTTGCGAGGTGAGCAGATATTGATGCAAAACGATATTCCCCAAATGGCGTTTGAGGATAACCTGATAGCTATCGAAACTGAAAGCGAAAATAACAGGGTTTTGGGTGAAGTAATGAAAGTGCTATCGGACAGGCAACGCGAGGGACTTTTACTGAAGTATGAACAAAATCTTTCGTATAAAGAAATTGCATATATTCTGGGGATATCCGTTGAATCAGCCCGGACTTCTGTTTACCGGGCCTTAAAAGATCTCCGGAAGGCGCTTAAAAAGAAAGGATTTTCCATGCAGGTACTCTTTATCTTTTTGCGTAACAGGAATCTGATTTTATAAAATAGGGTTGAGTTTTTTCTTGTTATTTTTACTACTACAAAACATTGAGGTGGCTATACCGCTTTTTGTGACAATAATGCTGTGTGCTATTTCCTGATAAACAGAGCTTCTGCGCACAAAAGTGAAAAAAAATCATTTTTTTTTGTCTATGTTTTTGGTACTGGTCTCTTTCTTTACAAAGAGAGGAACGAATGTGAATGAATAAAAAGCAAAAAATAGAAGCTCACGATATTTTATCGGATGATGAGTTTACTGAAGAATATTTTTCAGACAATACTAAAAAAACAGAGAAATCTGATGAAAAAGAGATATGGAAAGCCCGTATTATTTTTGATTTTTTAAATGCCCGGAAAAGAGGTTCCTGGCCGGTAGAAAGGGAACAAACGAAAAAGAGGCTTGAAAAATCCATTCAAAAGGCTGAAACAGGAAAATATTTATTAAAATGGGTGGCTGCAGTCTTTTTGCTATTGGCTATTTTTTCGGTATTGCTTATCCGAAACAATCTAAAAACGGAAACAGCAATTGTTGATTTTGCCCAAACAATCGATCCGACAAAGTCTGATAGTGTTACGAATCTCATTCTTCAGGACGGGCGCAAAGTTTTGATTACAGAAGAAGAATCCCAAATCGTTTATGATGAAAAAGGGATGAACATTGTAATTGATTCCTCCCAAAAGGTTTCCCAGGAAGTAAAGCAAAAGAAAGAGGTGTTTAATACATTGGTTGTTCCATACGGAAAACGTGCGCAGATATCTTTGGCCGGAGGATCAAAAGTATGGTTAAATTCCGGTTCCAAACTAATATATCCCGCAACTTATTTGAAAGGAAAAAGAGAAGTCTACCTGGAAGGGGAAGCTATTTTTGAGGTTGCCCATTCGGCACAAATCCCTTTTATTGTTCGAACGAAAGATTTTGATATTAAAGTGATGGGGACTGTTTTTAATGTTAGTTCCTATCCGGAAGATAACGTATCGAGTACCGTTCTGGAGAAAGGAAAAATAGAGTTAAGCCCCAATGAGCGCTCTTTTTTACGAAAGGAAAAACTAACCATCCTTCCGGGGCATATGGTGACTTTTAACCCGGTTCGAAAAACATTTCAGGAGCAACAGGTTGATACAGAGTATTATTTTTCATGGCGCGACGGATATATTATCTGTAAGGGCGAACCATTGGGAAGTATTTTGAGAAAGTTGGAACGCTATTATAATGTGAGTATTAAATTACAAAATGCCGAATTTAAAAGTGAAACATTTTCCGGGTACCTGGATCTGAAAAATACCCCGGATGAAGTTTTAAAAGTTATTGCTGAAACAACCCCTTTTTCATTGAAGTATGAGAACAAAAATTTTAATCACTAATTTAAATTTTTGTGTCTATGAAATAAATACGAACTTACATTTAATAAAATAAAAAAGCCTGCAGATGGTAGCAGCATCTGCAAGCTTTGAATTAATTAACATCGCCGTTGGACGATATTTATTAACATTAAAATCAAACAAAAGTATGAAAAAAAGTAAAACGGATTGCCTCATTTTTCTAAAATGGATAAAGGAGGCACATTTTTTTAAAATTATGAGGGTAACGTTTTTT
Organism: Mariniphaga sediminis; assembly: GCF_003573545.1. Taxonomy (GTDB): domain Bacteria; phylum Bacteroidota; class Bacteroidia; order Bacteroidales; family Prolixibacteraceae; genus Mariniphaga; species Mariniphaga sediminis. The sequence goes on along the minus strand of NZ_QWET01000020.1, from coordinate 55,125 downwards.
CTGTTGTTGCTTGGAATAAGTCATGTTTTTGCGAGTGCAACTTATTCGCAAAGTGTAAAGTTTACTTTTAACAAGAAGAACATAACCATAGGGCAACTTTTTGAGGAGATTCAAAAACAAAGCGAGTTTATTATTTTTTATAAAGACAGCGACGTTAACCTGGATCAAGAGGTTGATGTGACCGCAAAGGATGCATCTATAGAAAAGATTTTGGACCTGGCGTTAAAAGGGGTAAACCTCAACTTTAAAGTTTATGGCCGGCAGATAGTTGTTTTTCCTGCCCCGACATCGGAAATAAGTTCCGCAGAAAATGATGGATCCGGGATGATTCAATTTCAGCAAAAGAGAATTACCGGAAAAGTAATCGATAACAAAGGCCTTCCTCTACCCGGCGTTTCGGTAGTTGTAAAGGGCACTAACATTGGAATGATGACCAATCCGGAAGGCGAGTTTTCTCTTTCCGTTCCAATCGATGCTGAAATTTTGCAGTTTTCTTTTGTTGGGATGCAAATGCAGGAAGTTGTCATCGGAACCCAAACAAACATTAATGTAACAATGATTCATGATGTTATTGGTTTGGAAGAACTGGTAGTCACTGCACTTGGCATTACCCGTGATAAAAAATCACTTGGATATTCAGTGGGAGAAGTTGGCGGTGATGAATTAAATGAAACACCTCAGGTTGGTGTTCTCAATTCGATGCAAGGGAAGGTTGCTGGTGTGCAGATTGCTCAAACATACGGTGTTAGAGGTTCTTCTGTTAACATGGTAATCAGGGGAGCGTCATCGTTAAACTCTGACAATCAACCTTTATTTGTAGTCGATGGTGTACCGATTAATAATACTTCAGATAATCAATTTAATGAAGCTGACCTGGGTAATGCTGTATCTGATTTAAATACGGATGATATTGAGTCAATTTCAGTATTAAAAGGCCCCAGTGCTGCTGCTCTTTATGGTTCACGCGCAGGTAACGGAGTTGTACTTATTACAACAAAATCGGGTACAGGTAAGGAAAAAGGTATAGGGGTGAGCTTCAATACATCAGTTATTGCTGATGTTCCGTATAAATATCTTCCTGTTCAAAATGAGTTTGCTTCAGGGCAAGATGGTGCATTTGTATTTGAAAACGATGCTTACGAATTCTGGGGGCCTAAGTTAGATAATGGCTTTATGGCCACCCAAAGATATGAGGATAGTCCGAGCGAATTGGTTTCACATGAAAACAATATAAATCGTCAGAAGGATTTTTATCAAGTCGGCTGGACTCAATCAAATAATTTAGCTATTACCGGGAATTACGAGAAAGCTAATTTCCGTGTGTCGCTGGGTAATTACGATAACACAGGTATTATGCCAAATATAGATCTAAAAAAGAATAATATTGGCATAAACGGAACTATGAGACTTACCGATAAATTGAACGTTACGCTAATGACGACTGTAAATGAGTCAAAATCAGATAACAGACCAAATGTTAATGACTCTTTTCTTACTCCAACAAGAGCCATTCTAACTATTGGGCCTCAGGTTGATATGGCACCTTATAAGAATCCGGAAACATGGTGGATGGAGGGGCAAACCGGAGTAGTGCAACGCAGATGGAAAGAAAGATGGAATAATCCTTATCTGATGCAGGAGTATGCAACAACCGCTTTTAACCGTACTCACGTATTGAATAAAGTGCAAATGGATTGGGAATTTATTAACGACCTACATTTTACAGCAAAATATTTACGAAGTTATTCAGTACAAAAAGCTACAAATCAAAGGCCATGGGATACAAATAAGCAACCTTATGGAAATTTTGATATAAAAAACTCCACTTCTAGAGAACAAAATTGGGAGGGGCTTTTTTCTTATGACAAAATGATTTTAAACGATTTGGACCTATCGGCTAATTTGGGTGGAAATCTTCGATACAATTATAGCGATAACATTTTTAACGGGACAACTAACCTGGTTATTCCCGGTTTATATAATGTTCAAAATGGTGGCCCTGGGTCCGTCACATATACTAATTCCTGGAGTGAAAAGAAAGTGAACAGTCTTTTCGGGCAGGTTTCTCTAGGCTATAAAAAGATGATATATCTTGATTTAACGGCGAGAAATGACTGGTCTAGTACACTTCCCAAAGATAACCGTTCATACTTTTATCCATCAGCTTCTCTTAGCATGCTTATAAGTGACATGTTTGATATGTCCGAATGGGTTACCTTCGCTAAGGTACGTGCAGGTTATGCTCAGGTAGGTAATGATGTAGATCCTTATCAACTTCAAAGGTATTATACTTTTGGTGAGGACTGGGGAGATGCAAAACGAGCCAGTATTTCCAAAGTGGCAAAGAATGCCCAACTAAAACCGGAAATAGCAACATCGAAAGAAATTGGAGTTGACTTGTCGTTTTTTAATAACAGGTTATCTCTGGATGCAACCTATTATGTAATGGATAATGAGAATCAGGTACTTGGCATTGATGTACCAATTACTTCAGGAGCAAACAGTAAGCTTATAAATGCTGGATTAGTAAGAAGTAAAGGTTGGGACGTGACTCTTAACACATCTATTATAAGAAAAAGTGATCTTTCTTTTGATATAGGATTTAATTTTACCAGAAACAGATCTACCATTGTAGAGCTTGCTGAAGGAATTGAATATTTTGGGTATAGCAAAGGATACGCTTATTTTTATACTTATCCAGGTGGCCAAGTTGGAGATATTTATCAAGCTCCTTTCTATAAAGTAGAGGATGTTAATTCTCCCTATTATGGCATGCCCATAATATATAACAACGGCAAGCCTGAAAGAAATCGAAATCCTGATAATTTCGAAAAAATTGGAAACTACAATCCTGACTTTGAAATGGGAATAAATCCTAGTATACAATACAAAAACTTTAGCCTTACTGCAGTTTTTGATTGGAGATCAGGAGGAGAATTCTATTCAGAAACTTTGAGGCAAGGAAAGAATGATGGAAGGTTTCCAGAATCAATTAATGGAGGCGCAGATTATGATCCGAATGTAGATATAGCACAACAAATTAGAGAAAACCCGGATAAATACATAAACAGGTGGATTGGAGGACGCGATTCCCAATATGGGGGATTTCCCTGGCCAAATGAAGAGACAAGGGAATATAGAAGTTATGTGAACGCATCCGGAGAAAGAGTTTATGTTAATGATGCCAGTTTTATTGTTGGAGTCATTGAGGATGGAGAAGGAGGATATATTGAGAATTTTGGAGGGCCGGGAACAATATGGTTAAGTCCGTATAATGCGAACAAGGGCGTTGACAGATACCTGGCGTCAGCTAATCTTTACAGTGCTACTTACGTGAAGTTAAGAGAGCTGTCACTTACGTATGATCTTCCGAAGTCTATAGTAAACAAAATGAAACTGCAAAAGCTCTCTTTAGCCTTGATAGGTCAAAATTTGTTTGCATGGACAAAGCACAATGTATTCGTCGATCCGGAAACGGCTTTTACCCTTGTTAACGATAATGATGCGGGTAAGGAACGGGGATATGAGTTTTACTCTGTAATTCCCTATACCCGTAGTATCGGTTTTAAAATAAACGTTGAATTTTAATCCTAATAATCATGAAGAAAATATTTATAATTCTATTAACAATAGCTCTCATTCCCATCGTCAATTCATGTGATGATTTTGAGGAAATAAATGTGAGTCCTAATAATGTGAGTGAGCTTTCACCAAACTTTTTATTGACCACTTGCACTAAAAATGTTGCATCTATATATAGTGATTTTGGCTATTGGAATTCAAGGATGCCTTCCTTATTACAGTATTACCAGGTAGGTGACGGTTATAAAGCAGAGGAATTTAATGCTTTATATTGGCAGCCAGGAGGCCATAGTCCATGGGAAGATATATACAGTAGTTTAGTACAAGTTCAAGCAATGTCCGATCTTAGCGTGGAAGAAGGTAACGTTTTTATTGAGGCAGCAGCGTTGGTTTACAGGGCTGTGCTTATGGATCTTGTTACGAAGGTTTATGGTGATGCTCCCTTTTCGGAGACAAATAAACTGGATGAAGGTCTTATTTTCCCGAAATATGATACACAGAAAGAGATTTATGAAACCATATTAATTGATTTAAAAACAGCAAAGAATATGATGGAGGGAATTTCTGGCCCTGAACTTCCCGTTTTGGATGGATATGATTTGTTGTACGACGGAGATAAAGGCAAGTGGATAAAGTTTATTAACTCTCTCAGGATCAGGATGTGTTTATTGTTAAACAATAAAAAGGCAGATTTAGGTGTAGATATAGACGCGGAATTTCAGGATGCGGCTCAAAATGTTTTCACAAGTAGTGATGATAATGCTCTTTTGTATTATCTTGGAACTTCTGCAGGTACTTCTTTTCGAGGAGGGCCGTTTAACTCTTCTGAACTTTCTTATGCCAGAAGAATGGGTCAACCTTTTCTGAACACTTTAAGAAACCAAAACGACCCGAGATTGTATAGGTGGATACGACCCGTAGAAAAAAATTGGAGTACGGAGGTTAGTACAGAAACGACTATCGATTTTACCGACCCACTTGGACAAACCTTTTCTGTTGACGTATTGCCTTATCCTACCGGCTTCGATATAGATACACATCTGTATGTTGGATTACCAATTGGTAGAAAAGATTCATGGACGGAATATAATGCTGGTCCCGATAAAAGTGTTGAGCCTAAATATTCCCCTTACTTATCGCGACTTACAGAAATGTATTTTGAAAATGCGAATCCATTAATTTCTATGACGATTATTACCTATTCTGAGGTTGAATTTATTCTTGCAGAAGCTGCGGCTATTGGAGCCTTTGGTATCACTGGTGCAGAAACGCATTATAAAAACGCCATAGCAGCTTCTATGGAGGAATGGGACATATTCGATGACTATGTTGGAGGTTTTGATTTTGATAATTTTTATAGTCAGGAATTGGTTGACTTAAATCAAGCCACCAATAAGCAAAAACGCATTATTCATCAAAAGTATATATCAATGTGGTTCAGGCCAGAACCATGGTTCGACTGGCGTAGAACAGGGTATCCTGATTTTGATGCGCCAATGGACGCAAGTCAGCCTTTATTGCCCATTAGGTATTCTTATAATAACCCTGATCCACCGGATCCTACGTATATTGAAAAGTACAATGAAGCTGTTGACAGATTGGAGAAAACTGAATATGTGCAGATAGGATCAAAAGACGATATTCGCTCGCGAATGTGGTTACTACAAAATACAGGTAAGCCTTATTAAAACAGTCTGTTCTGACTGGTTTGCCTCGCGATGGAAAACGAATATAGTATTTTAATAAATGTTTTCGTGTTCAGAGCAGAGGCTTTTCTGAAGAATTTGGGTTAAAGTAGCCGGTGGGTTTGTTAAAAGCCTGCCGGCTTTTTTTTGTCATTGTAACGGCTGAAAATATTTGGGCAGTAAGCAGGACATAATACAAAAAAAGGAGCCCTAAAGCTCCTCTTTTTGTGCCCGGAACAGGACTCGAACCTGCACGTCCATGCGGACACTAGTCCCTGAAACTAGCGCGTCTACCAATTCCGCCATCCGGGCTGATTTTTAAAAGAACGGTTGAACTGTACTCAGCTCGATTTCGAGGTGCAAATATATAAAAAAACGTCACCGGGAAGACACATCCCGGTGATTTTTTTACAGCATTTTTATTTGGTCCCCTACAGTATGTTTTTCACAATACTTACATCTTAATGCGATGGGTGAAGTAGCTACCACCCTAAACCGGGTAGTCATTTTTTCATGATTGGTAATACACTTAGGATTAAAGCATTTAACAATACCTGTAATTTCTTTCGGTACCCCGACCACTTTTTTTTCTGCCACTTCGTAATCACGAATAATATTCAGCTTGGCATGTGGTGCAATAAGGGCGATTTTATTGATTTCGTCATCTTCGAAAAATCTGTCGGAAACTTTAATAATGGCTTTACTGCCCAGTTTTCCACTTTCGAGATTCGCGCCAAAGGTAATCTGGTTCTCTATTTTGTCGAGCCCCAAAATGGAGATAACCTTAAACAGGTTTTGTGTGGGAATGTGATCTATTACAGTACCGTCTTTTATGGCGCTGACTTTGAGTTTCAGTTTTTTCTTATTGTTGTCCTTCATGATTTTCTACTTGAGGTTCATAATATGGGAAATGATAGCTTCGCGTGTATAAACCCCGTTTAGGGCTTGGGTAAAGTAATAGGCTTTTTCATTTTTATCCACATCAGTGTGAATTTCGTTTACACGGGGCAGCGGATGCAGAATTTTGAGGTTGGGCTTGGTTTTGGCCAACATCTCGTTACGCAGGATGTACACATTTTTCACCTGTTCATATTCAATCGGATCGGAAAACCGCTCTTTCTGAACACGCGTCATGTAAATAATATCTGCTTCGCTGATAATATCGGTAAACTCACGGTGCTCAAAAAAACGAATTCCTTTTTCCCGCAGGAACATTTTGTACTCGGCAGGCATCTGCAGCTCAGGAGGCGCAATAAAATTGAAAATTGGATTTTCAAATTCCGACATGGCCATGAGCAAAGAATGTACTGTCCGCCCGTATTTTAAATCGCCCACCATAAAAATATTGATATTATCGAGCGAACCCTGTGTTTTTAGAATGGAATACATGTCGAGCAGGGTTTGGGTGGGATGCTGATTGGCACCATCACCGGCATTGATTACCGGTACCGGGGATACCTCGGCTGCATATCGTGCCGCTCCTTCCAACGAATGCCGCATAACAATCAGGTCGGCATAGTTGCTCACCATTTTAATCGTATCATGTAATGTTTCGCCTTTTGACGTACTGGAACTGCCAGGATCGGCAATTCCGATAATTCTTCCTCCCAGCCGGCTGATTGCAGTTTCGAAACTCAGCCGGGTACGGGTAGATGGCTCAAAAAAAAGGGAAGCGACTACTTTCCCTTCCAACAGGTTTTGGTTCGGATTTTTTTCAAACTCCGCAGCCAGTTTCATTATTTCCAGGTATTCATCCTTCGAATAATCCGTAATAGAAATTAAATCTCGTTTCATTATTTTGATATATATTGAATGTCCGTTTTTTGCAGAAAAAAAGCCAATATTTCAGAAAAATAAAATATTGGCTTTCGGCTTTCTGGAAAAGCAATAGTGCTTTTTATTTTGTCGAAACATGAAAGGAATAGTCTGACCAGGCGCCGGAAAATGAAAATATTGGTTTTTTGGCAGGCGATACTGCCACAAAAAAGTCGGTGATTTTTTTGGCGATGCATCATGAGTTCAAATGTAAAAGGTTTCTGAAAAATGAAAGCGAAGCCAGGGCAGTTTTTTTAACCAATTTATTAACACTTTTCACCATTTTAAGTACTTTCTATTTCTACGCCGTAAAAATTGCGGAACAGCTCTTCTATCCGGGAAGCTTCTGATTTCCGGACAGAAAAATTGAGCTGGCAGTCCAGTTCGAAGCGGGTATCTGTGATATGCAGATTTTCCTGCTTAACTATCTGCATTACGTCATTCATCTCTTTGTAGGTGAATTTCAGCCGGAAGTTCTCTTCTATAATTCGGGTTACAATGTCAGCGTTTTTAAGCGCTTCGGCTGCAGCTGTCCGGTAGGCGTTAATCAGACCGCTTGTACCGAGCAATGTCCCGCCAAAGTAACGTACAACCACCAGGAAAACATTAGTAACCTCAAAGCTCTGCAATTGCCCCAGAATGGGTTTTCCGGCAGTAGAGGAGGGTTCTCCGTCATCATTCGCACGAAAAAGGATGTCTTCCGTACCTAATCGCCAGGCGTAACAATGATGACGGGCGCTATGATGTTCTTTTTTTATTTGGGTTAACAGCTCTTTAACTTCTTCTTCATTTTTTACAGGAAAAACAAAAGCGAAGAATTTACTTCCTTTGTCTTTGAAGCTTCCTTCGCTTTTGCTTTTTATGGTTTTGTAGGTATCTGTCACTACATAGTCAATTTTTTCTCGATATCTTCAACGTATTGCCTGAAATTTTTATCGGTATCTTTTAGGTTATTTACGGTTTTACATGCATGGAGCACGGTAGCATGATCTTTATTCCCGATTTGCGCCCCGATACTTGCCAGTGAATATTTGGTCAGGCTCTTCGAAAAGTACATTGTAATTTGCCTTGCCTGCACAATTTCACGCTTCCGGGTTTTGGTCTGAAGCGACTCTACCGGCATGTTGAAATAATCGCACACCACTTTTGAAATATACTCAATGGAGAGTTCCCTTCTCGAATTTTTCACCAACTTGTTGATAAGCTTCGAAGTAAGGTCAAGTGTAATTTCACGTCTGTTAAGCATGGATTGTGCCAGCAGCGAAACAAGGGCACCCTCCAGTTCACGAACGTTGTTGGTTACATGTGATGCAATATATTCCAATATATCTTCTGTAAGATCAATACCATCTTTATATACTTTCCTGCGAAGTATTTCCATGCGGGTTTCAAAGTCAGGCGTTTGCAGATCAGCAGTCAAGCCCCATTTGAAGCGCGACAACAGCCTTTGTTCCATCCCTTTCAGTTCGATGGGCGGCTTGTCGGAAGTTAATATGAGTTGCTTTCCTGTTTGATGAAGGTGATTAAAAATGTGGAAAAATGTTTCCTGTGTTTTTTCTTTTCCCGCAAATTCCTGTACATCGTCCAGAATAAGTACATCTATCATTTGGTAGAAATGCAAAAAGTCGTTCCGGTTATTGTTCCGGGTAGCCTCGGTAAACTGTGTTTGAAATTTATTGGCATTAACATACAGTACCACCTTGTCGGGCATCTGTTCTTTCACTTCAATTCCAATTGCCTGTGCCAGATGAGTTTTGCCCAACCCGGAATTTCCATAAATCATCAGGGGATTAAAAGCAGTTCCGCCAGGGTTTCGTGCCACAGCAAAACCGGCACTCCGAGCCAGACGGTTACAATCGCCTTCCACAAAATTATCGAAGGTATTATCGGGTTTTAATTGCGGATCTATTTGCAATTTTTGTATTCCAGGTATAATAAATGGGTTTTTAATGGCTTTCTTTTCATCTCCCTTCAGGGGAATGGTCATTGGCTGGTTTTGAATTTTTAAATTGTTGTTGGTAGGATAGCTTACGGTAAAGGGAGTCCCGTTTCCTCCACGTGCTTCTCCGTTGGCCGGTCCCATCACTACATTATATTCCAGTTTGGCGCCGTTTCCCAGCACCATCCGAAGTGTTTTTCGTAAAATATCAATAAACTGCTCCTCCAAGTACTCATAAAAAAAGGCACTCGGGACCTGAATGGTTAGTACTTTGTTTTCAAGTTTGACGGGTTCGATGGGTTCAAACCAGGTTTTATAACTGCTCCCTGGTACATTATCCCTGATAATGTCAAGACACTTAGCCCACGCAGATTGATATTCGCTGTTCATTTATACTCGCTGGATTTTGAGGTTCTACTAAATTCCCTTTTTAATTCCCGAAAGCAAAAATTGCGAAAAAAAAGTTAAAAAAAAAATCCGTTTTCACTTGACTTTTTTAAAAACTGTTTATTGTTTTCGTTATGAGGACTTTAAAATATATAATTTTCTAAAATTAATTAATGCCCTGTAAATGAGTGTGTTGCTTTTAACATTTTGATTAGTAGCAGGCTAACTGGTAGGTAGTAGTAGGTATTAATTTTTCATAAAGAACACTATTAACAATTATCCGTTAATTACCGGAGCGATTTGAGTGCTTTTTCCAGTTTTATAAGCCGGCCATTTTTAAAAGCTACAATAGACGCATCCGGAAATTGTTTTAGCGCTTTTTTATGCAGATCCAGAATTTCGGAAAAAGAGTTTGACGTGCCGGTCAGGTATGTAAAAGCTCCGCTGGCTTCATATTCTTCTGGTTGAAAGCCTTTGAACTTTTCAGAATCAAGCGGAATCCGGTTCTCGCTCGATATCAAATGTACTTTAAAAATAATATCGCCAGCCTTTTCTCCGGAGGCATTCACGTAAACTTTCCGGCCCAAATCGATTGCAGAAAAACTAAGGTATCGTTCGGGATTGGCCCGGATATCAGTCATTAAAAGATTTAGATTTTCAGTGAGCAGGTTTACGGACTGGTAGAGTTCATCATCGTTAAAGAGTCGCCCGGCGGTATTGTCTGTACTATTGAGTTTCGTCAGTAACAGATTGATTTTTTCCGTTGATTCGTGAATCGTGCCGAGTAGGGGAGATACCGTTATTTGAGCCAGCGTATCGCTAAATGCAGATAAATTTTGTAAGGTGTTTTCAAATTCCCCGGAGTTCCGGTTTAAAACAGTTGTTATTGTGTCAAGGTTTGTGATAACATTTTTCATGCTTTCCTTTTCCGATGATACGATTTCCTGCAGGTCGGCGGTAGTTCTTTCAATATTATAAATTGTTTGGTTGATGTTTTCAAAACTTTCGGAGAGGTTTCTTCGTGCATCTTCGTTCAGAATTACGGTAAGCACGGTGATTGCCGAGTCGATCGTGCCGAGCAGCTCCTCGGCTTTATTTTTTATAGGAAGTACCTGCATACTTACCTGTTCTTTCAGATCACGTTCCACATCCCCGGGAATTGTGTCATTATCGTTATAAAATTCACTTTCTTCGCTTAAGTTTATCCGGATAGTTCGGGTTCCCATAATATCGCTGCTTGCAATCTGTGCTACCGAATTTACGGGTATTTTTACAGATGAATCAATTATAACAGTAACCAAAAGCCTGCCACTGTTGTCGGGTAAAAATTTTATTTCTTTTACATGGCCAATCTTAAAACCACTCAGTATCACTTCATTGGATCCGGAAAGGCCATCCACCCGATTATAAATAACATGGTATTCATTGCTTTTCTTAAAGATGTCATTTCCTTTCAGGTAGCTCAGGCCCCAGATTAGTGCGGTTATAGATAAAACAATTAAAATTCCCAACCGGGTATACTTTGAAACTTTCATTTTGCTGTCATTTAATGAACAATAAGTGAAGTAAAATTAGGGAATTCAAACAGGAATTACCTAAAATATACCGGAAAAACATTTTTTTAATGGCTACATTTTTTGCAGGGCAACATCTACCGGAATCAATTCTCCGTTTTCGAAGGCAACCACAAATGCCCCGTTAAACCTGGACCGAAGCCGTTTCCTTTCTGCTTTGGCCTGCTCAATTGTACTATACTTCCCACAAAAATAACGGTACGTTTTACCGCTGTTCTGCATGAATATTTCACTTTCCCCGTTAAAATTCGAGGGTTTTATTTCTACCGGACTTGCAAGTGAAGCTACCTGCACCGAAAAAATGATATCTGGTTTTTGAGCAACTTGATTTTCTCTGCTCTCACTTCCGTTGACATTCCCGGGCGATAGTGGGGCAGAAGGAACTGTTACCAGGTTGAAACTGCTTTTGGCCTCCACCTTTTTTTTATAATCCCGGAATGCCCTGTAGATTGCCGATGCCAGGTAATCCCTGCCCGGTTCACTCATTAGAAAATTCCGTTCGGAGGGATGGCTCAAAAAACCGGTTTCGACCAGAATGCTGGGCATGGTGGTTTGTCGCAATACCAAAAAACCCGCTTGTTTTACGCTCCTGTCGATGCGTTTGGCCCGCTCCCTGAACTGGTCTTGTATGGCAGAGGCAAGCATGGCGCTTTGTTCCAGGTATTCGTCCTGAACCAGTTCAAACATAATATACGATTCGGAGGAGTTAGGATCGAATCCTTCGTAAGTGGTACGGTAATCGTCTTCCAGCAAAATAACAGCATTCTCTTTTTTAGCAACCTCTAAATTATCTTTTGTACGATGTTGTCCCAAAATATAGGTTTCCGTTCCCTGTACCAACCCCCGCTGAACAGCGTTTACATGTATCGAGATGAACAAATCGGCATCATTTTCATTGGCAATGGCTGCCCGCCGGTAGAGAGGGACAAAAACGTCCCGGTCGCGGGTATATATTACTTTAACTTCGGGAAAGTTCTGCTGAATGTATTTCCCAAGTCTTAATGAAATATCCAGAACAATATCCTTTTCGCGTGCACGGCCATGTACGGCTCCGGGATCCCTGCCTCCGTGGCCCGGGTCAATGACTACGGTACGAACATGCGATTCATCCACTGGCGGGCCCGCACGGACTACGCCCGGCAACCCGCAATTAATAAACAAAAATGCACAGATGTATGGCACTACTTTCATAATCGTTTCCTGTTTCCGGAACAAAAATAGAAATATTAGAATTATTTTGCATTTATTAGGGCTCAGGTATAACCCTTATTTTTATTTTTGCACCTCGAGCCAGGAGGAGAAGCATTAAATGCAGAAAACATTTTGTACAAATTATTGATAACATACTTTCTTGCTGTATTGCCACTGATAACTTTAGGCCAGCAAACAGAGACAAGGCCGGATAATTTAAATTTATCAGGGATTGATACCACCAGCACCATGCCTGACCGGCGGGATACCATAGTGCCAAGTCTGCTTGAGTCTGACTTCTTTGTTCCGGATTCCCTTTCGACTGACACAATGGCTATGGAGAAGGCCCCTGTCATTGAAGCGCCAATTGATTACAATGCCGAAGACTCAATTATAGGCTCATTCGACGGGCAGAAAGTGTATCTCTACAATAATGCAAAGGTTACGTATCAGCAGATTGAACTGACAGCCTATTATATCGAACTTGATTTGGAAACCAAAGAAGTGTATGCTGAAGGCATTAAGGATTCCACAGGAACTTTGATTCAAAAGCCCATTTTTAAAGACGGAAACGATGAGTTTGAATCGAATACATTGCGGTATAATTTTGAAAGTGAAAAGGGAATTATTACCGATGTAGTAACGGAGCAGGGGGAAGGTTTTGTACACAGCCAGCGAACAAAAAAGATATCGAAAGATGCTTTTGTTTTAAAAGATGGGAAATATACTACCTGCGATGCACCACATCCTCATTTTTACCTGCACCTGACCAAAGCAAAGGTTATTTCAAAAAATAAGATTATTACAGGTCCGGCATACATGGTTCTGGAGGATTTTCCTCTCTATTTTCCCATCCTGCCTTTTGGCTATTTTCCCAATACACCTTCATACTCTTCCGGGATTTTAATCCCTACATACGGCGAGGAGAATAACCGGGGTTTTTTCCTAAGGGAAGGTGGTTACTACTGGGCCGCCAGTGAATATTTTGATTTGGCGGTGCAGGGCGATATTTATTCCAAAGGTTCGTGGGCTACCAAGTTGCATACCAATTACCGTAAAAGATACAAATATAACGGGGGATTCGATTTTCGTTATAATTTAAATGTTTATAAGGAAAAGGGTGATCCCGATTATAATCCGTCAAAACAATTTGCGATTACCTGGAACCATAGTCAGGATGCCAAGGCGAACCCCAACCAGACTTTTTCGGCCAGCGTAAACTTTTCTACCAGCGGGTATGACAAGCAAAACGCCATTTCTGCCGAGAATTACCTGAGAAGTCAAAAGTCATCAAGTATTGCATTCTCCAAAAAGTTTGAAAATACGCCTTACAATTTGTCTGTAAACCTGAGGCATTCGCAAAATTCCACCGATTCTTCTCTCACGTTATCGCTTCCTGAAATGACCTTCAGTATGGCAAAAGTTTATCCGTTGCGGAAAAAAGTTAGGTCTGGTGCATTGAAATGGTACGAAAAATTTGGTATAAATTATACGGGAAACCTTAGAAATTCAATTACTGCCCACGAGTCAGAAATTTTGCAAAAGTCGTTTGCCCGCGACTGGAAAAATGGTATCCGTCATAATATCCCGATTTCATTGCCCAGCTTTAACTTGCTTAGCCATATTAATTTTAGTCCCGGTTTCAACTACAACGAAAAGTGGTATTTTAAAAGATATGATTATACGTATGTTAAAGACGGAAATTTCAACAATCCGGGTAATTTCTCGGATGACATCCGGATAGATACCATTACCGGGTTAAACAGGGTTTATGACTATTCTTACAGTTTAAGCGCCTCTACCAATATTTACGGGATGTTTCTTCCGGTTAACCCGCAATCGAGGGTGAAAGGTATCCGGCATAAAATGACACCTTCATTTAGCATCAGCTACCGGCCCGATTTTGGGGCCGAACGGTTTGGCTACTGGAAAGAAGTGCAGGTGGATACAACCGGTGCTACCCGCTTTTTGGATGTGAATGATGGGGGAATTTACGGTGGTTCGCCTGGGAGGGGGGCCTCGGGAGCTATCTCGTTTTCACTCAATAATAACCTTGAGATGAAGATGATTGATAGAAAGGATACCACTCAAATGGAGGGGGAAGAAGAAAAATTTAAAAAGGTAAAAATTATCGATAACCTGAGTTTCAGCACATCTTACAATCTGATTGCCGACTCGTTAAACCTGTCGCCGATAAATATCAGGGCGCGGACTACTGTTGCCGGTGTAAATATAAATATGGGTGGTGTGCTCGATCCGTATATGACGAATGAAAACGGGACAAAAATTCATAAATATGTTTGGAATGAAAAATCGGGTTTGGCCAAACTAGGACGACTTACCCGTGCAAACCTTTCATTTGGAATGAATTTCAGATCGAAAAAGGGTGAAGAACAGGCCGAACGGAACAAGGAGTTGATAGAGGAAGAAAATGTATTGCCGGGAGACTATAGTCATTATGCTGATTTTAATATCCCCTGGGATTTTGGGTTTGACTATAGCTTTAATTATGCCGGGCCGCGAAGACCTTCAGAAAAAGGAAGGATAACACAAACTATTGGGGTCCGCGGAAACCTGAGCCTTACCGATAAATGGAGGATCAGCATGAATACCAACTACGATATTATGGCCGGAGAATTTTCTTTCACCACCTTCAATGTAAACCGCGATCTTCACTGCTGGTCCATGGCATTTAACTTTGTACCGTTTGGGTATATGAAAAGTTACAGCTTCACCATCAACGCCAAATCATCGATGCTTAAAGACCTTAAAATACAGAAACGCCAGAGTCACTACGATAATTTCTAAATCTGATAATTATGAAACGAATTATTTCAACCGGCAAAGCGCCACAGGCAATCGGACCTTACAGTCAGGCCGTAGAGATAGAAGGAACCCTTTATATTTCGGGACAGGTTCCGCTGAATCCTGAAAATATGAAGTTGGTGGAAGGTGGAATTAAAGAGCAGACTGAGCAGGTAATGAAAAATATTGGCGCCATTTTGGACGCAGCCGGATATAGCTTCTGGGATGTGGCAAAGTCAACCTGTTTGTTGGCCGATATGAAATACTTCAAGGAAATGAATGAAGTTTACGGAAAGTACTACCCGGAAAATCCACCTGCACGGGCTGCCTTTGCTGTAAAGGAACTCCCGTTGGGCGCTTTGGTAGAAATAGAAACCGTGGCGATAAAATAAAACAGGATCGGATTTTTTATTTCTGTAAAATGGAAATGAGTAGTCCGCTGTTTTTACCTTTTGCCTTTTCACTTTTTCCTTGTATTTTTGCGACTCATTTTCAAATGAAATGTTATATCTATGTTTGAGAACTTAACCGACAGGCTGGAGCGATCATTTAAACTGCTTAAAGGGCAGGGTAAAATCACTGAGATAAATGTAGCTGAGACCCTGAAAGATATTCGCCGTGCATTGCTCGATGCCGACGTCAACTTTAAAATAGCCAAAACATTTACTGACGAAGTAAAAGAGAAAGCATTAGGCCAGCAAGTACTGTCTGCTGTGAAGCCGGGACAGTTAATGGTGAAAATTGTGAAAGACGAACTGTCCGGACTGATGGGCGGCGAATCAGCCGACATCGACCTGAGCGGTTCTCCTTCTGTTATCCTGATGGCCGGGCTCCAGGGATCTGGTAAAACCACCTTCTCGGGCAAACTGGCCAATATGCTTAAACGCAAAAGAGGAAGGCACCCGTTATTGGTGGCTTGCGACGTTTACCGGCCTGCTGCAATCGACCAGTTGAAAGTGCTGGGAGAACAAATCAATGTACCCGTCTACACCGAAGAGGGGAACATGGATCCGGTAAAAATTGCCCAGGCTGCTATTAAGGAAGCTAAAAAGCAGGGGCATGATGTGGTAATTATCGATACTGCCGGTAGGTTGGCCATCGACGAGCAGATGATGAAAGAAATTTCTTCCATCAAAAAAGCGGTACAGCCAAACGACATTCTGTTTGTTGTTGATTCCATGACGGGCCAGGACGCAGTGAACACCGCCAAAGAGTTTAATGACAGGCTCGACTTCACCGGAGTTGTGCTTACCAAACTCGACGGTGACACCCGTGGTGGTGCGGCTCTTTCTATCCGGGCTGTGGTGGAAAAACCTATCAAATTTGTAGGAACAGGCGAAAAATTGGATGCCATCGATGTATTCCATCCTTCCAGAATGGCCGATCGTATTCTCGGTATGGGAGACATTGTTTCGTTGGTTGAAAAGGCCCAGGAACAGTATGATGAAGAAGAGGCCCGCAAACTGCAAAAAAAGCTGGCTAAAAATACTTTCAACTTCAACGATTTTCTGAAACAGATCAACCAAATCAAAAAAATGGGTGATCTGAAAGATGTGGTTTCGATGATTCCCGGAATGGGCAAGGCTATGAAAAACATGGACCTTGATGATGATGCCTTCAAACATATTGAAGCGATTATTTACTCCATGACGCCAGCCGAACGGGAAGATCCATCTCTCATTAATGGCAGCCGCCGTAAGCGTATTGCCGGAGGATCGGGAACCAGCATTCAGGAGGTGAACCGCCTACTCAAACAGTTTTCCGAAACCCGGAAAATGATGAAAATGGTTTCGCAGGGAAAAAATATTCAACGTATGATGGGAGGAATGAGGCAGCCCGGAGGAAGATAATAAAGGCACAAAATAACCCGATACTAAAAACAACAACATGATATTGATTGATGGCAAAAAAGTGGCGGCTGAAATGAAACAGGAAATTGCTGCCAAAGTTTTGGAATTAAAAGAAAAAGGCGGAAAAACTCCTCATCTGGCTGCTGTTTTGGTTGGACATGATGGAGGCAGCGAAACCTATGTCGCTTACAAAATAAAAGATTGTGAAGCCGTGGGGTTCAAATCGTCGCTTGTCCGTTATGAAGATGACGTAACGGAAGAGGAACTTCTTTCCAAAGTGCAGGAACTGAATGAGGATACCGACATTGATGGCTTTATTGTTCAGTTGCCGCTGCCCGGTCATATTTCGGAACAAAAGGTAATAGAAGCCATCGATCCAAAAAAAGATGTTGACGGATTTCACCCTGAAAATGTAGGACGCATGGTTATCGGGTTACCATCCTTTGTTTCTGCCACCCCTTTTGGAATTGTGGAACTTTTGAAACGCTATAATATTGAAACGAACGGAAAAAACTGTGTCATTGTAGGCCGTAGTAATATTGTTGGCCGGCCATTGAGCGTACTTTTATCTCAAAAAGCGATAAATGCCACAGTAACCGTTGCCCACAGCCGGACGCAAAACCTGGAGGAAGTTTGCCGCAATGCCGATATCCTCGTTGCAGCCATTGGTGTACCTGAATTTGTAAAAAAGAATATGGTGAAGGAAGGTGCAGTAGTTATTGATGTGGGAACTACCCGGGTGAAATCGGATCAGACCAAGTCTGGCTGGAAGCTGAAAGGCGACGTACTGTTCGATGAAGTGGCTTCAAAATGCTCCTATATTACCCCGGTTCCGGGTGGAGTGGGGCCCATGACCCGTGTTTCGCTACTGCATAATACGCTGCTGGCCGCAACCGGTAAAATATATTAAAAGAACATTTTTTTATTGGACAGCGGTGGTTTAATGGCGACCGGAAGTGTTTTTTAATAATTATTTTCTATTTTTGATTCGCTAACCAGGGAAATCGAAAATCACAAGGTATGGAAAACGTTGATTACAAGGGGGAAAAAAAGAAACCGGAAATCAATCCCAAACAAGGGATTCATTCAAAAACCATTCGGGCTGGAAAGCGGACTTATTTTTTCGATGTCAAAAGCACGCGAAACGATGAGTACTATTTAACCATCACCGAAAGTAAAAAGAAATTTGGGGAGGACGGAAATTTTCGTTATGAAAAGCACAAGCTTTTCCTGTATCCCGAAGATTTTGAGAAATTTTCCGAAACGCTGGAAGATGTAATTGGCTATATTCATGAGAATCAGCCGGAAATAAAAGCGGATGAGCCTGATGTTACATCGAAAGCAGTAGAGGAAAACAAGGTAGAAGAGCAGGAAGAAATTTCTGTAGAGTCGGCAGCTGTAGCAGATAAAAATTTTAGCGACCTTGAATTTGACGATATTTAAGCCCGGTCGCTTAGTTCCAGCCAGCGTAACTCTTTTTCATCCATTAAAGACTTAACCCTTACTAACTCTTCCGATTTTTGGTGGAGTTCTTCATGGCCAAGTGTCCCTGAATTAAGGGTATCTTCCAATTGTTTCCTTTGTAATTCGAGGGTTTCTATTTCATTTTCCAGGAGTTCCATTTCCCGCTTCTCTTTAAACGAAAGCTTCTTTTTTGTGTCTTCCCGGCCACTGTCCGAACTGCTTTTCCGGTTGGTTTTTCCTGCTACATTTTTTGCTGAAATCTTTGAAACTTCTTCCCTGGTTTGTTTTTGTTGCTGGTGTCGATAAATCGTATAACTACCGGGAAAATCACTTATGATACCGTTTCCTTCGAAAACAAAGAGGTGCTCCACAATTTTATCCATAAAAAACCGGTCGTGCGAAACCACTACTACACATCCTTCAAAAGCTCTGAGGTACTCCTCAAGCACATTCAATGTCAGAATATCAAGGTCGTTGGTCGGCTCGTCAAGAATCAGAAAATTAGGGTTCTGCATTAAAACGGTACAAAGGTAGAGCCGCCGTTGTTCGCCGCCGCTAAGTTTTTCAATGTAATTGTATTGAGTTTCGGGTGGAAATAAAAACCGGGTAAGCAATTGCGTGCTGGTCATGCGCGTACCATCCTCAAAAATTATGTATTCGGCAATTTTATTTACTGCATCAATTACTCTTTCCTGCGGGTTGAAATTGATTCCATCCTGTCGGTAATATCCAAATTGAACGGTTTGCCCAATTTCTATCTTTCCCTTATCCGGCTGCAAAATTCCGGTTATCAGGTTCAAAAAAGTCGTTTTACCCGTTCCATTTTTTCCTACAATTCCCACCTTTTCGAAACGTGAGAATTTATAAGTAAAATTATCCACCAGGTTCATGCCGGGAAATGATTTGGAAAGATGCTCTATCTCCACTATTTTTTTACCCAACCGGGCCGATTTTATATTGATGTCGATACTTCCTTCCTCAAATTTCCGGGTGGATTTTTCTTTTATTTCGTAGAATGAATCAACGCGGTATTTTGCTTTATGCCCGCGGGCTTTGGGCATTCGGCGCATCCATTCCAACTCGGTACGAAGCAGGTTTTTTGCTTTGGTTACCGAGGCCTGCTGTGATTTAATCCGATCATTCCGTTTTTCCAGGAACCAGGAATAATTTCCCTCATACCGGTAAATCTTGTTATCTTCCATTTCGATGATTTCATTGCAAACCCGGTCAAGAAAATAGCGATCGTGGGTGACCATCAGCAAAGTGGATTTGGATTTTCCGAGGTAAGATTCCAGCCACTCAATCATTTCCAGGTCGAGATGGTTGGTTGGCTCATCAAGAATCAGGAGATCCGGGTTATGAATCAATACCTTGGCCAATGCCAGTCTTTTTTTCTGGCCTCCCGAAAGTTCGCCTACAAGCTGTTCGAAGTTGGTAATATTGAGTTGGGTAAGGACCTGCTTAATTTCCACTTCAGAGTCCCACGCAGCCAATTCATCCATTTTGGCAGAAATCTCAGTAATCTTCTGCTGGTTATTTTGTGCAACCGCCAGTTCAAATTCCTTTACTGTTTGCAGCTTTTCACTGTCTGCTTCAAAAACCTCTTCCAATACAGTCAGCTCCGGGTTTAACTTTGGAATTTGCTCGAAATAGCCAATTTTTATATTATTTGTTACAGTAACAGAGCCGCCATCTGGTGAATCTTTACCTGCCAGTATATCGAGCAGTGTCGATTTTCCGGTTCCATTACGGGCAATCAATGCCACCTTTTGCCCTTCGGAAACAGTGAACGAAATATTTTCAAAAAGCATCAACTCTCCCCACCGTTTTGAAAGACTCTCTGCCTGAATGTATGGTCTCATGTAAAAAATTTTGACAAAAATAACAATTGCGAATGAAAAAAGCCGGCATTCACCGGCTTTTCAAAATCTGTTTAATTTGCTAACCTCAAACTATTTCTTTTTAAGGGAGAGAAACAGTTCTCAATATTTCCTAATAGTAGGACTCGTAAATTGCTATATTGTTACATTCCTTTTGCAAAAAAAATTATTTCTTTTGTAACAAAATACAGATCAATGCAAAAGAAACAGTTGTTTGAAGAGGTCATTCGGTATTTTGAGAAAAATATGCCGGTTGCAGAGACAGAGTTAGCGTATGAAAACCCTTTTCAGCTAATTGTGGCCGTTATTCTTTCAGCCCAGTGCACAGACAAAAGAGTAAACCAGATAACTCCCGAACTGCTCAGGCGGTTTCCAACTCCGGATAAAATGGCAGAAGCCGAACCTGCCGAGGTTTTCGAATACATCAAAAGTTGTTCTTATCCTAATAATAAATCGAAACATTTGGTAGGAATGGCCCGCAAGTTAATGGAGCTGTTTGATGGCAAAGTACCAGATGATGTGGATGATCTGCAAAAGCTCCCGGGAGTGGGCCGGAAAACAGCCAATGTGATTGCTTCAGTGGTTTACAACAAACCGGCGCTGGCTGTCGATACTCATGTGTTTAGAGTCGCGGCACGCATTGGCCTGACAACCGGCGCCAAAACTCCGTTGGCTGCCGAAATGCAACTGATAAAATATATTCCTGAAGAACTTGTTCCCAAAGCGCATCACTGGCTGATTTTGCATGGAAGGTATGTTTGCGTGGCCCGCAAACCAAAATGCGAAAAATGTGGACTCACTTCGGTGTGTAAATATTATATGGAATCAGTTAAGAAATAGCAGGCTGACAGCCATTACGGCCATTCCCCCTACTAATCCGTAAATTCCCCAGTGGTGTTCCCCGTATTCTTCCGCGGAAGGCAATAGTTCGTCAAGGGAAATGAAAACCATAATTCCGGCGATAAAAGCAAGGGAAGAAGCAAAGAAAACTTCTGAATTTGCAGCGGTTAAAAACGGCAAAAGTAAAAAATAGGCCAGAATAGCGCCCACCGGCTCTGCTAATCCGGAAAGAAAAGAATATAAAAAAGCTTTTCGCCTGCTGCCGGTGGCATAAAAAATGGGAACGGAAACGGCTATTCCTTCCGGAATGTTGTGAATGGCAACGGCAATGGCAATGGCAATACCCACTGTCGGATCATTCAATGCAGAAATAAATGTGGCTATTCCTTCCGGAAAGTTATGAAATGCAACCACCACCGCCGTTAAAATTCCTGTCCGGTAAAGTTTATGATTGGATTTTTTCCTTTTCTGATCAGTCATTTCTTCCACTGCCCGCATTTCGTGTGGGTTTTCAAAAGAGGGAATAAATCTGTCGATAAGTCCTATCAATAAAATACCGCCAAAAAATGCAAGGATAGTAAACAAAGTCCCGGTAAATTCTCCGTATCCTGCCACAAAACTTTCTTTGGCATCGAAAAATATTTCTACAAACGAAATGTAGATCATAACTCCGGCTGAAAAGCCCAGTGAAACGGTAAGCAGCTTGGTGTTTGTTTTTCGGGCCATAAGTGCAATCGTACTGCCTATTCCGGTAGATAAGCCTGCGAATGCCGTGAGAAGTAATGCATACAATACGTTGGATGTAGTCATAAATATTTGTTTTGCGCTCAAAATTAGCAAAAAGCTTATTAAATCAATTGGAAGAAAATAAAATCATCCCGGATTTTTGTTTTTCCTTTTGTATGAATTTAATGTTGTAGTATAGGAATTATATTGTCATGGATCTTTGATATTTTATCAAACTTTGTACTTTTGCGTCTGACATTTTAATTTATAAAATTCGTAGCTATGGCATATAAAATTTCAGATGAATGTATTGCATGTGGAACATGTATTGACGAATGCCCGGTTGATGCAATATCAGAAGGGGATATTTATGTAATTGACGCTGATCTTTGCACCGATTGTGGTTCATGTGCAGAAGTGTGCCCGGTTGAAGCTATTTCAGTGGAAGAATAAACCGGACGACATAAATTGAATTAAAGCCTGTTTCTTTGAAGAGACAGGCTTTAACTTTTTGTAGCAAAATTATTTGTACCTTAAAACTCCAAAAATCATGCAGTTTGGATAAAGCAAAACAAATACTGGAATGTGTGCCGAATTTCTCGGAAGGACGAAATCAGGAAGCCATAAATGCCATTACCAATGCTATTGAAGGGGTAGAGGGTGTCAAGCTGCTGAATACCGAATCCGGCAAGGATGCGAATCGTACCGTGGTAACATTTGCAGGCAATCCTTCGGCTGTTGTGGAAGCGGCATTTCAGGGAATAAAAATGGCTGCTCAAGTTATTGACATGGCAAAACATCACGGCGAACATCCGCGGCTTGGCGCTACCGATGTGTGCCCACTGGTTCCGGTAAGCGGTATATCAATGGAAGAAACTATTGGGCTGGCCCGCAAGCTGGCTCAGCGGGTGGGAGAGGAGTTGGCTGTTCCCGTTTACTGTTACGAAAATGCCGCATTCAGAGAAGAAAGGCGAAGCCTCGCGAACTGTCGTTCGGGAGAGTATGAAAAGCTAAAGCTAAAAATTACATCGGAAAACGGGAAGCCTGATTTTGGGCCCGGGCAATGGTCGGAATCAGTTGCCAGAACGGGTGCAACGGTTATTGGAGCCCGGAATTTTCTGGTGGCTTATAATATAAATCTTGATACAACTTCTGCCTCTGTTGCCAACGAGATTGCATCGGATGTACGTGAATCGGGCCATGTTGCACACGATCCGAAGACGGGAAAAATTATTTTCGATAAATCAGGCGAGCCGCTTCGTATCGCCGGGACATTGAAAAAAATTCGTGCCATCGGGTGGTTTATCGAGGAGTATGGAAAGTCGCAGGTTTCTATAAACCTGACTGACATTACCGTTACACCCGTGCATATTGCATTTGAAGAAGTGTGTAAAAAAGCCCATGAACGAGGCGTTCGGGTTACCGGTTCGGAATTGATTGGGCTCATTCCGCTAAAGGCTATGCTTGATGCCGGTAAATATTTTTTGAAAAAGCAACAGCATTCAGGTAAGGTTTCTGAAGAAGAAATTATTCAGATGGCTGTCAAATCGTTAGGGCTCGATGAGTTACGCCCTTTCAATCCCAGGGAAAAAATAATTGAATATGTACTGGGCTCAGAGTATGGATCCTAAGGCTGTTTTTGCCGCTTTTTCCAATACTTCGATGGCAGCATTGGCAGCCTTTTGTGCAATGGCCTTAGAAATTACAGCCAGGGCATTCAGTTGCGCTTCAGCAATTAACTTTTCATCCTGCAACCGGCTCTTAAATTTTTCCTCACTAAGCTCTCCGGTTATCCTTAACTCGGCTATCAGGGCAAGGCTTTCTTTTCTGTTTTGAAGAAACTGGTCTGCTGTCCCTTTTACTTTATTCCAGTGACTGCCTGTTACATCTTTTATGGCAGATGCCATGTCGGAAACGACTGCGTCTATATTAAAACTCATAAGACAAAATTTAAGTTTGCTATTGTGGCGGATTGGCTGCAATTTTTTTACCCTCTTCGGCTACCTGCATAGCATAAAACAGGTCGGAAAATGATTTCCGGTTGAGCCTGATCAGCCCGTTGCTTAACGTATTATCGGTTTTGTGTTCTTTTTTGTATTTCTGCCACAACTCAAGCGTTATTTCGCAAATCCGGGTGGAATTTTTATTCAGGGGCCTCACTTTGTTTTGATTTAGTATGAAATTGATTTCCACCTCAATCTCAACATATTCTTCTGTGAATTTATCGTAATTTCTGCCTCCATCTTCTTCGGTGGTCTTTTCCAGCATGGTAAGGTAAAATTTGTCTACCTGTTTGGCTGTGGTTTCAATGTTTTTTGAAATAGTGGCATTGTAGTTTGGGATAAATGCTACCCGGCATGAGGCCAGATAAAACAGGCTCAGAATGGTCAACAGAAAAAACAGGCGGGAGCTGACCTGTTGTTGGTTTAGCTTTTTCATAAAATCGGGTTCGAATTATTTTTACTTATAAAACACTTAAAATTAAGTGTTTATTTTGACAATGTCAATACTTCATTGTCAATTTTGAATAATTCGAACCCGGTAAGTATCAAGTCACGGAAGCGAAAAACGGAAGAATTTCCCGTTTTCCTTTATTTCAAAATCGTTCCATTTTAGAGAAGAAAAAATCGGCTTCAATCACCGCATTTTCGTCGCTGTCGGAACCATGTACGGCATTTTGTTGCAGACTGGTGCCATATAATTTGCGAATAGTACCTTCAGCGGCATTTTCCGGGTTGGTAGCCCCGATAAAATTGCGGAAGGCCTCTACTGCATTTTCTTTTTCGAGAATGACTGCCACAATGGGGCCGGAACTCATAAACTCAACCAGCGCCTGGTAGAACGGTTTTCCCTTGTGAACCGCGTAAAAAGTCCCGGCCTGTTCTGCGGTCAGACGGGTAAGCTTCATCGCCTTAACCTGAAAGCCTGCTTCTGTAATCATTTTTAAAATTGCACCGGCATAATTCTTTTTAAAAGCGGTGGGCTTAATCATTGTGAAAGTCTGGTTTCCTGCCATTTTCTGAATATTTTTAAATTTAAAACAGCCGCAATATTAACAAAATTTGAGGAAAGATGCCTTTGCGCGCGATGCAGATTTCTTATCTTTGTCCATTCAAATTTTTATGGTTTTGAAAAACACTGGGAATGAGATTTTTAACTCTTTAAAGGAGTTGCTGGGACAAAAGCATCAGAAAATGCTGCTGGTAACACATGAAAACCCCGACGGCGATGCTATTGGCTCTGCCATTGGTTTGGGCGAAATACTCCGAAACTTTGGACACGAGGTTATAATTGTTGTCCCCAACGACTATCCGGCGTTTTTGCAGTGGTTTTCCTCCGACCTTGAAATACTCATTTATGAACGGAAAAAGAATCAGGTCAAAAGCCTTCTTAAAGAGACGGATGTATTGATTTGCCTGGATTTTAATGAGCCAAAGCGGGCTGCAAAAATGGAAAAAAAGTTGCTTGAGTTTTCAAAGCCCAAAGTACTTATTGACCACCATCCAAACCCTTCCGGATTTTGCGATTACTCCATTTCAGAAACGGAATTCAGTTCTACAGCCGAATTGGTATTTGAAGTAGTAAAAAAAATCGGTCTGAAAGATTATATCAATTACAATGCTGCTGAAGCTCTTTTTACAGGGATTATGACCGATACCGGTTCTTTCAGCCACAACATTTCGCGCCCCGGTCCTTTTAGTGTGGTATCCAGTTTGATGGAGTGGGGCATTGATACCGATAAAATACACGCTGCCATATATCACAATTTTTCAGAAAACCGGATGAAACTTTTAGGGCATTGTTTGGGCCAAAAAATGGAAGTTTTCCCTGAATTCAGGTCTGCCATTATTTGGATATCGCAGAAAGAACTGGAAGATTATGATTTTCAGCCGGGCGACACCGAAGGATTTGTTAATTATCCCCTTTCAATAAATAATATTGTTTTCAGTGCGTTGTTTATTGAAAAGAAAGATCATGTAAAGGCTTCGTTTCGATCCAAAGGGAATTTCCCGGTTAATGAATTCTCCCGGGATCATTTTTCCGGGGGAGGTCACCGAAATGCGGCCGGAGGGGAATCAAAACTTTCGTTGGAAGAATCAGTCGAAAAGTTTAAGCAACTTTTAAAGCAATATGAGCATCAATTAAAAGAAACGATAATATAATTAAGAAAAAAATGAAGATAAAAATTGTAAACAATGTTATCCTTATTACCATTTTGACGCTTATTTTCTCGTCATGCCTGAAAAATGAAGATGAAAAAGAGTACACTGCAGCCGAAGAAATTCAGTTGCGCGAGGCTTACCTTGACGCTCTCATCGAAAATGGGAAAGATATTGACACAACTGCAAGTGGCGTTTACTATGTAATCAGGGAAGAAGGAGAAGGTCCGTTTGCCCAATCGGGTGATACACTTACCGTTGCTTATGCGGGGTATTTTATTGATGGCACTTTATTCGATGCCTCCCAATATCACTACGAAGATGGCAAATATGAATTTGTACTGGATGTTTCCTCTTTGATTCAAGGGTGGAATGATGGGATGAAAGTAATGAATGAAGGATCGGTTGTGGAATTTATTATCCCCTCAGAGTTGGCATACGGATATAAAGGTGAGAGGGGTGTTCCGCCATACCAGACCTTGTTGTTTGTAATAGAATTGTTTGACATTAAATCTCCACAAAATTGAAACAGAAGAACATGAAACGCATAATAACCGTATTGGCAATCACACTGCTGGCTGTTACTTTCTTTGCATGCAAGGAAAATGACCTGGAAAAACAACGGGAAAATGAGTTGAAGAGGCTGAATGAATATATGGCCGACAATTACTCTGGGGTGGATCCCAAACCTTCTGGTTTATATTATTTCCCTTTAGATGAAGGCACTGGCGATTCCATAAAGATTGGGGACGAGGTGCAAATCTATTATCAAATTCAAAGGTTAGACAGTTCTGTTGTTGCCCAAACCACCGGTTATTCAGAAGGACATCGGTATGATCCTGTAAAATTGGTTGTACTTCCTCCTACCCAATTAAGTTCATCTGCCACTTATGTGGAAGAATTACTGGCTTTACACGAAGCCCTTACTTACATGAAAAAGGGGGCCCGGTCACGGCTTATTTTTGACTCTGCGCTTGGCTTCGGGCAATACGGAACGACTGGTATTTCCGGCTTTTCTTCCCTGATTATGGAAGTGGAAGTATATAAAGTTATTCCGGTTCCGGTTCCGGAAGAGGAAGAAGAGGAGTAGACATAACATCCTGATTTTTTTTACGAATGACCAGGATCGAACTCCTAAAAAAACTGCTACCCGGATTTATCCCGCTTTTTGTTTTTATTGCGGCCGATGAAATATGGGGAACTAAAATCGGGTTGTTTGTGGCTGTGGGTGTAGGCATGCTCGAACTGGTTTGGGTATGGATCAGAGAAAAAAAGATCGACAAGTTTATATTATTCGATACCCTCTTACTAGTTTCGCTTGGAGCCATTTCCATTCTGCTTGAAAATGATCTTTTCTTTAAACTCAAACCCGGCCTGATTGAACTCATCCTGGTAACAATACTTGCCGTTTCCGCCTTTTCTAATGTAAACCTTGTAGGCCTGATGGGCAAACGCTACCTGAAAGATGTGCAGTTCGATGAAGCACAGGTAAAACGAATGCGCAAAAGCCTGAAATCGCTTTTTTACATTTTCAGTGTACACACGGCATTGGTTTTCTATTCCACTTTTTACATGAGTAAAGAAGCCTGGGCATTTATCAGTGGGGGATTGTTTTACATTTTATTTGGCATTTATTTTCTTTTTGGAATTTTCGTTCAAAAAAGAAAACAAAAAAAATATGCCGGAGAAGAATGGGTTCCGCTGGTTGACGAAAAAGGAAATGTTACCGGCCAGGCTCCGCGCAGTAAGGTTCACGATGGCAGCAAACTACTGCACCCCGTTGTTCACATGCAGGTTCTGACTCCCCAAAAGGCTGTTTTACTTCAAAAGCGTTCCCGATCAAAACTCATTCAACCCGGGAAATGGGATACGGCTGTGGGAGGACATATTTCTGCCGGAGAAAACCTTGAAGAAGCCTTAAAAAAAGAGGCCTTTGAAGAAATTGGATTAAAAGATTTTTCGGCAAGGCTTGTTGAAGTATACCAATGGGAGTCGGACATTGAAACAGAATTGGTTTACCTTTTTGTAACCTACGATCACAAAAATTTTCAGGTATCTACTACTGATGAAGTAGAAGAAGCCCGCTTCTGGACTGCAAAACAAATTGAAAAGCAACTGGGGTCGGAATTGCTTACCCCCAATTTTGAACATGAATTTCAAATGCTGAAAAAGAAAGGACTTCTGTAACATTGGGAGTCGGTTACAATTCCTTTATTTAGAAAGTAAAAGTCCGGTTATTCCCCAATCAAAAAAATAGCCGGTTGTTTGTGTAAATCGGGTAATGTTTTTTTCCATTGTCCGATTGTTCTGGTAGATATAAACTCATTCTCACCGGTAAGATTGGCCGCGATACAAAGCAGGGTAGAAGGGGAGCAGATTTTAACCAGGGCAGCTGCCAACTGATTGTTACGATAAGGGGTTTCAATGAATATCTGCGTTTGCTTTTCATGTACCGCCTTTTTTTCCAACGCCAAAACAGCCCGCGAACGTTCATTCGGTTTTACAGGTAAATAGCCGTTAAAAGCAAAACTCTGGCCGTTCATTCCGGATGCCATTAAAGCCAGTAAAACAGACGAGGGACCCACCAATGGCACAACTTTTATCCTTTTTTGATGGGCAATTTTTACAATGTCGGCGCCCGGATCTGCCACTCCCGGGCAACCGGCTTCCGAAATTACAGCAATATCAGCCCCCTTTTCAGCCGGTTCCAGAAAACGGTGGAACTCGGAGGGCAGTGTATGTTTGTTTAACTCAAAAAAAGTCAAACTGTCTATATCAATGTCTTTATTCACTTGTTTTAAGAAACGTCGTGCTGTGCGTATCTTCTCAACAATAAAATATTTTGTATCGGTAAGAACAGGGAAAACACTGGCCGGTAAAACGTTCTGCCAATCGCCTTCGCTTAAAACATTCGGTATCAGAAATAGCTGAGCCATTTTAAATTTTTTGTAAAAATAGCGATATTCAACTTTTCACCATCGCTTTTGTTAAATTTGTCCTATGCCAAATAATGAAAAAACCAGAATGGAAGCAACCTTTCTCGGTACGGGTACCTCACAGGGTGTTCCGGTAATAGCGTGCGACTGCCCGGTTTGCCTTTCCGATGATCCCAGGGATAAGCGGCTGCGGTCGTCATTATTATTGAAAATCGGAGAGCAAAATTATGTTATTGATGCCGGGCCTGATTTTCGCCAGCAAATGTTGCGTGAACAGGTTCAGAGGCTCCGGGCCATTCTTATTACTCACGAACATGTAGATCATATTTTCGGCCTTGACGACATCCGTTCATTCAACTGGGTACAAAAACACCCAACCGACATTTACGCTGAAAAACGGGTGCAGGAATCCATTAAGCGGATTTTTCATTACGTTTTTGCGGATCATAAATATCCCGGGATCCCCAAGATGAAACTGCACGTAATTGATAATAAACCTTTTGTTATTGAAGGAGTTGAGTTTTTGCCAATCCGCTGTTACCACCACAAACTACCGGTTTTTGGATTTCGGACAGGAGAGCTTAGTTACATTACCGATACAAACTTTATTCCCGAAGAAGAGATGGAAAAACTCCGGGGGACCCGCATTCTGATTATTAATTCCCTCCGGAAAGAAAAACATATTTCACATTTTAACCTGGAAGGGGCTTTGGAAGTAATCAGCAGGCTAAAACCCGAAAAAGCATACCTAACTCATGTAAGTCACAATTTTGGAACACATGAAGAAATTCAGTTGCAATTACCCGAAAATGTATTTATTGCATACGATGGAGAGAAAATCGTGCTGAATGAAAGTATATAAATGATGTACAGTTGACGTTTTCTCCTATTTACCGGATTTCATCCAGGGCGAGACCACAGCCAATGCGGCAATAAGGTAAATTCCACCAGCCAGAATAAAAGCTGTATTCAGACTCACATGATCAGTCATCCAGCCAAGTAACGGGCCAATCACGGCAAAACTGATACGGATAATCAGGTTCCGTACTGATAAAATGGTCGCTCTTATTTCATCCGGTGTGTACAGGTTTATATAGTTTTTGAAAACGGGGGTAGCCAGGCCGCGAACAATATAAAACAAAAGCAAAAATACCAATCCTTCGCGACTAATCAGCAGCCCGGATGAAAAATATCCCAGTGCTAGGAGTATTACTATAAACAATACCTCGTTTCGCCTGCTGAAACGTCCTTCAAACCGGTAGGCAAATGCAGAAGAAACACCTACGCTCAGATTCAACACAGTCCACAGAAGACCAAATAATTCCACAGGCAAACCAATGATTTTAAAATAGGGTTGCACCAGCCAGGCAAAAGTAAGCGTGGCAGTACCTGTTACAGCCGAGAGAAGAATTGAAACACGCAGGTTCGTTTCTTTCAGGAACGTATTTTTAATATCTCCCACTATTTTTTTTACAGAGTGTATGTGGGTTGTTGCTTTAATTTGGGGTTCTGTCAGGGTAAAAGCCGCCGGAATAGCAAGAGCTGCCACGGCAAACTGGAAATAAAACGGGGTACGCAGGCTGACAGCTGCTAGAAATCCGGCTGTAATTCCGGCAATGGCTTCGGCAAAATTGCCGGCAGAAGTGATGCGCCCTTCGTGCTTTACATAGCTGCCCGACTTACGGTCAGCTTTCAGGCTTTCATACAGCATGGCCGAATCAGCCCCGGAAACAAATGAATGACCGGCTCCCAGTACAATCTCAGCTGCCACAAAAGCCCAAAAACCATAGGAAAAACTGTACATTAAAAATCCGGCGCTTCCCAGAATGGTTCCGAGTATTAAGGTTTTTTTACGGCCCCAAACGTCTGCCATCCATCCTGAAGGTATTTCGAGAAACACAATGGCCAGGGAATAGATCGCCTTTAAAACAAAAATCTCGTGCATCCCCATTCCGTTGTCCTGATAAAACAGAACCACAACTGGCATAACCAGGTTAAACCATTTTGAAATTTTTACGAGATAAAGCCGACTGATATTTTTGCTGAATCGTGCCATTTTTTAAATAAGCTGCAAAAATACAAATCAAAAAGAAAAGCATTTTTTTAATTTTCTTGCAATAATTCATTTTTTAGCGAAAAAATTACTTTTTTGAGCATTTTTTAAGAATTTTTCTTTCAAATTGCAAGTCCATTTGTATTTTTGCAGACAATAGATAAAAAAAACAAGCATGAAGTTATTTTTTCCTGACAATTACAAGTCAATCTTGAATGTTAACCAAACGGAACAGGCCATAAAACTGATTAAAGATTTTTTCCAGTTAAACCTTGCGGCAGAATTGAGGCTGCGAAGGGTTACGGCTCCGTTGTTTGTTAAAAAAGGTACGGGTATTAATGACGATCTGAATGGAGTGGAACGTCCTGTGTCATTTCCCATGAAAGAAATGAACGATCAGGTGGCTGAGATTGTACAGTCGCTGGCAAAATGGAAAAGGCTGGCCCTGGCTGATTTGGAAATGCAGGAAGGGTATGGTTTGTACACCGACATGAATGCCATCAGGCCGGATGAAGAACTGACCAATATCCATTCCCTCTATGTGGACCAATGGGACTGGGAACGTGTTATCTCGAAAGAGGAACGTAACCTGGACTTCCTGAAAAAAATAGTTCGTAAAATTTATTCTGTGTTGGTAAACACGGAGTTTTATATGTCGGATAATTATCCTGAAATTAAGCCTGAATTGCCCGAAGAAATTACGTTTTTGCATTCGGAAGAACTGGCAGAGCAATACCCGGATTTAACCCCTTTTGAGCGGGAAGCACGCGCAGCAAAAAAATACGGGGCCATTTTTGTCATTGGTATTGGCGGACAAATGCCCAACGGAGAAATTCACGACGGGCGCGCTCCCGATTACGATGACTGGAATACTTTAACGGTAAACGGTTACAGAGGACTTAACGGCGACCTTATTCTGTGGAATGATGTATTGAACCGTGCTTTTGAGATTTCATCCATGGGGATTCGGGTTGATAGCAATGCCATGCTCGAACAGCTAAAAATAAGGGGAATGGAAGAGCGTAAAGAACTGATGTGGCACAAAATGTTGCTCAACGGCGAACTACCACTTACCATTGGAGGCGGAATAGGGCAGTCCAGACTGTGTATGTATTTCCTTCGCAAAGCCCATATTGGCGAGATTCAATCAAGCATCTGGCCTGACGAGATGATTGAAAAGTGCAAGGCAAACGGAATTCATCTGCTTTAAAAATATTGGCCGGATACTCCAAATTTCAAGTATCAAATAGCATTTTTTGTTATTTGATACTTGTTTTTTTTAGGAATTTGTTTTTTTGCATTTGTAAATTGTAATATGAGTTCTATCTTTGCCACGCAAAAAAACAAAGGCTGCCCCGGTAGCTCAGCTGGATAGAGCAACTGCCTTCTAAGCAGTAGGTCATGGGTTCGAATCCCGTCCGGGGTACAAAAAAGTTACAAAAAAGAACACTTTGTTAAAAAAAGCGAGTTGACACAAAACCGGGTCAATTCGCTTTTTTTCTAAATATCAACTTCCTTTTTTCATATCTGATATAACTGTTTGAAAAATAAAAAACACTTACTGTTTTGTTTGTGAGTCAATTAACCCCGAACTATGGCTTGTTGAAAAACGATAATTCCTCTTTGGATTAACGACTGCATTTAACCCGTAGAAAAAGTAAATCAAAAAATTTAGCTGCAACACTTTTTTAAAATAAAAATATATTTACATTTGTAGGACATAACGGTCATATACCATATAATTATCAAAAAAATGAAATTTAATAAAGTTGCAGTAAAAGCAGTAACGTTGGTCGACCAGGTTGAAGAACAGATTCTCAGTTACATTGTAGAGAATAAATTAACCTTGGGCAACGAAATCCCTTCGGAACTGACTCTTGCTGAAAATTTAAATGTTGGGCGAAATGTGGTGCGGGAGGCACTCAGCCGGTTACGAATGCTGGGCATTGTTGAAAGCAGGAAACACAAAGGCATGGTTGTCAGGGAACCGGATGTAATGAAATGTTTCACGAAAGTTGTAAATCCTTATTTACTGAGCAAACAAAGTATCCTTGATCTTCTCGACTTGAGGGTGTCAATAGAGTCAGGCATTGCCGAATTAATTCTGAGTAATATTACGGATGAAGATATAACAGAATTGGAATCCATTATTTCAAGGCACACTTATCAGGATGACATGAAACTGAAAGTGGAGAATGAAATTGAGTTCCATTCCAAGTTATACCGGATTACAAAAAATCAGGCCGTTATTGATCTGCTGGAAATGATTTTACCCTTGTTTAGTTATGTAAACGAAAAATATGAGGACTTCAAACCGTTAAACCAAAAAAACAAAGAGAAGTTGGTAAAACACGAAGATTTGATTCCTCTTTTAAAAGCCAGGGATGTAGATGGATACAGAAACGCAATTTACAACCACCTGAAAGCCTATTCAGAATATATTAAACAAACCAGAAATATTAAATAATACAGAAGTACATGGAATACAAACATTTTGAGGGGCTGATTGCTGCCACTTTCACCCCATTTTATCCCAACGGGGAGTTAAACCTGGGAGTCATTCCTGAATATGCCCATCGGTTAAAAGAAGACGGAGTAAAAGGAATTTTTGTTTGCGGTTCTTCGGGCGAAGGATTGTTAATGGATACAGAAGAAAGAAAGGCAGTGGCAGAGGCGTGGATGCCTTTTGCCGATGAACAATTTCAGGTTATTGTACATGTGGGGAGTACGAGTCAGAAAATCGCAAAAGAGTTGGCAGCACATGCAGCTTCCATTGGTGCAGCTTCCATTGGGTGTATGGGACCCTGCTGTTTTCAGCCGCGCGATGCACACAGCCTTGCGGCTTTTTGTGCAGAAATTGCTGCTGCCGCCCCGGAACTACCGTTTTACTATTATCACATCCCGACAACCTCGGGTGTCCATATTAAAATGAACCATTTTCTTCAGGTAGCAGGAAAAGTAATTCCGAATCTGGCAGGAATCAAATATACGAATAATGATATGATGGATATGATGGAATGTATGAGCCTTGAAAACGGGAAATACGATATTTTACATGGACACGATGAAACTCTGCTGGCGGGCATGACATTGGGAGCAAATGCCGCAATAGGTACTACATTCAATTTTATTGCACCACTTTTTAATAAAATGATTCGGGCTTTCCATCAAAAAAATACAGACGAAGCGCTTACAATACAAAAGGAAGTAAACAAAATTGTGGCCCTGATGCTTTCAACCGGAAGTCCCATATCCGGAGGAAAGGCAATTATGAAAATGAGCGGAATCGACTGTGGCCCTTGCCGGCTGCCGATTTCAATAATTTCCTCAGCGCAGGAGGCAGACCTTCAAAAAGAGTTGGAAAAGATCGGTTATTTTGAGATTCAGAACCAATGAAAAGGGTTCTTGTCATACTATTTGTTGTCATTTCCATCAGTTCCTGTTCCGATAAAGGCGACCAGAAAAACACGGCTGAAAAGGCACACGAATTTCTGGTAAATACACTTGAAACTACCAGCGGATGGGAAAAAGTTCATGCGGCTGAAGAGCTTTTATCGTTTGGCTATTCAACAGGGATAAAAGAACAATTTTTGCATGAACTGGAAGAGCATAAAGAGACGCCACAGTACAGGATTGGTATCTGGCGTGTGCTGGCCCGGGAAGCTCAAACCGACGAGGAGCGCAAAGCATGGGAAAATAAAATTGCCCAGGTATATGCCTCTCCAACGCAACCCGATCGCTTACACGCAGCCGAGAGCCTGGCAAAACTGAATATCAACCTGCAAAAAGTTGCTCCGGCTTTGGTTTGCAACGACTTAAACAGTAAGGATACTACAATGCAGGCTTTTGTTACCTGGGGAAGTTCCGTTGCAACAAATCCCGACAGCATTGATTACCATTCTCTTATATCGATGATTACTTCACCGATCGAAACTTTCCGGCGTGTTGGCGCCTATGCGTTGGGATTTTATCCTGATTTACCAACTGATTTTCGCAGCGTGCTGGTTGAGAACGCATTGGCCGAGCCGGAAAGCTCAAAGGCAAAGGTTTATCTGTTAAAAGCGGCGTTGTTATTTTCTGATGATGATTCAACCACAGCATTGTTAAAAGAAAAATCGGTTCATTTTCTTTCATCGACAGAAAAGTTTGCGAGGATTGAGGCTTTGCTTGCTTTGGCAGAAAGAGGAAGCTCCGGAGATTTGCCCCTGCTGAAGAAAATATTGGCAGAAGAGTATCCGGGTAGTCAACACACTTTCACAGAAAGAGAAGTGACAGATATTCGTGCCACCGCAGCGTATGCCATTTTAAAAATAACCCAACGGGGAGGAGGGAAAATGGCTTTCCCCGATTGGCTAATCATCGGAGCTTATGCTTTGGTAATGTTGGCTATTGGTTTCTTCTACTCAAAGAAAAATAAAAACGCGGAAGATTACCTTCTGGGCGGCCGCTCAATGAATCCAATTATGGTTGGACTCTCGCTGTTTGCAACAATACTGAGTACATTGAGTTACCTTTCGTATCCGGGAGAAATGATAAAATTCGGACCGGTTATTTTTACCAGTCTGGTTTCTTTTCCCCTGATCTATTTTATTGTAGGCTGGCTGCTTATTCCCCGTTTTATGAAAATGAAAGTGACCAGCGCCTACGAAATCCTTGAAATCAAGATTGGAACAGGGGTCAGGGTTTTGGGGACGTTTTTCTTTTTGTCGCTGCGATTGTTGTGGATGGCAACAATTATTTATGCTACAGTCAATACAGCCATCATTTCTATTTTTGGGATACAAAAAAGTCTTGTGCCGCTAATATGCCTGATTATGGCAGTGATAACCGTTGTTTACACTTCCATGGGAGGATTGAAAGCGGTAGTAATTACGGATGTGTTGCAAACCGTAATCCTGATTATGGGAGCCTTGCTGACGCTTTTTATTATCAGTATGCACCTGGGATCTTTTCAATCCATTTTTCCGCAAGAAATGCCTGCCCATTGGGAACCGGTAACCTGGGGGCTGGATGCCGGAAAAAGGATGACCGTGGGGAATGCCATTTTAATGGTATTTGTCTGGTATATATGCACAGCCGGCTCCGACCAAATGGCCATTCAGCGTTACCTAGCCACAAAAGATGTGCGTTCGGCAAGAAAAACGTTTGGAATTTCACTGGTAACCAACTTTACGGTTCAGGTGTTGCTGGCCCTTGTTGGCCTGGCTCTTTTGGCTTATTTTACAAAAAAACCGTACGAGTTACCAGCCGGCGAAGTCATTTTTAACTATGCCGATTCATTGTTTCCCTGGTTTATTGTTGTAGGGCTACCGGTTGGTGTTACCGGACTTGTTACAGCGGGATTAATTTCTGCCGCCATGTCGAGTCTTTCGTCAGGATTGAACTCTTCTTCATCCGTTATTTCTGAAGACATAATTAAACGGTTCTTTCCTTCAAAAAAGAATGTAGATTTTCTGAAACAGGCACGTACAATATCAGTTATCATCGGAGGAGTTGTAACCTTATTGTGCCTGCTGGTTGGATATGTTCAGGGAAACCTGCTGGAGGTGGTTATTAAGGTGGTCAACCTTTTTGTAGCCCCGCTTTTTGTTCTGTTTTTTATGGCTCTATTTATTCCGTTTTCAACACAGTTTGCCACCATAGCCGGTGGACTTGTAAGTGTAGCGGTAGCCATTGCCATAGCCTTTTTCGAAATGTTTGGACTTCAGGTTTTATGGATTATGCCTATTGCTTTTATCGCCGGAATAAGTTTAGCGTGCATTTTAAGCGCAGTCGAAATATTCTTTTTTAATAATCAAAATGAAAATAGAAATGAAAAAATGGAAAGTTAAAATGTTGCTGTTTCTTTTGTTTCCTCTTACGGCTTCGTTGCAGGCCATGTCAGAGGATCTTCCCAGTAGTGTTAAAATAACGAAGATATGGGATTCAGCCAAACACAACGCATTTACCGACCTTATCAGTTTTAACGGGAATTACTACTGCTCTTTCAGAGAAGGCTCGGGCCATGTACCCGGTACGGATGGAAACGTCAGAATTTTAAAATCTTCGGATGCGGAAAACTGGAAAAGTGTGGCCCTTTTAAAAAAGGAAGGAATTGACCTGCGCGATCCCAAATTATCGGTTACACCTGACGGAAGATTGATGGTTATCATCGGAGGCTCTGTTTATAAAGACGGAAAATTGTTGGGGCGCGAACCGCAGGTGTCATTTTCGGATAAATCAGGAGAGCAGTTTTCCAACCCTGAAAAAGTAATCATCGATCCTGAAATTGCTTCATGGGGTGACTGGATCTGGAGGGTTACATGGTATAAAGGAGCAGGTTATGCCATCGACTACCAGATTGGCCCGGAGGAGAGAAGAGGTCCCACCGCAATGTATCTCGTTAAAACAACCGATGGAAAAAAATTTGAAAAAGTTTCGAAAATTGAGGTAGATGGTTTCCCCAACGAATCGACTGTTCGTTTGGATAAGAAAGGAACCATGTACGTACTTATCAGACGTGAGTTGGAGGATAAAATGGGCGTTTGGGCTCACAGTAAACCACCATATACCCAATGGAATTTTAAGAAGCTGGACTTCCGGCTGGGAGGACCGAATTTCGTCTTCCTGAATAATAAAAAGATTGTTCTTGGCACGCGCATGTACGAACCCGATGTTTATACAGGGATTCACATCGGAACGAAAAAAGGTGATTTCAGGGAAGTGATTCATCTTCCTTCAGGTAAAGACAATAGTTATCCCGGACTGGTAGTTGAAAAAGACCGGCTGCTGGTTTCTTATTATTCTTCGCATGAAGATAAAGCAGCGATATATATTGCCGAAATCCCCCTTCAGGCTTTAGATGTCAAATAAATATGGATATATAAATTATTGTAAGAAAGCATTTTAAAAAAGGGAAGCTTTAAAAAGCTTCCCCCTTAAATCCAGTTATACCTGACTCTTCAGGCAATAACTTTAATTAAAAACTTGATATTACAAAACTATGAAAAAAATGAATCTATTGAAAAAACATGCAAAAAGGAGGTGCCGCATTATAGCCTTCTTCTTTTTTGCATTTCAGCTTTTATGGGTAAACCCAAGCTTTACCTATGCGTCAGCTCCTTTTAATGACACCAGACAAAATCCAGTAACAGGCGTTGTTACCGAGGAAAACGGGACACCGCTTCCGGGAGTTAGTATCATACAAAAAGGAACAACAAACGGGACTGTTACAGATGCGGATGGCAAATATACGGTTGAGGCACCGCAAGGTTCTACATTGGTATTTTCTTTTATCGGTTTTACAACGAAGGAAGTTACTGTTAACACGGAAGTTATCAATGTTGTTCTCGAAGAATCAGTGGTAAATCTGGACGAAGTAGTTGCCATCGGATATGGCAAACTAAAAAGCAGTCAGGTGTCCAGCTCCATTTCAAAGGTTTCGTCTGAAGATATTACAGAACGTGCCGTTGCCCGTATTGATCAGGCCATTCAGGGGAAAATTGCCGGCGTGCAGGTGCAGGAGGTATCCGGAA
Source organism: Mariniphaga sediminis (assembly GCF_003573545.1). Lineage (GTDB taxonomy): Bacteria > Bacteroidota > Bacteroidia > Bacteroidales > Prolixibacteraceae > Mariniphaga > Mariniphaga sediminis. The sequence goes on along the minus strand of NZ_QWET01000020.1, from coordinate 16,724 downwards.
GTCCCGGAGCCTCTCTTAACGTAAAGGTACGTGGAGTAGGTTCTATAAACTACTCAAGTAATCCACTTTACGTAGTTGACGGTTTTCCGATTTCCGGAGATTTAAACAGTATCAATCCGGGGGATATTGAATCTATCGAAGTTTTAAAAGATGCCGCCTCTGCTGCGATTTACGGTTCACGGGGATCAAACGGGGTAATTCTTATTACCACCAAAGGGGGCACGGCTGGAAAAAATACAATTGAAATAGATGCTTTTTACGGATTGCAGGAACGTTTTAGTAAAATAGATGTATTAAACCGGGATGAGTACATTGAATATGCTATAGAAGAACGTATCAACAGCTATGCATACAGCGGCAGCGACCTTTCTGTTCCCGAAAGTGAAAGACATAACTATAAGTACGCGATTGACCCGTTGTGGAGAACGAATCCGGAATCGTTCCCGGATAATGACTGGCAGGATTTGATCGACCGGGTTGCTCCGGTTCAAAGCTATTCTTTGTCGGCCTCCGGAGGAAATGACAAAACCCGCTATTTTATTGCCAGCAATTTTTACGATCAAAACGGGATTATTCTTAACAGCTTTTATAAAAGGTATACAGCCCGTGCGAATGTTCAAACGCAGTTAAAAGACTGGGTTGCAATGGGCATGAATCTGTCTGTAGCAAATTCAAGGAGGAACGATCCGGATACAGATACAAACGGCGGTCCTATTAGCCGCTCAATTCTAATGGCACCTATTGTTGGAGTAGACCAGCAAACCGTTGCAGGAGGTAACTACTATTATCACGCCCACTTTTACCTGAATCCAATTGCTATGGCGGAAGAGATAGTAAATGAAACCAAAAGAAACGATGTTATGTCTAATTTTTATGCGGAATTTATTCCCGTTAAGAATTTGGTATTCAAAGCTTCCGTTGGTGCAAACATTAACTCCGATAAAAATCAGTATTTTAAACCCAATAATATTAACAGGGGAAACGGAAGTTTTGGCTCTGTTACGAACAGGCTAATCCAGAATTACCTGAGCGAAAATACTGTAACTTATGATTTATCCAGGGACAACTGGACGTTGAACCTCCTGGGTGGATTTACCTACCAGGAAGAAAACTACGAATATTCATACCTGAAAAAATCAGGATTTCCGGATGAAGAAATTCAAACTTTAAATGCCGGGACACAGTTGGATAGTGGTACATCAACTGAATCAAAGTGGAGTTTAATTTCTTATCTGGCCCGTGCCAATTTTTCCTATCGGAATAAATATGTGGCCACAGCAAGTATACGGCGCGACGGCTGCTCCCGTTTTGGAAAAGATAATCGTTGGGGAATATTTCCTTCTGCTTCTTTGGGATGGATTCTTTCCGAAGAGTCATTCATGCAAAGCATAAAAAAAGAAGTAAGTAACCTAAAATTAAGGGCCAGTTTCGGAACGGTGGGTAATAATAATATTGGGAACTATTCTGCCATTGCCCTTTTAAGTTCTGCCAATTATATTGTAGGCGATATGAAAGAAGGCGGTTACCAACCGGCTTCCTTTGGAAACAAAGATCTTGGATGGGAGATGGTATCTACAGCCGATGTGGGGCTCGATATGGGATTTCTTAATAACCGGATTAACCTTACGCTGGATTACTATGTGGCTAACACCCGTGATCTTCTTTTAAATGTACCGGTTCCGCAAATAACCGGGTTTAATTCTGCCTTGCAAAATATAGGGAAGGTGCAGAATAAAGGATACGAAGTGGAATTATTAACCAAAAACGTGGTAGGCACATTCAAATGGACAACCGCTTTTAATATTTCGCACAATAAAAACGAAGTAAAAGAGCTGGGACCAGACGGAAGCCCGATTATCACCAATATTTACCAGGAGGTAAAAACCATTACACAAATCGGAGGCGAAATAGGTGAATATTATCTTTATGAAACCGACGGAATTTTTAAAGATCAAGCGGATGTGGATGCCAACGGAGCATTGGCTTACCGGAATAAAAAACCACAACCAGGCGATTTGAAATATAAAGATCAGACCAACGACGGTGAAATAACAGAAGAAGATAAAATTCCTATGGGCAACAACCAACCGGATTTCATCTGGGGTTTAACAAATACCTTTTCGTATAAAGGAATAGGTTTGTCCATATTTATGGATGGACAAACCGGCAATTACCTGCTAAATGTGGCCAAAGGACAAAACTCCCAGTCGAGGGCCAATGTCAGGGGAGAATGGAGAGATCGCTGGAGATCGGCAGAAAATCCCGGAAACGGGAAAGTTCCTCGTGCGGTAACAACAGATAACCTGACAACCCCTTCTGACTGGTTCCTGGAAGATGCAAGCTTTTGGAGGATAAGGAATATAAACCTGAGTTACCAGGTTCCTCAAAAAGTGGTAAACAAATTAAAAGGAATTGGCGCGTTAAAAATATATGGAAGTGTAGAAAATGTTTATATGTATGACCACTACAACCATATGTCGCAAACGGCAACTTTCTCTAACAGTAATACTTTGCAAGGAATGGATTTTGACAGCGGTTATCCGTTGGCAAGAACCTACAGAATTGGTCTAAATTTAAAATTCTAAACAATGAAAAAAATAGTATATATTCTACTGGTCATTTTTATTTTCTCCTGTGAAGATAAACTGGAACTTAGTCCGGTATCGCAAAAGAATGTGGACAATTTCTATAAAACAGAAAATCAGTTCTATCAGGCTGTTATGGGATGTTACGATGGGCTGCAGAGTGCCATGTTAAAGGCAAGCTTTTCGTATATGATGACCGAATCAAGAAGCGATAACGCCTGGCAGGAAGTTGATTACGATGACGGGCGAATCAGTCGTTTTACAGACGACGCAGACTTGACAGTACTGAATTCTGCCTGGGCCGGGTTATACAATTATATAGCCAGGTGCAATAATGTTATTCAATCTTTGGAAGGTAACACCGAATTAGAGGCCGATGTAAAAGCTCAGTTTGAAGGCGAGGCTCTTTTTATGCGCGCTCTTTTCTATTTCGAACTGGTACGCTTTTTTGGCGAGGTTCCCCTCGTCGATAAGGTATTAAGCATAAAGGAAGGCTATGCCATGCAGAAATCAAGTATTGAAAGTATTTATGATTTTATAGTATCCGACTTAAAACGGGCGGCAGAATTGCTTCCGGATGTAAAACCCTCAGCAAACCCAAACAGGGCAACTGCCCTGGCGGCAAGAGGTGTTCTTGGGAAGGTATATGTATTCAGAAGTGGTTACCCTCTTAATAAAAATGAATGGGGACTGGCAGGTACCGAATTAAAAGCAGTGCTTGATGGTGTTGGGGATGAAGGCTTTTTTGATAATTACAATGATATTTTTGATTATAATTTCGAAGGAGGCGAACAGGCCATATTTTCTATTGGATGTAAATCGGGTGCCGAAGGGGAGGGGAACCCGTTTCCAACCCGAAATGCACCAAATGGTATGAACCCGGGAAATGATCCGCTGATGATTCCTTATGGCGGAAGTCCCTACCAGTTATTTCTCGATGACTATATTTTAGGAAGCATTTTTGATGAACCCAATGATGTAAGATTTGGATATTCGGTACAAACCGAGTGGCTCGAAAAGTCGGGAGATACCATCACCAACTGGCCCTTCTGTCAAAAATATAAAAATGGACCTGTTTCAGTCAGCTATGATTGGGACATCGACTGGATTCTACTGCGGTACACCGATGTTTATATGCTTTATGCCGAGGCTCAGTATTACCAGAATGAAAAAACGGAAGCCTTGAATATTCTTAATAAAGTTCGTAAACGTGCCGGCTTAATTGAATTGCAGGCCGCTGATATTGACACGGAAGATGAATTTGTTGACATGCTTCTCAGAGAGCGGCGAAAAGAATTTTGTTTTGAAAATCAACGCTGGTTTGATTTGGTGAGGACTGATAAGGCAATGGATATCATGAAAACTTTCCTGGCTCAATATGGAGCAGCTGCAAACTTTACAAGCCGCGACCAGTACTATTATCCGATTCCGCAAAGGGAAACCGATGTTACAGGAATAAAATAGCAGTTTATAACAGGATGCAAATCTGAATAGGAATTACCTTCCGCAAAAAAGATTTGCCTCGCGGAACATAAAGCCTTTCGTTTGTCAGACGAAAGGCTTTTGTTGTTTTAATATCAGTGACTTATGATGATTTGAGATAAAAAGTATTTGTCTTGTTCATCAATCCTCCAAAAAACATGACATTCATTGTTCCCTTTTTCTTCTCTCATTTTGTATTTTTGAATTCAATTTGAAAAATCATAAAAATGAAACAGATAGTATTTATAATTCTGATGGCTGCCCTTGTCTGGGGTTGCACATCGGCTTCTAAAAAAGGGGAAAACATGCAAGAGAAAACAGAGATTCAGCAGAAAGTAGAAGAGTTTGCCACATTCAGACTTACAACCGATTTGAGTGTTCTAACTGAAAAAGAGAAACAAATGCTCCCGTTGTTGCTGGAAGCGGCTCAAATTATGGATAATATTTTCTGGACTCAGGCTTATGGCGATAAAAGTGAACTACTCGCAAATATTACGGATGAATACATAAAACAATTTATAAAAATAAATTATGGTCCGTGGGAACGCCTGAACGACAATGAATCTTTTTTGCCGGAGTACGGCCCCAAACCGGCAGGTGCTAATTTTTATCCGGCAGATATGACTAAAGCAGAGTTTGAAGCCTGGGACGAAGCATCTAAAAACAGTCAGTATACGTTAATCAGAAGAGATGAAAACGGAAAACTGATTTCTGTTCCATACCATGTTGCATACAAGGAGCAGGTGTCTGCTGCGGCTGAACTTATTAAGCAGGCAGCTTTACTGGCAGAAGAGCCGGGGTTGAAAACATATCTGGAAAAAAGGGCAGAGGCATTGCTTACCGACGAATATTACGAGAGCGATGTGGCCTGGATGGAAATGAAAAACAACACCATCGATTTTATTGTCGGCCCCATTGAAAATTACGAGGATCAGCTTTACGGATACAAAACGGCTCACGAGTCATATATCCTGATAAAGGATAAAGAGTGGAGTGAAAAGCTGGAGAAATATGCCGCTTTACTTCCCGGGTTGCAGGAGGCTCTTCCCTGTCCGCAACCGTATAAAGACGAGACACCGGGAACGGAATCGGATATGAATGTGTATGATGCCGTTTATTATGCCGGAGATTGTAATGCAGGCAGCAAAACCATTGCCATCAACCTGCCAAACGATGAAAAAGTACGCGCAGATAAAGGAAGCCGCAAATTGCAGTTGAAAAATTCCATGCAGGCTAAATTCGATAAAATTCTGGTTCCCATTGCCGATTTACTGATTGCCGAAGACCAGCGTAAACATGTTAAGTTCGATGCCTTTTTCGAAAATACCATGTTTCACGAGGTGTCACATGGCCTGGGGCTTGGAAATACGGTAGATAAAAGTTCTACCGTACGCGAAGCCCTGAAGGACACTTACACTTCCATTGAAGAGAGTAAAGCCGATATTTTGGGCTTGTGGTGCGTTCTTCAGTTAAATGAAATGGGCGAATTGGGGGAAAAAGAAATGATGGATAATTTTGTCACATTTATGGCGGGAATATTCCGTTCTGTGCGGTTTGGGGCAGCCAGTGCCCATGGCAAAGCCAATATGATGCGTTTTTATTATTTCCAGGAAGTTGGTGCATTTGAACGTGATCCGGTAACCGGGACCTACCGCGTAGATTATGAAAAAATGAAAGAGGCGATATTTAGCCTCTCCGGGCTTGTTTTAAAAATACAGGGAGATGGCGATTACGCAACAGCCAAAAATATGATTGATGAAAAAGGGTTTATTCGCGAAGAGTTACAAAAGGATCTCGATCGCATTGAAGAAGAAGGTATCCCTCGTGACATTGTATTTGAACAAGGCGCAGAAGTACTTGGTATTAAATAGGTTTTAAACGTATATTTTGAGAAAGGATGACACGAATAATACCGATGTCATCCTTTTTATTGACATCGCTTTAACATTTCGTTTGCAATATGTTTAGTTTGATTTACTACATTTGCGATGTGAAATTATTCAGAAACATATCGGTTTACATTCTGACGGTAGCGTTTTTGTTATCGGCGAGTGGTATTCTGGTTTTTCATTCGCATTGTTTCTGTACAGGGGGAGATCAGATTTCTGTTTATGTTAGCCCGGAAACATGCGAAGAGACTATCCATATTCATCATAAACATGAGGGTGGGGAAGAGGAGCCGGTTTCGGAAGACGACTGCCACGAATGTACTCCTCACACAGATGAATGTGGATGTAATATACTGAATGTTAAATTTGTAAAGCTCGAAGACCAGGTAATTCATAAAAAAGTTCGGGTCGAAAAAATACAACCGGTTCAGCTAAAAATACTGGAAATAGCCTCCATATTACTGGGTTTTCCGGATAAAGTCCCGGAGGTTGAATTAATTTATACAGATCCCCCCAAACGCGTTCACACATCCCTTCACTTTCTTATCTCTATTCAACAACTTAAAATTCCCTGTCTGGCTTAAGATTTTTTTCTGTGTAATCTCCTGACACATAGCTCTTATTGCATAACACTGTTTATATTAAAATCTTAAGTATGAGATCGATCGGATTTTTAATCTTGATATTACTAATCTTACCTTTTATTGCCGGCGCTCAGATTTTGGAAGGAGTCGTTTACGGCAAAGAGAAAAACGAAAAACATCCCTTACCCGGCGTAAATATCTACTGGCAGGGAACCAATAAAGGGGTTGCTTCAGACAATGAAGGAAACTTTAAAATAAAAAAGGGGAACGGAGACCATGTTTTGGTTTTCAGTTTTGTTGGGTACCAGCAAAAAGAACTGCATATAAATGAATTGGCATCTCTGGATGTGGTACTCGAACCCAACCTGGAACTTGGCGAAGTAAAGGTAGTACATAAAAACCGCGGCACCTATTTATCGGCTATTGATCCCATTCAAACCGAACGGATAAATAGCGCCGAATTGCATAAAGCGGCCTGCTGCAACCTGGCAGAGAGCTTCGAAACAAATCCCTCTGTGGATGTGAGTTACAGTGATGCCGTGACAGGTGCCAAACAAATACGGTTACTGGGATTAGAGGGGACCTATTCTCTTTTGCAGATAGAAAACATGCCAAATCTAAGGGGGCTGGCAACCAATTTCGGACTTACTTATGTGCCGGGACCGTGGATGGAATCCATTCAGGTGTCAAAAGGGGCTGCCTCTGTTTTAAACGGGTATGAATCTATTGCCGGACAAATAAATGCAGAGTACAAAAAGCCGGACGGAGATGAAAAATTATTTCTGAATACGTTTGCCGGCGCCAGCGGAAGACTTGAATTCAACGGAAACGGAAATATCCGTGTGTACAAAGACAAACTTTCCACCGGAATTTTTGTCCATGCTTCTGACCAGTCACGACGCAATGATGAAAACAGTGACGGTTTTCTGGATGAACCCCTGTCCCGGCAGTTACAGGTATTCAATCGCTGGAAGTTTAACAACCATAAGGGTTATATGGCCCAGGCCGGAATAACTTTGCTCACGGAAGATCGCCTGGGAGGACAATCATCCTTCAGGCGTACGATGCAGCCCCTGCCCACCAATCCTTATGGCATTAACATAGAAAACAACCGGATTGAAGGATTTTTTAAGACCGGCTATGTATGGCCAAATAATCGTACTGCCCTGGCCTGGTTGTCAAACTTTTCCCGGCATGAAACCAATTCTTTTTATGGATTGAATGATTACGATGCAAAAGAAACACGTTTTTATGGCAGCGCAGTGTTTACCCGCGACCTTAATGTAGCAGCCACTCATTCGCTGAACTCAGGCTTTAGCTTTATTTACAATGATTTTTCCGAGAGTTTATATACCAATGTAATAGACCGGACGGAGCAGGTTCCCGGAATTTTTTCCGAGTACACATTCAAACCGAATCATAATTTCACCTTTATGACAGGAATTAGGGCTGACTTTCACAATCTTTTCGGAACATTTATTACACCGCGAATGCATTTCAGGTACAATATGGGAGAGCATATTACCATTAGGGGCAGTGCGGGGAAAGGATACAGAACAGCCAATGTACTTTCCGAAAACAATTACCTGCTGGCCAGCGCCCGCCCGTTACAATGGTCTGACGATGTATTTCAGGAGAAAGCCTGGAATTACGGATTTGCTTTGGTACAGTATTATACTTTATGGGGCCGCGAACTACAGCTGAATGCCGAATACTTTCGCACCGATTTTCAAAGTAAACTGGTGGTGGACAGGGAAACTTCTGCCTCTCATATTATTCTGGCCCCGCTGGATGGAAAATCCTTTTCAAACAGTATTCAGTTCGATCTGCGTTATCAGCCAGTCAAGCGTCTTGATATGCTCCTGGCTTACCGGCTTAATGATGTGCAGCAAACCATCGGAGGCCAATTACTGGAGAAGCCTCTTACGAGCCGGTACAAAGGGCTAATAAATTTTAATTACACCACCAACCTGAAAAAATGGATGTTCGACTACACCATTCAGTTCAATGGAGGCGGACGAATTCCCCGTTACCCGGGAGAAGGTGGAGAGCAGATTCCGGAAGGATTCTATGAATTTTCGCCTTTTACCGTTATGAATGCACAGGTTACAAAATATTTCAGGTACTGGAACATATACGTTGGAGCCGAAAACTTAACTGATTTCAGGCAAAAAAATCCGGTAGCCGGGGCGGATAATCCTTTTGGGCCGCAGTTTGATGCCACCAATGTGTGGGGACCTGTAAAAGGCCAAAGGATTTATGCAGGATTACGTTTTACACTTAATTATCAATAACTAACTTTAAAATTATCAATAATGAAACAGGTAAGTATCTTATTTTTTATTTTGCTGGTTGGCGCTTTTGCCAACGAAGCTTTAGCACAAAAGAAAGACATGGCAGTTGCGTGTTTTAAAAGCAGCATGGATTGTGCAAATTGTGAGTCGACACTCACGGAATACCTTAAATTTGAGAAAGGGGTGAAAGATCTGAAAGTAGATCACGCCTCCAATACTATTTTAATTGAGTATAAAGCCAATAAAAACACAGAAAAAGATCTTGCCAAAGCCATCGAAAAGAAAGGCTATAAAGCGGAGAAAATCAGCAAGGCTAAGTATGACGAAATTGTAACGGCGAGTAAAAAGCAAGGCCAAGGCCATAGTCATTGAAACTCACCGGGAAAGAAATTAATTCAGTCTGAAACGGTATGAAATTGTCCCCTGCTGGAAAGCGGGGGCACTTTCATCCACATTGAATTTTGCCTTTAAAGCAGCTTGTCTGGCTTCATTCCAGAATTTCTGATTCATAATGGTCGTTCCCCTTGCACCGGGATCTGCTGCTGTTACATTTCCATTTTTATCAACCGTAACCTTCACCACAACCAGGCCTTCATCATCTCCGGGATAAACAGGCTTAGGCAAAGAACGGGCGCTTCGTCCTGACAGGTTATAAGAAATCCCTGCTCCCTGATTGCCGGATCCACTACCTCCGGGGCCATAAGTTCCGGCATTCGGATCTCCGGTGGGAACCCCCTGGTTTCCACCGGGAAAAGTTACACCCTGACCTTGACTGTCGCTGGTTCCCTGTCCTTCAGAGCCGCTTTTATTGTCACCAAAAGCCCCTTGGGCGCGCGAATTAATTTCGGCAATTCGTCGCTGCTCTTCCTCTTTTCTTTTTCGTTCAGCTTCTTCCCGCCGCTGGCGTTCCAACTCAGCCTGTCGTTGCCTCTCCAGTTCGGCCTGACGCTGACGCTCAATTTCAGCTTGCTTTTGCCTTTCAGCCTCAGCTTTTCTCTGTTGTTCCGCCTGTTGCTGTTTGCGCCGTTGTTCTTCAATCCGGCGTTTACGCTCTGCTTCTTCCTGTCGTTTTTTTTCTGCAGCATCAATGGCGGCAGTTTCCTCGTAATCCTGCGTCATAGCAACTTCTTCAGCCGGTTCTGGCTGACTTGCAGGGGGAGGAGTAACCTGTTGCGGAGGTGGGGGAGTTGTCTGTTCTTCTTGCTGAACGGGAGGCGATGGCCTCGGTTGGCGCTGCGGCGGACTGGGTTCCCTTTCGCCCAATCCCTGGTCGCTTGTACCAAAATTAACCAGAATACCTTCTTCACCCGGCAACGGAAGCGGAGTAAAAAAACCCATGAAAATAAGCAATAGCAGGACAATGAGATGAAATATAGTTGTCCCGATAATTCCTTTCTTATGTTGTCGGATATAATTCATTTAGCTTTCGGGAGCTGTAGCAGCTATCATTTTATATTTATTCTTCCGTGCGATGTTCATAATTTTTACCACTTCGTCCCACGGAACCGATTTTTCAGCATGAAGTGAAATGTAAATATCATCATTGCCAACACCATACCGGTTTTGTAAAAAAGATTCGATTTCCCTGAATTCAATACGCCGTATTTTCCCTTCGTCATTGATATAGTACTTCAAATCCTTTGTAATGGAAATGGTGGTTATCGGCTTGGCAGCAGTCTGGTTGTTGCTTTGCGGCAACAAAAGCTTTAAGGCATTGGGAGCCACCAGGGTAGATGTCACCATAAAAAATATCAATAGCAAAAATACAATATCCGTCATAGACGACATGCTGAAGGCTGCATTTACTTTGTTTCTGCGTTTTAAAGCCATTTTTTAGTGATTATGCAGGTTCATTCAGTAGATCCATAAATTCTGAAGTGGTAGCTTCCATTTTGAAAACCACTTTCTCAACATTTGTTACCAAAATATTGTAGGCAAAATAGGCGATAATCCCGACAATAAGTCCGGCAACCGTAGTCACCATAGCCTGATAAATGCCTGTAGACAAAAGAGTTACATCGATGTTGTTTCCGGCATTTGCCATGTCATAAAAAGCCTGAATCATCCCCATTACAGTTCCAAGAAATCCGAGCATGGGTGCACCGCCAGCTACCGACGCCAGCACCGGAAGTCCTTTTTCCAGCTTGGAAATTTCCAGGTTCCCCACGTTTTCAATGGCTGCATTTACATCGGTTAAAGGCCTGCCAATGCGGCTGATCCCTTTTTCAAGCATCCGCGATGCCGGGTTAGAACTGCCCCGGCAAAGCATTAAAGCTTCGTCTATTTTTCCGCTGGTAATGTAAACTTTAATCTTCTCCAAAAGCCCGGTGTCAAATTTGCCGGCCTTTTTTATGGCGAAATACCGGTCGAAAAAGATATATACCGCAATAATCGACAGTAAAATAATAGGAATCATAATCCATCCGCCTTTAAAAGCCAAATCGATAAACTTTGTTGAGATTCCTCCTGGTTCTGCGGCCAATGTATCTAATTCAGTTGTTAAATCGGCCTGAATCGTTAAAAGTTTCAGCATGGGTTTTTCTATTCTTTAAAATTTAAAACAAAAACGAAGTTAAACTTCAAATATTATAAACTGCTAAAATAAGTATAATTTTAGAACTCCCGGTACAGGATAATTCGGGATGATTACAAGTTATGAACAGTAAACTATTAATATTTCCGGGCAGTTTAAAAGCTTCCTACACAGAACGCTTTTGTTGAACACCTAAACGGAATATACAGAAGAACTGTTTTGGATGGTTACCTGTTCCAATCGTTGGATAAAGTCCGGGAGGAAACAAATAAAAAACTGAAAAGTAAAGAAAAATATGATTCATGAATCTGACAAAGTATATGAACGACTTCATTCCTCAGTCGCCCTTGACAGAACCATATTATCACATTGAAAAAGGGGAAATTACATAGGAATGAAGAATTTATAAATCTGTCAAGGTAGAATTCATTTAAAGTTGTAAATTGTAGTTACAATAAAATTAAGAATTATATTCCAGACAATAGTATTCTATTAAAATACTGAAATATGGCAATTTGTTCAAAGTGTATTGTACCAGATAGCTATCCAAATGTTAAGATACAAAATGGTGAATGTTCATTTTGTCAATCGAACTCAAAAATTTTGGGAAATAAGTCGAAGACCAATCAAGATAAAATTTTACAATCAACACTAGAACTTGGTAAAGAAGAAAAATATAATTGTATTGTACCCATAAGTGGAGGTAAAGACAGTTCTTATATATTATATTATCTTGTTAAAAAAATGGGATTAAATCCTTTAGCGGTTTACTTCGATAGTGGATTTGCTACTGAAGAAGCTAAAAACAACGTAAAAGGAATCTGTGAAAAGTTAAATGTTGATTTGGTCATAAAATATGCATCTCCTTACCGTAGGAAAATCGTTCAGCATGCTTGGAAAGTATCATACTATACTGGAAGGGTTGGTTCTTATTGTACGAATTGTGAAAATAATATTCGTACAGTAGCAATTAACGAGGCAAAAAAGCAAGGAACCAAGTATATAATTTGGGGATCTACTGATTATGAAGACAGTGCATCAAGTTTACTTAAACCTTCTGCTTCTCACTTCAGGGATGAATTTGCAAGTTTTAAATTAATTAGAAAGCAAATGTATAGCACTCTAATTTCTATCGGAAAAATAATTTTAAGAGATAAAATATCTGTTAAATCAAAAGTTAGTGCATTGTTTCATTATATGATGTTTCTAAAAAATATGGTACTGGATAACATTAAGCTTAATGCACCCGGTGGTTTTTATAAATTTACACCTTATTTGCAAGTTTCATTTAGAAATAAAAAAACCGAAACGCTGTATTTTTATGATTATATACCGTACGATCCATTTTATCAAATAAAAATATTGGAAGAAAATGTGGGCTGGAAAGCACCAGCGGACAGAGAAGCCAAAATGGATTGCTTACTGCACGATTTTTCAAATTTTACTTGCTTGAAAAGAACGGGATTGACCGATTCAGGATTTAAGCTTGCAGTACTTGCCCGAAATGACATGATTTCAAGAGACGAAGCATTAAAAAAGGAAAAGAAGGAGATTGAGTTTTTGAAAAATTATTTTCAAAGTGAAGATCTTGATATTAGACCTGCTCTGGATGTTATGAAAAAAATTATATTTAATGGGGTATCCAACTGTTAATCATTTGGAAACCTATACAAAAGCAAGCGTACACAAGATTTACTGTATAAACTTTTACATAAAATCTTTACCGATATCGGACTTAAACGTCGCGATAACTGATTTTATGCAAACCAGCAGAGCTGGACGTAAATATGCCTGGTATTCCAAAATATAATATAAATACGTTTGTCCTATAATGTGGTGCATTATATTAATATAGCTTTGGCTATATTTTTCTGGTTTTTCCTTCTTTATAAAAACTCAGTTTTAGCACGATCTAGTGGGTTGGCAAAAAGTTTTGGAATTCTGAACTTCCTAAACGGAACACTCTTTTGCGGAGAGTAACGGAGCAAATGGGTGTGGAGTGCTATTTCCAATAACTAATTTGTTTTTTCAATCCTGAATTATTAATTCTAAAATTGGTCATTTTGTAACTAGCTCTAAAATGATCTGCAATTTCATGTGTTGATTTTCCATATTTTAAATGGTACAGCAGCCCTTTACGTGGTAATTGAAGAGCCGCTCCTAAATACTCAGCCTCCGCTTCTTGTTCTGGATTGTAATAGCGCATGAAGTATGGTAAATTTTTTATTTCTTCCGAGATTTCATGTTTACGAATAATATGAGCGAGTTCATGCATCAAATTACTTTGTTGTCTTTTGGGACTATGTGAATTATTATGAATAATAAAGTATTGACCTTCCTTATTTGATGTAAATGCTGACCAGCCTGATTCCAATAATAACTTCTTCTCTTCATGTCCCGAACAACCAAGCTCTCGGGGTATAAAAATTTCAACACCTAAATATTTCGCTAATTTGAAGGCACAGAGTTCATCATAAATGGGAACATTTAATTCTATTCTCAATTGCTCGGAAATACGCTCAGCTTCAGCCTTGAATCCCCTTTTTAATATGTTCTTTTTAGTACTCACAACTTTTTATAGGCCATATCTATTAATTTAACAAGCATCTCGATAGTATCTGGTTCAAGTTCTCTATCTGCTCTCAAATGTCCAATTAGTTTCTGTCTTGAATTACTATGTTCAGAATTAATGAAAGTATCGGTTGATACTCCCAACCATTTACAGATTTTAATGAATGTATCTACGTCTGGCACATTGCCCTTTTCAATTCTTGACAACGTTGGAGCACTTATTCCACCAATTTCTTGGGCTGAAGTTCTTAAACCAGTACTTCCTCGTTTTTCTTTGATCATTCGGGATAACAAGTCAATTTTAAGCTCGCTGTTCATAATTTGTTTATAAATGTTTCTTTGTCGTTACGCTTTGTTTCATAAGTTTAACGTATCTTTGGTGTAACAAATTGTTTCACTAATGTAATTATTAATTTTGATATGACAAAAAGAAATACATACAATTACAATCTTAAGTTAGGACAGAAGATTGTTTACAAAGGTACTACAAATGACCTTGAAAAGAGAGCAAAAGAACACGAAGCAGACAGGAAAAAATTCTCACACATTCAACAAGTTGGAAAAGCAAAAACTGAATATGGAGCTAAAAGTGAAGAAGCTAGGCAATTAAATAATTAAAGAAAAAATCATGGAGGTCAAAATCCAAAGTATAACAGAACAAATAATGGTTAAACAATTAAATATTTAGAATCATGGCAAAAAAAGAAGTAACAATCGTGGTAAATGGAACACCACATGAAGTTGAAAAAGAAAAAATAACTTATGACGAGGTTGTAACCCTTGCTTTCCCTGACTTTCCCCAACATCCAGAGAGAACATATTCGGTTACATACAAAAGAGGTCAAGGAAACAAACCTACTGGTATTTTATCACCAGGAAGTAACGTACAAGTAAAAGATGGAATGGAATTCAAAGTTAAGCATACTGGTCAATCATAATCAGGATATCAGACAGCTTTATGAAAAAGGATACGCCCTTTCAGTTGATAGTGGTTATCTCGCAATAAGGGACATACCGTACTTAGATGAAAAAAAGAATCTTCAAATAGGTGCAATTGTGTCTAAGTTGGTATATGTTGATGAGAAAAAAGTAAAACAAGAAGATCATCAAATATTCTTTTGCGGGACACACCCATGTCAACTTGATGGAAGTTTGATTAGGAATCTCGGAGGGGGACCAACGAAATTACAGCTAGTATCAGCAGATATTGTGGTACAACGGTCATTTTCAAATAAACCCTTAAATGGCTTCAGAGACTATTTTGAGAAAATAGAAAGCTATGTAAACATTATAGCTGGTCCTGCAATTGAATTATATGATGCCAATCCTTTGACATTTAGAAATGTTGAAGTAAATGAGGAATCTATTTTCAAGTATAGTGACACCTTAACAAGTAGAGCGGAAATTGGAGATCTCTCAGCAAAGTTTAAAGAGGAAGTAGTTGCTATCATAGGTTTAGGAGGAACTGGAGCATATCTTCTGGATTTTATGGTTAAAACTCCTGTAAAAGAGATTCGTGGATTTGATCTTGATTGGTTCCATGTCCATAATGCTTTTCGTTCTCCCGGGAAATTAGAGGATGAAGAGTTAGGCAAAAGAAAATCAGAAGTTTATCAGAAACGGTATGAAGGATTTAGGATTAATCTGAATATTAAATCCAAATACATCTTAGCAGATTCTTTTGATGATTTAAATGGAGTCTCATTTGCATTTGTTTGTGTTGACAAAGGAAAATCTCGTGGAGAAATTTTTAAGCTTTTAATCGAAATGAAAATACCATTTATTGATGTTGGGATGGGGCTTGAGAGGGAGAATGATAAAATTAGTGGTACTGTCCGAACAACTTTTTATTCGAAAGAAAATTCAGAGGAATTAATTGATAAAAGGTTGGCACCTCTTGATGATCTGCCTGATGATATTTATAAGAATAACATTCAAATTTCTGAATTAAATGCTTTAAATGCATGTATGGCAATAATAAAGTACAAGCAATTAAAAGGCTTTTATGCTGATGATGAAAAATTTTATCATCAGTTATTCACTCTTGACGGGTTTAATTGTGTAGGTGAATGATAAATAGTATTAAATTACTGAAAGTAAAATACTTACCTAATAAATTGGAAACAGGTATTTTATATGTTTCGAAAAAATACGGTATTGCAGGTCATTTGTGTCCATGTGGATGTGGAAATAAAATTATAACTCCGCTCGATTCAACAGAATGGCAATTAACTATTAAAAAAGATAAACCAAGTTTATATCCTTCTATAGGCAATTGGCAGTTACCATGTAAGTCTCATTATTGGATTCGCAATGGTGAAATTAAATGGTCTTATCAATGGTCGGAGGAAGAAATAGCGGCTGGAAATTCAGCAGAAGAAATAAGAAGAAAATTGTATTTCGAAAAACTTGAAAGTAAAAGTAGTAAGTAGCAATTGCTATCTAAATTCAGAAATTATTTCTTTGGAAATAAATAGTAAACATCATTAAATCGATTGATATTTTGATAGTTATGGTGCTGGCAAGAAGAAAATGCGGGCAAGGGTAGGGGTGAATTGACATTTAGGCTGTAGTAGCCGTAATACGAAAGCCGTTAAAAATGGCAAGAGCGCGAGGATAGCTTTGTTTTCTTCTTGATTCTTTTGTTTACTTTTCTTATCAAGTGTGCAAGGTTTGGAAACCTAACATCAAAAGAGATAACTTGTAGCATTAATCAAGGCCGGCAAAAAGTCCGTTTTTCTTATTGGAATAAAGTAATTTCTACATCCAAGTATGGATCTTGGGAA